>NZ_JBDPMD010000002.1:0-414454 GCF_039871875.1 Sphaerisporangium sp. B11E5 | reverse complement strand
GGGGTGGTGGTGGGGGTGGTGGTGGGGGTGGTGTCGGTGAGGGTGGGGGTGGTCCAGTCGCGCCATTCGGTGAGGTTGCCTTGGGCGCGGGGGGAGATGCGGATGGTGCCGGTGGCGGTGCCGGTTTTGAGGAGGTGTTTTTGGATGTTCTGTTGCAGGGGGGTGCGCCATTCGGTGCGGTTGGCGCAGTGGCTGCCGTCTTGGACGTCGGACCAGTAGGTGATGTTGGAGATGGCGCCGAGGGCGCGGTAGACCTCGGCGCCGGCGAGGGCGGCGATGCTTGCGGAGCGGGGGCCGAGGTTTTGGATGTGGGGGTTGTCCATGATGAACAGGCCGCGGGGGGCGATCATGGCGATGGTCTGGTGGGTGTCGATGGGCAGGCGGGCGGGGTTTGAGGTGAAGGTGCCGAACGCGTCGCCGAGCCAGGGTTGTTCGCCGTAGGCGCTGGACAGGCTTTGGGCGCCTTCGCCGGGGATGCCGCGGAAGATGGGGACGCCGGCGCTGCCGGATTCGATGGGCATGGTCAGGGCGATGCGCTGGTCGAAGGCGCCGATGACGAAGGCGCCTTTGCCGAAGCGGGAGCAGCCGGTGACGCCGATGTCGGGGCGCAGGACGGTGCCGCCGCTGGATTCGATGACGTCGATGATGCGGCTGACGCCCCAGGCCCACGCGGCCAGCAGCCCGGTGCTGCTGGTGTTGCCGTAGATGCTGTAGAACGCGCCTTGTTTGTTGTTACGCGGGGTGCCTTCGCGGCCGACGGCGTAGGGGTCGTAGGTGATGGTGGCCGCGCCGGCGGCGCGGATGGCGGCGGTGTCGGCGCCGAACCCGCCAAGGACCACCACGGCGGGGAACGGGCCGCTGCCGCTGGGCAGTTGCACGCCGGCTGAGAAGCTGGAGCTGCGGCCGTTGTGTGAGACGTTGACGGTGATGCTGGAGGAGGACACCGTGCCGGTCACACTGGCGGGTTTGCCGGGTTTCTCGCCGTAGACGAATCGTTCGGCGAGTTTGCGGATCTCGGTGCGGCGGCAGCGCCACTCGCCGGTGGTGGTGATGCGCTGGTTGTCGAGTTTGCGGAACGGGTCGGGAAGCCGCGAGACCGTCGGCAGCGACCCCTCGTCGGGCAGGGCCGGCACCGGGCAGTTCGCCCCCTCGTCCTCCACACCGGCGGCCATCGCCACCGCACCGGCCCTGCCGGGCACCGCGGCCTCGGCGACCACGACACTGACCAACCCCGCGACGAGCGACACCGCCGCGGCCATCGCGACGGCCGTGGAACGGATCTTCAATCGGCCCGAGCTTGTGATCACCAGGGCTCTCCCTTCCGGGTATGGGGACGGGCACGACGATCGCCATACCGCCTGACGTCGTCGGCAGGGCGAAAACTATCGGACGTTTCTCGGAAGATGAAGACGCCCGCTGGTCTGCACCTTTATCGTTTTGATGAGCTGCACAAACGTTTCAATTACACCGAACGATTCAGAAACTTCCTGAACTCTGACCGGCCTGACGGCGAGATGCGGCCGGACCGATGACGTCCCCCGGATGGCCGGCCGACGTGGTGGCGAGCTACGACCTGACCCCGGCGACTCGCCGGGGGCCGGAGCGAGCGACGGCACCTCCCCGCACCAGGCGGGGAAGGTGCCGTCGTCACGCTGCGTACGCGCCATGACGGTCAGCCGATCCGGATCACCGGCTAACCCCAGTACCCGATGGCCTGCCGGCCGAGCGACTGCTGGCCTGCCGTGTTGGCGTGGCAGCCGTCGGAGACCTCGTTCGGCCGCAGGCGGAACGCACCCGGGTAGGTCACGTTCTGCGTGCTGTCGGCGGCCGCCTGCCGGGCGAGGCTGTCGGTCAGTTGCGGGCCGTTGGCGCCCGCCAGGAAACAGGTCTGGCCCTGGTCGTACAGCGGCTGGCCGGAGATGATGATCCGGGCGCCGGACGCCGCGTGCTGGCGCGCGTTGGCGATCATCCGCTTGACCTCGTCATAGGTCGCGTTCGCGTTGAACACGCAGATCTGGATCCAGACGGTGTTCGGGCGGCCGTACCTGCTCGCCTGCTGGTCGAACAAGCGCCACGAGCTGGAGTTGGTGTCCGTCCACGACTGCACGACCATGCCGCCGGTCCCGTACGGGCCCCACATGCGCGTGCCGCCGACCGCCCGGTAGCCCTGCGCGACGTTCTCGGCCATCGAGCAGCCGATGAAGCCCATCGTGTTCGCGCCGCCACCGGTCGGGGTCACCGTCGGCGTCGGCGTCGGCGTGGGGGTGACGGTCGGGGTCACCGTGGGGCTGACCATCGGCGTCGGCGACGGGTTCGTGCCCCCCGTGCAGGTCGTGCCGTTGAGCGCGAACCCGGTCGGCGCGGGGTTGCTGCCGCTCCACGACGCGTTGAACCCGAAGCTCGTGCTCGCGTTGGTCGCGAGGTCGCCGTTGTACGAGACGTTGCGTGCCGTGACCTGCGCTCCGCTCTGGGTGACCGTCGCGCTCCACGCCTGAGCGACCTGCTGTCCCGCCCCGAAGGACCAGGTCAGCGTCCAACTGCTGAGCGGATCCCCGAGATTGGTCAGATTCACGTTGCCCGTGAACCCGTTGGGCCACTGAGAGGACACCGAGTAGGTGATCCGGCACCCCACCGCCGCCGAAGCCTGCACGGCCGGCAGAATCCCACCGACCGTGACAGCCGCCACGACAGAAACGACGCCTGCGATGAACAGGCGGAACCGAGATAGGCGCATCACCCCTCCCTCAACTGTGTACTTCCGTGATTGGTCTGCAAACTTGTGGGCGCCGACATCCGCGGCCCCGAACCATTCGGATGAGTTCCGCTGACGGCCTCCTTCTCTGGAATTCGCAAGCCCGACCACCCGCCCCGCACCCCGAACGCGGGCACGACGCACTCGCCCGTCCACTCGAACGGGCCCCGCGACCCGACAGACCCTCAGAGCGCGACAGCCCTCACGAAGGGGCCACCATCAGTCACCGCCGAACCGGCCCGCGCGACGACCGACCAGAGACCGTCAACCGCCCCAACCGGCACGCCTCGGCCGGCCACAGCCCCAGTCCCCTGATCGAGAGTTCACTCCGCCTCCATCGGCTTCTGTCGTCCGAGGCGGAACGTATGACATTTACATGACGCCGGTCAATGTCAATGTCCAACGTCGAGCAGGTCTGGCTCGTGACAGCCCACACCCCTGCCTGAGCCCATGGAAGTTCCACGCGACGCCACCACTCACCGGAGGACGCGCGTCTACGACAAAGCCGCCCACACACCGGCATCCGGGAGCCATTCGGGCAGCCGATACCCACACCCATGAAAATTCAGCTAGAAGCAGCGGCCCACCGCAGGTCAGGCCCGAATGCGCGGAGAACGCGTCGCCACATGCCCGCTATCGGCCGCGAAAGATCGTCTTCCAATGTCTGATTCCGCGTAGCCCCAATTGGAGCGACTCGGGCTCCTGGTCCCACGGAAAGTCATGGACGAGCATGTGCCATGGCACCGCACACGCTCCGAGGACCACGGCCAGATCGATGAGGTGGCACAGAGCGATGGCCAGCTCGACCACCAGGGCGTTCACGCCATGTCTTCGCACCGCGGACTTGAGCGGCGAAAAGCCTGCCGGTCATCATTCTTGAACTCGCGAAGAATCCGGGCGTTGTCCAGTGCCCTGGCCAAGCCCGTCAACTTCTTCGAGCCGCCGTATTCCAGCTCGGCCGGCTCGTCACGCTGGATGAGAATAATCGAGTTCCCGGACGGATCGATCAGCGTGAACCGGGACACGCCCGGACGATAACGGGTGATCCGCGGCAACCCGGAACTCAGCACCTTCCCGTGAATCCATTTCAACCTCGCGCTCTGAGCTGCCCGGTGGTTTTGCAGGACGGCGATGGCTTTCACCAAGTGACCGGCCTTGTTGGGGCAGCAGCGGAGCTTGTGGAGGACGCGCCAGCTCTTGAGCTGGGCGTTTGCGCGTTCGCCGGGGCCGCGGAGCGCGGCGTGGGATCGGTTGGCCTGTTTTTGTGATGCCGGCTTGTTCCTGCCCTTGTACGGCGTGATGACGACGGTGGCGTCGGCGCCGTGATAGCCCTTGTCGGCCAGGGTGAGGATCCCTGCTTTCTCCAGTTCGCGCAGGATGCCCCAGATGCGGGCGGCGGTCAGGTCGTGGACACTGCCGGGCAGTGCGCCGGACGTCCACAGGATGGCCCCGCCGGGACCTGCGATGATCTGGATGTTCATGCCGTGGACGCGGTGCTTGCCCGAGTAGTACGGCCGGTCGGCCTTGACGCGGTCGGTGTGGATGAGTGAACGCATTTCATCCGCTGGCGGAAGGCTGCTGATCACAGCATGATCGCGAGTTTCGGGTTCGGCTGATGACATGAAGAGACCCCTGGTAGACGGGTTGATCACCACAACCCACCACGTCTCAACCAGAGGTCTCTGCGTGCTGTTCTATCGCGCCGCCGTCGATTTGTCGCCCGCAACGCTGAATTACGTGGCCGGGATCATCCGTCGCCACCGCAAGCGGATCGGATCGTCCTGGTAGCGGCTCAGCCCCGGCCGGCAGGCCCTGCTCGTACTGGTCGACCTTCGCGAGAACGAGACATTCGCCGAGCTCAGCGCCGGATTCGGCGTGTCGGCGGCGACCGCCTGGCGTTATGTGCACGAGACCGTGAAGCTGCTGTCGGCCCGTTCACCCACGCCGGCACAGGCCCTGCGCACCGCCACCAAGGACGGGCTGACACACCTGATCCTCGACGGCACACTGAACCGCTTTCACCCGGCCGGTGCCCGAGGGGTAAAGCTGCTGGATCACCGCGACGATGTCCGGTTCCGGAGGTACTCCGAGTTCCCGGATCAATATTCGCCTGCACTTCTCGTACTGGCGCAGCGCGCTGCTGAAATCGCCACGGCCGGCGTGGATCTCCAGGAGGATGCGATTCGCGCTTTGGACATCAGCGAACAGCACGCGCCTGGACAACGCCCAGCTAGGCCCACCGCACCACCCGGCTAACACTTTCCACGATCACTTCGGAACCACGCCGCCAAGTCGCACGCCTCATACCGGCTGTCGAACAGTGGATCAGCCAACGAGACATATCGGGACAAAATAGCAAATACGAGGGTATAGAATGTAATATCTAATTAATTCGTGGTCAAGCAATAATAGTGATCGTTTGTCGAATCAGGTGCTCGGGAAGCTAGGTGAGCAGTGGCAGGTAGGGCGTCAGCGCGTTACCTGCAAGGCGGATCAAGGCGTCCGCTCCGCGACTCGCTCCACCAAGGGGGAACGCAATGCGACCTAGCAAGAAGCACGCGGCGACACTGGCCATCGCGGTGGCACTCACCGGACTCGGCACCATCACCGCCAGCGGCGCGGGCGCATCCACCAGCATCGGCGCGAACTGGGAGAGGGGCAGCGGCTCGGGCGGATTCGGCGGCTTCGGCAATAGCGCTGTGGACTTCGCGACCATCACAGAGGCCGCTGCCTTCGAATACCCCTTCGTGGGCGTGGGCGGCCTCGTCAGCCCCGGCTTCGGCTTCGGGTTCTAACCGACACTCTGATCACGGTTGAGATCTGCGCTGGAGCGTCGGAAGGTGACTGCCTAGTGGCGATGTCATCCTGCAACCAGCGCAGAATCTCCCTCCGCGCGGCACAGTTGAGCCTGCCGTCGCGCTCGCGGTTGGCGATCCGGTCCTTGCGTTCGGACATGACCGCCTGGATAGCCCACTTGCGTCGATTAGGTCCGGATCCTCCGCATCTCGCCAAGACCGGTCCGAGCCGCCAGACGCGCCGGACACGTGGCAAAGGCCTCGGGCGAACTCGCCCAAGAGCCTTTGAGCTGGGAGCCGACGAGGGGAATCGAACCCCTGACCTACGGTTTACAAGACCGTTGCTCTGCCGATTGAGCTACGTCGGCGGGTGGTGGGACTGAGTTTAGTGGGCCGGGGTGGGGGGCGTCATGGAAGGTGGTGGCTGGGGGGCTAGGGGTGGCGGAGGCGGGTTATCTCGTAGAGGGAGATGGCGGCTGCTACTGAGGCGTTGAGGGACTCGGCGGCGGCTCGGATGGGGATGCGGGCTATGGTGTCGCAGGTTTCGCGGACGAGGCGGGAGAGGCCTTTGCCTTCGGAGCCGATTACTACCACCAACGGGTCGGTGGCGAGGTCTATGTCGGCGATGTTCGTGTCGGCGGTGCCGTCCAGGCCTATGACGAAGAGGCCGCGGGAGCGGTAGTCGCGGAGGGTGGTGGTGAGGTTGGGGGCCTTGGCTACCGGGAGGTGGGCCAGGGTGCCGGCGCTGGTTTTCCAGGCGCCTGCGGTGACGCCGGCGGAGCGGCGGGCGGGGACCAGGATGCCGTGGGCGCCGAAGGCGGTGGCGGAGCGGGCTATGGCGCCGAGGTTGCGGGGGTCGGTCACGCCGTCCAGGGCGATGATCAAGGGGGTTTCCGCGGCGTCTTCGGCGCGGTCCACCAGGTCGTCGGGGTGGGCGTACTCGTACGGGGGGAGCTGGAGGGCCAGGCCCTGGTGGACGCCGCCCTCGGTCAGTCTGTCCAGCTTGTCGCGGCTGACTTCCAGGAGGGCTATGCCGCGGTCGGCGGCCATCTTGATGGCGTCGCGGACGCGGTCGTCGTTGTCGACCCGGTGGGCGACGTACAGGACGTTGGCGGGGATCTCGGCGCGCAGGGCCTCCACCACCGGGTTGCGGCCGCCGATCACCTCGGGGGTGTTCTCGTCCCTGCGGGGGCGGCGGGCGGGCTGGTCGCCGGGGCGCGCGGCCGTGCGAGGGGCGGCCTGCTGGCGATCCTTGTACCAGTGGCGCATGTGGGCCGGAGGCGTGGCGCCTTTGCCCGTCAACGAACCGCGGCCCTTGCCGCCGGTGCCCCGCGTGGGGCCTTTTCTTCTGCCGCCGGAACCGCCGGAGCTTTTACCCGCACCTGCCATGCCGTAAGCCTACCGGTGCGATCAGTGCGCAAGCTCCCAGCGAGGGCCGGCGGGGGTGTCCTCCACGATGACCCCGGCGGCGGCGAGCTCGTCGCGGATGGCGTCCGCGGCGGCGTAGTCCTTGCGGGCGCGGGCGGCCTGGCGCTGGTCCAGGGCGACGCGGACGAGGGCGGCGACGGTCTCGCGTGTGCGGTGGTCGCCGCCGGACTCGCGCCAGCGGGCCGAGCGGGGGTCCAGGCCGAGGACGTCGAGCATGTTCTGGGTCTCGGCGAGCAGCCGGGCGACCTGCTCCTTGTTGCCGGCCGCGAGGGCGACGTTGCCTTCGCGCACGACTTCGTGGATCACGGCCAGCGCCTGCGGGACGCCGAGGTCGTCGTTCAGGGCGTCCACGAACGGCTGCGGCAGCGGCGCCGCGGCGTCGACGTCGTGGATCACCTCGGCGGCGCGGGTGACGAAGCCCTCGATGCGCTGGTAGCCGGTGGCGGCCTCGGCCAGGGACTCGTCGGAGTAGTCGATGACCGAGCGGTAGTGCGCCGAGACGAGGTAGTAGCGCAGCTCGACCGGGCGGACCTTGGTCAGGATGGAGGGGATGAGCAAGGAGTTGCCGAGGGACTTGCTCATCTTCTCGGCGCCGATCTTGAGCATGCCGTTGTGCAGCCAGTACCGCGCGAAACCGTCGCCGGCGGCCTGGGACTGGGTGATCTCGTTCTCGTGGTGCGGGAAGATCAGGTCGACGCCGCCGCCGTGGATGTCGAAGGTCTCGCCGAGGTACTTGGTGGCCATGGCGGAGCATTCGAGGTGCCAGCCGGGCCGGCCGGCGCCCCACGGGGTGGGCCAGGTCGGCTCGCCGGGCTTGGCGCCCTTCCACAGCGCGAAGTCGCGGGGGTCGCGCTTGGCGGTGTCGCTGTCGGTGTCGCCGGCGGCCCGCATGTTCTCGGGGCGCTGGTTGGACAGCTTGCCGTACCGCTCGGCGTACGACATGACGTCGAAGTAGACGTCGCCGCCCGCGGC
Source organism: Sphaerisporangium sp. B11E5 (assembly GCF_039871875.1). Lineage (NCBI taxonomy): Bacteria > Bacillati > Actinomycetota > Actinomycetes > Streptosporangiales > Streptosporangiaceae > Sphaerisporangium > Sphaerisporangium sp. B11E5. The sequence continues at coordinate 406,507 of NZ_JBDPMD010000002.1, read as the reverse complement.
GTAGGCGTGGCCCTTGTCGATGAGCCGCTGCATGAGCTCGATCATCTCGGGGATGTGGCCCATGGCGCGGGGCTCGACGGTGGGCGGCAGGCAGCCGAGCTGGTCGTACGCCCAGGTGAACGCGCGCTGGTTGCGCTCGGCGACGACGAACCACGGCACGCCTTCTTCGGCCGCGACGCGTATGATCTTGTCGTCGAGGTCGGTGACGTTGCGGCAGAAGGTCACGTCGTAGCCGGAACGGCCGAGCCAGCGGCGCAGGACGTCGAAGTTGACGCCGGAGCGAATGTGCCCGACATGCGGCGGAGCCTGCACAGTGGCCCCGCACAGGTAGATCGATACCCGGCCCGGCTGGATCGGGACGAACTCGCGGACCGCACGGGTGCTGGTGTCGTAAAGGCGCAGGCTCACGAACGCAAGGCTAATGCCTCTCAGGCTCTGACAGGACATGTTGCCCGACCTCACACGTCTGTAAAACCAAAGTGATTCCAGCGCTCTTTTCTCCCAGGCCGCGTGCGTGTGTGACTTCTCCGGTGAAGGGTGGCTTGTCCTGGAGGATATATACCTCTTTGCGGTATTTACCGGGTTGCTTGACCCGGCCGAAACTTTGGATGCGGCACGTCCACAGGCCCCCTCGGGGACGCGCCCGAGGTGCCGCTTCGGCGCGCGCGACGGCCGGGGGCTGCGGTGATTCTGTAGGCTTCGAAGGGCCATGGACGTCACCCCTCCGCTGACGGCGGGCCCGGCGGCCCGTCGTCCTGCCGCCCCCGCCACGCCCGTCCCCGCCGCCGAGCCGAGCCGAGCCGGGCTCGCGCTGCGGCGTCTCGGGACCGCCGTCGCCGTGCTCGCCGTCGCCGGGCTCGCCGGGGCCGCCTGCATGCTTTCGTTCGAGCCGCTGCGCTCACTCGCCATGACCGGCGGTGCGCGGGGCGACCTCGCGTACCTGTATCCGGGGGGCTTCAACGCTCTGCTCGCGGTCGCGCTGATCAGCGTCTTCCTGCTGCGGTCGCGGCGGTGGGTGGTGCGGCTGCAGGCGGGGGTCGTGCTCACCCTGCTGATCGTCGCCGCGGCGGCGGCCAACACCGCCGTGGCCACCGGGGTCACCGTGAACCCCCGGGGAGCGGCGGTGACGGTGGCCGTGGTGCCGTGGGCGATGCTGGTGCTGGGGTTGTGGCTGCTGTTGCTGTCCGTCCGTACGCCTCAGGCGTCTGAGGACGAGACCACCGGGGACCTCGTGCCGTTCGGCGTGGAGCGGCCGGTGGCCGAGGGGCGCGACCCTGTGCTGGCGCCACCGCTCGAAGAGCCGGTGACGCCTCAGGAGCGGGAGGCGGCGGCGCGGCACCTTCCCGAGGCGGAGCCGGTGGTGGGTCCCACTCCGGCGCCTGAGACGCCTCCTGTGGATCAGCTACCTGCTCCCGAGGGCTCCCCTGTGCCTTCGGACCAGCCGCTGGTGCCGGAGCCTCGGCGGCGGGATCCCGACGTCCCGCTGCGGTGGGGGGATCTGGTGCGGCCGGCCAGTGGCGACGTGCTGGTGCATCCGCTGCCCGAGCCTGAGGCCGGCACTCAGCCGTATCCTGCGTTCAGCGGGGCGGACGAGTACGACCCTGGGCGGTACGTGGAGCGGCACGACGGACGGGACGCCGAGCCGGACGCGAGTTCTGATGTGGCCCCCGGTGCGGCCGCTGAGGCTTCCCCTGAGGTGGATGCCGACACGCAGCCGTACCCCAACCTGCGTGAGGACGCTCCTCGGCTCGTGACGGCCGAGCAGGACCCTGACCCGGCGCACGGTGCCTGGGTCGCGGAGCCAGAGGAGATCGCCGACCAGGACGAGACCACACCGGCGCAGCGCCGGCCGTATCCGGAGGAGACGACCGCTCCACCGTCGGGACGGATGCGTAGCACCCCGTTGCCGCCGGAGGAATGACCTTTCCCGGCTTGGTCGTCACCTCCACCGTCAGGGCGGATCGTCGGTCTCGGCGCCACCCGCCTGCGCCGCGACGAGCCGGCGCCTCCCTGCCGGCGCGGGCTACAGCGTGACGGCCGATCCGGAGGGAAACGAGTTCCGCTTGGACTGAACGACGGGGAACGTCACCCCGGTGAGGTCTTCGGAGACGGCCCACAGCCGCTGCTGGACGGCTATGTCGTACGACTCCGGGCTGGAGGTGACCAGCCGGGGGTGGCCCATGATCTCGTAGCGTCCGCCGGGACCGTAGTACTGGCCGCCGAGTACGGCGGGGTCGGTGGCGGCGCGCAGGGTCGGCAGCGCGCCCATCGCCGGCGTCTGGGTGATCAGAGGCGCGAGCCAGGTGAGCGGAAGCCGGAGGGCCGCGGGGGTGTTGCGGGCGAGCTCGGTGCTGGACACGCCGGGGTGCGCGGCCACCGCGACGGTGGTGCCGAGCGTGGCGAGCCGGCGCTGCAGCTCGTACGTGAACATCAGGTTGGCCAGCTTGGACTGACCATAGGCGGCGACCCGGCTGTACGACCGCTCCCACTGCAGGTCGTCGAAGTGGATCGCGGCCCGGATGCGGTGGCCGGTGCTGCTGACCGTCACCACACGCGAGCGGGGCACCGGCAGCATCAGGTCCAGCAGCAGCCCGGTGAGCGCGAAGTGGCCGAGGTGGTTGGTGCCGAACTGCGTCTCGAAGCCGTCCCGGGTGGTCTGCTTCGGGGTGTACATCACGCCGGCGTTGTTGATGAGCAGGTCGATCCGGTCGAGCCGGGACCGCAGCGCCGCCGCCGCGGTCCGGACGGAGTCGAGCGAGGTCAGGTCCAGCGCCTGCACGGTCACGTCGCCGGTCATGCGGGCCGCGGCCTGCTCGCCCTTCTCGACGTCGCGCACGGCGAGCACCACAGACGCCCCGCGCTCGGCGAGCGCCTTGGCGGTCTCGTACCCCAGTCCGGTGTTGGCCCCGGTCACCACGGCCACCCGCCCGCGCTGGTTCGGAATGTTCGCCGTTGTCCACTTCTCGCTCACGTCATGCTCCCAACTAACGTACCGAAGGTATCTTGTGTGGACGACGTTAAAGTACTGTTGGTACGTTGTCAACGTACCGCCGGTACCTAAGTTAGGCTGACGATCGTGGCTTTCCAGCGGGCGCGCACCGAGGAGCAGCGGGAGATCCGCCGGCGGGCGATCCTCGCCATGGCGTCGGCGATGCTCGACGAGATGCCTGTGGCCGCGGTCACCCTGAACGAGCTCAGCCGCCGTGTCGGCCTGGCGAAGCCGAACGTGCTGCGCTACTTCGAGTCACGCGAGGCGGTGCTGCTGGAACTGCTGGACCACTTCCTGCGGGAGTGGCTGACGGAACTGGCGGGCGAGTTGGCCGCCGGCGTCGACGAAGCTCTCCCCATGGCCGAGCGAGCGGCAGCGGTGGCCGAGATCCTCAGCCGCTCACTCTCCGGCCGAGTGGTGCTGTGCGAGCTCTTCGGCGCACAGGGCAGCGTCCTGGAACACAACGTCTCCGTCGAGGTCGTGGCACGCTACAAGCGCGCCTCCCTGGACCGCCTGACAACCATGACAGCCCTGATCCAGAAATACCTGCCGGAGCTAGGCGAGAACGCGACACTGTTCAGCCTGCAAACCATGGTCATGGCCGGCGCGCTGTCGGCGTACAGCACGCCCCCACCCAGCCTGCAGGCGGCCTACCAGGCCGAGCCCGACCTGGCCCGCTTCCACTTGGAGCTGAAGGACTCCTTGAAGCTGGCCCTGACCGCAACCCTCCTCGGCGTGCTACCCCGCCCCTGACCTGCGTTGCGCGGCGTGACCGGCGTCCAGCCGGTTTCGTGGCAGGAACATGGCCGGGAGGGTGGGACAGGGGAAGGCCCGCCCGGCGGGGCCGGGCGGGCCTTCCTTTTCAGTGGGCGGTGGCGGCTGTGGCCACCTGGGTTGGGGGCTTGTCAAACCCTGGTGCGACCGCGGAGGCCGGCGACCAGGCCGACGCCGACGACGGCGAGGACGACCTGGAGGACCAGTTCGATCCAGTCGATGCCGTTGGTCGTGGCTACACCCAGGACCTGGGCGATGGCGGTGCCGATCAGGGCCGCGACGATGCCGACGACGATGGTCAGGAGCCATCCGATGGGCTGGCGGCCGGGAAGGACCAGGCGGCCGAGGGCACCGATGATGGCGCCGATGACGATCGCGCCGAGGATGGTTTCGATGGACATATTGAGCCTCCCCTATGAGGGTCACACCTTCACGCTGAAGAGGTGGCTACCCCATCTTGGAGGACTATTCCTGAGAATTGCGAACCCGCAGGTCAGGACGGTAAAGAAAAACGGGCGGCGGCCCGCACACCCGCGCCGGTGGGCGGGACCGCCGTCCGTAGGAGGATTCGCGAGTGGTGTGCTGCCGCCCGGGATCCTGCTAGTACGACGTGCCGGGAGCACCGTCGGTTGGTGCCGTCACGGTCATGGATCCCTTACCTCGAACACGATCGCGGTGGTGACGCCTCGCGACGAGCGGTGAGGGCTATGCCGTTACCTCGAACACGATCGCGGTGGCGATGGCGGCGACGCCCTCGCCGCGGCCGGTGAGGCCCAGGCCGTCGGTCGTGGTGGCGCTGACGGAGACGGGGGCGGCGACGGCGGCGCTCAGGGCCTTCTCCGCCTCGGGGCGGCGTGGGGCTAGTTTGGGGCGGTTGCCGATGATCTGCACGGCGATGTTGCCGATGGTGAAGCCGGCGGCACGGAGGTGGCGCGCGGTCTCCTCCAGCAGGGCCACCCCGGGGGCACCGGACCATCGGGGGTCGGCCGTGCCGAACAGGCCGCCGAGGTCGCCCAGGCCGGCCGCCGAGAGCAGCGCGTCGCAGCACGCGTGCGCGGCGGCGTCGCCGTCGGAGTGGCCGGAAAGCCCGACCTCGCCGGGCCAGTACAGCCCGGCGAGGTGGAGCTCACGGCCGGATGCGAAAGGGTGGACATCGACGCCGACGCCCACCCTAGGCAGTGATGGTGTGTTCAGGAGTTCAGGACCTCGTCGAGGAGGGCTTCCGCCTTGTCCTCGTTCGTCTTCTCAGCGAGGGCGAGTTCGCTGACCAGTATCTGCCTGGCCTTGGCGAGCATGCGCTTCTCGCCGGCCGACAGCCCGCGCTCCTTGTCGCGCCGCCAGAGGTCGCGCACCACTTCGGCCACCTTGTTCACGTCGCCGGACGCGAGCTTCTCAAGGTTGGCCTTGTAGCGGCGGGACCAGTTGGTGGGCTCTTCCGTGTGCGGCATGCGCAGCACATCGAAGACACGCTCCAGGCCTTCCTGGCCTACAACGTCACGCACACCGACGAGCTCGGCGTTCTCCGCCGGCACCTGAACGGTAAGGTCGCCCTTGTCGACCTTCAGCACCAAATAGGTTCTGTCCTCGCCCTTGATGGTGCGGGTCGTGATGGCTTCGATTCGAGCAGCCCCGTGGTGGGGGTAGACGACAGTGTCGCCGACCTGGAAAGTCATGTGACAAGTACCCCTTCCGCTGTACTCCAGGATACCACGCGTCAGTCCCCTCCCGGAACAGTGAAATCAACATAACTGCAGGTCAAAGCCTCCATTTGGGACTTGACAACTGCGCGTGCATGTGAATCCGGCGTGGAAAAACGGCCGATGACCTGCGCTCCGGCACGCCTCGCGACGCCCCCGGGGCGGCTGCGAGAGGGACCCCTGGCGCCGATAAGGTGGGCCCCTGGCCATACCCGTGTGCACCAAGGAGACCCCGAACAGTGACCAGCACCAGCCGTCGCCGGGTGACCGTCGTCACCGCGCTGCTCGCCTTGTCCCCGGCGCTGGCCGCGTGCGGCGCCGGGCCCGACGCGAACACCAGCAACGCTTACGCCCCGACCGAGGCGAACGTGCTGATGGACAGCAGCGGCTCCGCCAAGACGTACGGCAGGAACGGCATCAAGATCCCGCAAGCTTTCCTCCTCGGCCCGGACTCGGGGGCACGCGTCCCCGCGGGTGGCTCGTTGCCCCTGTTCCTCTCCATGGTGAACTACGGAACGGCTCCGGACACCCTGAACGGCATCAAGGTGACCGGCCAGGGCTCCGCGACGGTCAAGGCCCCCGGCCCCCTCACGCTGCCGCCCGGGCAGCTCGTCAACACCGGCAGGCCCGCCTCCCAGTTCGTCGTGCAGGGCACCCAGAAGGAGCTGCTGGGCGGCGAGACCCTGTCGCTGACCCTCAGCTTCGCCAACGCCGGCGACATCACCATGACCGTCCCCGTGGTCACCCGCAGCCGCGAGTACAGCAGCCTGTCCCCGGCCCCGAGCGCCGTCCCCACGCCGACGGCCACCACGACGGCCGTCCCGAGCGCCACCCCGACGGCCGACCCCACCGCGAGCTCCTGAGCGGCACGAGAAAGGCCTCCCGCCCCGGCACAGGGGTGGGAGGCCCGGAGAAGCCGTTCTAGGCCTCTGTGGGGTCGAACTTGTAGCCGAGGCCCCGCACGGTGAGGATGCACCGCGGGTTGGACGGGTCGGACTCCACCTTGGCCCTCAGCCGCTTCACGTGGACGTCCAGGGTCTTGGTGTCCCCCACGTAGTCGGCGCCCCAGACGCGGTCGATGAGCTGGCCCCGGGTGAGCACCCGCCCGGCGTTGCGCAGCAGCACCTCCAGCAGCTCGAACTCCTTCAGGGGGAGCTGCACCGGACGGCCGCGCACCGCGACGATGTGGCGGTCGACGTCCATGCGCACCGGCCCGGCGGTCAGCACGGCGGACTCGATCTCCTCGATGTCGCCCTGGCGCCGCAGCACGGCGCGGATGCGGGCCACCAGCTCACGCGAGGAGAACGGCTTGGTGACGTAGTCGTCGGCGCCGAGCTCCAGCCCCACGACCTTGTCGATCTCGCTGTCCTTGGCGGTCAGCATGATGACCGGCACCTTGGAACGCTGCCGCAGGGAACGGCACACCTCGGTCCCCGGCAGCCCGGGGAGCATCAGGTCGAGCAGCACCAGGTCGGCGCCGTTGCGGTCGAAGGTGTCCAGCGCTTCGGGCCCGGTGGTGGCCACGGCCACCTCGAACCCTTCCTTGCGGAGCATGTAGGACAAGGCGTCGGAGAACGACTCCTCGTCCTCGACGACGAGCACGCGGGTCACTTCGCGGCCTCCAGGGGATTAGTTGTGCTGCTCGGCGCGGCCACAGCCGCGCCGCCGAAGGCCGGGATACGAAGGGTGAAGGTGGAGCCCGAGCCTTCCTTGCTCCAGACCGTCACCTCGCCGCCGTGCGCCACGGCGACGTGTTTGACGATGGCGAGACCGAGCCCGGTGCCGCCGGTCGCGCGGGACCGGGCGGCGTCCACCCGGAAGAACCGTTCGAAGATCCGCTCCAGGGAGCTCTCCGGGATGCCGATGCCCTGGTCGCTGACGCTGATCTCGACGGTGTCCCCGGTCGCCCGCGCGCACACCACGACCCGGGTGTTCTCGGGGCTGTAGGCGACGGCGTTGTCGATCAGGTTGCGCAGCGCGGTGACGAGCAGTTCGTCGTCCCCCCACACGCGCAGGCCCTCGGTGCCGCCGGCCACCAGGGCGATCTCCTTGACGCTCGCCCGGGTGCCGCAGCGGTCGATGGCCTCGTGCACCACCTCGTCCACGGGCACACAGCCGGGAGTGGGGATCGGCTCGCCGCCCTGGATGCGGGACAGGGTGATCAGGTCCTGCACGAGGTACGTCAGCCGGGCGGCCTCGTGCTGCATGCGCCCGGCGAAGCGGGTCACCGCCACGGGGTCGTCGGCGGCGTCCTGCACGGTCTCGGCGAGCAGGCTGAGCGCACCGACGGGGGTCTTGAGCTCGTGGCTCACGTTGGCGACGAAGTCGCGGCGCACCGCCTCGACGCGGCGGCGCTCGGTCTGGTCCTCGGCGAGGACGAGCACCTGGCCGTGGGTGCCGAGCGGCGCCACCCGCACGGCGAACGTCGTGGGCTCCACGCCGAACCTGTTGCCGGCGACCTCGATCTCGCTCTCGCGGATCTCGCCGCTGCGCCGCACCTGGCGGGCCAGCGCGAGCAGCTCGGCGGCGGTGAGGTGATCACCCTTGACCAGGCCGAACGCGCGGGCGGCCGAGCTGGCGCGCAGCACCCGGTCGTCGCGGCCGAGCACGACCGCCGACGAGGGCAGCACGGCGAGGACCGAGGCCACCCCCTGCGGAAGGACGTTGTCGGTGGTCTCGCTCGGGCCGTCCGGTTGCTTCTCGCGTGGGCGCACCGCCATCATCACGATCGCCCCGACGACGAACCCCGCCAGCGCCGCCAGGCTCGTCACGATCTCACTCACGCTTTCGATGGTAGGTGGCTTGACCTGGGGACCTGGTACCCCGGGAGGCCCCTTTCCTGGAGAGTTCACCTACTGGACGAAGTTCGTTCACGATCGCGCGCGTAGCGTGAGCGCCATGCGCGACGCTTTCCACGACGAACTCAACGCTCTCACCGACCGCCTGGTGGAGATGACCCGCCTGGTCCGTTCGGCCATGTCGAGGGCCACCACGGCGCTGATCGACGCCGACCTGCAGCTCGCGGAGAGCGTCATCTCGCAAGACGCCGAGGTCGACCGCATCCACGCGGAGCTGGAGTCCTCGATCTACGAGCTCATGGCCACGCAGCAGCCGGTCGCGGTGGACCTGCGCACGGCCATCACGGCCCTGCGGATGGGCAGTGACCTGGAGCGCATGGGCGACCTCGCCGAGCACGTGGCGAAGATCGCCCGGATGCGCCACCCCGAGTCGGCGATCCCCGCCGAGGTGCGCGACACCATCCTGGAGATGGGGCAGATCGCCGAGCGCCTGGTGACCAAGACCGGCGCCTGCATCGTCGGCCAGGACATCGAGCTCGCCAAGGAGCTGGAGACCGACGACGACGAGATGGACCGCCTGCACCGGCGGCTGTTCCGGGTGTTGCTGTCCAAGGACTGGAAGCACGGCATCGAGCCGGCGATCGACATCACGCTGACCGGCCGGTACTACGAGCGCTACGCCGACCACGCCGTACGGGTCGCGCGGGACGTGGTCTACCTGGTCACCGGGAGCAGGGACCCCGACCTCTCCGAATGAGGGGCTCCATCGACCTCTCCCACCGAGGGGCGTTCACATAGATGGGGGCGCGGCCGTGGCCGCGCCCCTTTTCCGTTCGTCCGTGTGCGCGGTCAGCGGCCCTGGTTGGCCACGGCCTCGATGGCGGCCTTGGCGGCCTCGGGGTCGAGGTACTCGCCGCCGGCCACGACGGGCTTGTAGGCGGCGTCGAGCTCGTACCGCAGCGGGATGCCGGTGGGGATGTTGAGCTTGGCGATCGCCTCGTCGGAGATGCCGTCCAGGTGCTTGACCAGGGCGCGCAGCGAGTTGCCGTGCGCGACCACCAGCACGGTGCGGCCCGCGGCGAGGTCGGGGACGATGTTGTCGTACCAGTACGGCAGCATGCGCCCGACGACGTCCTTCAGGCACTCGGTGCGCGGCAGCAGCTCCGGCGGCAGCGCGGCGTAGCGGGCGTCACCGGCCTGGGAGTACTCGTCGTCGTCCGGCAGGGGCGGCGGGGGCACGTCGTAGGAGCGGCGCCACAGCGTGAACTGCTCGTCGCCGAACTCCTCGCGGGTCTGCGCCTTGTTCTTGCCCTGCAACGCGCCGTAGTGGCGCTCGTTGAGCCGCCAGGACCGCGTGACCGGCAGCCACAGCAGGTCCGCGGCGCCGAGCGCGATGTTCGCCGTCTGGATGGCCCGGGTGAGCACCGAGGTGTGCACAACGTCCGGGCGCAGTCCCGTGTCGAGCAGCAGGCGGCCGCCGCGGCGGGCCTCCTCCTCGCCCGCCGTCGAGAGCGTCACGTCGACCCAGCCGGTGAACAGGCCCTTCGCGTTCCACTCGCTCTCGCCATGCCGCAATAGCACCAAAGTCGCCATGCGCCCAAGCTTAGGGTGTGGCGGCGGGCCCGCTCTCGCGCCGTCCCCGCTCGACGACGCCGGCGAAGGCCCGCAGGTTCGCGAGGGATTCGCCGCGCTTGACCCGCCACTCCCACTCGCGGCGGATGGAGGAGGCGAACCCGAGCTCCAGGGCGCGGTCGAACCACTCGTCGGCGTAGGTGAGGACGCAGCCGAGGAGCCGGTCGATCTCCTCGGCCGACACCGACGACAGGGGCAGGCGGCCCACCAGATGCACGTCACCCATCGAGTCCAGGGCGAAGTGAACGCCGTACATGGAACCGTTCTTGGTGAGCAGCCACCGGTAGAACTCGGTGTGGTTCTCGTCGGGCCTGCGGCAGAAGAACGCCTCCACGTGCAGCGCCTGGTCGCTGACGGTGAGCCAGGTCATGGTGGCCAGCTTGTGCTGGCCGGGCAGGCGCACCAGGAACGCCCCGGGGCGCGGGTGCTCGTAGGTCACCTCGGCGGCCTTGAGCGCGGCTTCGACGACGGCTTCGTGATCCATGTCTCTCACTCCCGCGTGACTACCCGGCTGGACCACGTGTATCAGGAGAGCGGCCCCGGTGTTCAGAGGGGGGCGCCGACATGGGCGTGCGCCATGCGTGCCGAGGCCCCGTACACGTCCAGCAGGCGGCCCGCGGTGGCGGACCAGCCGAAGGCCGCGGCGTGGTCCCTGGCCCCGGCGGCGAGCACCCCGCGCCAGGTGGGCCGGTCGGCCAGCGTCCGCAGCGCCCTGGCCCACTCGCGCGGTTCGTGGCCCTCGATCAGCGTCCCGGAGACGCCGTCCCGTACGGCCGTGCGGAGCCCGCCGACGGACGCCGCGGCGACCGGCGTGCCGCACGCCTGGGACTCCAGGGCGACCAGGCCGAACGACTCGTTGTAGGACGGGACGGCGGTGACGTCGGCCGCGCGGTACCAGTCGGCCAGCTCGTGCTGCGGCGCGGGCGGCGCGAGCCTGACGACGTCGGCGATGCCGAGGGCGGCGGCGAGGTCGGTGAGATAGGACGGCCGGGCGAGGCCGTTGCCGCTGAGGCCGCCGACGAACGCCACCAGCAGCCTCGAGCGCAGCGCGGGATCGTCGGCGAGCATGCGGGCGGCGGCCTTGAGCAGCACGTCCGGGCCCTTGAGCGGCTGGATGCGCCCGACGAACAGCATGATGTACGCGTCCCGCGGCAGGCCGAGCCGGGCGCGGGCGTCGGCCTTGGAGCCGGGCTTGAACACCTGGAGGCTGACGCCGGGGTTGACCACCGCGACCCGCGAGGCGGGGGCGCCGTACAGGTCGATCAGTTCCCTGGCCTCGGTGGCGGTGTTGGCGACCAGGCGGTCGGCGACCTCCACCACCTGCTCCTCGCCGAGCACCCGGGCGACCGGCTCGGGCTTGTCGCCCCGGGCCAGCAGGAGGTTCTTGACCTTGGCCATGGTGTGCATGGTGTGCACCAGCGGCACGCCCCAGCGCTCCTTGGCGAGCCAGCCGACCTGGCCGGACAGCCAGTAGTGGGAGTGGATCACGTCGTAGTGCCCCGCGTCGTACGCCGCCTCGGTGCGCAGCACGCCGGACAGGAAGCCGCAGAGCTGGCCGGGAAGGTCGCCCTTGTCCAGTTCCTCGTACGGTCCGGCGGTGACGTGGCGCACGGTCACTCCGGGCACGAGTTCGACGGTGGGCGGCAGGTCCCTGGAGGTCTGCCTGGTGAAGATCTCGACCTCCACGCCGCGGCCGGCGAGACGTTTGGCCACCTCGACGATGTAGACGTTCATCCCCCCCGCGTCGCCGGTGCCCGGCTGGTCCAGCGGCGAAGTGTGCATACTGATCGTCGCGACCCGTCTGATGCTGGGCACGAGCGGCGCTCCCGCCACCTGACACCACCTCCAGACCGGTTATAACCGGTGGATAGTCCGGTAGATTCCCGCTTTTCCGCTCATCGGACCTCGCGCGACGCGACCGCTAGCACGCTGGCAGGATGGCCTGCGGGGACGGGCGGGCGTCCCGGGACCCCCATGACAGGGCCGTGAAACGGTGAGGACGGACGATGACGAAGACAGCGGTGGTGACCGGCGCGAGCAGCGGCATCGGGGAGGCGACCGCGCGGCGGCTCGCCGCCGAGGGCTTCGACGTGGTCGCGGCGGCCCGGCGCAGGGACCGGCTGGACAAGCTGGCCGCCGAGGTGCCCGCGATCCGCCCCGCCACGCTGGACGTCACCTCCGACGAGTCGGTCGCCGAGTTCGCCGCCACCCTGGACCGCTGCGACGTCCTGATCAACAACGCCGGGGGCGCCGTCGGGCTGGAGCCGGTCGCCGAGGGCCTGGTGGACGACTGGCGGCGCATGTACGAGGTCAACGTGCTGGGGTCGCTGCGCATGACCAAGGCCCTGCTGCCCAAGCTGGTCGAGTCGGGGGACGGCGTGCTGGTGCTGCTCACCTCGGTCGCCGGGCTGGTCTCCTACGAGGGGGGCGGCGGGTACGTCGCGGCCAAGCACGCGCAGACGTCCATGGCCGAGACGTTGCGGCTGGAACTGTGCGGGGAGCCCGTGCGGGTCGTGGAGATCGCGCCGGGCATGGTGCACACCGAGGAGTTCTCGCTCACCCGGTTCCGCGGGGACGCCGAGCGGGCCGAGCGGGTGTACGAAGGGGTGCCTGGGCCGCTCAGCGCCGATGACGTGGCCGACGCCATCGCCTGGTGCGTCACCCGGCCGTGGAACGTCAACATCGACCGGCTGGTGATCCGGCCGCGCGCCCAGGCGGCGCAGCACAAGGTCCACCGGATCTCCTGAGCCCCGGCGTGCGCGCACGGGCCGGCCGTCCGTCCGGCGAGATCACCAGGGGCACCACGGGCCACAACCGGCTGCGGCGGGCGGACCGCTGGGTGGCCGCCGTGTACGGCCCGCTGCTGGTGTCCGCCGAGCGGCCCCTGGTCGTGGACCTCGGCTACGGGGCCTCCCACGTCACCACGACCGAGATGTTCCTGCGGCTGCGCCGGATCCGGCCGGACGTCGAGGTGGTGGGCGTCGAGATCGACCCGGCGCGGGTCGCGGCGGCGCGGCCGTACGAGCGTCCGGGGTTGTCGTTCGCGTACGGCGGGTTCGAGCTGCCGGTGGACCGGCCCCCGACGGTCGTGCGGGCCTTCAACGTGCTGCGGCAGTACGACGAGGCGCGGGCGTGGGAGGCGTGGGGCCTGCTGCGCTCGCGGCTGGCGCCGGGCGGGGTGATCGTCGAGGGCACCTGCTCGGAGGTCGGCCACCGCGCGGCGTGGGTGGCGCTGGACGCGGCAGGGCCGCGCACGGTGACGCTGGCGGCGCGGCTCGCCGGGTTCGGCACCCCCGCGGATCTGGCGGAACGGCTGCCGAAGACGCTGATCCACCGGAACGTACCCGGTGAGCCCGTGCACGCGTTCCTGCGGGACTTCGAGCACTGCTGGCAGGTGGCCGCGCCGTACGGGGCGTACGGCACGCGGGCCCGGTGGACGGCGGCGGTGGAGCGGCTCGCGGACACCTGGCCGGTGGCGGCCCGGCCGCCGCTCGGGGGGCGGCGCAGGTGGCGGCTCGGTGAGGTGACCGTGCCGTGGGCCGCGCTCGCGCCACAGGGCCCCGTCCTCTACGCGACGTAGTACTACCCAAGGTAGGCTTGTCCGCGTGAAGGGTCTCGGTGAGCTTGAGCGCAGTGTCATGGACATCTTGTGGGCCCAGAACGCCCCCCTGACCGCACGGGAGGTCGGACGCCTCATCGCCGATCGCGATCTCGCGCCGACCACGGTCATGACCGTTCTGGACCGGCTCACCCGTAAAGGTTTCCTCCGCCGCACCCGTGACGGCCGCGCCTGGCGGTACGAACCCATGGCGGGCCGCGACGCGTACGTCGCCGAGCTTATGCTGGAAGCCTTGGACATGACCGGAGACCGATCCGCGGCGCTCACCCGCTTCGCGCAGACGGTCTCCGGATCCGAGGCCGAAATCCTGCGCAAAGCACTCACGGAGCTGGAAGAAGAGTGATCGCCGCCGCTGTCCTGACCGCGCTCGCCCTGGCGTGCGCGGTGGGCGCGTGGCGGCTGACGTTCGCACGCTGGCCCTGGCGCACCCCGCGGGCGGCGATCCTGCTCTGGCAGTCGCTCGGCGTGACGTGGGGCCTGGCGAGCGTCGGCGCGCTGCTGGCGTACGCCCTGGCACCCTACGGCGGCGGCGTGGTGTTCGGCCTGCACGCCTACGCGGACTCGGCGTTGTCGTCCGGCATGGGGCACGGGCTGGTGCTGCCGCACGACCTTCCCCGCGTCGCCGCGATGATCGCGGGGCTGGCGCTGCTCGGCGTGCTGGTGTCGGTGCTGCTGGCGGCGGGGGCGCAGACGCTGCTCGCGCGGCGGCGCCACCGGGTGCTGCTGTCGCTGATCTCCCGTGAGGACCCCGGGGTGCCGGGTGTGCGGGTGCTCGACCACCCCGGCGCCACCGCGTACTGCCTGCCGGGCCTGCGGTCGGAGGTCGTGGTGAGCGCGGGCACGTTGTCGCTGCTCAGCCAGGACGAGCTGTCGGCGGTGCTCGCCCACGAGGCCGCGCACGCGCGCGAGCGGCACGACCTGGTGCTGCTGCCGTTCACGGCGCTCACCCGGGCGCTGCCGTGGCTGAGCGTGGTGCGCGACGCCCACTCCTCGGTCGCCCTGCTGGTCGAGATGGCCGCCGACGACCGCGCCCGCCGCTACTGCTCGGCGCGGCGCCTCGCCACCGCGCTGCTGCGGTTCGGCACCGCGGGCACCGTGCCGACGCCGAGCGGGGCGCTCGGCGCGGGGGGCGAGCAGGTCATGGCGCGGGTGAACCGCCTGGTCAAGCCGGGTGCGGCGCTGCCCCGGCGTTTCCGGTACGGGCTGGTGACGTTCTCGATGTTGTTGTCGGTGTCCGCGCCGTTCCTTTGGCTCTACCCGGGCTGACCGATCCCTGGCGCTTGCTGGTGTTAGCCACCGCGTTTGCAATTGCAAGCAGCGTGCGGCAGACTTGAGGCATGGAACTACCGAAGGTCGGCTCGATCGGCGAGTACATCCGCGATCAGCGGAAGCAGGCGAAGATCTCCCTGCGCCAGCTCGCCAGCCAGGCGGGGGTGTCCAACCCCTACCTGAGTCAGATCGAGCGCGGGCTGCGCAAGCCGAGCGCGGAGATCCTCAACCAGATCGCCAAGGGTCTGCGGATCTCGTCCCAGGCGTTGTACGTGCAGGCGGGGCTGATGGACGACCGCGTGCCGGACAGCGACGTGCTCGCCGCGGTAAGGGCCGACCAGCACCTGTCCGAGCGGCAACGCCAGGTGCTCATCGACATATACGAGTCGTTCCGCAAGGAGAACCTCGCCGAGGCCCCGGAACCGGACGGGCGTTTCGACGCCCCGCCCGGGCCGGAGCCTGGCGGGACCGGCGCGGACCGCGCCGAGGAGGATGCCGCCTCCTCGCGCGCGGCGCGGAACGGCCGTGTTCAAACTGAACCCAAGAAAGGTTAACCCATGCCTATCAACGCCGAGGTCAAGAAGCTGACCGACTCCAAGCCGTTCTACGCCGTCGCGGGTGCGGGCGACTACGCGGTCGAGAAGCTGCGTGAGCTGCCCGAGCAGTTCCAGCGACTGCAGGCCCGCCGCGGCGAGGTGCGCGACGTCGCTCGCGAGCTGCCCACCATGGCGCGGCGGTACGCCGGGAACGTCCAGGTCAAGGCCGAGTCCGTGGCCCGGGACCTTCCGAACCTCGCCAAGGTGTACGCCGACCAGCTCGCCGGCAAGGCCACGCTCCTGTACGACCAGTTCGCCAACCGGGGCCGCAAGGTCGTCAGCCGGGTGACCGGTGAGGCCGCGCTGGAGCTGCAGGAGGCGTCCACCGCCGCCGAGCCGCCGGCCGCCGCCGGCCCCGCGGGCAGGACCACCACGGCGAAGACCACCGCCGCAAGGAAGCCGGCGCGCACGACCGGCCCGAAGGCCTGATCTCCGCTTCACCGTATCGAGAACCGCACGGCCCGCCCGGAACCCCGGGCGGGCCGTGTGCGTTCGTCCAGGTACGCCGGTCCCGTCCCTGCCCGGCGCCGAAACGACGTGGTGCGAGCTAGGCTGAACCTCGGCAGGCCACATACCCCTGGGAGACGTCGATGTTCCAGATCCATGGAGTCCTGGATCTCATTTTCTGGGTGCTCGCCATCGGGGCGCTCGGCCTGTGCGTCTGGGCCCTGGTGCACGCCCTGCGGACCCCCGCCCGCGCGTTCGCCGTGGCCGGCAAGCTCAAGAAGCAGTGGTGGATGCTCATCCTGGTGTTCGCGACACTGTTCTCCTTCGCGGCGGTCGTGCAGTACCTCCCCACGCTGAGCATCTTCGTGATCGCGTCGGTCATCGGGTCGGGCATCTACCTCGCGGACGTCAAGCCCGCCGTCAACGAGATCGGCCGGGGCGGCAGCGGAGGGTCCAGCGGCCCGTACGGCCCCTGGTGATCCTCCCGGCACAAGCATGACCGCCGGGTCCGGCGTCCGGCGCACCGTCCACAGACTTCTCGCCCTGGCCTGAGTCGTCCACAGGTGGTCGTCATCCCCCGGCGCCGTGTCGCCGGTGCCCGCTAGGCTGACGCCCCATGATGGATCTTCTCCGTCGAATCGCCCCCGTGGCCGCCCTCGCCGTCCTTCCCGTGCTCGCCGTGCCCCTCGCCGCCCCCGCGTCCGCCGCGGCCGGGCGGGTGAGCCGCATCAGCATGACCTTGGAGCTGCGGCCGGGGGGTGTGCTGCACGTCAAGGAGCAGATCACCTACACCGGGCAGGTCAGGCGCACCCTGCTCACCCGTGTGCGCCACGACGACGCCAACGACCGCCTGTACCGCGTCGCCGGCTTCACGGGGCAGGGCACGCTCTCGGGCGCCACCATCACGCCCAAGGGGAACGGCACCGCCACCTTCGAGTACGACGTGACCGGCGCCGTCACCCCGATCAGCGGCGGCGAGGAGCTGCGGTGGTTCGCCGCGGGCGGCTGGGACTCGCCGGTGGACGCCGTGCTGGTCACGATGACCGGGCCCTCGCCGATGCAGAGCCTCTCGTGCTTCGCCGGTGACCTGACGTCGGCCATCGGGTGCACCGCGGTGTCCATGGACGAAAGCGGCACCCGCGCGGAGTTCGAGCAGCAGGGCCTCCCGGCGGGCCAGACGTTCACCGTCGTCGCGGGCTTCCCCGCGGGCACCACGGGCGGCGCGCCGATCCTGGAGCGCCGCTTCGAGCTGGCGAGCGCTTTCACGCTGAACACCGTCACCGGCGGCGCGCTGGCCGGCCTGCTGGTGCTGCTGCTCGGCGGCCTCGTGCTGCTGTACTGGACCCGGGGCAGGGACGCCCGCGCCGTGCAGAGCGAGTCCGGCTCCCTCACCGCCGTCCAGGACGGCCGTTTCGCCCCGCCCGACGGCGTGCGTCCCGGGCAGGTCGGCACCCTGATCGACGAGCAGGCCGACGTCGTGGACGTCACCGCCACCGTCGTCGACCTCGCCGTCCGCGGTTATCTGCGCATCGACGAGCAGCCCCGCGGCGCGTACGACGCCCCCGACTGGCTGCTGGTGAAGCTCTCCGGCCCGTCGCTCGACGATCTCCTCGACTACGAGCGCGCGCTGTACAACGCCGTCTTCGACGGCCGTGACGCCGTGCTGCTCTCGCAGCTCCACGGCTCGTTCGCCGCCGGCCTCGGCAAGGTCCGCGACGCCCTGTACCGCGACGTGGTGGGCCAGGGCTGGTTCGCGCGCCGCCCCGACTCCGTCCGCACCCGCTGGACCACTCTCGGCGTCCTCGTCACCTGCCTGGGTGTCGTCGCCACCGTGCTCCTGGCCTGGTTCACCACCTACGGCCTGCTGGGCCTTGCGCTGATCATCGCCGGCGCGGGCCTGTCCGTGGGCGGCCAGTACATGCCCGCCAAGACCGCCAAGGGCTCCACCGCCCTCGCCCACACCCTCGGCTTCCGCCACTACCTGACGACCGGAGAGATCGACGACGTGCCGCCGGCCCAACGGGTGGAGCTCTTCTCCCGTTACCTCCCCTACGCCGTCGTCTTCGACACCGTCGACCACTGGGCCAGGGTGGTCGCCTCGATCAACGGCAACGGCCACCGGGCGGACAACCTGTACTGGTACCACGGCCCGGCCGAGTGGGACCTGTCCAACTTCGCCGCCTCCATGACCACGTTCACCGCCACCACCTCAGGCGCCATCTCGTCCTCCCGCCAGTTCCGCCGTCCCCTTTAGGCGGGCGGGTCACAGGTGGCCGTGGACGCGGACCTCGCCCACGGGAAGGCCGCCGCCGTACTGGGGCGGGGTGGCCAAGGGGGCCAGTTCGGGAGAGTCCAGGCCGAGGGCCCGGAGGGTCGCGATGGTGGCGGGCACCCGGGCGCGCTGCCCGCCGTCCACGATCTTCACCGTGGCGGTGCGGCCGTCCTCGAACGCGAAGGCGTCGAACGCCTCGGCGCCCGCTTTGAGCATCAGCCCCGGGATGGCGCGCATCAGCGCGGCTTCGGGGCGGGAGGTGCCGGACGTCCATTCGGGGTGGGCACGCATGGCGTCGGCTATCCGGCGTTCGGGGGTGCCCGCCGGGGCGAGCACCATGGCGCGGAAAGCGCGGGCCACGCCGGTCATCGAGGCGAAGTACAGCGGGGCACCGCACCCGTCCACACCGGTGGCGGCCACACGCTCACCGGTCAGCTCCTCGATGGTGGCACGGATGGCGCGTTGCAGCGGGTGCCCGGGGAAGCGGTAGTCGTCCAGGGGCCAGCCGTTGACCACGCACGTCGCCAGCATCGCGGCGTGCTTGCCGGAGCAGTTCATCGTGATCCTCGCCGGTGCGCCACCGTTCCTGAGGACACGATGAGCGGCACCCACGTCGCCGGGAAGGTCCTCCGGGCAGCGCAGGGCGTCCTCGTCCAGCCCGGCCCCGACAAGGATCTTGGAAACCCCCTGGACGTGGAACTCCTCGCCCGCGTGGCTGGCACAGGCGAGGGCCAGCAACTCGCCGTCCAGGTCCAGCCCGGAGCGCAGCATGCCGAGCGCCTGCAGTGGTTTCATCGACGACCGCGGTGAGGCGGCCGCCGTCACGTCCCCTCGGACGGCCACCGGCGACCCTTCGGCGTCCATGGCGAACACCCAGGCATGGTGAACCGACTCGACGAAACCGGACCGGACGACTTCCACGATGAGCGGTGCAGCGGACACGTCATCTCCCTTCGCCGATTGAGTTTACGGATGTCCGTTGCCCGGCGTTCAGCCCGCCCGGACACCCACTCACCTGGACCGGGTGGAAGAATGCGGGACCATGCGTGCGGTGGTGCAGCGGGTGACGTCCGCGTCGGTGGTGGTCGGCGGCCGGACAGTCGGAGCGATCGACGGGCCGGGGCTGCTCGTGCTGGCCGGCGTCACCCACGGCGACGGCCCCGCCGAGGTCAGAAAGCTCGCCACCAAGCTGTGGGGCCTGCGCGTCCTGGACGGCGAGAAGTCCTGCTCCGACGTCGGCGCCCCCCTGCTGGTGGTCAGCCAGTTCACCCTCTACGGCGACACCCGCAAAGGCCGCCGCCCCACCTGGCAGGCCGCCGCCCCCGGCCCGATCGCCGAACCCCTGGTCGAGGCCCTGGTCACCGAGCTACGCACCCTCGGCGCCCATGTCGAGACAGGCGTCTTCGGCGCCGACATGAAGGTCCACCTGGTGAACGACGGCCCCATCACCTTGATCATCGAGGTCTGACCCCGCGTCCGCCACGAGACGTTCCCGCTTGCCCGCCCCGCGAGGGTGTTCCGGTGCCGTCGCGCGGTCAGCGGATGCGGCGGCGGAGCGCCGGGTCGATGGTGACGTTGCGGCCGGCGTCGGGGGGGACGACGACCTCCTGGGTGGCGGCGACGCCGCCGGCCAGCAGGTCGATGTCGACCGGGACGGTGCGCTTGACCACCGCGAGGGCGATGGGGCCGAGCTCGTGGTGGCGGGCGGAGGAGCCCACGAAACCGATCTGGCCGGGCTCGGCGGTGCCCTCGACGGCGGCTTCGGGGTCGGCCTCCCGGGGGGTGCTGACGCCCAGGGTCACGGGGGCGCCGTGCGGGGGGAGGGTGTCGGCGCTGCCGTCCAGGTGGAGGAAGACCAGGCGGCGGGGCGGGTGGCCGAGGTTGTGCACCCGGGCGACGGTCTCCTGGCCGCGGTAGCAGCCCTTGCTGAGGTGGACGGCGGCGCCGATCCAGCCGACCTCGTGCGGAATGGTCTTGTGGTCGGTGTCGAAGCCGAGGCGCGGCAGGTGGGCCTCGATGCGCAGCGCCTCGTACGCCCACAGGCCGGCGGGGCGCAGGCCGAGAGCGGCGGGCAGGCCGGCCAGGCGCTCCCGCTGGACCAGCAGGTCCTCGCCGATCGCGATCACGTCGGACGGCGCCGCCGCGGGGGCCCCGGCGCCGGGGCCGCCGACGGTGACCACGGCGTACTCGGCCGTCATGTCGGTCACCTCGACACGCAGCATGAAGCGCATCTTCTCCAGGAACGCGATCAGCGGCCCCGCCGTGCCCGGCTCGACGTGCGCCCAGACGGAGGCGCCGTCGTCGACGAGGGTGAGGTGGTGCTCCACCCGGCCCTGCGGGTCGAGCAGCAGGGTCTGCGACGGCGTGCCCGGGGTGAGCGTGTCGAGCTTCTGGGAGCTCAGGTTGTTGAGCCAGGTGAGCCGGTCGGGCCCCGAGATCCGCACGACCTCCCGGTTGCTCCGGTCGACCAGCGCCTCACCCGCCGCCAAGGCGCGCTGCTCGGCGTACAGCTCGCCGTAGTGCGCGGCGACGGCCTGGTCGGGAGCGTCCGCGGCGACGGCGCCTGGCGTGTCAAGCAGAGGGCTTCGCATGCCTCCAAGGCTATTGCGCCCCCGCCACTCCCGTGCCCGCGACGGACGCCGGAACCGCTCCCGTGACCCGGACGTCAGGGCCGGCAGTCCCGGCACTGGCCGAAGATGGTGAGGTGGTGGACGTCGGTCACGAAGCCCTGCTCACGGTCCAATGTGTCCACCAGGCCCTGGACGACCTCCGGCCGGACCTCGGTGACCTTCTCGCAGTTCCGGCACACCAGGTGGACGTGGTCGGCCTCGCTCGCCAGGTGATAGGTGGGCGCGCCGTGCCCGAGGTGGGTGTGGGTGACCATGCCGAGCTCTTCGAGCAGCTCCAGCGTGCGGTACACCGTGGAGATGTTGACGCCCCGCGCCGTCTCCTGCACCTCGCCGCAGATGTCCTCCGGCGTGGCGTGCCCGAGCCGCGTCACCGCCTCCAGCACCAGTTGCCGCTGCGGCGTGACCCGGTACCCCCGCGAACGTAACTCCTCGTGCCAAGTCCCGGCCATGCCTCTGAGTCTACGGTTCCGCCGTGCCACTGACGCCGTCCGATCCCGTGCGGCGAGGCCCCCGCTGTGCCGCCGCGACGGTCTCTTCTCGCCGGGCGTCCCCTCCGTCCGGCGCTTGGAGGAAGCTAGAAGTCAGCCAGAGGGGGCCGGCTCGCGCGCGGCCCTCGGTGCGGCGAAATCGCAGGTCAAAGGGAGCGGCGTTAATTGTTTGCCTTTGATCCAGGGGTCGCATAGCGTACTAGGCACGCAGAAAGGAGGTGGTCCAAACAATGGTTAGTCATTATTGGACTAGCGAGGTGGCTGTCCGCTAGGACATCGCCTGAGTCAGGACCTTCTGTCCAGACGTCCTGCCTCCTCGCGGGGCGCAGGTGGCGTCCGGCGTAAACCAAGGCAGACACCGGAACCCCGGGCGGCCGGCGGGGGGAGTTCGTGTAACTCCTTCCATGGTCCAGCCGGCCCACTTCCCATGAGAAGTGGAGCACGCCCGGGGTTTTCTCATTCCCGCGTGTTCACGCGACCTTCTTGAGCTCCGCCGACAGGTGCGATGTCAGGGGATGCCCTTCGGCGGCCATGTCGTAGGCGTACATCAGGTTGCCCTCGACCAGGCCGTAGAGGCGGTGGCCCGCGGTGTACTCCTTCGCGGTGGCGGTGCGGGCCACCACGTCGCTGCGCAGCTCGATCTTGTGGAAGGCCACCTCGCCGATGTAGATCTCGACGATGCCGGTGGGGTGGGCGAGCACGACCTCAAGCTGGCGGTCGGGCTGGGCGCGCCAGTAGCCGGTCTCCCTGGCAAGGGGGCGGACCATGTTGCCGTCGTCGTCCAGGAGCCAGGTGCGGCTCTCGTAGGCCAGGAACGGCTTGCCGTTGTGCTCGAAGACGACCTCCTGGCCGTAGCGGAAGCTCTCGATCGACGGGTAGCCGCCCACGCCGGCACCCTCCCACCTGCCCAGCAGGAAGGCGATCGGCTCCAGGGCGGGGTGCAGTTCTGGGGCATCCATGGAGACGAGCCTAGAGGGCCACGGACCTGAGCCGGAACGGGGGAACGGCCTGGTGGATCGCGGTCGCGGGCGAATAGGCTGAGATCATGGCGCGATCAATGGTGATAAAGGTGACGGCGGGCATGGACGCCCCGGAACGGTGCAACCAGGCGTTCACCGTCGCCGCGGCGGCAATCGCGAGCGGCGTCCCGGTGTCGCTCTGGCTGACCGGCGAATCGGCGTGGTACGGCCTGCCCGGCCGCGCGAAGGAGTTCACCCTGCCGGAGGCCACCCCGCTCGCCGACCTGCTCGACATCGTGCTCACGAACGGCAAGGTCACCGTCTGCACGCAGTGCGCCGCCCGCCGGGGCATCGGCGTGGACGACGTGATCGATGGCGTGCGCATCGCCGGCGCCTCGACCTTCGTGGAGGAGGCGCTCGGCGAGGGCGTGCAGGCCCTGGTCTACTGACGCCGACCGCTGACGCGACCTCAGCGGGGCAGGACGGCGCCGAGCCGCTCCTCGCGGAGGCGGTCGTACCAGGTGTCGTCGATGGGGAGCAGCGGGCCGGTGGCCCAGCCGAGGAACACGTCGGCCAGCCACGGGTTGCGGGCCAGCGCGGGCCCGTGCAGGTACGTGCCGACGATCTTGCCGGTGTGGCAGCCCTCGGTGCCGTCGCCGTTGCCCACGCCCACCACGGTGCGCGACAGGGGCCGCACACCGGAGCCCAGGCGGGTGACGCCCATGTGGTTCTCGAACCCGGTCAGCATGTGACCGCCGAGGCCCGTGTCGACCTCCGCGGCCAGCTCGCCCACCGCACGGGCCGGGCCGCGGCGGCTCTCGATGTCGAGGAGGCCGATGCCGGCCACCGGCTGGCCCTCCTCGCCGCCGAACACGGTGCCCATGATCTGGTAGCCGGCGCAGACCGCGAGCAGCGACGCGCCCTTGTCGATGGCCCGCGCCAGGCCGTCGTCACGGCGCAGGCGCTCGGCGGCGAGGATCTGCGGGCGGTCCTCACCGCCGCCGATCAGGTAGATGTCCCCCGAGTCGGGCACCGGGTCGGCCGAGCGCACGTAGACGGTCTCGACCGGGATGCCGCGCTTACGGGCCCGCTGCTCCAGGATCAGCACGTTGCCCTGGTCGCCGTAGGTGCTCAACAGGTCCGGGTAGATCCACACGATGCGCAGGGCGCTCTCAGACTGCACGGCCGAACTCCGCTCGAATCTGCTGGAAGGCGGTGTAGTTGGCGATCACGTCGACCCGGCCGGGCCCCTGGCGCCGCACCGCGTCGTCGAAGGTGTCGCAGAGCTGGAACGCCACCCCGGCGACGTCCAGCCGCAGGGCGAGGTCGAGCCTGCGCTCCCCGGTGACGAACACCGGGCGGCCGCTGAGCACGCGGTAGTCGACGTCCCAGAGCCACGAGGTGTCGCGGCCGTCGGGCCCCTGCGCGTTCACCGACAGGATGATCGGCAGCGCGGGGTCGGCGACCTCGAACGCCTCCAGCCACCCGGCGGGGTTCTTGGCCAGCAGCAGCCGCAGCACCCGGCCGTCCCGCTCCACGGTGGTGTACCGCCCGGCGACCGACCGCACCTCGCGCAGCCGGGGCAGCGCCCGCTCCACGGGCAGCCCGAACACCTCGGCGGTGGCCAGCGCTATGGCGGCGTTGGCGCGGTTGGCGCGGCCGGGGAGCTGCAGGTCGAGCACCCAGCGCTGCCCGGACGGGTCGATCACCGCGTCGTCGTCCAGCCTCCAGGACGGCTCGGGGCGGCGGAACGTGCACTCGCGGCACGCCCAGTCGTCGTCCTTGCGGTCCAGCGGGCCGCCGCACTCGGGGCAGCACCAGGAGTCCTCCTTCCACGGCTGCCCGCACGACACCCACGTGACCTGGGAAGCGGTGCTCGCGCCCCAGGTGACGAGCGGGTCGTCGCAGTTGGCGATGACGTGGGTGTCGCGGCCGGCGAGGGCGCGGCGCCACTTCTGGGCGAGCAGCCAGATCTCGGCGGCGCGGTCCATCTGGTCGCGGCTGAGGTTCATCAAGCAGACGACCCCGGCCTCGGTGGTGTCGAGCACCTCGGGGAGGTACTTCTCGTCGACCTCGAGGACGGCGAGCGGCGCCTGCTTGGCCTGCGACAACGCGGAGACGTGCCCGGCGGGCATGTTGGCGCCGAAGGCGTTGGTGGCGACCTCGCCGAGCTCCTGGAGCTCGGAGGTGATCAACCGGGTGGTGGTCGTCTTGCCGTTGGTGGCGCTGACCAGCACAAGCTTGCGGTCCGCGGCAAGTTTGCGCAGAAGGTCAGGCTCCAGGATGAGCCCGACCCGCCCCCCGATGACCGATCCGTCGCCACGCCCGGTGACCCGGGAGAGCGTGGCCGCCGTACGCCCGAGGGCACTCGCGAGCTGAGCCCGCAGCGGTAGCTGGGTCATGCCCGTGATCCTAGTGGGGCCGACACGAAGAACGCCTCACGGGCGGACAATCGCTAGTCCAGGAACGACAGCTCAGGCTGGTTCTCCTCTCCGCCGTCGAAGGGGTGGACGAACCTGCGCGGCCAGGACAACACGGTCTCCAGCCACCCGGCGGCCATGGTGTGCGCGATGTGCCGCACCCGGTCGCGCGGCTCCACGCCGACGGCGACGGTCGCGAAGTCCCGCTTGATGCCCTCGTGCTCGTCGTCGCCGAGCAGCACCCGCCAGGCCAGCACCCGGTTGCGCTCCATCTCCATGGACAGCGGGTGGTGCCGCAGGGCTTTGGCCCGGTGGCCGAGCAGCTCGGTGCGGGTCGTGATGTCCGGGGCGGCGCCGTTCACCCCGAGGTGCGGGTACGGACGCCCGGCCGCGTCGGTGCCGAAGAGCGCGTACTCCATGGCGGGAGCGGGGCTGCGCAGGTCGGGCGGCGGGTGGCCGTACGGGAACAGCCGGTCCACCTCGTGCACCCAGCGGATCTGCGGGATCACCCACGCCGCCCCGGGCCGGTCGCCCGCCGCGAGGCCGCCCTCGCCGTTCTCGGCGGCCTCGGCGATCTTCGCGGACGAGCCCGGCGACAGCAGCGCCGCGGCCACCTCGGCGCCCTTCACCGTGAGCAGCCCGGGGTCGTAGAACGTGCGCAGCGACCACGCCCTGCGGGCCACGGCCCGCTCCACCAGGGTGGCGAGCAGGCACTCGCGGCGCCGGGCCGGCAGCTCCGCCCAGATGTCGGCGAGCACCCGCGGCACCCCGGGCAGCGGCCGGTTGGCGCAGAACGCCAGCACCAGCGTGTCCGTCCAGATGCGCAGCCACGCCCACTCCGGCGCGTCGGCCAGCAGGTCGGCCTCGCGCAGCTCGACCAGCGTGCAGGCCTTGCCGGTGGCGCACTCGTGCCCGCACGCGGCGGAACGGCGGCCCTGGATGGGCGGGATCGGCCTGGGTACGGTGCGCTCGCGGCCCTCGCCGAGCGGCACCTGGATGCGCAACGGCCGGTCCATGCCGTCCGCGAACACCGCGGCGATGCCGGGCTGCAGCGACACGACCTGCCGGGACTGCTCCTCGCTGAGGTTGATCGCCGCGCCGACCAGCCGCCGGTCGTCCTCGGCGGGCAGCCGGTGCACGACCTTGAGCGCGGTGTTCTTCACCACGTCCGCGATGAGCTTGGTGGGGATCTGCTCGGCCACCACGATGCCCTCGCCGTACGCGCGGATCTCGGCGAGCATGCCGGCCAGCAGCTCGACGGCGTGCGTGCTGGCCCGCTGGGAGCCGCGGTCGCGCAGCAGCCGGTGCGCCTCCTCGATCACGATGACGTGCCGCAGGCCGCCGGCCTTCTCCTGCCTGGCCCGCATGCGCAGGTGCTCGACGATGCGGATGATCAGCGTGCCCATGAGGAACGCCTTGTCCTCGTCGTTGGCGACGTCCTCGATGGCCAGCACCACGTTGCGCTTGAGCAGGCCGCCGATGTCGGCGGGGTGGCCGCCCTCGAAGAACCGCCCGGCCGAGCCGACCCGCAGGCTGCGCAGCCGCAGGGAGATGAAGCCCTCGACGTCGGCCTGCACCTCGTTGCCGTAGCCGATCTCCTGGATGACCTCCAGGGCGTGCGCCTGTAACTGCTCGAGCGTGGGCACGGCGGGCTGCACGGGGGCGCCGGGGATGCCGCCGCCGGTGACGACGTCCCAGCCGTTGGCCTCGTACACCCGCTGCAGCGCCAGCGACATGATCTGCGGGAACGGCTCCTCGGCGTCGAAGGCGGCCATGAACAGCGCGCGCACCATGTCGATGTGGGCCTGCACCGGGTACCCGGGCTCGGGTGCCAGCGGGTTGACGCTGAACGGCACGTCGTCCGGCGCCGAGGGGTTGATCACCGTCAGCGGCGCCAGGTGCTCCACGCGGCCGGCCATCGCGGCGTACTCGGACTTGGCGGGCTCGATGGCGAGCCACGGGATGCCCGCCTCGGTGAGCTGCTCCAGCAGGTGGCGCACGGTCTGCGACTTGCCCGACCCGGTGGCGCCGGTGATGAACGCGTGCCGGTTGAGCGTGGCGAGCGGCACCCGGAACGACCCGACGGCGCGGTCCTGCCCGTCGATGATGGCCCCGAGGTCGAGCAGCGGCTCGCCGGTGCTGCGCACGTCGGCCTCGCTGGTCACGTCGAAGAACCCCGCGTCGAGCACCCGCACGCCGGGCACCTCGCGGCGCGGCAGGCCCGCCAGCGCGGCGAGCGCACCCGCGGTGGCGGCGAACGGCGCGCCGGCGTCGTCGGCCTGGTCCTGCAGGGCGGCGCCGAGCACCTCGGGGAAGCCGTACACCGGGTCCACGACGCCGGGGCGGCCGAACCCGGCGAGGATCGGCAGGGACAACGCGCTGCGCAGCCGGTACGGGTGGTGGCTCATCTCCACCGAGCCCACCAGCACGGGGGCGATCTGCCGCAGCTCGTCCAGCCCGGCGGCCCCGGCGATGACGCGGACGTTCCACAGGCCGGCCTCGCGGAACGCGTCCAGCTCCTGCATGCGCCGCTCGGCCCGCTCGGCGTCGAAGCGGCTGCGCTCGGAGGCGTCGCCGTACTGCCGCAGCACGTTGAGCTGGGTGCGCAGGTGGCCCACCTCGGTGTCAAGCAGGTTGGTCGGCTCGGCGACCACCAGCCACGCGAACGGCCGGGACATCAGCGTCACCAGGGTGGACTCGAACAGGGTGGGGCGCAGCAGCTCGTCGGGGCCGGGCTCCCTGCGGCCGGACAGCGGCGGGGCCTGCCGTCCGAGGCAGGGCGTCCAGGTGAGGTCGGCGAGGTCGGCGAGCCAGTCGTCGCCGATGCGCACCCCGCGGGCGCCGCCGGGGAACAGCAGCGGCTGCGGGCCCTGCGGCGGCTCCTCAAGCGCGCCGCCGGCCGCGCGGCGCGGCGGGCGGGGCGGGGTGAGCGGGCCGGCGTTGGTGATGAGTTCGAGGGGCGCGCCGGAGCCGCGGGACAACCAGCCGATGACGAACGGCCGGTTGCGCTGTGCGGCGGACAGGACGGCGGGCAGGACCGTGACGAAGTCCCACTCGGCCGAGGAACTGCGCGAGGGGGCCGTGATCGCCTGGATGCGGTACCACGGCCCGCTCGACGGGAACGGCGCGCTGGACGCTGCTGAGGACACGCTTGCCTGCATATCAAGCCCAAATGCCTTATGCCACCGACGTTTGCCAGGGGATTACCTGTTCAATGCGTTCTCCTCCAGTCCAGCCGCTCCGGCGGGGGGCCGAGGTTCGGCGGGAACGGATCCTCCTCGGGGTCGCTCTTCGGCGTCCCCGGCGTGAGCATGACCCGGCGGACCTCCTCGAACTCCCCCAAAGTGGTCTTGGGGAACGTGAGGATGGCCGGGTTGGCGTCGGCGAGCCGCACCTGGCGGCCCTCGGCGGTGGCGTGCGTGACGATGACCGAGGTGGTGGGGAGCTGCTGGAGCTGGTGCGGCTCCACCAGGAACTCGCGGCTGCGGTGCAGCACCCGCTCCTCGCCCATGGCCTTGGTGGCACTGCGGCCCCACTCGGTGGACTCGGTGATGCCCTCGCGCAGCCCGCCCTCGTCGCTCCTCTCCTCCTCGCTCTCCGCCCCCGCGGGGGCGGCGCCGTCGCGCACGGTGGAGATGTAGGTGCCGTTCAGGCCGTCCACGGCGGGGCTGATGGTCTCGGTGAGCTGGGCCAGCTCCAGGCGGTGCTCGGTGCCCATGTGCTCGCTCGCCACCCGGGCGTCCTCGGCGTTGCCGAGCCGCATGAACGCGACGGCGGCGTGGCCGCGGCCGAGGCGCTCGCGCACGGTCGGCGTGAGCGAGCGGTAGGTGAGCACCAGGCCGGTCTGGGAGGTCTCGCAGGCGTCCATGAGGCGGTCCAGCACGTCGCCGCGCAGTTTGTCCGCGCCCGCCACGATGATCGTGTGGTACCACGGCCGTTCCGACGCGGGAGACTGGCGCAGCACGTGGGTGAGCGCGGTGGCGACGTATGTGCCGAGCACACGGTTGCCGAACACCCCCGCCTGGCGGTCCATGGACACCACCCGCAGCCGGGCGTGCGGCAGCCGCACGGCCTCGGAGCCGAGCGCCTCCAGCTTGCGGAGCTGCGACTCGAGGGCCCAGGCGCGCTCGATGACGACGCGGTCGGTGACCCCGCGGCCGAACAGCGTGCCGATGCGTTCGAGCTGGGTGGCGGTGAGCAGCCCCGACCGCAGGTCGTCGCGCGGGTCGCCCACCTGCGCCAGGGCCCGCAGCGCCGCGGTCACCTGGTTGATCCTGGCGTTCTCGCCGAGCACTTCGAGCACCCGCTCCAGGATGGCGTTGTCGAAGCTCAGGTCCCGGGTGGTGCGGTGCTCCTCGCTGACGCTGACCACGTGCGCGAGCACGTCGGCGAACGCCTCCGGCGGCAGCGTGGCCCCGAGGTCCAGCCGCGGCAGGTCCACCGGCAGCACCCACACCAGCGGGTCGTCCCCGCCCCGGCGGGCCAGCTCGATGAGGTCCTTGGCGATGGCCCCCTCGGACAGGTCGAGCACCGTGAGATGCCCCCCGCTGTACAGCCGGGTGGCCCCGAGCAACGTGATGAGCGCCGACCACCCCGGCAGCGTGCCCCCCGCCACGTCGATCCGGTCGATCTCATCCGGGATGGCCACCGCGTACCAGGTGAGCTGCTTGTCGTACAGCTCCTTCTTCGCGGCCCACTCCCGGTACCGCTCGGCGTGGTCCTCCTGCGCGTCGTAGAGCTTCTTCTCGCGTGTCTCCCGCCGCCGCTCCGCCCGCGCCTCCTGCTCCCGTATCCGGGACCACAGCGCCCGTTCCCCCTGCCGCACGACGTACCCGCACACCAGGGCCACCCCGCCGGTGACCACCAGCCCGATCGCCGCGAACGACCACCCGATCACCTCGGTGAACCCCAGCACCAGGATCAGCACACTGAACAGCACCATGAGGATGCCCACGGTCTTCACCGGCCGGTTGAGCAGATCCTCCTGAAGCCGCTCCCGGCGGATCCACGCCGGATCCACCGCCGCGGCCTCCTCAGCCACCTCACTGGGCGACGGCCGCCGGGGCGGCGCCCCCGGATCTGGATACATCAGGGCATACTGCCACCCAAGGTAGATGCGATCAGCCTGTAGCTGCGCATGGTCTGGGTGCCCTTCCGCCACCGGACCTCCACCTGTTCGATGGTCGCGCCTGCTGAAGAGCCCGGCTCCTGCCACCATGTCCGCTCTCCGACTGTGCAAGCGTAAGAGCTACTCCCCACACTCGGGCACGGTTCTCGCCATTCGGACCGATTTCCTGACCCCCGCCCTCACCTGTGCGACAGAAGAGGCGCAAGAGACGGCATCATGATCATCTTAGCTGTGCCACCCCCGCGAGGACAGGCCTCCGGCTGATCGGGCCGACCACGGAGCTCTCCATGAGTTCCCGGATGCGTGTGGTGGCGACGCGATCACCCTCCGGCGATATGCCGCTTATATGACCACCACTAGGTGTCTGGTGTGTATCTATGGGGCCAAGGAAGCAGAAGGGGAAAGAGGGACGACTACCATCCTGTCCCATGACGTCCACCCCTCCTCGTGGCGCCCGGCGCCGGCGTCCGGTCCTCGTGCCGGTCCTCGCCGTCCTGGCCGCCGTGACCCTGGGAGTGAGTGCGGCCTTCGGCGGCTTGGAGGACGCCCCTGAGGAGCCCGCTGAGCAGCTCGGAAAGGGCGCGGAGTTCGACCAGGGCCAGATGCGCACGGTCTTCGAGGACGCCGTCGTCCGCGAGGGCCGGAAGTTCGAGATGGGTGTGGACGGCCGACGATATCTCCAGATCATGCTGAAGGTCACCAACCAGACCGACCGCACGATCGAGGCACAGGCGATGGACCGCGCGCTGCCCACCGTGCGTACCGATATCGGCACGATCAAACCGCCGGCGAAGCCGGGTGGTGACCCCTTCATCAGATCGATCTCGCAGAACCGGCCGTACGGTCAACTGCACCCCGGCGTGCCCACGGCCGTCGTCCTGTCCTTCGAACTGGAGCCGGGAGCGCCCATCCCGAAGAAGCTGAGCATCGACGTGGCCACCTTCGAGTGGCACGAGGACTTCTTCAACCGGACCCATTACTGGAGGCGGGTGGAGGGCCCGGCGATTCTCGTCTCCCCTGCGGCGTCCCCCTCCTCGAGCGTGAACCTGCCGGCACCGAAGACCACCGTCCCGGCCATAGTGGCCGCGCGGGTCGAACTGCCGGTGCGGGTGGAATCGTGATGGCCCTCTCCCCTGGCCTTGTGCCCGACGTCTCCCCCGCACCCGACCGGCCGAGCGGCCCACGACGGCCTGTCTGGCGCCGAGCGCTGGCTGCCACCCTGGGGCTGGCCCTCACCGCGGGCGCCGTGTACGTCCAGACATTCGCGATGACGGCGGACCAGCAGCGGGCGCCGCTGACCGTGTCTGGTGGCATACGGCAAGAGGTGGGCAACGACCAGTTCTCCGCCCGGCTGGAGCGCGTCGAGTTCGTTCGCTCGGTCCGGGTGAAGCGGCCGTACAGCACCGAGGAGGCCACTACCGACCAGGCCCTCCTGGTCGTCAAGATCGGCGCCACCTCCGCCCGGCGGCCGCTGCGGCTCGCCCCGTTCCTGGTCACCGAGGACGGCCTGCGCTTCACCGCCACCGACAAGGTTCACCCGAGCGCGACGATCACAGAGAGATGGGTGCAGCCAGGCTGGTGGCGTTCGGGGCTGTGCTTTTTCGAAGTTCCTCCGGACAAGATCGCCGGTGCGCGGGTGGTCGTCATGGAGAAGATCACCGACCTGTACGGCGATCAGTACATGCCCGAGGTGTCCTTGGACCTCGGCCTGGACGAGGCTCTGGTACGTCAGGGGATCGAGTCCGCCAAGGACGGCTACGAGGTGAGCGGCACGTGAGCAACCAGGACCCCGGCGACACCGGCGTGTGGCGCCCGCCCGCCAGCGAGCTGTCATGGTTCGCGCCCGCTCCGCGCCTGGCCCGGCCAGACGTCCGGGTGTGGCCGCCGACCCCCCCCGACGAGCCACGGAGCACGTCCACGGTGCCGATGCCCGCTGTG
This sequence comes from Sphaerisporangium sp. B11E5, assembly GCF_039871875.1. Taxonomy (NCBI): domain Bacteria; kingdom Bacillati; phylum Actinomycetota; class Actinomycetes; order Streptosporangiales; family Streptosporangiaceae; genus Sphaerisporangium; species Sphaerisporangium sp. B11E5. The sequence continues at coordinate 374,851 of NZ_JBDPMD010000002.1, read as the reverse complement.
GGCAGGGGCCCGGCGCCCGGCTCTCAGGCCCCGCCACCGCGCGCCACGGCGCCGACTGATTGGTTCGCTCCCACGGGCGCCCCGCGCCAGGCCGCCCCCGTCCTGCCGGAGGCGTCCCAGGAGGAGCCGCAGCCCGCCCCGGCCACCCGCTCCCCCGCCCGTCGCCGGAGGATGCGGACCGCGGAGAAGGTCACGTTGCAGATCTTCGGCGCCGTCGTCCTGACGGCGGCCCTCTTCGCGGTCTGGGGCTACGACGAGTTGGCGCGCTACGAACGCGACAGCGCGCCACAGGTACGTCATGTCGCGCCGGGCCAGGACGCGACGCTCCTCAACACCCGCTGGCGGCTGATCGGTCTGGAGGTCATGGCGACCCAGCCGGAGAGCCAGGCCCCGGGCACCGTGTCGATGCAGATCGAGGTCGAGGGCACCGCACTGAACGAGCACGGCGTCTACTATTCGATAGGGCCACCGGGCTTCCGGCTGGGTGATGACAGTGGCCGCACCTGGATGGCACTCGCCTGGAAGGCTCCCGACAAGCTCACTCCTGGCGTTCCCGGCCGCTTCAAATTGATCAGTTCGGTTCCGGAGCAAGTGGCCGACCGGGTGGAGCTGCTGCTGTGGCCGAACGAGAACGCCGCCTCGCGCGAGCAGGGCCAGGCTCTCCGGTTCGACGGCTGACCGTGTCGCCGGTCTGATCTCCGGCGGGCTCCTCCGACGTCTGAGTGGCCCTGCGCCGACGCTCGGCGCCGGCCGCGATGTCGAAGGTAGCCGCCAGCAGACACGTCGTCAGCACGGTGAAGACGAGGCCGAGGGCGACGTTCATGGGTACCAGGAAGACGTTCAGGTACAGCCGCGGATGGTCGCTGCCGATGAGGTAGACGAGGCCACGCCAGGCGTAGTCCCGGCCTACCTGCAGTCCGACGAAGCAGAGCGCGAAGTACCCGAACAGGGGTGCCCCGCCGCGGATCGTCAAGCGCACCGTGTGCAGGAGCGGCACCCAGTCGGCCCACCGGCCGGCGAACCGCGTCAGGGAGCGGCGGGTCATCGAGTGTGTGCGCTGGTTGAGCATGGTGCTCGTCTGGGTGGCCACCCCCTCCAGCCGCGTACCCTTGATCACGCCTTGGGCGTCCTCGGCGTACGCGCCGTACATGAGGATCGCGACGGTGAGCCAGGCCGCGGGCAGCACCAGCGCGTCCCAGGCGTACGGTCTGACGGCGTCCACCAGTTCGCCCAGAACCGACAACACGGGCACGTGGACCTGTAACTGCTCGAGGAAATCGCTCCACCACGTCCAGGCCAGCCGCTCACCCACCCAGTCGGCCCGCGATGCGACGACCTGGGCGCCGTAATAGAAGACCGCCAGGTTGCAGAAAGCCGCGGCCAGCGCCGCGAAAGGACTCTCGTTGCGCTCGTGCCACAAGACGAACAGATAGCCGCCAAGGAAGGCCACGGCCATGATGGTCAGCGTGGTGGTGAAGTTCAGGTCGGTCAGGGCGCGCGCGGTGTCGACGTTGTCGCCGGTTGCCAGGTTGTAGAAGGCCCCCAAGGCACCCTTCTCGTCCGCCTGCCGCTGGATGTCCATATCGAGGAAGTCGCGGACATCGTCCAGGTGCCATCCCCAGGCTAGGTACAACGCGACGAAGGGAATGATGACCCGGCCGAGGGTCGCGGTGAACCGTTCGTCCTCGTCCCCGTCGGCCCGCCTCGCCCTGATCTCCGACAGTGAGCCGCGGAGCGAGTAGAACATGCCGGCGCTGACCACCAGGAAGGCCATGACCATGACGATGAAGACCAGCATGGTCAACGCCAGACGCAGGTCCCGCATCGAACCATGGCTCAGCTCGGTACCGCCGACGAGCAGCCCGAACCGCACAAGCTGTCCAGCCGAGTACCACATGACCAGCGGCAGAATGCACCGCCCCGCCAGGCGAAGAGTGTGCAGCGGCAGCGCGTACACCGACGGCGCCGACAGGCGCACCTCAGTCTGTGTCTCGCCCGGCACCGGGCGAGACACAGGAGCCACCGTCGAGGATTCAGACATCCGGCACATGTTATCCATGCGCATCACTGTTCGCAGGTTGTCAGGGACAACCGAGATGAACGTGCGTCACGCCCGACGCAGGAGTCGTGAGACACCACGACGAGCGTGACGCACGTCGGCTCACCGGTCAGCCGAGGCCGTAATAGGACGTCCCCTGGAAGCCCGGTCCGCACGCCACCACCGACCCGAAGCGGGAGGCGCTGACCGAGCTGGCCGACAACCCTGCGCTCGACCAAAGACGATTATTTTGGCCTTCGGTCTTCATATAATCCTTTATGGCATCGTTGAGCTTGTCGCAGTAGCCCACCGCGAACTTCCGTGTCTGCTTGTCCGACATGTTGACGGGATCCGGCAACTTGGTGCCGAACATCTTCTCATCCCGTAGATCGTGGACATCATTACGAAAGTCCTCGAGATCGCAAGGATTATCCCAGTTTCGATAGCAGACTTCCTCGAGCCTGCTGATGTCGGGAATTACGGCAGTCCCTAGGCTGGACTTCTTGTCACAAGCCTGACCGTTCCCCCTTTTCTTCTTCTTTTTCGGCTTCTTCGCCACCGACATCCCGGCCGCGTCGCCGTTGTTCACCGGGTCCTGGGCGCTGTACTCGTAGTTGTTCGCCGAGCCGCCGCGGATCGGATCGACCTGGAGGAAGCGGCCCACCGCAGGGTTGTACACCCGGGCGCCCATGAGGACGAGGCCACCGATGCCGTCCGACGGCCGTGCCTGCTCTCCCTGCCAGCCGTACCTCTGCGTGGCGCCGCCACCGGCGGCGGGGCTGCCGTACTCGGCGAACTCCGCGTACGAGTCAACGCCGGTAGCCGCTGGATCGTTCGCGACCGTGGCAACGATGTCGCCGCCCATGTCGGCGATCTGCAGTTTGGTGTCCGTAGGACTCTGCACCGCGGCGAGCCCGCCGAAGACCTCGAGGTTCCTGGTCCAGGAACCGTCCGACTCAGAGATCCACGCCGGTGTGTCGCCGGCGCCGGAGTAGTGGTTGACGACGGTCCCGGACGAGGGCCCGCCGGTGACAACGGTGGTGTCGATCCGACCTGCCGGATCGAGGGTGAACGTCTGGGAACGGGATCCCTGCGTGAGGGTCGCGATCCTGTCGTTGGCGTAGTACGCGGCGGTCAGCGCGGTCCCGCCACCGACCTGCCCGCCGGGCACGGTCAGGGTCCGTCCCAGATTGTCGTAGCCGTATCCGGCGTCGGTGAGCCGGTCGGCCGTGTCGTAGGTGTGCTGCTCGCTCATAGGCGTGGTCGTGGTCGAGCACGATCCGTCCACGGCGGCGGGATAAGTCGACAGGCCCGTGCGGTTGGAGTTGACGTCGAGTTGGTAGACGCGAGTCGTGCAGGCACCGCCGGCGGGGGTCTCCTGCACCCGCATCAGCCGCCCGGCGAGGTCGTAGCGGTAGCGGCGCAGCCCGCCGGGTGACGTGGTGCCGGTCGTCTGGCCATCGGCGTCCACCTGCTCGGTGAATTGGAGCCACGGCGACCAGTTCGTCCGGTCCATGCCGTAGGCCAGCCCGGTGCGGCGGCCGGTGCTGTCGTATCGGTCGCCGGCCCACAGACCGTTCGGATACGTCCGCAGGTCCAGCCGCCCGTCCTGGTCGTAACCGGCCTGGAAGGTGCCTACGCTGGTTTGAACGCTGGTGAGCAGTCCACGACGCTCCGGCCGTCCGAGCGCGTCGTCGCCGTCGTAGCCGTAGATTGTCGTGCCCTTGCCGTCGTTCACGCTGGCCACGCGCCCGTCGAGGTCGTACCCCGTGACGGTCACATTGCCGGTGGCGTCGGTGTACGACACCGGACGGCCGAGCGTGTCGTAGCCCGTGACGACGCTCTTGCCGCCCGCCGAGACCTGCGTGGGCAGGCCGGTCGCCGCGTCGTAGCCGAACGTGGTGCCGGGCACGGGGGTCCCGCCGTTGGCCTGCGGGGTGACCGTGAGCGTGCGCGAGATCAGCCTGCCCGTGGTGTCGTAGCCCGAGGTCGAGGTGCGGACGGTGGTGCCGGCGGTCTCGGTGACGGTCGCGGGTTGGAGGTAGTAGGTGTAGGTCTTCTTCGTCGTGGCCAGCGGCGGGCCGGCAGGCTGCGCCTTGGGACCGATCTGACAGACCAGACCCGCCCACTGCGGCTTGTTGGCGCAGGCCGGGTACGCCGAGTTGGCGCCGGCCGTGTAGTAGCCCCAAACGGTGGTGCCGGCGTCGTTGCCGTTGCTGCCCTGCCCGCGGCTCTCGATCACCCGCCCGGAGGAGTCGTAACGGTACTTCTGCACAAGGTCGCTCTGGCCGTTCATCACCACGGTGCTCGTGGTGGCCTTGCGCAGCTTCCACCCGGAGGGGTCACCGGCCTGGACCGGGTCGTACCCGTTCTTGCTGAGGCTGACGTCCGCGGCGCCGATGGACGTGTCCCCATCCAGGATCACTGGCTCCATCTTCGTGGTCGTGCCGAGGTGCCAGTCCTTGTCCGCGTAGCTCACCCCGAACTCGTCCGTCCCCGTGACGGGCTTGCCCTCGTCATAGATGTAGGACGTGCGCACGCGCGCCGCGACCACCCTGCCGGAATCGAGCGTCACCTCGGCGGCCGGATCGAGGTGAGTGAGCTGGTCGCTGTCGGCGTTGTAGGTGTTCACCGAGGCCAGCAGGTTGGCACGCGCCGCCGGGTCCGGCTGGGCGGCCACGAAGGGAAGCACCTCTGCGGTGGGGTTCAGGGCGAGTGCGCGGTTGCGCGCCGTGAGCTCCCAGATCGTGTTGCCCCGGTCGTCGTATCGGGTGCTGGAGACCTGCCAACCGCCCGCCCCGAAGGCCGCGCCGTTCACGGGCCGGCCTTCGGCGTCCAGATAGGCCAGCCCGGCGTACGGCCAGTCCGCGGCACCCGGCACGTATGACCCGTCACCCGCCCGAGGCGGGACGTGCGAGGCCGGGAAGAGGGCGGCACCGGTGACCGGCAGATCCTCCACCTGACCCCATGTGGCCGTCTGGGCGGCAGAGAGGTCGACCGGCGCGGCCGCTCCCGTCAGCGGTACTCCGTAAGCCACGGCCTGTACCGATTCGCCCTGCGGAGTGGTGCGAGCGGTGTGCGCCACCCGGCCCGCGGTGTCGTATTCGATCCGTACCGGTTCGACGCCGGGCGGGGTGATCTGCGAGAGCCTGCCCTGGCCGGTGTAGTAGTAGACGACGGCGAGGCCGGTCAGCGCGTCGGTGACCTTCCTGAGGTGTCCGGTGGAGTCGTACTGGTAGGTCGCCACGACGGTGCTTCTCATCACACCCGCCGGATCGGCCGCCACGTAGGTGAGTTGCTTGACCAGGCCCGTGTAGTCGCCCCAGCCGCTGGACACGCCTGTCGCCGTGGTGGTGGAGGCATAGGTGATGTCCAGCGCGCGGCAGCCCGTCACCAGGGTGCCTGTGCATGTGACGTCCGTGGGTGGCGGGGCCAGCAGGCGGGAGTAGCGGCCGGAGGCATCGATGACGTAACTGGCGGTCGACTCACTGGCGGGGGTCTCCACTGTGCTGACCGTCCACCGCCCGCCGGCGTTCTTCACCCAGGTCGTCGTACTGTCGTCCGGGCCGATGTAGACGAACTCGTTCGCGGACCGCTTGAAGATCCGTGAACCATCCTTGGCATCGCCGACACCCCGGAACGAGCCGTCGGCGGCGAGCAGGTAGGTGGAGATGACCCGGCCAGGTCCGACGAGCTGGACGTACCCCTCCGCCGAGTGGTCGTCGAACTGATGGGAGGAACGGCCGGACTGGGCGGGGAAGGCCGCCGACCACCCCGGGCCGAAGACGCCAGCCGCCCCCTGTTCGGTGTACGGCTTCAGTGTCGTGTGGGTACGGCTCACGCCGAGGCCTCCGACGGAGGCGTCGGTGGCGCCGACGGAGAGATCACCGGTCAGCAGCGAGACACTGCCCGGGCCGAGGGCCGCCGTCGCCTCGGACTCACCGAAGCCGCCCTCATCGACGAACAGCAGCCGTGCCGGGCCGCATGCGTCCGCCGTGCCGGCGGCCATGAAGCAGGGCCTCACCTCCACGGGCCCCGGCGGTCGTCCGGCGGACACGAGCGTCGCCGCGACGTTCCACACGAGTCCCATGAACGGGTTCTGCGGGTCAGTACGTGTGAACGGCCACGACGTCAGTGGCGCGCCACCGCCGGGAGGGGTGACGTCTGCGGCGGGCACGGCGGCCCAGGGTCCGGAAGCGCTGAGATCCGTGCGGTACTGGTACCGGACGCCGGTCCATGTGGGCCGGGCGGTGGCCGCCAGGGTCACCGATCGGCGGGTGTGCGTACCGGTGCCCGGTTGCAGGAGCGCGCCGTCGCCCACCCCGAAGGAATGCGCGGCCACCGCGTTCCGGCCGACCTTCACATACAAGGTGTGCCAGCCTTGTAGAGGCGAGATCTGCAGCGTCGCGCTGCCCGTACCCTTGCCCGTCTGGGAGGTGGCCGGGTCGTCCAGCCCCCAGGTGAACGGCACTGCTCCACCGGAGACCAGCGTCACAGTGCAGGTGGCGGGACCGCTCTTGACCGGGCTCCACTGCCCCGCCGGGTAGTCGGGACACGTGACGCCGGTGGCGCCGGCGGCTGCGGCGACGGTGACGTTCTGCCACGCGGTCCACGCCGAGTACGCCGCGCCGTCAAAGGCGCGAGCGCGCCACCGCACCTTCCAGCCGTCGAGCAGTTTCCCGGCCGGCATGCTCACCAGGGCGGGGCCGTTGCCCTGGACGCCGTCCACCGCGCCGGACCAGATCTGGCCGGTGCCCTGCGTGACCGCGGACGGGTCGTGTTCGAGGTCGAACTCGACCCTGCGCACGATGCCGTCATCGGTGAACCGCGCCTGGAGTTGCGGAGTGACCGAGGTCGCCTGCACGGTGCCGTCCGCCGCGGTGACCGACGGCCATGTCACCAGCGGGCCGGCTTCCGGAGGCAGCGCGTAGGTGACCGAGAGCATCGGAGGACGGACGTCGGCGCCGTACGAGGACGGGGAGTCGAAAAGGCGCTCGAACGGCGAGACAGACGTGTTCTCGGCAGCCAGTTGCAGACTGAGCCCATGGCCCGCCGCACCCGCCGCCCAGGCTTTCGCGATGTCGGTGACCTGCCAACGCCAGAGCGCGGGCTGGGAGGGCGACGAGCCGGAACATCCCGTCGGGTCGGTGGCGACCTGGGCACCGACGGGGGTCGTCGCCGGCTTGCCGGACCACCCGACGCCGCTGTTCCACGCGGCGGTGATCTGCCGCGCCTGAATCTGGACGGCGCCGCAGCCCCAGTTGCCGCTGGACATGGACGGCTCGGTCCGCGGTCCGGTGGTCGTACTGGAGGGGCATTCTCCGAGATCCCACCAGTCCGCGCTACTGCTGGTGGGCGTGGCCCAGGTCGTCTTGTTCGCCTCCCAGTGGCGGTTGTTCCGCGACACCCGGCTGCCGGAGGAGTACTGCGTCAGGTTGCTCCAGGCCGGATATGTGCACTGGTAGGTCCTGGTAATCGTGGGCCCGGACGCTGACATGTAGTCCTGGTAGGAGCGGGCCTCACCACCCGGGCTGCGCAACTCCAGCCGGGCGTCCACGACGGTCTTGCCGACGAGTTGCGACGTGTCGAACCCCAGCAGGGCCCGGGAGTACCGTCGCTCGGACGAGAAGTCCTCCCACCTGATGTCGTGGTTGCCAACGTCGAGGGAACCGTTGGTGCTTATGCCCGTGCCGGAGTAGACCGTGGCGCTCGTCGTCACGGGCAGCGTGATCGTCGGGTCGACCGTGACGGGATACCTGGTCGCCGGATCCGTCAGGAAGGCCATGTCGGGCTCCAGGACGAGCACCTGGCCGCCGTCCCGGGACTCGACTTTCACCGAGAGAGGGCCGCTGCGGACCGGTCCTGACTCGCTCGCCGTGGCGGGAGAGTCGTACATGACCGGTTTCGGTGCGGCGGCGGCGAGCTCCCCCTCGTCGTCGGTGAGCTCCAGCGTGCCCCCGGCGGCCTCACCGAGCTTCAAGCCCCGCGCCTCGACGGGAAAGGTGAACCGTAGGTCGCCGGTAGGGCGCTGCCGAACGACCAGGTCGAAACGGAAGCCGGTCGGAAGGGCGGTGACCACCAGGTCGGTTCCGCCCTCACCGTCCACTCCTGGGTACGTGGCGATGTTTCCGGCCACCTGCGGCGTGGGCAGTTCCGACGGCCAGCGCAGTCCGAACCGCTTGTCCGGGTTCTGGGCGATGGCGGCGAGCGGCGCGTCCGCTCCTCCCGCGGAGAACTCCACTTGCGCCTTGGCGGCCTTCGGCCGGAAGACTCCGCCCGACTCCACCAGCGTGGTGTCCACGGGGACCCACTGCCCGTCCTCGCGCACACGGACAACACCGGACGCAGCCTCCACCGTCAGTGACCCGTCCGGGTTGGCGTACGTCAAAGATGATTCGGTCGTCTCGGACTCGACGGCCACCCGTGCGTTCTGCAACCGGGCGGTGAGGATGGCCGAAGCCCGGTCGGGCCGCACAGTCACCGGCGCACGCGCGGTGGTCGTGCCTGCGGGCGCCGTCTGGGCCGCCACCTCCGGGGTTCCGGTCAACGAGGCGAGCAACACCACGCTCGTCAACAGCGCCAGGCCCCGGGCCGACCAGCCCGTCTTCCTTCGCCGTTTGCCAATGACAGAAAACAGTGAAACGTCCCGCCCACCCACGCGAACTCCTCGAAAGTCACATAAATCCATCGGATCTTGCGATCGGACGATAGATCGGGTGTTCGACGCGGCCTAGACGAGTGCGGATGATATCCGTTGTGACATAACTCTCGATGTCCACTAAGGGACACATATCGCGATATGCACGCCAAATAATGATATGGCCCGCATCCTCGAACCTGCCGAGGCCTGCCCGGGCCCAGCGGCGTTCGTGAGACTTGCTGGACAGCACCGCAACGCCTGAGGGCCGACGTCCCCAGTGGGAATGCCGACCCTCAGGCTTCGGATGTGTGGGCGAAGGTCAGACGGCGACCTGGAGCTGGGAGACCTCGCCGAGGCGGGCCTCCACCGCGACGTCCTTGGTCCTGCCGCCGCCCGCGATGATGCGGACGGTCCAGGAGCCGGGGGCGGCGAAGAAGCGGAAGATGCCTTCGTCGGAGACGACGACCTCGCCGGTGAACTCACCGGAGTGGTCGAGCAGGCGGGCGTACGCGGTGCCGGCGCCGGTGACGACGCCCTGGATCACGGCCTGGGTGGCCAGGTCGATGCCGGCGGGCAGCGCTACGGTCTGCTCCGGTGCGGCGCATCCCTGTGCGGCGGTGGTCATCGGGCCTCCCCGAGCTCGATCGGCACGCCTACGAGCGAGCCGTATTCGGTCCAAGAACCGTCGTAGTTCTTGACGTTGGCCTGCCCGAGGATCTCGTGCAGGACGAACCAGGTGTGCGCGGAGCGCTCACCGATGCGGCAGTAGGCGATGGTGTCCTTGCCGAAGTCGACACCGGCCTCGCCGTACAGCGTGCGCAGCTCGTCGTCGGAGCGGAACGTGCCGTCGTCGTTGGCCGCCTTGGACCACGGGATGTTGCGCGCGGTCGGGATGTGGCCGGCGCGCTGCGCCTGCTCCTGCGGCAGGTGGGCCGGCGCGAGCAGCTTGCCGGTGAACTCGTCGGGCGAGCGCACGTCCACGAGGTTGAGCTTGCCGATCGCGTTGACGACGTCGTCGCGGAAGGCGCGCAGCGTGAGGTCCTGGTCCTTGGCGGTGTACTGCGTCGCGGGACGCGCGGGCACCTCGGTCACCAGCTCGCGGGAGTCGAGCTCCCACTTCTTGCGGCCGCCGTCCAGCAGGCGGACGTTCTCGTGGCCGTACAGCTTGAAGTACCAGTAGGCGTAGGCGGCGAACCAGTTGTTGTTGCCGCCGTACAGCACCACGGTGTCGTCGTTCGAAATGCCCCGAGCCGAGAGCAGGGCCTGGAAGCCCTCACGGTCCACGAAGTCACGGCGGACCGGGTCCTGCAGGTCCTTCTTCCAGTCGATCTTCACGGCGCCACGGATGTGGCCCTTGTCGTAGGCACTGGCGTCCTCGTCGACCTCGACGAGCACGACACCAGGGGTGTCGAGGTTGGCCTCGACCCATTCGGCGTCCACCAGTACGGCGGAGCGGCTCATTGGGGAACCTCCCGTTATCGGGTTAGCGGCGGTGTGATCAAGTACGTCGGGGCACCGGCCGGCAGGGCCGGGACGCGGTTCAGGAACGTGGCGAGCAGGCCGCCGGCCCGTGGGCAGGACACGATCGCGCCTAGGCGCGAGCCTGCTGGGTCAACCTGCATGACGGGATGCTCCTGAAGGGGTCGTGCCGATGGGAACGGGCACTCTTCAGATCGGTGGCGGTACGGACCGCGACGGATCGCCCTCAGGCAGTGCGACAGAGCGCGGTGGCGACGCGGCAGAAATCGACCGCCCGCCGCTTCGTCAGCTCTGTCGAGGATGTCATGTCCACGACAGTACCTCCGGTCTCGGAATCTGTCACGTCGCGTCCGTTTCGTGAGATACCGTGCGCCCGAGCACCGCGATCACATCTGCTTTACGGGGAAGCCCGGCGGCTCTCTTCATCACCGTGCCCGCCGCGTCCAGCACGAACACCGTCGGCGTGCTCTCCACGCCGAGCCGTCTGACCAGGTCGAGCCGCGACTCGGCGTCCACCTCGACGTGGCGCACCCCGGCGACCATGCCCGCCACTTCCCCCAGCACCCGCCTGGTGGCACGGCACGGCTGGCAGAACGCCGTGGAGAAGTGCACCAGGGTGGCGCGTTCACCCAGCTCGGCGCCGAGATCGGCCGCCGACACGGTCTCCATCTGACCCCTCACCGCGCGCACCGCGGACGGGCGGCGCTACCGCAAGGGTAGCCACAGCAGCCGCTTGCCGGTCGAGGTGCTGATCTCGAAACCCTCGATCGTCTCGGCGCTCAGCTCGGTCTGGCCGGTGAACGTGGCCGTGCCGTCGCGGTAGTCGGCCTGATCGACGGTCCAGCCGCCCGCGGGGGCCTTGGTGCCGTCCAGCCCGACGGCGGTGACGCGGCAGGAGGTGCCGTCCGGCACGCCGGACAGCCGGATCACGATCGAGGTGCCCTCGGCGCCGCGGGGGGTCAGGGTGAGGTCGGCGCGCACGCCGGCCCGTTCGCCGGACAACATGCGCGCGGCGGCGTCCTTCTGGGCCGCGGGCGAGCCGGCCGGGTCGGAGCCCACACGGCCCTGCGGGGGCGAGGCCATGCCGTGCGGCGCGGCCGTGCCCGTGGCGAGCATCGGCTGGTCCGCGGCCTCAGGGGCGCCGCGTCCCTGCGTGTCGGCGCTCACCGCGGGGCTCGGCGTCGGCTGGGCCAGCGCGGCGGGCGCGGAGGCGTGCTCGCCGGGCCCGTCGCCGGCGAGGGCGAGGAAGGCCGTGCCACCGAGGGCGACCACGACCAGGGAGGCCGCGAGACCGAGCACGGCGCGGTTGAGCCGGCGGCGCCGCACCGACGTGGCGATCAGGCGGTCGAGCACCGCGTGCGGTGGCCGTCCCGCCTGCTCGATGTCCTCCTCGCCGACTTTGGCGAGCATGGCGGTCAGCCCGCCGAGCTCCTCCAGCTCGTCCCGGCAGCCCGCGCAGGTCGCCAGGTGCGCCTCCACCAGGAGGGCCTCCCGCGGCTCCAGCGCGCCGAGCACGTGCGCGCCGAGCGACATCCGTACCTCCTCGCACGTCATGGCGCCAGTCCCCGTTCCTCCAAGGCGAGCTTGAGCGCACGCAGGGCGTAGTACGTGCGTGACTTGACGGTGCCCGCCGGGATGCCGAGGATCTCGGCCGCCTCCTTCACCGATCGTCCGCGGTAGTAGGTCTCGACGAGCACCTCACGGTGCTCGGGGCGCAGGGCCGCGATGGCGTCGGCGATGGCCCACGACTCCACGGCGCGGTCCAGCTCGTCGTCGGCCGGGATCACGGCCAGCGCCTCGTCGCCGGTCTCCGGGGGCCGGGACTTGCGGGCGCGGTGGTGGTCGACCACCAGGTTGCGGGCGACGGTGAACAGCCAGGCCCGGACCGGACGGCCCTCCAGCATGTCCGGATGCTTCCACGCCCGCAGCAGCGTCTCCTGCACCACGTCCTCCGCCTTGCCCGGATCCCCGGTCAGTCGCAACACGTAACCGTAGAGCGACCCCGCGTGCTCGTCGAAAAGTGTCCTTATAAGCTGCTCGTCGGCTGTTCCGGCGGGGCTCACATCCTCATGACGGATCGCGGGGCCGTCCGGTTCAGGCACGTAGCGGCACGTCCGTCGCGGTGCCCTCGACGGCGAGGCCCTCCGAGGTGCTCCGCACGCTCTCGATCTCCAGGCTGAGCGGGAGATCCTTGATGGGCACGTTGAAACTGAGCAGGCGCGCGGCGTCCGGCACCTTCGCGCCGTTGACGCTCTCCGGGGTGAGCCTGATGCCGCCCGGCACCACCTGGATCTTCATCTTGGCGTTGACCGGGAACTCCACGCCCGCCACGACGATCTTGCCGGTGACGTTGAGGGAGTCGTCGCCGCCCCCGGTGACCTTCAGGCCGCGCGGGGCGCGGGAGTCCAGGGTCTCCTTGGAGATCACCACGATGCCGGTGACGCGGTCGGCGCGGATGTCGGCGGTGGCGGGGCTCTGGATGAGGTCCATCAGGGGGGCGCGCACGCCGTACAGCACGGCGTCGATGCGGGAGATCCGGGCGCCGTCCGGCGTGGACAGGCCACCGATCTTCACCCCGATCTCCTCGTAGCGCCCGGCGACGGCCTGGGTGAGGAAGGGGATGCCGCGCACCTCGACCTCGGGCTCGTCGGACAGGTCGTACTTGGCCGCGACCTGGCGGGCGATCTCACGTTCCACCCCGGCCACGGCGACGCGGTCGAGGACGGCGAGCACCACACCCAGCAGGATGAGGAAGATCAGGAACTTGCGCATCCGACTCCTTCGAGGATCCACCTGCCCGCGCCCGGCCCACTCCCCCGCGGCCGGGCGGCGAAACGCTACCCGCCGGCGAAGGGCGGCAGGACCTCCACGACCGCGCCGTCCTTGAGCGCGACCGTGCGCGGGTCCCGGGTGCCCGCGGGGTCGCCGTCCACGAGGAACGACGACCGGTTGAGGACACGCTCTAAATCCGGATTCTCATATTTTAGTGTGATTTTTGCCACCAGATCAGCCAGAGTGGTCGCCTCAAACGGCTCCTCAGCGACCCCCGCGGCCGCCTTGGCCGCCGCCCAGTACCGGACCGTGCCTTTTGCCATCAGTGACCTGCCCTTGCCTGCGGAGACATCCGGTCGCGCCCCGCCGTACGTTGGTAACACACGGCAAGGACCCGGTTACGCGTATTTCCCGCGTATTTCCATCGTGAGACGTCGTTCACCGGTGACCTGCCTATGGACGCATCTTTCCCGTGGGCTATCCTCACGTACTGACGGGACCTGGGCGATGAAGCCCCCGGGTCCTTTACGTGTTTTGTACGGCTGTGCCGTCACAACGCGGGAAGGAGGCGATGCGGTGAGTGAGCGATGCCGTGTCCACTCACTTCCCGATCAGCCTCTGGATGAGGAGGTGCTGTGAGTAACCTGCTGCTGCTCACCAACGCTTTGGAGCCCTCTGCTGAGGTCCTGCCCGCACTCGGGCTGCTCCTTCACTCGGTCCGCGTGGCGCCCGCCGAGGCGTCCGCCCTGATCGACGCGCCGCCGGCGGACGCCGTGCTGGTGGACGCACGGAGGGAGCTCGTACATGCCAAGAGCCTGTGCCGCCTCCTGCGCACCACCGGCATCGACTGCCCGCTGATGGTGATCGTCACCGAAGGCGGCCTGGCCGCCATGACCGCCGAATGGGGAGCCGACGACGTTCTCCTCGACACGGCGGGACCGGCGGAGGTCGAGGCGCGCCTGCGTCTCGCCGTCGGGCGCATGTCCATCTCCGCGAGCGAAGAGGTCCCGGACGAGATCCGCAGCGGCGATCTGTCGATCGACGAGGCCACCTACACGGCTCGGCTGCGCAGCCGGGCCCTGGACCTGACGTTCAAGGAGTTCGAGCTGCTCAAGTACCTCGCGCAGCACCCCGGCCGGGTCTTCACCCGCGCCCAGTTGCTGCAGGAGGTATGGGGGTACGACTACTTCGGCGGCACCCGTACCGTGGACGTCCACGTGCGGCGGCTGCGCGCCAAGCTGGGCGCCGAGTACGAGTCGCTGATCGGCACCGTGCGCAACGTCGGGTACCGCTTCGTGCCGGACCGCGGCGGCGAGCAGCTCGACGACCGCGAGCCCGCGCCCGTCCACCGCTAGGAAGCGAGATGCCGGATCGTCCGTGACGGACGACCCGGCACACCGCGATGATCTGACGGCGTCGTGGGCCCGTCCCCCGGGGGGAGGGCGGGCCCGGGAACGTGCTAGCCGGCGAGCGTGATGCGGTTGGTCGCCGGCGGGGCGATCGGCGAGTGGGCACCGAAGTAGCTCACCAGTGCGTCGATGTCCAGCGGCCCGCTCCACAGGTCGGCGCCGCCCGCGTTGACGGCGTCACGGAAGACGCTGAAGCCGTCGCCGCCGCCCACCAGGAAGTTGTTGGCGGCGACCCGGATCTGCTGGGTGGCGGTGACCGCCGTGCCGTTGACCTTGATGTCCGAGATCCGCGAGCCGACCGGCTGCGAGAGGTTCATCGTGTAGGTCAGCGACGCCGACGGCTGCAGGATGCGGGTGGTGGTGCCCTGCCACTGCTGCTCGAGCAGCGCGTCGAGCTGCGCGCCGGTCAGCGTGACGACCTGCATGAGGTTGTTGAACGGCTGCACGGTGAACGCCTCGCCGTACGTCACCACGCCGTTGCCCTCCGACCCGCTCTGGGCGAAGGTCAGGTCGGCGCGCACGCCGCCCGGGTTCATCAGCGCGATCTCGGCGTTGCCGCCGGTCTTGGTGGCCTCGAGCTGCGCGTCGGCGATGAGGTCGCCGAGCGGGGTCTCGCCGGTGGGGGCCGCGGTCCTGCCGATGTCGGCGGTGATGGTGCCGATCGGCTTGTTGGCCACCGTGGAGACCCGGTCCTTCCAGGTCTGCACGAACGTGGCGGTCGCCGCGTCCGGCGTCACGTCGCGGGTGACGACGTGGTTGTCCGGCACCACCGAGGAGCGGACCACCTCACCGGTCTTCTTGTCCACCTTGAAATCGAGGGTGGTGAGCACCCGGCCGAACGACGAGCCCTGGGTGAAGTAGCGGTCGTGGCCCGCCGGGTCCTGCGTCTTGCAGATGTAGGCCTGGTGGGAGTGGCCCATGACGACCACGTCCACGTCCGGGCTGAGGCCCTGCGCGATGCGGGTGCCCGCGGCCGGGGTCACCGGGCAGGCGTCCGGGCTCTGGTTCGGGGTCACCGAGTCGCCCTCGTGCACCAGCGCCACGATGGCCTTCACGCCCGCCCTGCGCAGCAGCGCGGCCGCGCGGTTGCCCGACTCGACCTCGTCGGCGAACTCCAGGCCCTCGATGCCGGCGGCGGTCACGATGGTCGGGGTGGTCTGGGTGACCAGCCCGATGAAGCCGACCCTCACGCCGTTGATCTTCTTGATGGCGACCGGCGGGATGGCGTACCGGCCGCTGTCCTCCTTCAGGACGTTGGCGCCGAGGTACTCGTACTCGGCGCCCTTCCAGCGGCCCGCCGGGGAACAACCGTCGACGGGGTGGCAGCCGCCCTTCTGGATGCGCCTGAGCTCGGCGATGCCCTCGTCGAACTCGTGGTTGCCGACCGCGGACACGTCCAGGCCGAGCTTGCCGAGCAGCTCGACGGTGGGCTCGTCGTGGAACGCGGCGGAGATCAGCGGCGTGCCGCCGATCAGGTCGCCCGCGGCCACGACGGCGGTGTCCTGGTTCACCAGCGACTTCAGGTGCGTCGCCATGTAGGCGGCGCCGCCCGCGGGGACGGACGTGCCGCTCTCGTTCACGATGGCGCCGCCGGAACCGGTGGGGGGCTCCAGGTTGCCGTGGAAGTCGTTGATGGCGACCAGCCGGACGGGGACCGTCACAGGAGGCTTCGGAGGCTTGGGGTGCGCCGACGCGGGGATGACGGCGACCGCGAGACCGGCGGCGGCGATGAGGCCGACGGCCGCGGTCCGCAGGAACGTTCCTGAGCTCATAGCCCACGAGACTAGGGATGTGAGCCCAGCTTAAAACGAACCACAGGTAACGATTTACCCCGCCAGTTGATGGCGTCTTTCGCCAGATTAGAGTTCGGCCATGAGAGTGGACCTCCGCGAACGGCTGGACGAGACGGAAGCCGCGGCCGTGACCGCCCTGGTCGAGGCCGCCACCCGGGCCGACGCGGTCCGCCCCCTCAACGAGCACGCGATGCTCCACCTGCGCCACGGCGGCGGCCCCGGCGCGCGGGCACTGCTGCTGTACGACGGCGCCGCCCTCGCGGGGTTCGCGCACATCGACCCCGGCGACGACGGGCCGAGCGGCGAGCTCGTCGTCCATCCGGACTTCCGCGGACGCGGGCTCGGGCGCTCGCTTCTCCAGGCCACGCTGGACGAGGCGGGCGGGCGGCTCAGCCTGTGGGCGCACGGGGACCACCCCGCGGCCGGGCGGCTGGCGTCCGCGCTGGGCTTCACCCGGGCCCGGTCGCTGTGGCGCATGCGGCGCCCCTTGGCCGAGCCGCTGCCGCCGGTACGCCTGCCCGCCGGGGTGCGGCTGCGGGCCTTCCGTCCCGGGGCCGACGACGAGGCGTGGCTGAAGCTCAACGCCCGGGCGTTCGCCCACCACCCCGAGCAGGGGGCGTGGACCGCCGATGACCTGCGGCTACGCCAGGAGGAGCCGTGGTTCGAACCCGCCGGGTTCTTCCTCGCCGTCCGGGACGACCCGCCGCGGCCGGTGGGCTTCCACTGGACGAAGATCCACGCCGAGGAGGGGCACGAGCCCGTCGGCGAGGTCTACGTCGTGGGCGTGGACCCCGCCGAGCAGGGCGGCGGGCTGGGCAAGGCGCTGACCATCGCCGGGCTCACGTACCTGCGGGCGCGGGGGCTGGCCGAGGTGATGTTGTACGTCGACGAGGACAACCCTGCCGCCATCGGGGTGTACACCGCGCTCGGTTTCACCCGCTGGGACGTCGACGTGATGTACCGGCGGCGGTGACAGCCCGCCGTGCCCTCACCAGTACCGTGCGTATTCCACGGTTTTCAGTAACAATTCGGTTACTCCACCATCCAGTGGAGCACCCAGTAGGACAACGCCGCCACGACCGCCGCCGCCGGGATGGTGAGCACCCACGCGACCAGGATGTTGCCCGCCACGCCCCACCGGACCGCCGACAGCCGCTTGGTGGCGCCGACGCCCATGATGGCGCTGGTGATGGTGTGCGTCGTCGAGATCGGGGCCTTGGCCGCGATGGCCATCGTGTACAGCACCACCGACGCCGCCGTCTCGGCCGCGAACCCCTGGGCGGGGGTCAGGTGGATGATGCGCCGGCCGAGGGTGCGCATGATGCGCCAGCCACCCGCGTACGTGCCGAGTGAGATCGCGGTGGCCGCGGCCAGGATGACCCACTGCGGGATGGGGTCGCCGGAGGCGACGTACCCGCCGGTGTACAGGGCCAGGAAGATGACACCCATCGTCTTCTGCGCGTCCTGCAGGCCGTGGCCGAGCGCCATGGCCGCCGCCGAGACCGACTGGGCGTACCGGAAGCCGCGGGTCGCCCTGTGTGGGTTGGCCCGGCGGAAGATCCAGAGAATGGCGATCATGATGATGCCGCCCAGCAGGAAGCCGACGAGGGGCGACACCACCATCGGGATCACCACCTTCTCCACCACGCCGCTCCACAGGATGCCGGTGGACGCCGCGAGAGCCGCGCCGACCAGGCCGCCGATCAGGGCGTGGCTGCTGGAGGAGGGCAGCCCGAAGAACCACGTGATGAGGTTCCACACGATGGCGCCGACCAGGCCCGAGCCCACGATGACCAGGCCGTGCGTGCCGGTCGGGGGCTCGATGATGCCGGTGCCGACGGTCCTGGCCACTTCCGTACTGATATGGGCACCGACGAAGTTCATGCCGGCCGCCATGAGAAGGGCGGCACGCGGGCTGAGGGCGCGGGTCGAGACCGAGGTCGCGATCGCGTTGGCGGCATCGTGGAAACCGTTGGTGTAGTCGAACACCAGGGCCACCACGATCACGCCGATGACTAGCGCGAGCTCCACTTAGCTTTCCTTGACCGCGATCGACTCGATCGTGTTCGCGACGTGCTCGAAGGCGTCGGCGGCCATCTCGAGCTGATCGATGACTTCCTTCATCTTCATGACGGTGAGCGCGTCGTACTCGCCGCCGAAAAGCTTGGCGAGCAGACGCCGGTAGACCTGGTCGCCCTGGTTCTCCAGGCGGTTGATCTCGATCCAGTACTCGTTGAGGTTCTTCATCGACCGCAGCCGCGGCATGGCCTCCGCGGTGAGCTCCGCGGCGCGTTCGAGCACCTCGACCTGCCGGACGACCTCCTTGGGAAGGTGGTCGATCTTGTACAGGACGATGAGGTCGGCGGCGGCTTCCATATAGTCCATGACGTCGTCGAGATTGGACGCCAGACGGTATATGTCCTCGCGGTCGAACGGCGTGATGAAGCTCTCGTTGAGACGCTTCATGATCGCGTGAGTACGCTCGTCACCGGCGTGCTCGCACGCACGCATCTTCTCGGCCAGGGATTCCCTGTCCGAGCCGTCACTGATGATCTCCACCAGCAGGCGGGAAGCGGTGACGAGATTGTTCGCCGAATCGGCGAACAGATCATAGTAGCTGTCCTCACGTGGCGTGAGTCGCAGGCGCACGTCGTTCTCCAGATGTGCGGGGACTGTCCGCAGAGAAGGTTAAGGGGTACGGGCTGAAATGCGAAGTTCGTGCCTTGCACACGCGCATGTAACCCTCCCTTTCCCTCCAGGACACCTTCCGTACCCGATCCGTCCCCGCACATCCGTCCCCCCTGCTCGCCCCATCCCTGACTCCTCCCCAATCACCACAAACCATCCCAAACCCCTGCAAACCTCCCACACCCGCCCCCCGCCTGTCCCGCACTACCCATCCGTGATACCTCGAACACCCCCCGCAAGCACACCAATCCACACAACCAGCCCGCACACACCCCCTCAGGCGCGCGCGGCCTGGCGCCTCGACCGTGTCAGACCACCGTCCGATGAAAGTTCAGGAACGACCGGCTGGGCGTCGGCCCCCGCTGCCCCTGGTACCGCGACCCGTACCGCTCACTCCCGTAGGGATGCTCCGCCGGCGAACTGAGCCGGAACATGCACAACTGCCCGATCTTCATCCCCGGCCACAACTTGATCGGCAACGTCGCCACGTTGGACAACTCCAACGTCACATGCCCCTCGAACCCCGGATCGATGAACCCCGCCGTAGAGTGCGTGAGCAACCCCAGCCGCCCCAAACTCGACTTCCCTTCGAGCCTCCCCGCGATGTCGTCCGGCAGCCCGATCACCTCATAGGTAGAGGCCAGCACGAACTCCCCCGGATGCAGAATGAACGCCTCATCCCCCTCCGGCACCACCAGCCGAGTCAGCTCCGCCTGCTCCACAGACGGATCGATGTGCGGATACCGATGATTCTCAAACACCCGAAAATACCGATCCAACCGCACATCCACACTGGACGGCTGCACCATCTCCTCATCAAACGGATCAACCACGACCCGCCCCGAAGCGATCTCCGCCCGAACATCCCCATCCGAAAGCAGCACCTCAGCAACCTACCAACCCCCCACACCCCCCACCCCCACAACCCATCCATCCCCCCACACCCCCAAGGATCCGCTACAGTAGACCCCGTCATCCGACGCGGGTGTAGTTCAATGGCAGAACATCAGCTTCCCAAGCTGACAGCGCGGGTTCGATTCCCGTCACCCGCTCCACTGCGAAGGCCCAGGTCAGGGATCCACTCCCGACCCGGGCCTTGATTGTTTCTGGGCCTAATCGATCTTCCATGCAATTAACGTGCAATTAGCCCACGGGCACGAGCAGGCCCGCCGACCCGTCGTCGTCCTCCCCCTCTCCGGTGATGTGCTTGTCGATCGCGTCCGTGATCGACTTGTCGGCCCCCCGTACGGCGTGCTGGTAGATCATCGCGGCCCTCACGTTGTCGTGGCCCATTCGCGCCATCAGATCCTTGAGGCCCGCGCCGGACTCTGCCGCGATCATGTTTCCGGTGTGCCGGAGATCGTGAAGGTGGAGACCCTCCGCACCGATGACCCGAACGGCTTCCCGCCATGACGCGAGCCGGTTGAAGCCGCTACGCCGGAGCGGACCGCCCTTGATCCCGGAGAAGACCAGCGCGCCGGGCTCCGCCTTCACGAAGGTGCCGAGGTGTTCGCGGAGCGCCGGAATGATCGCTTGCGGGACGCCGACGATGCGTCGGCCAGCCTTATACTTGGGAGGCCCGAGCACTAGCGGCCCGGTCGAGCGTTCGACATAGGCCGCACGCACCCGCGCCGTTCCCGCTCTGAGGTCGATGTCACTGCGGGTCAGCGCGATGATCTCGCCCCATCGAAGACTCGCGAACGTGGCCAGCAGGACGAATGCGCGGAACCGCCGGTCATGGGTGCAGTCGGCCTGCCCCTTGTCGACCAACGCCCAGTGCGCCCGTTCCGCTTCGGCCCGAGTGGCGAAGACCTCGGGATAGGTGCGCATCTCGCCATACCGCTGGAATCGGAGCCGGTAGCCCTGCCCCTGGCTGAGACACCGGATGTTGCCCACGGGTCGTCGGCCCACGCGGTCAGCCAGCTCGAAGACCTGCCCCACGGTGAGCACGGGACGTTCCTCCGCATGCTCGTCACCGGCCCCGCGGATCCGGCACGGGTTGCGCTGCATGATGTGGTCTTCATCAACGGCCGTCATGAGGACCGCGCGCAACAGCCGGTACGCCTTGGCGGCCATCAAGGCGGCAGCGCTCCGCGCCGCCGCGCGGCCCCTCGCCCGCGGGCCGGGCTGCGGCCTCCGGCCGGTCCCGACCCGCAGCGGAACGGCCCGCCCACTGCGTGTTGCACCCGCCATACCATGCCGCACCCATCAAACTAAGAGCGTGCGCTCGCTCTACGGCATCGTTATAAGGACGAGTTGGGATCTGTAGGGTCGGCCGAGCGCGTCAGTCCGCGTGGATATCTCGATTCCTTCGTCACGGCACGGCGCAGCGACGCCCGCGGATAGAAAAGCCGACCTACCGCAAGCACAAGAGGCTCTCGCTCGTCCGGCCTAGAACCACGCAGCACTATGAGCAAAGCCAGTAGTCGGCCGAGCACTAGCAATAATGTGGTGCCGATCGTGCCAAGCACTACGTAACCGACGTAAGAGCTGATGCCCGTCATCAACTTCAGCCTCTCAAATGGGGCTGAAGTCGGGAGCCGTGCTCATCGCCGATTCCAGCCCAAATAGGACCAGGAAATCAGCGCCAATTCCAGGCGCCTTGGGGGCGTGCCCTTGGTAAGGGCTTCCCCAGCGATGAGCTCCGACAGCGCCTACGCACACATTGGCAAGACTCCGAAGGGGCGCGGACTACGTCAAGTGGTACACCGACAATACGTCCTCAAGCAAGGATACACCCCCACTCCGCTTCCTCAAGCGTAACTAGATGGAATATTTGCGTTGCAGCTCAGATGGCTCCAAAGCTGTTCGGATCACCCGGGCTTATGCCGGCAGGCTCCGTCCTCCTCGCTGGTCGAGTGTCCCGGTTGAGGCCACCGAGTCAAGGGCGCCTTCGGCGTCGCTGCCCGATCAACTTCGTTGACCCTTGACACGGCGGCCTCGCCCTGGGGTCGGCAGCTACGAGGAGGACGGGAGAGGACCAGGGGCCGGCTTCGTGGGGTGGTGAGTGACGGCAACAACCCCGCACCGTCACTCACTCCGGTCTCGTCTTCCCGCCTGCCGGAAGGCTCATCACGGGCAGGGGGACCGAGCCGACAAGGAAGCGGTCAGATCGTTGATCGCGTGCCAGATCCGTGCCAGAACGAAGGGGGAACAAGGGGCACTCACGGATCCCACGGAGACGCACCCCGCCTTCACCTGCATGGCCGTTCTCCCAGGCCAGCGCACCAAGATCAGCAACCGATTCCCAAGCTGACAGCGCGGGTTCGCTTCCCGGCGCCCGCTCCACACACGCAAAGGTTCAAGTCGGAGAACTAAACCGCCTCGGCTGGTATGCCCCCAGCTTCGCTGGACAGTTGTCCCAGCCTGCTGAAGTATGAGTTGTCATGGCGGATCATGTGCTTCTCGAAGCAGGCGATGACCTGGTACGGCAGCTTGTACATGAGCGCGAGACTGTTAAAGCGGTGCTTGAGCTGGTGTGGAACTCTCTCGACGCCGACGCAACCAAGGTCGATGTGATCATCAAACGATCCGTTATGGGGGCGGTGGAGAAGGTTGTCGTCAGCGATAACGGCGACGGCATCACCCCCGAGAAGGCGCGGAGCGCGTTTAGGTGGGTCGACAATTCTGACAAGCGTGAAGGCGGCATAACTACACGTCTAGAGCGACCGCTGCACGGAAAGGCCAGCCGCGGGCGCCTACGCGCCTTCGCTCTCGGTGACAGTACTCGCTGGACAAGTACCGCTCTCACTGTAGATGGACGTCGCATGCGCACCACGATCGAATCAGAGACCCATCGCAGGACGACATGGCGCATCGACTCTCAACCGGCAGCCGAGTCCGCTGAGACCGGCACTACGGTCGAACTGTGGGGAAAGCAGTCGCGCCACCTCCATCAACTTCTTGAACCAAAGGCTGCGGCCCAGATCACTGCTTCCCTTGCGCCCTACCTCCTCACTTGGGCTGACGTGCGGGTCACTTACGACGGCCGACTAATCGACCCGAGCACCCAGATCGAGGATGAGGAGAGGTCCGAAGACCTCACATTCGAATACGACGGGGACCTCCAGACCTTTCAGATCCGTCTGATCCACTGGCGCACCGGTTCAGAACGCACCATCGAACTGTGCGACGCTGCTGGTGCCCCTGTAGAGACGATCGACGCAACTGCTGAGCACACCGACTTCTCCTACACCGCCTATGTGTTATGGGAACCCATGCCGCGCCATCGTAACGAGGTCGCGTTGGTCATGCTAGGCGGTGATACGCCCATTGGCCCCCTGCTGGGCGCAGCACGTGCCTGGGTTGCCTCCAAACTTGAAGAACGGCGCCGACGCCGACGCCGCCAGCTCAGAGACAGGTGGATCCAGGAAGGCGTCTACCCCTATCCTCCGCACGCTGAAGATGACCAGGCGCAGGCCGAGCAGACCACGTTCGATCTTGTAGCCACTTCTATCAACCGACACATCCCAGCTGACAGGACGAAGAAACGCCTCACTCTGTCACTGCTGCAGAACTCCCTGCGCCACAACCCAGACGAGATGGTGGGGATTCTGGAGAAAGTGCTACGCCTGAACGAACGCGACGTCAGCCACCTTCATGGACTTCTACAGCAGACGAGCCTTTCCAACATAATCCGCGCATCGTCCATCGTGACGTCACGGCTTCAGTTTCTTACTGTCCTTGAGCATCTGGTCTTCGATGAAGAGACATACGGCCTCGTCAAGGAGCGAGACCATCTGCACAAGATTCTCGAACGAGAGCTCTGGGTTTTCGGCGAGGAATACAACATGATGCGCAGCAGCGAGATCGGCCTGACCCGAATGCTCGATCATCACCGTCGCGTCATCGGTTGGAGCCCCACACCCGATGGCCCCGTTCGGGCGCTGGACGGCGGCAAACGACGTGTAGACCTCATGCTGTCCGCCGAGAGTCATGAACATGACCGGGTACGGCACCTTGTCATCGAACTGAAGGCGCCATCCGTCGACGCGGACCGCGCACAGGCCGACCAGGTCGATGACTACATGCAGGCCGTCCTCAATGACCCTCGTTTTGCTAATGTCGATACCACCTGGGACTTCTACCTTGTCGTCCGCAAGATCAAGGACAGGCTGTTGCCGCGCGTCCGGCAGAAAGGCCTACCAGAGGGCTTGTACCTCCAGCCGACAAGCTACGAACACGCGAAGGTGCGTGTCTGGGTACGGACGTGGTCAGAAATTCTACACGAGGCTAGACAACGCCTGGATTTCGTCAAGAGCGGCATCGATCACAACCCCTCCCTTGAACAGGCTCTCGACTACCTCCGCACCCGCCACGGTGACCTTATCCCTGACAAACTGCGCCAAACAGTATCCTCGCCTGGCCCGCGCTCAGACGATGTCTACGATCCAGCTTTATGACCTCTGAACAGACCAGGACGCGGTTGACCGGTCCCGCTGGCGGTCACGCAACGTCGCAGATATCGGAAGGTCAGAGGTGGTGGCATGCGTCGATCACGTTTCGCAGGATAGCGGGCGAAGAAGACGATCCTGCCGCATCCTAGGATAATGGTCGAATCTGCAGACTTGCTGATCCCCGCAGTCAGTGCCGTAATCGGGGCGATCGTGGGTGGCGGCGCCACGATCATTTCCCAGATACTCACCCAACGAGGTACCTACAAGCGCGAGCGAGAAGCCAGGCGCGACGCGTTCCAGACACGGCGATTCGAGATTGAACGGGATACTCTCCTGGCCCTCCAGGATGCGGTTACCAAGCATAGCCTTACGTTGTCGAGCTACATCAATGGAGATCTCCCTGCAGACATCAGGGCGACAGACACCGATCTCTTAGATGATTGGAGAGAGGTCGTCAAGTTGGCACATCGTGTTCTCGACCGGGACGCTGCTCAGGCGGCCACCGAGTACTGCGATGTCGCTCACCGTGCCGCACAGGATCCGCATGGCGAACGCCAGAATCTGATTTCCGCTTTCGGGAAGGCACAGCAAGCACTTGGTGCTGCAATCCGGCATGATCCTTTTCAGCCAGACTCTGGCGTTGGCTAATCTTGCGAAACGATCTGCGGGCAGAGTCGCACTAGATCGTGCCCGATGCGTGCCCGTACGGTCAGCGACCGGGGAGGGATCACGGGGACTCACAGTCACTCAGCCGACGTATATCTAGGTCAGCGTTTCTCCAGCTCACCCTGCATATCGTTGAAAGACTTCCCAAGCTGACAGCGCGGGTTCGATTCCCGTCACCCGCTCCACCAGCAAAGGCCCAGGTCAGAGAATGATTCCCGACCCGGATCTTCACTGTTTTCACGACTGTTCGATCTTCACGGGCCATTAGCCCGCAGGGGCCATCGGCCCTGGCCATTCCGTCACCCTCGGCAGCCTTCCTTACGTCGAGCTGCCGGCCGATCGCATCGGTGATCGCCTTGTCCGCCCCACGCACGGCGTGCTAATAGACCATCGCCGCCCGGACGTTGTCATGGCCCATCCGCGCCCTCAGGTCCTTGAGCCCCGCCCCGGACTCCGCCGCGAGCATGTTGCCCGTGTGCCGAAGATCGTGGAAGTGCAGGCCCGGCAAACCCATCTCCTTGACCACGTCGACCCACCGTGTCCGCGTGTTGAAGCCGCTACGACGAAGCGGACCACCCTTGACGCCCGGGAATACGAGCGCATCGGGTTCGTCCCTAACGTAGTCGCTCAGGTGTTCCCGCAGGGCAGCGACGATCGGCCCGGGGACGCCGACGGCGCGACGGCCGGCCTTGGACTTGGGCGGCCCGAGCGCCAGTCCGCCAGTCGACCGTTCGGCGGATCCGGCACGGGTTACGCGGGATGATGTGGTCTTCCTCGACGGCTGTCATGAGCACCGCGCGAAGCAGGCGGTACGCCTGGCCGCCACACTGACCGACTCCCCGTTGCCGACCAGATCAGCCCGCCGCTGCCGGACCATGGCCGTGGAGAGCTTGCCGACCGCGACATTGCCGAGATGCGGCGTAATGTGCTTCTTGAGCAGCCAACGGTAAAGCGAGAGGAAGGGCGGCGGCGCGGCAGGGCGGCACGCACCAGCCGGGCGATACGGACAAGGCAATGAGGGGCCTCTGGCCAGGCTCCTGTAAGGTCACGCGCCGCGTCCGGTTAGTGCAGGTGAGCGCCTCCCGGCCAGGGGCGACAGATCCCGTTGAAGACCCTGCGGTCAGTCAGCGGTTGGGTCAGACCCCACCGGGAGACGCTCACTTACATCATCACTGTCAGCGGTTGAGGTTCTGCATCCACTCCCGCAGCGCGCGCGCCTGCCGCGCGAGCTCGGAACGCGCCGCAGCGTCGCCGGAGGCCTCGTCGTTCGCCAGGTCGACGATCGAGTTCAGCGCCGGGATGGCGGTGGTGTAGTTGGTTGCCAGGTAGCTGTCCCGCGCGATGTCCAGGGCGGCGTCGGCGGCGTCCGCGGCGTCCGCGGTCAGCAGCCCGGCCGCTCTGTCGGCCTCGATCAGCAGGCTGGTCTCACGGTAGGACGAGCAGTTGGCGTCCGTGCGGTCGGCGGTCGTCTCGATCCCGCCGAGAATGATCCGCATGAACGAGTCGTCGTAGTACTGCGTCCGGAAGTGGCCGAGGATGTTCGAGAACGCCTTGCCACCGCCCCAGTTCTGGCACCACGCGATCGGGTGGTCGCCGTTCATCAGCCGCAGCGGGTTGGTGGCCGCGTTGCCGCTGTTGAGGCTGCGCTGGTAGCTGTCCTCGTTGAGGCTCAGCAGCGTGTGCACGTCGGCCCGCATGTTGCGGTCGAAGTTGTAGAGCTCGTCAACCGTCATCCACTTGGCAGGGAGATGCGCGGTCGCCGGGTGCGTGTTGTCCTCGGTCACCACCTCGGTGTGGATGCAGCTGCCGCACTGGCCGAACCCGTTCTGGCCGCTCGGGTGGTTGGTGAAGAACCCACCGACGAGGTTGCCGTACCACGGCCAGGTGCGGAGCTCGAACGAGTCGGCGGCGCCGTGGATGCCGACATAGCCGCCGCCCTGGTTCATGTAGGCCTCGAAGTTCGGCTGCTCGGTGATCGCATTGAGCGGGCCCGGGTGCCCGACGTTGGACTCGAAGACGATCGTGTCGTACTGCTTGAGCGTGTCGAGGCTCAGGAACGGGCTCGTGGGCAGCGTGACGGTCGGAAGTTGCGGGTCGTAGACGTCGACGTTGAAGTTGTTCGCGATGCCGAGCTTCTGGATCGCGGCCACGGTGTGCGGGATGTGGTCGTGCCGGAAGCCCGTCGTCTTGGAGAAGACCAGGACGTTGTAGTCGGCGTCCGGGTTGTGCGGGAGCGGGGCGAGCACCGGGTCCGGGATGAACTTCGGGCCCTCCGCGGGCTCAGACTCGAGGCCCGTCGCGGGCTCCGGCGCGAGCTCGTCTTTGAGCTGGTCGATCAGGTAACGCGCATCGCCCACGAGTGTGCTGCGGGCCGAGCCGGGCGCGATCCCGTCGCCGGCGATCGAGACGAACTCGTTCAGGACCTGGCTCGCGCGCTTGGCCGAACCGGCGTCGGCGAGCGTCTTCGCCTCGTCGAGCTTGGCTTGGAGCGCCGCGCCGACCTCCGCCGGGACGCTGCCGGCGGTCACGAACCGGGTGATCAGCGTGCCGACGTCCGCGAACGATGTCGTCACGATGAACGTCTGCGTGTACTTCGCGCTGTTGGAAGCAGCGTCAGAGAGATGCACCGCGAGCGTGTGCACGCCGAGCGACAGGTCGGAGGTCTGCACCGGCAACGGCGGGACCAGCTCGCCGTCGAGGTACATGTTCAGCACAGCCACTCCGCCCGAGCCGGGGGCGGGGTCCGTGCGCGTCGGGATAAGTGTGGCGACGTGACCGACGTGACCGTCGGTGATCGCCGGGTACGACGCGGCCGGCGCGCGCGTGTCGATCCGGACCGAGATCGAGCGGAACGCCGCGACGTTTCCGGACGTGTCGACCGCGCGGTACCGGACGCTGGTGTTGCCCTCCTGCGTGATCACCGCCGACGCCGTGGCCGACGCCGGCGCCCCCTCGACGGGCACGTCGATGTAGGCGGCGCCGCCGTTGAGCGAGTACTGGAACTTGGCGATGCCGACGTCGTCGGTCGCCGACATGTTCAGCGTCACCGAGCCGCGGTACCAGTTGTTCTGGCCGGTCGGCGCAGAGGGCGACAGCGTCGCCACGTTGATCGTCGGCGGTGTCGTTTCCTCTGCCCACGACGGTGCCGCGGGGATGAGTGCGACCGCCGTCACGCAGGCGGCCACTGCCGATGCGCGAAATCTTCTCCGCATGAGTTTCTTCTCTTTCTTGCCGCTGTACGGGCGGGTTCGCTAGGTGCCGATGCCCGTGCCGACGAACTCGGCCCAGTTGAGGTTGAACAGGTTGCCGCCCGTGGCGCCACCCGTGACCGAGCGGAACACCAGGAACAGCTCATGCGTCCCGGACATCGAGACCGGGAACGTCTGGCTGGTCCAGGTTCCTGTCCCGCCGGTGGACACGAGGTTGGCCGTCGTCAGAATCGGCCCGGTGATCGAGTCCTGACGGACCTCGATCGCCGCCAGGGGCGACCCGGGCGTGCGGCCGTTCGCCGCGTCCGCCACGCGGAAAGTGATCGAATCGATGTTGGTCAGGTTGAATGGGCCGTTGAGCTGGAGCCAGTCGCCCGAGCCCAGGCCGCCGCGGTGCACGCCGGCGCCGCCGTCGGTGTTGTTCGCCGTGTTGGTGCCGGACTGGTTGACGACGAACTCCGCCTCCTGGTGCTTCTGGCGGATCTGGTGCTGGCCGGTCGTGGTCAGCTGTGGGACGCCGCCCGGACCGCCGTGGTCGGTGTAGCGCGCCTGGACCACGCCGGAGACGTTGCCGCCGTGTGAGACGTCGTCGGCGATCGTGTGGAGCACGCCCGAGCAGCCGTTCACGGACTCCTCGGCGTGGCCGTGTGAGTCGTGGCCGAGCACGAACGTCACCTCCACCTCGGAGCAATTCACCGTCCCGTCCTCGGGGTCGGTGACCGTGACCGAGAACGGGATGTCGTCGCCGAACGCGAACGTCCCGCCCTCCACCGGCGTATTGACGACCACCGTCGGGCTCGTGTTGCCCACGGTGATCACGGTGCTGGTCGAGGTTTGCTTGCCGGACGAGTCGAACACGGTCAGCACGGCCGTGTAGCGGCCGGACTGCGTGTAAGTGTGTGTCGGGTTCGGGTCTGTCGTGATCGCCGAGCCGTCGCCGAAGTTCCACTCGTAGCGGATCGAGTCGCCGGGATCCTCATCCAGCGAGCCGGCGCTGGAGAAGTTCACGGTCAGCGGCGTTGAGCCATCGGTGCGGTCCGTGGTGAGCACGGCCTTCGGCGCGCGCTTGCCCTTGACGTACTCCCACTTGTACATGCCCGCGTCGGGGCTGATGACGTTGAACCCGTTGCCGTAGGTCAGCAGGTAGAACGCGCCGTCAGAACCGAACTGCAAGTCCATCGGGTTGTCGCACTCGAACCGGAACCTGCCTGCCCCGGCGTTCGCACGGCTGCCGCAATCCAGGAAGTTGTTGATCTTCTGGACGTGGTTGTTCTGCTTGTCGAGCTTGACCTCGCGCAGCGTGTCCTGCGTCCACTCGCTGATGATCACCGAGTCGTCGTAGTACGGCGGGAACTTGTTGGGGTTCGGGTTCTCCGGGTCGTAGTGGTACTTCGTGACCCCGTGCGGACCGACGCCGCCGGTGTAGAGCTCGGGGAACAGCCGCGGGCATTCGGTCGTCGAGCCGGGCGCGATCGGGCCCGGGGTCGGCGCGTAGTAGGCCTCGCACGGGGTGCCGAGCGGCGCGTTCGTGGTGTTGTCGCGGTAGGAGTACCAGATGTCCGGGTCGGTGACCGGCGGGACGTCCCTCAGGCCCGGCTCGACCGTCGGACCGCCCTCAATGTTCCACAGCGAGTCGTTGCGCTGCGTCGGCCCGTCGCAGTCGAACTTCTGAGGCGGGTCGTTCAGCGGCGTGCCCGCGGTGGTGGTGCCGGGCGCGAACTCGTGGAAGTTCCACTCGTAGTGCGCGAGGTCGCGCTTGTAGCACGTCGGCCAGCCGTAGTTGGACGGCTCGCGCACAATCGCGTAGCGGCC
Organism: Sphaerisporangium sp. B11E5; assembly: GCF_039871875.1. Classification (NCBI taxonomy): domain Bacteria; kingdom Bacillati; phylum Actinomycetota; class Actinomycetes; order Streptosporangiales; family Streptosporangiaceae; genus Sphaerisporangium; species Sphaerisporangium sp. B11E5. Next base: position 344,949 of record NZ_JBDPMD010000002.1, on the reverse strand, counting down.
GGTGCCCGACGGGCCGCGCGAGCGCCGCGGTGTCTGGGCATCGGGCGAGTAGTCGCCGATGTAGGCCACGTCGTTCTCGTCGACCTGGATCCGGAACGGGTTGCGGAGACCCATCGCGTAGACCTCCGGCCGCGTCTTGTCCTGCGGCGCACCCGCGACCAGCGGGAACAGGTTGCCCGACGGGATCGAGTAGGCGCCCGCGCCGGAGCCGAAGTCGACCTTGTTGGCGTCGGCGGCGGAGATGTCGCCGTCCTTGACCTTGATCCGCAGCACCTTGCCGCGCAGGTCGTTGGTGTTCAGCGCGCTGCGGCGCGCGTCACCGGTGAGCCGCTGATACCAGCCGCCCGCCTGCGCCGTGTTGGTGGCGATCGCCGGCGTGGCGGTGCCGGTCAGGCCGGCGCCGTCGGCGGTGATCTGCGGCTGATCGGACCGCTGCTTGCCGCGGCGGAAGAACACGTTGACGTTCGACGTGTTGACCGGGCCGCCGCTGGTCTGGATCTCATCCGCCTCGATGTTCGAGAGCGCCTCGAGCGCCGCGTCGATCGCATCGCGATCCGCGTTCCACGCGATCGGCTCCGTCGTCTGGCCCTCGAAGGTCAGCGTGAACGTGCCGCCCGTCGCGTTGGTGACGCGCACGGTCTGCTGCTCGTCGGTCTTCTGCGAGTTGTACGGCCCGTAGCCGCCGGCGTTGATGCCGCCCGCGGGCGTGTCATCGCCGGTGACCAGCCAGAGGTTGCCGTGCTTGTCGAAGTCGATGTCGCCCCCGACGTGGCAGCACTCCTGGCGGTTGACCGGCACGCGCATGATCTGCTGCTCGGAGCCCATGTCGAGGTGCGCCGGCGTGCTGTCGGTGGCGTCGACGAACTTGAAGCGGCTGAGCTGGAAATAGCCCACGTACGGATCCCACGCGGTCTTGGACGCCGCCACGTTCGGCGGATTGGTGTTCGGCGTGATCTGGGTGACGACCGATCCGTCGCTCAGCTTGACGTCGGTGACCTCCTTCCCCGAGTAGTAGAGGTAGACCCACTTGTTGGTCGCGAAGTCGGCGTCGACCGCCGGGCCATAGAGCCCGTCCTCGCCCGCCGAGTAGATCTGCTGCGTCATCGGCAGGCTCGGGTCGGCGAAGTTGGCGACGACCGTGGTGACGCCCGTGGTCGAGTCGTGCATGCGCAGCGAGCCGAGGCGGTCCGTCTGCAGAACGCGGCCGTCCGGCAGCTGGTCGAAGCCGATCGGCTCCTGCAGGTTCGGCGGCGAGCCGATCTTCGTCTGCTGGTAGTTGGCCAGCACGGTCGCGCCGCAATCGCTGTAGACCGGGTCGGCCTGGCCTGCTGCCCAGCCGATCGCGCCCTTGAGGTGCTTGGTGAGGTCGGCGTCGAAGCTCGCGGCCGTGTTGCCCAGGCCGGTGTAGAACGAGCGGCCGCCCTGGAAGTCCTTACACCACGAGACCGGGTGATCGGCGCCCATCGTGCCCCCGGCGATCCCGTCGAGGTCGGCGCCCTGCGGCTGCGGCCCGAACGGGTCCTCGACGACGGTGCTGAGGACGTGTGACACACCGCGAACGTTCTTCGTGAAGTTGTACCAGTTGTCGGTCCGCGACCAGAACTGCGGCAGATCCTTGCTCGCGTCGTGGACGCGGTCGGCGACCTTCACGTCACCCGATTGCACGTCGGTCCTGCCGGACGCACGCGTCCCCAGGACGTCAGTCAGGAACGACCAGGACTCGTCGGTCTCGACCGCTGAGCCGACGCCGACGAAGCCGCCGCCGTCGCGGAAGTAGCTCTCGAAGTTCGCGCGTTGCGCGTCCGTGAGCGGGCTCGCGAGACCCGTGTCCAAGAACACGACCGCGCGGTACTGCTCCAGCTTCTTCTCCGTGAAATGGTCGCCCACGTCAGCGGGCCCGGGCGCCACGACCGTGAAATCACCGGTTCTGGCCGCATCCCGGATCGCGGCCAGGCCGGCCGACGACACCGCGTCCTCGGTGCTGCGCACCACGAGCACCTTGAAAGCGGGCTCAGCCGCCGTGGCGGCCTCGACGCTCACCGGCGTCGCGAGGAGCGTGATGAAAGGGGCGATGAGGGCTAAGGCCATCGTGGTCGCAGTGCGACGTCTCGGGCGTCGTCCGTTTTCTGGCAGGGCTGCGTCGAGCAGCCTGGCCCACGTTCGATGACGTGGTGACATGGAAAGCCCTTCCTGACTGGGGGATGTCAGGCAAGGCGCGCGCCGCCGCGCTTATTGCCACTTGGTGGTAGCGGATATTGCGGTTGCTGGAGGATGCCGTCTCCAGGTCTGTGGGGCCGTCAGTAAGGTGACGGCCTGGGTAAATCCATGATCGTGGTCGGGTCGTCGATGATGTGGTTGATCACCATGCTCGCCGCGCCACGGGAGGCGGCGCCGAAGCCGAGCGTGGAGGCGACGAATCGGCACTGGGCGGCTGGAGCGGCTACCACGAGCCGTTGCAGCTGGTCTTGTGCGTGTGGCAGCAGCCACTGGGCCAGCGAGGCGAAATAGCCTCCGATGACGATCACTCGCGGGTTGAACAGGTTGGCCAGGATCGAGCCACCGAGCCCGAGCCACTCGCCGACCTGTGCCACCGCCATCGTCATGCGCCGGTCGCCAGAGGCCAGGCCGGGCGTTCCGGCGGCGACGCCAGAGGTGTATTCAGCCAGGGCGGCGAGATCTGCGTCGTTGTCCACCCGCACCGGCACGCTCAGCGGGCCGAGCAGGGAGCTCAGCAGCTCGGCCAGGGGCAGGTCGCGCCAGTAGAGGTTCGGCGCGAGTGTCACTACGCCACGTGTGACGTCCACGAGCCCGGGGACGGCCACCGCGATGCCAGCGGGGACCGCTCCGGCTCGCCGCATCGCCTCCGCGACCTCCTTGGCCACGAGCCCGACCCGGCGCACGGCCCTGTCCGGGCCACTGCCCATGGCGTCGTCAACCAACCGGCGCTCGACCAGGCCCCGGCCGCTGAGGTCGATGCCGTGGACCGCGATGTAGTCGACGTTGATCTCCATGCCCACGGCGCCGACCTGCGCGCCGTGCAGCGCCACCGCCCGTCCGGGCCGCCCGATCGCCCCGACGTGCTTGACACCGACCTCCCGCACCAGTCGCCGTTCCAGAAGCTCGGCCATGAGGTTGGAGACGGTGGCCCGATGCAGCCCGGTCGCCTGGGCGATGTCGGCACGGGACCGGGATGCGTGCTCGCGCAGCACCAGCGAGAGGTTCGCCCGACGCAGCGTGTCGGGACCCGCCGGCGGAGCGCCGCCCGGGGTACGGGTGGAGGGCGATTTGTACGCCACCCGCACCACCTGCTCTGTTTGTCTCCTATGTCAACTAATTAGGAGTTGTAACACGGCGATGCCGGACCGTGCACCCCCCAACTCCGTAACGAGTTGGCATCCTCACATCTATGCACTTCAGCCACCCCTCTCGCTCTGGTTACCGGAACGTTATGTATTAACACTTGCGCAATCCGGGGAAGTCGTGCATCTACGATGAACTTCACCCGCCGACCAGGGACGCGCCGCCGTCCAGATGCAGCACGACGATCGCCATGCTGTGGCTGGCCACTGCCCGAGGTCGGGGCGATCGAAGGTCCGGGACCTCGTACCTCAGCCCCGGCCCACCGGAGACCATGGTCAATGACCGGCGCAATGTGAACCGCGCCGGGTTTCGTGGAGACTCTGATGTGGCCCATGAGCGACCTCGTCTAGTACGAGAGGGGCACAACGAAGTCCGCAATGGCGGCACACGGTGTGCTGACAGATCAGTGCGGTGGCAGCGCGGGCCGCCCATCGACTGCCGGCCTCGCCCTGCCAAGAGAAGTCATCCCACCGGGGGGCCGCCGCAGGATGCAGCTGAGCCGCCTGCTGCATTCCGACCTCGAAGGAAACCTCGATCTTTCCCGTGTCCGGGAGGATGAATCCGTCATCCGGGGAACGAGGGATCACATGGACGTGGAGATGAGAAAGCGTCTGGCCTGGGATGTTGTGGTTCCGCAGAACCATGCTCCCCGGCGCTCCAAACGCCTCCCGAACGGCGGCGGTCACTTGGCCGACCCCATCGAACAGCTCAGCCATAAGATTGCCAGGGGCAGTGTGAAGACTCGTCCCATTTGCAGTCGGAAGCACGAGACAGTGACCAAAATTCTTTGCTCGCTGCCAAGGGACGAGCAGAACGAAGACGTTGGTGGTGCGGCAGGCGACGAGCTCCCGTCTACGTCACCGGCACCGACGAGACAAAAGGGGCATGGGGTCATCTGCTGAATTCTCGGCCACCTCGGGATCCAAATATCTGGCGGTTCGGCTGTACGGTCCAGCCGCGATCGGAAGGTCCGAGCGTGCCTGCTGCGTGCCCGTTCGGTTGGAGATCAGCGGGAAGCAACGGGACTCACAGTGACTCCATCCGCATACGCCCAGATCAGCGTTTTCCCAGCTTTAGACAGCTTGATCCTGGAAGGCTTCCCAGGCTGACAGCGCGGGTTCGATTCCCGTCACCCGCTCCACTGAGCAAAGGCCCAGGCAGAGATCATGATCCCCACCCGGGCCTATGTCGTCTCAGCCGGAGCTGCGCGCACTGCTCCCCAACCCCCCGTCCGTGCGGCGCGGGCGCCGGTCCCGAACGGCGGGAACACGGGCCGCCCGCCGCACCAAGCCGCACGCGCCGACCAGGGGCGCGCCGCCGCCTTGGGTGGTGAAGGCAGGTTGGCTGTGTATCGTCTGGTGGAATTTATGACCGTGTATGACCGGCTTCAGGGTTGGCGACGTGCCGATACGATCGCAGCCACCGCCAGGATCAGCGCGAACACCATGCTGCCCAGAACCACGATCGCGAATCCGATCAGCAGGTTCCAATTCCCTAGCTCGACAACGATCGGCAGGGTGGGATCCACGTACCACACGATGATCCACAGAATGCCGATGATCCAGGAGGCGGCCATCGCCACAGCAGGCCATCGCGGGGTGCGCGTGCCTTCATGAGGGTAAGAGGCAGACACTCGTTTCACTCCTGCCAGAAGCCGGAATTGCGTGCCGCTCAGGCGCGATCACCTGTAGGGCGATACGGCGAGACTATCCAGATGATATTCCTCTTCATATCCCGCCGGCCGCCTCCTCCTGTCCTCAGAGACCGGGTATCGATCCTCGCAGGGGCGAACGTGTAAGGCAAGCAAGCGACCGGTGATACTCTTGCAATCCGGCCCCTCCTCCTCGCTGGTCGAGTGTCCCGGTTGAGGCCACCGAGTCAAGGGCGCCTACGGCGTCAGCGTGCCAGAACGGATGGGGAACAGCGGGCATTCACGGGGACTCACGGATGCGCAGCCCACTCTCACCTGTATTGCAGTTCTCGCAGGTCAGGCCGCCAAGATCAGTAACCGATTCCCAAGCTGACAGCGCGGGTTCGGTTCCGTCACCTGCTCCACACCATGCAGGCAGATCGGCTATAGGGCGCAAATCTTCATGCAGAAGGTGCTCCGTTCGCTATCTGCGAGGCCCACGAGCGCAACGCGTCAATAGTCCGGCGCAGGCGAGTATCGTCAGCCAACCCTGATGGCGCCCACGGCTGTGTCTCCAGATCACACTCGGCGTCGAGATCCGACCACAGATCTTCGAACACATCCCGGATAGCCCACTCCCGAGGGTCGGCGACCTCGAACAACCCCCGGAGATCATCCACCAACCTGGGCAACGCCACCTCACCCGCCGCGTAAGCATCGAGACGCTCGACCATCCGTCCGATGAACGCCTGTTGGTAGTCCTCCATAGGGTCCCATCTTGATCGTCGTGCAATCAGCGTTCAATTGGACAGGGTGAAGAGAGGTCAATCACGGTCACTCAGGAGCGGCGGGCAATGCTTGAGACCTGTGGATCGGCCGGGAGGAGGTGTACCTTCCCGGTGATCGTTCCACCAGGCTCGGGAGGTGCTCACGGCGGCCGGCGCGATCGAGGTCAAGGCGCCATGGGTCAACGACAAGCGCACCGATACGGTCACCGGCGAGGGCAAACGTTTCTCCTCGGCCATCTTGCCGCCGTGGACGCCCCGGGACCTGTCGGAGGTGGACTACGTCTACCTGTGGGCCGACGGCGTGCACGTTAACGTTCGCTTGGAGGAGCACCGGCTGTGCCTGCTGGTCAGGATCGGAGTCCACGCCGACGGCCGCAAGGAGCTGATCGCGTTATCCGACGGCTACCGGGAGTCGACCGAGTCGTGGGCGGACCTGCTGCGTGATTGCGCTGGGCGGGTGATGCGCGCTCCGGTGCTGGCGGTCGGTGACGGTGCGCTGGGTTTCTGGGCGAGGTCTGCCCAGGGCGGGGCGAAGAGGGCCTTGGCTGAGATCTGGAACGCCGAGGACAAAGACCGTGCTTTGGCGGCGGTGAAAGCCTTCCAGGCCGCTTACGGCGCCACGTTTCCCAAGGCAGTCGCGAAGATCATCGGCGACGTCGAGGAACTGCCGGTCCTCGACGACTACCCGGCCGAACACTGGGTCCATCTGCGCACGACCAACTCCATCGAGTCGACCTTCGCCACGGTCCGGCACCGCACCAAGGTCACCAAAGGTCCCGGATCACGGGTCGCGGGGCTGGCTGTGGCATTCAAGCTGATCGAGTCCGCCCAGTCCAGCCGGCCCGCGGTCAACGCTCCGCGTCTCGTCGCGTTGGTCCGCGCCGGTGCAACCTTCATCGACGGCAAGCTCGTCGAACGCCCCGAAGTAGTCGCAGCGTGAGCGGCTGGAGCGACACCGGCGGGCAGCCGGAAGACGAGCATCAGCGCTTCGACCGCTACCTACAGCAGCTGGAGGACGTCCGCCGAGAAGACGAAGCCGAGCTGGCGCGGATGATCCTGCGCGATCCCGATGAGGTGATGGCGCAATCGGCGGTGGCCCGGCATCTGGACCGACGGGCACACCGGTTGCTCACCGACTCGGGATTCGACGACTGGTTCCACAGCATGGCAACCGAGGTGAGAGAGCACGAGTTCCTCGTTCGCCGCCTGCACGAATGGATGTTGCTCAAGTCGATCGCCGTCAACGCCCCCTGGAGATCGGAGGATGTTCTTGCCGCCTCCGACTGGTTCCAGCGCACAGCTGCGCAGATCCTTACGTCACCGGCTGCTCTACGGCTGCTCGCCGGCGATGGAAGGACACGACGTGTTCGCACCGCCGCCAGCCGCCGGCTCGCCGACCAACGCCGGTAGCCACTCGCTTTAGTCCACAGGTCCCAGGTAAGCAAGATCTCCCCGCTTACCGGATCAAGCGGCGGCGCTCCGCGCCGCCGACGCGGCCCCGTGCTCGGCCGCACGCTGCGTGTGCTGCCTGAGGGCCCTTCTCGCGCGCGGCCGTGCTCGGGCTGCGCGACCGATCGGATTGCTTGCGCCGATCCAGCGATGCGATCATGAGCCGCTGATATGGCGCGTGTACTGGTGATCAGGAAGCCCGAACTGTATGCCGTTCTCGTCGAGGGCGTTGTAGATAGCCACCCGGCCGTTCAGGAAAACGAAGCCGAGGGCCACCGTCCCCTGCGCCATGTCCTCGCCCGTCCATTCGAAAAGCTCTACACCGCGCAGCCGCTGCCCCCTCAACGCAGCCAGTTCGCCTGGCACGTCCTCTCGCCACGCCAACCGGAATCCTTGCCCGGCCCAATCCAAGGGCTGAGCCGGGTCAACGGTGTTCCGGGTGATCGAAATCTCATCGAGCTTATGATGAACGATCTCGACCTGTTCGCCCTCGAAATCCAGCAGGATCAGGCCGTCGGAGAACCACTCATCCTCATCGAGATCCCACATCAGCAGGGCACGGGTCAGCCTCCGCCCCTCCAGCATGGCCAGTCTCTGACCATGAGCGGCAGTGACAGCCACACGGCCATCAAGCCACACCGGTCTGTAGCCAGAGATCCCGAAGTCGAACACCTGGCGATGATGTCAGGCACCGGAAGGTCACGCCCGCACGAGCCTCTTGCTTGGCTTCGTTCGGCCTCGGTCCCCAGCCGTCGAGAGAGTCCATCTCACCCGAGGGCCCGTTTCGCGTTGTCGTCAGCAGGGAGGGATTGCTCGGTCCAGAGGCACTTGCCGTCGTGGAGGTAGCGGGCGCCCCAGCGGCGGGAGAGGGCGGCGACCAGTTGCAGGCCTCGGCCGCCTTCGTCGGTGTAGGAGGTGTGGCGGATGCGGGGGGTGCTGAGGCTGCCGTCGTAGACCTCGCAGATCAGGAAGCGGCTGCGTAGCAGGCGTAGGCGCATGGGGCCCTTGGCGTGGCGGATCACGTTGCCGACGAGTTCGCTGACCAGGAGTTCGGTGGTGACGGTCAGGTCGTCCAGGCCCCAGATGGCCAATTGTTTGCGGACGTATTTGCGGGCCTGTCCGGCTGCTCTGGGATCGTCGGGGAGGTCGCAGGTGGCGACGTCGTCGGCGGCGATGCCACGGGTGTGGGCGATGAACAAGGCGGCGTCGTCGTCGGTCTGTTCACGGGCGGGCAGCAGGGCCGAGACGACCGTGTCGCAGAGATCCTCCAGGCGCTCGACGTCGTCGCCCTGGCATCCCGACCAGAGGTGGGGGATGCGGGGGACGGCCTGGGCCAGGATCCGGCGGAGCTGGGCCAGGCCGTGGTCGACGTCGCGGGTGGCGGATTCGACCAGGCCGTCGGTGCAGAGCACCAGCAGGCTCTCCTCGGGCAGGTGCAGTTCGTGGATCTCGAAGGGCGGTTCCGCGGCGCCGAGCGGCGGGTCGGCGGTCAGGTGGGGGCACAGCACGGTGCCGTCGGGGTGGACGATGACCGGTGGGGGGTGGCCGGCCAGGCAGAGCGTGCAGGTCCGGGTGGTGGGATCGAAGACGGCGTACAGGCAGGTGGCGTAGAAGTCGTCACCGAGGTCGCTGACCAGGTCGTTGAGGTGGCCGATCAGTTCGTCGGGCGGCAGGTCGAGGTCGGCGAGGGTGCGTACGGCGGTGCGCAGCCTACCCATGGTGGCCGCTTCGGTGATGCCGTGTCCCATGACGTCGCCGATCACCATGGCGACCCGGCCGCCGGACAGCGGGATCAGGTCGTACCAGTCGCCGCCCACCTCCTCGCCCCGGCCAGCGGGCAGGTAGCGCGCGGCGGCGCAGGCGACGGGCAGACGGGGAAGCTCCCGGGGGAGCAGGCCGCGCTGCAGTTCCTGTGCGCGGGCATGTTCCACGTCGTACAACCGGGCCCGTTCCAGCGCCTGGCCGACCAGACCGCTCAACGCCGTCAGCAGGGTGCGCTCCTCGTCGCTGAAGACGCGCTCCAGGGTGAACGACACCACACACGAGCCGATGGACCGCCCGGAGGCGATCATGGGCAGGAACGCCCAGGCGTTCCTCGGTGACGCCTCCGCCACGCTCTTCATCGTCGGATAGCGCCGGCCGTACTCCGCGAGCGATCCGATGAACCTGGGGGTGCCGGTCCCCAGCACATCGGTGACTGGGGTGGTTCGGGTGAGCGGGAGCCGGTCGACAAGATTGAGGAATTCCTGTGGGTACCCGGCGGCGCCGACCACATCGAGTCGGCCGCATTCGATCAGCCAGACCACGAGCCCGTCGGCACGGAACGGAGGCAGGACGTGCTCCGCGACGGCCTGCACGACGTCCCGGGTGGTGACGGCCTCGGCGAGCGCCGCGGTCAGCTCGCCCATCCGGACCGTCCGCTCGGACCCGGCCGCCGAAGTGAGGCCCGGCGCCATGCCCGGCAAGCCTTCCAGGCGCGCAGCGGCCCATGCCGCTATCGCACCGAGAAAGGACTGCTGCTCGTCGTCCGGCTCGGCGGACCCTGCCGTGAGCACGGACAACACCCCGACCGGCCCATCGGCACCAGGGAGGGGAAGTGCCGCCGTGCCGCCCGCCCCGATCCCCAAGCTGTCCCCGCCCACCCAGACGTAGCCACCACACCGCATGGCGCGTGTGGGCGCCACGTCCTGCACGGTGGGAAGAACCGCCCATGTCTCGGCGGTCTCGTGGAGAAGCCCGCTGGCCGCCGCCAGGCGCAGGCAACCGGTGGCGGAATCGCGCCTGTGCACGAGGGCGCCCAGGCCGCCCAGGCCCGTGGTCGCCTGCTGGAGGGCCAGCGTCAGTGTCTGCGCGCTCCACTGCCTTTCGTCCAGGGTCCCCACAACGCCGAGCTGCTCCGCCTGCGGCTGCTCGGCGTGCCTCTCGGTCCTGACGTTCCGGGCCGCCACCTCACCTCCCGGCATAAGCGCGACAATGGGGCAAGTCACCACTTATGTGCATCCACACTAGCTTTCACGGCCATACGCGGCACTTCCGGGGTCTGTCACACTCCGCCGCTTCGTTCTTCCAGTCCTGCCGTCAAGCTGGGGGCGCGAGCACCCGGAGCATGACGGTGCGCAGCGCGTCGGCCGCCTCGGCGGGCGACATCCGACCGGCGTCGGCCACTTCGCCCGCGGCGTGGCCGATCTTGACGATGACCGCGGCGAGCCAGTCGGACGGGAGCCGGTTGTCGAACTCTCCGTTCTCCTGACCGCGCCGGATCACCCGGTTGATCCGGTCGGCGACGGGGGCGTGGCGTTCCTGGTCGGCCTGCGGGGTCACGGGGAGGGAACCGATTCGCCGGGTAAGGGCGGGATACCGCTCTGCGGTGCGGGAGCCGGCCTGAAGGACGCGCATCAACGCGTCCGCGGCGGGTCCGACGTCCGGCTCGGCGGCGTCCATCGCCGCGACGGCTTCCTCGGTGATCCGGTCGACGACAGCCGCCATCAGGTGCTCCCGTGATGGGAAATGGGCGTAGATGGTCTGTCGGGTCATCCCGGCGGCGAGGGCGATGGCGTCAAGGCTGGCATCCGGCTGCGCGTCGAGTAGCCGGACCGCCGCGTCGAGGATGGCGATCCTGTTGCGGCGGGCATCGGCACGGCGGTTGTGCGTCGGCGGCAGACTCATCTCTTACACCTTGCCAAAGTTCTTGGGGGACTCATATATTACAGCTCGTAAAGTTTCGCGCAGAAACGGCAGCCAGGCGGGGGTAACATGCACGCACTCGATGGCACCGACCCAAAGCAGTTCATCCTCGACTTCTTCACTTCCTTCATGAACGACCTGGTGCGCAGTAGCGAGGACGTGGCGCTCATCGTCGACCGCTACCACACACCAGACATCGTCCAGATCGCCGACGGCACCCGGATGGACCGGACCAAGCTCATCGCGCACGCCCGGCCGGCACACAAGCATCAGCCCAGTGCCCGCTGGGAGGTACACGAGGCGATAGCCGACGGGGACCGGATCGCGGCCCGCTACACCCTGCACTTTCAGACCAAGAAGCGGGAAGGCCGCACGGAGGTGCACTTCTTCGGGCAGTTCGCCGACGACGGGCGGATGCGCCGGGCGCACATGCTCACCCGGCTCGTTCCGGTCAAGGCCGCGGACGCTGCCGAGCTCGGGGCGGGCACCCAGGTCGGCTCGGGACAGCAGGTGGAGTCGTCCGACCGTGGGCAGATGACGTCATGATCGTCAGTACCCACATCGTGGCCGGGATGGCCTGCGGACACTGCGCGGACTTCGTCACCGAGGAGCTCGAACGCATCTCAGGCGTCACCGCCGTGGCGGTGGATGTCGAACGCGACTGTGTCACGGTGACCAGCGACCGGAGTCTCGACATCGCCGAAGTACGCGCCGCGGTCGAGGAGGCTGGCTACGAACTGGTCGAGGGGGCGGAGGGATCCGGCCGGCCGGTCACGGCCTCGTGATCGACACGATAGGCGAAACATGCTCACTCACACGAAGGCCCAGGTCAGGGCGGACATCCCAACCCGGGCCTTGATTGTCTCTCCGGCCGTTCCGATCTTCCCGGGCCGGCCACGGGCCCCTGGCTCGCGGTGAGCTCTCAAGACAGGACCGGGGCCTGTGGGGGCGAGGGTCACGGACGGCCGAGCGGAGATCAGGAGAGGGTGTCCTTGATCGCGAGCTGGCCGTTGTCGATCACGAACTTCTGGTTGGTGTTGTTGCCGCCGCACTGCCACAGGTACACCTGGATGCCGTTGCCGCGGTTGTTGGTGGCGTCCAGGCACAGGCGGTTGCCGGAGTTGAGGGTCGACTTGAGGATGATCGCGCCTCTCCGGACGACCCAGAGCTGGTTGGCGTTACCCAGGCACTGCCACTGGTAGACCCGGGTACCGTTGGTGCGGCCGTTGGAGGAGTCCAGACACATCACCTGGCTCTTGCCGATGGTGTCTTCCACCTTGATGAGGCCGTCCTCGATGACGAACTTCTGGTTGGTGTTGTTGCTGTCGCACTGCCATTGGTACATCAGGGTGCCGTTGCCACGGTTGTTGCTGACGTCGACGCACATCGGGGGCCAGGCCTGGGCGGTGCGATCGGCGGGCTGGTGAGCGGCGGCGGCGGGCAGGGTGGTCACCGCACCCACCGCGGTGAAGATGACGGCGACGGCAAGCAGACGGCGAGCAAGCATGATTGGCTCCCAGGAGAGTTGATCAGGACTCACGCACCATGCCATGACCCACAGTCCTTGATCAATTACTCTGCGTGCACACTCCGTCGTGTCGGCATGTGATGCCGGCCAGTGGGAGGAACTGTGACGGCTCGTCCGGCTCCGCCACGATCGCGAAGACGCGCGGGCCGGCGGGCGGCTCAGCGTCCCGGTACCGGGGCCGATCGGGGCCGGTCCGACGACGCCGCGTCCGTGGCGTGCCACCAGCGGCGCGACGCCAGCGCGGCCAGACCGGCGCCGGCGGCGTTGAGCAGTACGTCGTCCACAGAGGACACCCGGTCCAACCGCAGCACGTACTGCGCGGCTTCGACCAGGACCGAGCAGCACGCCGCGAGCGCCAGGATCCGCGGTACCGACGCCAGCGCCGCGAACCGCAGCGGGGCGAGGAACCCCAGCGCCGCGAACACCAGCAGGTTGCCGACGACCTGGACTGTCGCCGTCACCGGCTGGCCTCCGAGGATCGTGAACAGGTCCCGCAGCGGTACCAGGCTCACCCGGGCGGGGACGGCGTCAGCCCGGCCGCCCGGCAACAGGATCATCCATACCCACGGCACCGTCCCGTAGACGATGCCGACCTCGGCCAGAGAGGTGCGCCACGCCCACGCCGGCGTGGTGCCGGCGGCGCTCCGACGGCGTGCCAGAGCCCACACGGCCAGCGCGGCCGGCGGCAGTGCGGCCACCGTGATGAGTGCCACGCCAGTGAACGTACCGACCCAGCCGTGCCACCCCATGATGATCACGCTACCTCCTTCCGTCCGACCGCGAAGTCCAGGGGGTCCGGGCCGGGGCCGCGTCGAGCGCTGGGACGGAGCCCGGCATGAACGATCTGGTGCCTCGTTCCCCGCCGTCCACACCGGGCCGGCGGCCTAGGATCGATCCATGAAGGCGCGGGATGCCGACCAGCCTGATCCAGGGCCCGAGAACCCTGAGGTGACGCGCGCGTCAGTTCAGTTCGGGCAGGGAAACACGGAGGTCATCGCGTCGGGGCCTGATGGGCCACCACGTCCGCCGCACACGATCACGGTCGGTCTCGCTCTGGTCCTCGTCGTCGTGGCCGCCATCGCGGGCTACCTGGTCGGCAGCCGGCACCGCGCCACCACCGCGGCGCCGGGCACGTCGTCATCGCCGACCACCCCGGCCGTAGCCGAGCCGATCGGCTGGACAAGCAAACGGTGCTCGGTCCAGCTGAAGGATCGATTGCAACTCGGCATAGAGATCATCAACCAGTCGGCGACCGAGATGACCCTGCGCCAGGTACAAGCGGTCCTCCCTCTCCGCGGGCTCAGCGCGGCGGTCGCGACGTGGGGCGGTTGCGGTCAACTGTCACCCGCGGTCACCGGCGACGACTATCCCCTGCCCGCGGGCGCCACGACCTGGTTGACGATCACCTTCGATGTCCTCGTCCCCTGCCCGAAGCCGATTCCGGTCTTTTTCACCGTCAACTACACACAGGGCGGCCGCTCCGGCATCGTTGACCTGCCGGGCTTCGTCGATCTCGGCGACGTTCCCTACACCAAGTGCCCTGCTGATTCCTCGTAACACTGCGCGGGGCGGTTTCGCGGTGGGTGCGCCGTGGCCCTGCCGGCGGCTCCGCGCTAACGGAAACTGCTTCGGTAGGTGTGGGGGCTGACGCCGACGACCCGTTTGAATCGGTCGCGGAAGGTGGTGGGCGAGCCGAAGCCCGCCTGGGCCGCGATGCGGCCCATCGAATGGTCGGTGGTCTCCAGCAGGTGCTGGGCCTGGCGGACACGGGCTCGGTGGAGCCACTGCAATGGTGTGGTGCCGGTCTGTTCGCGGAAGCGGCGGATCAGGGTGCGGGTACTCGTGCCGGCTTGGCCGGCGATGTCCGCGAGGGTGAGGTCTCGGGCGAGGTTGTCCTCGATCCAGCGCAGGAGGGGTTCGACGGCCGAGCCGCGGGGGGTGGGCGGGTACTGCTGCACGATGAACTGGGCCTGGCCGCCCTCGCGTTCCAGCGGCATGACGGACAGCCGGGCGGCGTCGGCGGCGACGGCGGAGCCGTAGTCCCGGCGGATCATGTGCAGGCACAGGTCCAGTCCCGCCGCGGCGCCGGCCGAGGTGAGGATCTGCCCGTTGTCGACGTAGAGCACGTCCGGGTCGACGTCGATGTCCGGGTAGGCGGTGGCGAGCTCGGCGGCGGCCAGCCAGTGGGTGGTGGCGCGCAGCCCGCCGAGCAGTCCGGCGGCGGCGAGGACGAAGGTGCCGGTGCAGATGGAGGCGATCCGGGTGCCGTCGGCGGCGGCCCTGGAGAGCGCGTCACGGACGGCGGGCGGCAGAGGCTTGGCGGGGTCGGCGGTGCCGGGGACGATGACCGTGTCCGCGTCCGCGAGTGCGTCCAGGCCCCACGGGGCGCACAGGGTGAAGAGGCCGGCGTCCACGCGGGGTCGCTCGGCGCAGACCCGGACGCGGTAACCGGGACGGCCGTCGGGCAGCCGGGTGCGGGTGAACACTTCGATGGGAGTGGACAGGTCGAAGGGGATCACCTGATCCAGCACGAGGACGACGACGGTGTGCATGGCGACAACCTATGCCTGCACCGGATTCTCGCCAACGGATCCTTACTGCCCTTCTATGGTTCGCTGAGCGCGAACAGCCGTTGGCGATATCCCGTTGGAGACTGTCATTCCTGCCACTAGGAGCCCAGGGACGCCGCTGGTTAGCCTCGACCACGTCCCGACACTTCTCAACGAAACGGACGCCTAGGTGATCGCCCGACTCGCGGCCTTCGAGCTCCTCCACGCGGACGGCACCGCGGGTACCTCCGCCGCGCCGCGCGGCCGCCGGCAGGAGGGACCCCGACGATGAGCGTCGTCGTACCGATCATGATCGGCCTCGGGTACGTGGCCCTGATGTCCCTGATCCGCGAACCGCACCGGCGCAGGTTCAACGCGATCATGGTGGCCGGAGCCGGGGCCGCCTACCTCAGTGGCGGCGGTCTCGGCCCGTGGGAATTCGCCTTCACGGCCGTCATGACCTACTGCGCCTACCGCGGCCTGGAGTCGTGGACATTCATCGGCATCGGTTGGCTGCTGCACACCGGCTGGGATCTGCTGCACCACCTGCACGGCAACCCGATCATCCCGTTCGCGGAACACTCCTCCCTGGGATGCGCGATCTGCGACCCCGTGATCGCCGCGTGGTGCTTCTCGGGCGGCCTCTCGGTCACCGGCCTGCTCCGCGCGCGTCTCGTCCGGTCCCGCGCCGAACGGCCCACGACGCAGCCGTGATCGCACTGGGCCGCTCCGGAACGGTCGCCCAGGCGAGAGCCGGGTCAGAGATCGAGGACGAGGCGCGGGGAGACGGCGCGGGACACGCAGATGAACATGACGTCGCCGGCGGCTCGTTCCTCCTCGGTGAGCAGGGAGTCGCGGTGGTCGGGGACGCCGTGCAGTACCGCCGTCTCGCAGGTGCCGCAGGTGCCCTCGCGGCAGGAGGACAGGACTGCGACGCCTGCGTCCTCGACCACCTCCAGGATCGAGCGGTCGGGTGGCACGGTCAGCGTCGTGCCGGTCTGGGCCAGTTCCACCTCGAACGCGGCCTGCGGCGCGTCGCCCGTGTCGGGTTTGGGCACGAAGCGCTCGACCCGCAGCGCACCTTCCGGCCAGGAGGCGCACCGCTTCTCCACAGCCACCAGCAGCGGCTCGGGGCCGCAGCAGTAGACGACCGTGTCGGGACGGGGGGTGCCGAGCAGGGAGTCCAGGTCGAGCAGACCGGTCTCGTCCTCGGGGCACAGCTCGACCCGGCCGGGGTGCTCGCCGGCGAGCCGGCCGGCGAAGGCCATGGAGGCGCGGGTGCGGCCGCCGTACACCAGTCGCCAGTCCGCGCCGCGAGCGGCCGCTTCCGCGACCATCGGGAGGATCGGGGTGACGCCGATGCCGCCGGCGACGAACAGGTAGCGGGCCGAGTCGACGAGGGCGAAGTGGTTGCGGGGGCCGCGGACCCTGATCGTGTCGCCCTCGGTGAGCCGGTCGTGCACGTGCGCGGAGCCGCCGCGCCCGGACTCCTCCCGCAGCACCGCCACCCGGAAGACGGACGGGTCGCGCGGATCGCCGCACAGGGAGTACTGCCTGACCAGGCCGGGGGCGAGCAGCAGGTCGACGTGCGCTCCGGGCGTCCACGCGGGCAGCGGGCCACCGCCGGGACGTACGAGACTCAGGAGCACGACGCCCTCGGCGATCAGCGTCCTTTCCGCCACCTCCAGGTCGAACTCCGGTTCTTCCACGGGCATCGGCGGCTGGTCCTTTCCTGGACGAGGGCCGGCTGGGTGCGAGCCGGCATGTGTCAGACGAGCACGGCGGCGGGGGCCGGGGAGTCGGGTGCCGGGCGGGGCCGGTGCCCCTCGGGGTGGCCGAGCAGCCAGTCCCACAGGATCACCGGGTCCTCGAACTCCCTCTCCGCCCCGCAGAAGCAGACGGCGTGCAGCCGGTCGGTCCCCGGCACCCAGTGGACGCTGTGGACCGTGCGACCGGCCGGCGCGCCGGAGTCGCCCGTGTTCATCGGACGGCGGCCTCGGACCGCGCGGAGCCGGCCTCGGCCATCCGGGCGAGCAGGCGCCGGGCGGCCAGGCCGCCGGTGTCGATGTTCACCGACAGCTCCTGGTAGCGGTCCGGCTCCCGGGCGAGGACCTGTTCCAGCGTGTTGAGGGCGGTGACGTCCTGCAGCACCACGGTCCGGTTGCTCTCCCGGAGGAAGTCGGACACCTTCTGGTCGTCGAGCGCGAAGTCGCGCGCCACGGCCCAGAAGTCGTAGGTGGTGTTCTCGGTCGACGGCGTGATCGCGTAGACCACCTCGACGTGGAAGGCGTGCGGGTCGGTGCCGTCGGCCGCGGGCAGGGGCGACCCGACGGGGGCGACCCGGCTGTGCAGCAGGTACAGGCACGGCGGGTGGTACTCGATGTCCTGCCAGCGGGTGATCCGGCCCTTGATGCCGGTGGACTCGGCGTAGAACGGGGGGCAGGCCGCGTCGTCCATGTGCCTGCTGACGTAGACGACGCCCGCCTCCTCGTCGACCTCGGTGGTGATCGGGGTCTCGGCCACCTCCGGGGTGCCGATGTATCCGCCGTGCAGGTAGGTCTCGTGGGACAGGTCCAGGAGGTTGTCCACGAGCAGGCCGTACCGCGCGTTGAGCGGTTCCATGCCGGACACCGTGGTGTAGCCGGGCAGGTCCAGCCACGGGGCCCGCGGGGGCAGTGTGTCCCCCGGGTCCCGGTCGCCGATCCACACCCAGACGAACGAGTCCTGCTCCACGACGGGGTAGGTGCGCAGGCGGGCGGTGCGCGGGACACGCTGCTGCGCGGGCACGGCGACGCACACCCCGTCGGGGCCGTAGGTGAAGCCGTGGTAGCCGCAGACCACCCTGTCGCCGACGAGGTGGCTGGGTGACTCCGACAGCGGGAACCGGCGGTGGACGCAGCGGTCCGCCATCGCCACGGCCCGCCCGTCCTCGGTGCGGTAGAGCAGTACGGGCTCGTTGAGGATGGTGCGGCCCAGTTGCCGCCTGCCCACCTCGTGGCCGTACGCGGCGACGTACCACTGGTCGCGTGCGAATTCGGTGACGATCACGGTCGCTCCTCGTGGTCGGGAGCCGGGACGGATCCCCCGGCCGGCAGGGGGATGCCGCGCAGCTCGGGTTTGCGGATCTTGCCTGAGCCCGTCTTCGGCAGGGCGTCGACGATGTCGAGATGGCGGGGGATCTTGTACCCGGCGAGACGGGGACGGAGAAACTCCCGCAGGTCGGCATAGGTGACGGAGGCGCCGGGACGGGGGACGACGAACGCCCTGCCGACCTCGCCCCACTTCTCGTCGGGGACGCCGACCACGGCGACCTCGGCGACGGCCGGATGCTCGAAGAGCACGCTCTCGACCTCGGCGGGGTAGACGTTCTCCCCGCCGGAGATGTACATGTCCTTGACCCGGTCGACGATGTAGAGGTGCCCCTCGTCGTCGATGGTGCCGACGTCGCCGGATCTCAACCAGTCCCCGTCGGCGAACGCCGCGGCGGTCGCCTCAGGGGCGCGCCAGTAGCCGGGGGTCACGTTGGGCCCCTGGATGAGCACCTCGCCCGGCTCGCCGACCGCCGGGGTGAGGTCGGGCCGGACCACGCGCACGTTGGCGAAGAACACCGGCACCCCCGCCGACCCCACCTTGCGGACGCTCTCGCCCGCCTCCAGGAAGGTCGCGCCGGGGGCGGTCTCCGTCAGCCCGTAGCCCTGGCAGAAGACCAGGCCCCGCTCCTGGTAGGCACGGATCAGCGCGACCGGGACGGCCGCTCCCCCGGACATGAGGGTGCGCAGCGAGGACAGGTCGGCGCCGGCCCACCGCGGTGACCGCGCGAACGCCGCGAACATCGTGGTCACCCCGAACATCCAGGTGACGCGGTGCTTCTCGATGAGGTCGTAGCAGGCGTCCACGTCCCAGGAGGGCATGATCACCGAGCGGCCGCCCTTGAGGAAGGTCGGCAGCAGCGTCTGGTTGAGGGCCGCGACGTGGAAGAGCGGCGCGCTGATCAGCGTCACCTCGCTGCTGGCCACGTCCACGCCGATCATGATGTGGAAGCAGTTCCACACCAGGTTGGCGTGGGTGAGCATCGCTCCCTTGGGATGCCCGGTGGTGCCTGACGTGTAGAGGATGAGCGCGACGTCGTCGAGCGCCACCGGGGTGTCGATCGGCGTGGGGTCGCCCTCCGCCAGCCACGTGTCGAACTCCGGCTCCCCGGCGGCGGGCGACGCCAGCGCCACGACCGTACCGAGGGCCGGCATGGCCGGGAGCGCGCGCACGACCGCCGCGCACTCGGGCGCGTAGACGAGGACGGAGGCGCCCGAGTGTTCCAGCATGTAGGCGACCTCGGGCGCCGCCAGCCGGAAGTTCAGCGGGACGAAGATCCCGCCGAGCACGTGGGTGGCGAACATGGTCTCGGCGAAGGCGACGTGGTTGGGGCCGAGGTAGGCGACCCGGTCCCCGGCGCGCACCCCCGCGTCGCGCAGCCGCGACGCGAGTCTCGTCGTCCGCTCGTGCACCTCGGCGTAGCTGACCTGCCGGTCCGCGAAGACGAACGCGGTGCGGTCCGGGCTCATCTGGGCACGGCGGGCGGGCCAGCCTCCCACTCCAGCGTTCCGCATCCGTGGTAACCCCTGCCGGTCGGAGATGGGAATGAAGGGCTGCCCCGCCGCACCGGTGTCACACCGCGGATGTCGGCGCGGGCGTGGCGGCTGAGGACAGGTCGCTGCGGCTGGTCTCCCGCAGCGCGAGGACGCAGCCCACGGTCAGCAGGCAGAAGGCGGCGATGACCACCGAGATCGTCGTCGTCTGCCCGCCGCCGGTCGACTGGTCGATCCTGGCGAAGATCAGCGGGGCCAGGCCGGCGCCGAGACCGGCGATCTGGTAGCCGAGCGAGGCGCCGGTGTAGCGGCTCCGGGTGGCGAACAGTTCGGAGTACAGGGCGCCGAGCGGGCCGTACATCAACGGGTGGAGGACCGACTGGCCCAGCACGAGGGCGAGGGTGAGCACGGCGACGTTGCCGCTGTCGACCATCGGGAAGAGGACGAACGCGAACACCGCCATGAGCAGCGCGCCGGTCAGCACGACGGGCCGTCGTCCGACCCGGTCCGACAGCGCCGACCAGGCGATGATGCCCACGACGGCGAGGGCGGACGAGAGGGTGAGAGCGTTCAGCACCGCCTGGCGGGGGAAGCCGCCTCGCACCCCGTAGGCGATCAGGTAGGTGGTGAGCGTCCCCTGGGCCACGAAGGAGGACAGCCCCACACCCACGCCGAGCAGCAGCGTCTTCGGGTGGTTGCGCAGCACGTCGAGCAGCGGCGTCCTCTGGCGGGTCGGGTCGTCCGCCGCGGCCTTCCTGGCGGCCTCGAACAGAGGGCTCTCCTCGACCTTGAGCCGGACGAACAGGCCGATGCCCAGCAGGACGACGCTCAGGAGGAACGGCACCCGCCAGCCCCAGCTCAGGAACGCCTGCTCGCCGACCAGGGCGGCGGTGCCGGTGAGCGCCCCGGTGGACAGCACCATGCCGAAGGGGGCCCCGGCGTTGGTGAAGCTCGCCCAAAGGCCCCGGCGGCTGGTCGCGTGCTCGGTGGACATGAGCACGGCGGCGCCCCACTCGCCGCCGACCGCGACGCCCTGGAGAACGCGGAGCGCGACCAGCGCGACAGGGGCGAGGACGCCGATCTGCGCGTACGTCGGCAGCACGCCGATGAGGAAACTGGCGACGCCCATCAGGGTCATCGTCACCACGAGCATCCGCTTGCGCCCGAGGCGGTCGCCGTAGTGGCCGAAGACGACACCGCCGAGGGGCCTGGCGAGGTAGCCCGTGGCGAAGGTGCCGAAGCTGGCCGCCGTCGCCGCGAGCGGGTCCAAGGAGGAGAAGAAGATCTTGTTGAAGACCACCGCGGAGGCGGTGGCGTACAGCAGGAAGTCGTAGTACTCGATGACACTGCCCAGGAAGCTGGACGCCACCACGCGCCGGAGCCTACGCGGGTCAGGGGGTGCGCTTGACGGGTTCGGCATCACCGAGCTCCTCGTTCGGGGAGCGAGTGTGCACCGCTCCGTTGTGGGCGAGGTTAGGCAGATTTGATGCGGCGGTCAATAGAATGCACGACGTCTGAATCACCAACCGATGATCATGGGAAACGGCCAGGAGCACGGCGCGCGTCAAGGCCCGTGCCGTCGATCACGGCACCGGCCGGACTCCCGCACCTGGGGCACATATCTGACGACGGTCAGATAGTTGCATAACGTGGCTGACGGTCTACCCTTTCTGCTGTGAACTTCGGGGACGGGGACGACCATCGGCTGCCGCCGGCGCGCCCGCAGTCCCTCATGTTCAGCTTCCTCGGTGTCTACGTGCTGGACCGCGGCACCGCCGTCTACTCGGGGAGCGTCATCGACGTGTTCGCCCGCCTCGGCGTCTCCGAGGAAGCCGTGCGATCGACGCTCGCCCGCATGGTGCAGCGGAACATGCTGGTCCGGCACCGGCGAGGACGGAAGGTGTACTTCGGCCTCACCCCGCACGCGGTGCACGTGCTCGAGGACGGGCGCCGGCGGGTGTGGGAGACCGGCGCGGTGAACCGCGACTGGGACGGCACCTGGACGCTCGTCGGATTCTCACTGCCCGACAGCAAACGCCGCGCGCGGCACGACCTGCGCTCCCGACTCATCTGGGCGGGCTTCGGCCTGCTGCAGAGCGGCCTGTGGATCGCGCCGGGCGCGATGGACGTGGCCGACGTCCTCGACTCTCTGGATCTCGGCGACCACGTGACCGTGCTGACCGCCAAGGCGTTCAAGCCGAGCGAGACGGCCGACCTCGTCCGCAAGGCCTTCGACATCGAGCAGATCGCACGGCGCTACCAGGCGTTCCTCGCCCAGTGGGACACCCCCCGGCCTGTCCCCTCCGCCCCCGACGACCTCGCGCGCCAGTTGCTGGTGCACACCGACTGGCTGCAACTCGTCCGCCAGGACCCCCACCTGCCCGCCGAGCACCTGCCGCGGGACTGGCCGGCGATCCGCGCCGAACAGGTCTTCCGCTCACTCGCCGAGGAGTACGAGCCACGGGCCGCCGAACTGGCCGGCCGCGTGCTGGACACCCTGCCGCCGCGGCCGTGACGGGGCTTCACACCGGCCGGCCGCCGGGCGCGTCAACGACGAGATCCTCGGGCCGTGGGAGCGGGGCGGGCTCATCCTCGACGGAGTAAATCTCAAGACACGAGAGATGACCGTCCTGGACGAACAGCAGGACGCCGTCGTTGCGCCCCTGGACAGTGCCGGAGATCAGAATGCCGTCCTGCACCGGTGAGGCGAACGCACGAGGTCCTTTCCCCGCGCGAAGGTCCACGGTCGCGCATCCGCATGAGCATCGGCCGCTGACGACTGCCGAAGAAACCTGAGCCCGAAGTTCGTCCACACCGGGAAAATCTCGCGCGAGAAGTGCGAGGACGACGGCTTGCTCCTCGACCGACATATGGTGCTCGTCACTCGGCACGCCTCCATGTTGACCGGCGGCAAGAAAGATCGGAAGAGTGGGCGCATGAATGCGCCGACCGAATCGTCAGACGCCGAGGAGCTGTCGTTCGGGGGCGAGCCTGATCGAGTCTCGTGGTTACGCTCGTGGGCCTTCGCCCATCGCAGGTCGCTGCTCGCCGGTGCGGCGGTTCTCGTGCTGTCAGGCCTGTTCGTGGCCGGTGGCTGGCATCTTCGCGATCTGTCACGCAGGCCGCTCCCGCCCCCTGATGGCCCGTGGCCGCAGCAGAACGGTTTCACCGTGGGGCTCTGCGGACAACCGGCAGCCGCTTGTACACCAGCGGAGAACGAGGCCGCGGAGAACCCGTCCGGAGTGCTGGCGGCGCTACAGGCCATAAGCGGGGTCGCGAACGCCCGTCTGGCGTGCGCGCCCTCCTGCCTGCAGAAGACCAGAAATGTATGGAGGTCGCGAGTTCTCCAGGGGACCATTTATGACAGCGACTATCCCGGCACCTCCTTCATGCCCGCCTATTTCGACATGACCTTAGATCGATGGGACGACCGCGCGCGAATCGCCGAGCAGGCGATGTCCATTCCAGGAGTCTGGTACGTCTTCCCCAAGGCTCCCGACTTCTGGGAAGGCAAGGCGGATGTGGCCATCGACCTCTGCTCACACCCTGCCGGACTCCTGTGCACCGGCGTACATGACCGGTCCGTCACGGAGACACAGAAACAGGCCATCGTCGACCGGCTCTGGAACATCGACGGCGTGGAGAAGATCTACTACGAGAACCATGCTCATCGAACGAAAATCCAGGAGCACTACGAGATTCCGGACCTACCTGGCCATAAGGGTATCGGCACCGTTCGCCTCGTCTCCCTGGAAGAGATGACCGAGTCGTTCTACGTCAAGCTGACGGACCGCCGGGCCATAGAGGTCATCGGTGAGTCGATCAAGGACATGCCAGGTGTTCACTATGTGCGGAGGATCGGCCCGGCATAGTCGCCGGCCCGCGCACTCCGCAGCGATCCGGGATCACCGGGCACCTGCCCGCTGCGACGGCGCGGTTACCTGTGCCGGAGCAGCCAGAGTGTGTAGGCGGCGATGGAGCACGAGTCGCTGATCGAGCCGTTGAGAATCATCTGCTCCAGTTCCGTGCGGTGTACCCAGCGCTGGCGCATGTCCTGCTCGCTGGGTTCGCGATCGGCCTGGCCTCTGGTGAGCCCGGTCGCCAGGTACACGTGGAACCCCTGGTCGGTCAGTCCGTGGGAATTGTCCATCCGCCCCAGGAAGTCCAGTCGCGCGGCGCGAAGCCCGGTCTCCTCCGCCAGCTCACGTCGAGCCTCGTCCTGACGGGTGTCCGCCTCCGCCGTACCCTGCGGGAAACTCCACGAGCGGCGCCCGATCGGATACCGGTACTCCTCCACGATGTGAAAGCCGTCGTCCTCTTCGGGCACGACCACGACGAAGTCGGGCTTGACCACATACCCGTAGACGCCGGGCGAGCCGTCAGGGTGTTCGGTCGCGTCCTCCCGGACCGTCATCCATGCGTTGCCGTAGACGACACGGGAGGAGACCTGCCGGATCACGGGCTGTACTTCAGTCATAGGGCCGCATGCTACTCACGTTGTCCCGCGTGTCCCGAGCGACGGCGGGACGATCGAACGGAGCGCACCTGTGTCCGTCGCGACCTGTGTGTCGCTCACGGGCGACGGGGCGGTCAGGAGATGGTGAGGGTGCCGTCCGGGTTGCGGGCGCAGGTGATGGTTGTGCGGGGGGCGGCGGTCAGGGCGCTCGTCAGGCATTGGCCGAGGATGGTGTGGCCGGCGACGTTGGGGTGCCAGGACTCCTGGCAGGTCTGGAAGTAGGTGACGCAGGTGTTCGCCAGGCGTTGGATGCCGATCTTGTCCCAGCCGGACAGGCTGGTGATGTGAGTGCCGGAGGGGCCGTCCATCACCCGGACCGGGGTGGCGAGGGTGCCTGACGGGCTGCCGGGGTTCTCGCAGAGGCGGGCGCCGTCGAAGGCCTTCTGGACGTCCAGTACGCGCAGGTCGGCCGCCGGGCGTTCGGCCGCCAGGGTGGTGTAGGCGTTCTTGACCAAGGAGCCGAGGTTCTGGGAGAACACGTGGCCGGGGGCGAGGCTGGCGCGGTGGATCGGGCAGCCGGCGGCGTACCGCTCGGCGCCCAGGGCGCGGAACTTGTCGCGGGTGTCGGTGCGGTCGTCCTCGTCGCGGTACTGCGTGGCGACGTCCAGCGGCAGCGGGTTGGTGTAGGTCTGCAGGACCACACGGTGGACGCCGTCGGCGTCGACCTGGGCGAGGGTGTCGAGGATCTGGCGCAGGGCCGCGGTGGTCTCGGTGGTGGCGGCGGCGACCTCGGCGTCGGTGGCCAGGTCAGAGACGGTGCAGGGCTCCTGCGGTACCTCGCCGTTCAGGTAGGCCCAGAACTCCCACCAGCCTGTCCAGGCGTCGGCGATGAAGCGGTTGGCGCACAGACTGGCCACGTCACCGAAGGTGAAGTGGGTGTTGTTGGAGCCGAGGCCGACGAGGACGACGTCGATGTCGTGGGTCTGGGCGACGGCACGTAACTGGTCGAGTTGCGAGGCGACGGTGCGGCCGCTGGGGCGGGCGCTTGAGGGGCTGGCGATGTCGGCGGGCTGACCGCCGGAGCACGCGAGGTTGAAGCGGGCCTGGACACCGGGAAGCGACGCCTTGAACAACGAGGCGTTCGCGGACCGGTGGCAGAAGTAGGCGTTGCTGTTGGGCGCCGACCACCCGGGGAAGCCCTGTGCCGTTCCGGAGGCGTCGACCACGGGCTGGTAGTCCCCCGCGCCCTCTCCACTGACGAAGCTGTCGCCGAGCGCCACGGCGGCGGTGGGCAGGACCGCCTGCGCCGCTCCTCCGTGGACGATCTGGATACCGACCGCGCCCATCAGGAGCGCGGCCATCGCGGCCGCACGCCGGAGAACCCTCACGCTTACCTCATTTCCTACTTAACCAGCATGAAATAACGGTTATGTGGATATCAACATGCCGCGCCTAGGGCGTCAAGATCTCGAAATGGCTGGGCCGCTTCATCTAAAAAATCGCGTATCACGGTGATCGTCAAGCATGCAGTTGCTTGTTCCTTCTGACCAGGCGTGTTGCTGTTACGCCCGGACCGTCCGCTTCGTCGAGGCGGGTGGCGCCGGGTGCGGAGCTTGAGCGACCTACGGGGGGAGCGTCGTTCACGGTGGCGATTCGGATCACGATCGTCAGTCCCGTGTGGGGGGCGCGGGTATCGCCGCGGGACAGACGGTACAGCGTCATTCGCGCAGTTCCAGCAGGTACGGGGGTCCGTTTCGCCGGCCCACGCCGATCCTCAGAGGCTGCCCAGGCACGACATTGCAGTGCACGATCGGGTCCTCGCCGGCCCATGACGCGACGACACGGACCTGTGCCGTGTCCAGTGCCCACACCCGGACATGACCGCCGGCGTCGCCGCTCACGACGGTGGCGCCGTCGGCGGCGATCGCCAGCGCGTTCACGCGGCCGGTGTGGCCGGACAGGGTACGGGGTGCCGCGCCGCCGGCCAGGTCCCAGACCCGCACCAGGCCGTCGCCACCTGCGGCGACCGTGGTGCCGTCCGCGCTGATCGCCACCGAACGCACCAGGCCCACACGCCGGGAGAGCACGCGAGGACCGTCACCGGCGGCCAGATCCCACACCCGCACCACCCCGTCGTCGCCGCCGCTGACGACCGTGGCGCCGTCCGCGCTGATCGCCACCGCCCGCACCATGCCGGCACGCCGGGAAAGGACGCGAGGACCGTCACCGGCGGCCAGGTCCCACACCCGCATCACCCGGCCACCACCGGTGACAGCGGTGCCGCCGTCCGCGCTGACGGCCACCGCCCGCACCGGACCGGCACGCCCGGGCAGGACACGAGGCCGGCTGCCACCCGCCAGATCCCACACCCGCACCGCCCCGTCGTCGCCGCCGCCGACGACCGTGGCGCCGTCCGCACTGACCGCCACCGAAAGCACCAGACCGACATGCAGGGCCAGAACACGGGATGCGGCGCCGCCGATCGGATCCCATACCCGCACGACGTCGTGACCACCGCTGACGGCGGTGCCGCCGTCAGCGCTGATCGCCACCGAGGTCGTCACGCCGGTACGCGCGGACAGGGCACCGGGGCGGATCCCGCCGGTCACATCCCATACCCGCACCGCGTCGTCACCGCCACCGCTGACGACGGTGCGGCCGTCCGCGGTGACAGCCACGGCATGCACCGCGCCGGTGTGGCCGGAAAGGACGCGGGGGCTGGCGCCGCCGGGCAGATCCCACACCACCACCGAATCACCGTCGTGGCTGACGACGGTGCCACCGTCCGCACTGACCGCCACCGAATGCACGAAACGGGCACTCGTGGACAACACTCGAGGACCGGCGTCACCGGCCAGATCCCACACCTGTATCAGGCCATAGCAACCACCGGTGACGACGGTGGCGCCGTCCGCGGTCATGGCCATCGAGACCACCATGCCGGTACGGCCGGGCAGCACACGATGACCGGTGCCGCGGGCCAGGTCCCACACCCGCACGACGCCGTCGTCGCCACCACCGCCGCTGACGATGGTGGTGCCGTCCGCGGTGACCGCCACCGCCCCCACCGGGCCCGTCTGCGCGGGCAGGGTACGGGGACCGGCGTCGCCGTGCAGGTCCCACACCCTGACCACACCGTCGTCGCCGCCACCGACCACGGTGCCGCCGTCCGCGCTGATCGCCACCGAACACACCCCGCCGGCGCGCCGGGAGAGCACACGGGGCGAGCCGCCGCCGCCGAGGTCCCAGACCCGCACCACACCGTCGTCGCCGCGGGCGACCACGGTGCCGCCGTCGGCACTGATCGCCACTTCCCGCTGGATGCCGGTGCCCTCGAGCAGGATACGGGGCGCGGACCGGCCTGCCAGGTCCCAGACCCGCACCGCACCGTAGTCGGCGCCGGCCATGGTGGCGCCGTCCGGAGTGATCGCCAGCGCCTCCACGTAGCCGGTGTGCCCGGTCAAGGTCTGAAGAAGCGGTTCCGTGGTCGGGGTCAACGCCGCGGCCGCCCCGACCGGCCACAGCCCCCGGCCTGAACGATCGAGCGCGCGGGCCCACGCGGCGACCTGCTCGTCGGGATGCCCGCGCAGGCGACCGGCCATCTGACCGGGGAGGAGCGACGGATCGGCGGCGACCACGTCGACCGACAACCGCAGGGCCCGGGCGATCTGCCGGCTCAGCACGTCGTCCACGTGCCCGTAGTCCGCCAGCAGGCCCGCCGGTCCCCCGTGCGCGAGCCGTGCCTGCATCCACCTCACGTCCGCCAGCACCCCCCGCACCTCGTCCCCGCGCCCGGCCTCGCGCAGATGACCCACCAGGCGGGGCCCCAGGAACGGATCGGTGGCCGACCGCACCCAGCCGCCGGGGTACTCCTGCCGGTACCGCTCCACCAGGTGCTGGTGCGCCGCGGTGAGCGCGTCGCCGCCCAGCCGGGAGACCATCACCTCGTACTGCAGGTCGTGCGCCACGTACCAGCCCGGCCCTGCTTCGGTCAGCAGTGAGCGGCCGACCAGTTCGGCCAGCAGATCTCCTGCCTCCGCCGGGGACGTCCGCGGCCCCCACAACTTTTCGGCCGCCGTGCGGGAGAACGGCCCCCGCCCGGCGAACACCGCCAATTGCTCATAGCGATCCGAGTCCGCTGCCAGACCCGACAAGCTCGCTTCGATCGCCGCCGGCAGCGTCCCGTACTGGTACCGCGGATCCAGATCGGCGCCCACCCGGTCCAGGCCCTGCTCGATCAACGCCAGCACGTCGTCGAACGACCGGCCCTTGGCGACCATCGCGCCCGCCATGGCCACGCCGAGCGCAAGATTCCCCACCCGCGCGCACACTCGGCGCGCCGCCGACGGCAGTTCCGGCGCCCGCCGCCCGGTCCATCGCCCGAGCAGTTCCAGCGCCTGCTCGCCGGTCAGCGCGTCCACAGCCACAGGGATCGCGTGCACCGTGGTGGCCACGTCCTTGTCGCGGGTGGTGAACAGGAGCCCGCACCGCGGCCCGAGCTCCAGCAACGCCTGTACGGGTGCCGGCTCCCACACGTTGTCCACCACGATCAGCATCCGGCGCCGCCGCAGCGCCGCCGCAAGCACGTCACGCCCCGTGCGCACGGTGGTGAAGCTCGCCGCCTCCCCCACCCCGAGCCGCCGCCCGACCTGGGCCAGCAACTCCACCGGGTCCTGACCGGGGGTGGCGTCCAGCCACGTCATGCCATGACGGAACCGCCGCCGGAGCCGCCACACCCGCCACGCCTCCCCCAGCGCGTGCCGCCACACCCTCCGCGCCTCGCCGGGCGTACGCCACCGCATCCGCCAGATGCCCGCCGCCAAGGTGGATTTGCCCACCCCGCCCATGCCCGCGAGCGCCACCGGCCGTCCACCGGGACGCACCGCGCGGACGATCCGCTCCGCCAGATCCGGGCGCGCGACCAGCCGCGACGGCACCCGGGGGGCCGCACCCCACACCCCGTGGTCGCCGCGCAGGTCCGCCGTGGGCCCCCGTGCCGACCACACCGCCCAGCCGGTGAGGACGGCCCCCACGGCGATCACCGGCCCACGCACCCACCATGACAGCGACTCGATTCGCGTGTCCGCGATCGTCACCTCAGGCCCGAGCACGCCCGCCAGCACCAAGCCCACGCCGATGACCAGCAGCGCCGCGTCTATCGCCGACCGCCCGCCGTCCTGCTGCCGTCCCACCCCGTCACCTCCGGCCAGAGAGGGCACATCTCGGACTCGCAACATCCAATCGTCATCGATCTGTCAGGCCGTCGGGACCCTACGTGACAGCATCGCAACCCTCTGGACGTGAGCCGTGGCCTGGGCGGGCCGTCACCAAACGCGGATCGGGGCCTACGCTTCGGCCCAGACGCCGAGCTCGTTGCCGCTCGGGTCGGTGAAGTGGAAGCGGCGGCCGCCGGGGAAGGCGTAGGGGCCGTTCACTACCTGGCCTCCCGCGTTCTTGACGGCTTCTACGGTGGCGTCGAGGTCGGTTGAGTAGAGGAGGACCAGGGGGCCGCCGGTGGGGGCCGGCTCTTCGGATTTGCGGAGGCCGCCTGCTTCGGGGGATTCGGGGTCGGGGCTTCGGATGCCGGCGTAGTCGGGGCCGTAGTCGGTGAACTGCCAGCCGAAGGCTTCGGTGTAGAAGTGTTTGGCCTGGTCGAGGTCGGTGACGGTGAGTTCTGTGTAGTCGATGGTGTGGTGTCGATGCATGGGGGTCATTCTGCACGGGGGGTGTGACAGAAAACGGGGGTCAGGAGGCTTGGGTCCTGGCGGTGGCGGCGATCTTGTTGAGGGTTTCGGCCGGGGCGGTGCCGCTGATGACGATCAGGTGGGTGTCCGTGAAGGTGGCGATCTCGGTCTTGCCGTCATGGGTGGCCACGTGGTGGGGGCCGGGTTCGCTGTCCACGTCGCCTACCGCGCCGCATTCGGCGTAGAAGCGTTTGAAGGCTTGGGTCGGGTCCAGGCCGGAGACGGCCAGTTCGACGACCTTGGTGTCGTCGGAGCGGAAGACGCGGTAGTGGACCTCGGCGTCGGCTGGGGCGATGACGCGCCGGCCGCAGGGGACGAGGTGCTGTTCCAGGTCGGGCCAGCGGGCGGTGCCGGTGCTTGCGGTCTCCCACGGGCCTCCCGGTAGCTGCGACGGGTTCAGCAGGACCTGGGGAGGGGAGGGGGTGGGGTTCGCGGCGGTGGCGCCGCCGCAGGCGGACAAGCCGATCAGGGTGGCCGCCAGGGGGATCAGCGTCCAGCGCGTCATCTGGGTGCCTCCTCGGAGGGGATCGACACTCTGACTACGGCCCTCGGTCGCCTGAGGTTCCCGCGAGGTCGGCCGTGTCCGCCGCGACGACCGCCAGGAGGGCCGCGAAGGCGGCGGGCAGGACGTGGAGAAGGCGGGTGAGGGCTTCGGGGGGAGGCGGGACGGCGCACGCCGCGGCGCTCGCGGCCGACAGCAGTACCGCGATGGCGATCTTCAGGGGGGACGCGGGGGTCACGGCGTCCAGGCAGCCGCAGGGGACCCGGCCTCGGGCGCGCAGCAGGACGGTGAGGTAGCCGGCGAGGGCGGCGTGCCACGCCGCGGCGGCCGGCCAGGCGTAGCGGGTGCCGTCACCGGCCACCCACGTGGCGATCGCCGCGAGGCCGATCAGCGGTTCGGCGAGGACGGCGCAGCGGATCAGCCATGGTGGCAGCAGGCCGTGCCCGCGAAGGGTCCCGTCCCCGCGGGTCAGGTGCCGCACGCCCGCCACCACCAGGAGAACGGCGCCGGCCAGGGCCACGTCGGCGATCAGGATCACGGCAGGCCGCCGAGGAGGACGACCAGGAGCGAGAGCAGGAAGCCGGCGGCGCAGAGGCGGCCCACCCAGGCGAGCCAGCGGAGGAGGTCGCGGTCCCACCGTGCGGGGTCGCCGCTCGACGACCGGGTGAGGGGCATCAGGACGCGGCCGAGGCCGAAGCCGAGGCCCGCCAGCACTCCGGGGAGGATGCCGCCGATGAGGACGACCGCGAGCACCAGGGCGTGCGGCAGCGCGGTGGGGGTGAAGGTGCGTACCCCGGTGCCCATCTCGAAGCCGAACTGGAACGGGCCGTCGAAGCGGTTACGCGGGATGATCTCCTGGGGGACGAGCCTGCGGTTCTGGACGAGCTGCAGCGGCCGTCCCGCGAACTCGAACACCATGATCACCGCGACCAGCGGCACGAGGAGCCAGAACCGTCCGGTCACCGGCACCACGGAAACGAGGCCTCCGAGGGCCCCGACGACCGTCCCCGAGACCAGCCCGCCCACGACGAGACCGGTCGAGAACGCCGTCACCTGTCCCCGCCAGACCGACGAGGTGAGCAGATCCGCCGAGTTGAGGCTTCAAACGGATCCCGACAGGGAGAACCCGGCGGTGATGCCCATCAGCGTCCAGGCGAGCAGGTCGAAACGCCCCGTCCAGACCTGGTTCGTCGCGGCCAGTGCCAGCGCGGCGAGGAACAGGCCCACCGCCACCCGGGGGGCGGTGAGTGCGCGTGCGTCCATGGCTCAGGGGTTCGCTCGGGAGCAGATGTAGAACGTGGTGCCCGACCCGTAGACCGTGAAGGTGCCGTCGGCGCAGCGGTACGGTGTCCCGCTGTACGTCCAGCGCCAGGCGTTCCTCTTGGTGACGCCGCCCTCGCCGCAGGCCCTGACCGGGGTGTAGTACGAGTAGGAGTTGCCGTCGGTGCGGAACCAGCCGTCGCTGCCGCAGTAGCCGCTGGAGTACGGCGCGCCCACGCACACGACCTGGGTGGTGCCGTCGCGGTAGCCGGCCCAGCCGTTGTACCCGGGGTCGCCGCAGTTGCCCCACTCCGTCCCGACGGTCGCCGAGGCACCCTTGATGCGCGCGGGCGGCAGGGCGCCCACCACGTTCAGGGCGAGCGCGCCGCCGAGCACGCCGACCGACTTGAACATCGTCCGCCGGGACACCTTCGGCCATGCCGCACGGCGCGGCCGGGGGGCCGGGTCGGGTTCCTCGTCCGCCGACGGGACGCTGGACCAGTAGTCGCTCGCGTTGACGGTCATGCTGTTCACCTCACGTTCGAGACGTTCGAAGATTCGGACATGTCCAGGAGCCGCTCCAGGTCCCCGTCGGACCCCACGACGCGGCGCCACTCCTCGGTTCCGTCGGGGGCGTACCTGACGAGCGACGGGGTCGCGCCGACCGCCACCGAGCCCAGCAGGTCCGCGTCGGTGACGGCACGGATGTGGTCCGCGCCCTCGGCCCACCGCGCGCACGCCGCGCTCGCGCTCAGCAGCGTCAGGTGTCCCCGGATCAGACCGGGCGGGATCGCGGCCAGACGGGCGGCGCGCTCGCGGCAGCTCAGGCACTGCTCGGAGACCACGAGGACGAAGGTGGGCAGGCCGTCGGGGGACGCGAACCGGGCGACCCGGCGGACGGTGGCGGTGGCGGGGACGGGCGTGGCGAGCACCGCCCGTCGCAGCTCGCGCACCATCTTGAGCAGGGCGGAGACGGCGAACAGCGAGATGACCATGCCGAGGAAGGCGAACACGGCCAGGGAGTTGACGACGTTCTGCATGGCCGTCAGTTCAGCTTGAACTTGATGGAGTCGGCGACGGCCGCGAAGCGCGGGTCGTCGGCCTGCCGCGCGATGAGGGTCGCGGTCGTCGTCTCGTTGGCCAGGACGGCCGAGCGCAGCACCCGCCCGTCCGCGCGCCGCTCGTCGAGCTTCCACAGCGCGCCGCCCCGGACCCGTTTGCCGGGACCCCCCGGCGCGGGCAGTTCCGCCGCCGGGTTCACCTGCACCGAGCACACCCCTTCCAGGGTGTTGAAGGCGAGCAGGTTGGCGAGCCGTGTACTGGACCCGGCCCGCGGGGCGAGGACGACCCCGTCGGGGGCGTCCCGCACGTCGAAGGGGGCCAACTGGGCCATGAACGCCTCGAACGGCACGTTCAGCCCAGGGACGTAGGTGTAGACCTCGTGGTGCGGCCCGATCCACAACATCGTCGTGCCGCCGTTCGCCGGGTCCTCGTGGGAGACCAGCCGGGCTCCGTTCCAGGAGACCTCGCGGACGGTGAGCCGGTCGTACTCGCCGAGGTGGCGCGCGATCAGTTCACGTGCCCCGGCGGCCGCGGTGTGGAAGCGGAGGGCACCGTCCTCGCCGTAAGCCCACACCATGTAGCTCCAGCCCATGGTGAACGGTTGGGGGCTGCCGTCGACGGCCAGGGTCCGGCCGTCGGGGGTACGTGCTGGCATGGCACCACTCCTAATGATCCGGGTTCCCTGTCAGGGTCATCGATCGTTCACCACGATCGCCACACAGCCGCCACACGCCCGCCACACGGCGGGATCACAGGCTTCGGTCCTCCATCAGGATCCGGTCGTGCAGGATCGTCAGCGTCTGGGACGGCCCGACGCCGATCCGCTCCACCAGGGCGGCCCTGCATTCGTGGTACGCGAGCAACGCGTCCGCCCGCCGCCCGCTCTTGTGCAGGGCCAGCATGAGCTGGGCCCGCAGGTCCTCCCGCAGCGGGGCCCAGGTGACGGCGACGCGCAACTGGTCGATGGCCTCCTCGTACGCCCCGAGCCGGATGCACCCGCCCGCGAAGTCGCTCACCGCGGCCATGCGGCGTTCGTTGAGCTGGGTCGCGGCGTTCCTGAGCGCGTCGGAGCTGTCCGCGAGGTCCTGCAGCGCCGATCCGCGCCACAGGTCGAGCGCGTCCCTGAGCATCTGCACGACCGCCGTGTCGTCCCGCGCGCTCAGGGCCTTCGCCGCCCCGGACCGCATCGCCTCGAAGGCCGACAGGTCGAGGCGGTCGGCGACGTCCGTCACCCGGTATCCGCCTGGCACGGTCTCGATGGACACGCCGGAGCAGACGAGGCCTTTGCGGAGTTCCGCGACGTACGTCTGCAGGTTGCGCCGCGCGGACGGCGGGGCGTCCTCACCCCAGAGCGCGGCGATGCAGCGGTCGGTCGAGACCGCGTGCGGCGAGTCGAGCAGCAGAAGCGCGAGCAACTGGCGATGCTTGATCCGGGTCACGGCGAGGAGCCTGCCGTCCGGTTGATGGATCTCGAAGTGCCCGAGCAGGAGAAATCTCATGGAAACTCCAGCCGACCCGATAGTTGGTTGCCCCACCAAACAAGAAATCCCACATCAGAGACGATCGGCGCTCACGACGGCAGCGGAGACGGACGGGAATCGAACCCGCCGCGCCGAGATCCTCGGCGCCACCGGTTTTGAAGACCAGGAGGGCCACCAGGCACCTGGACGTCTCCATCGGGAACCGTACCAAGCCCTCGATCTTCTTTCACCTGCCAATTACTAGGCATATCGCGAGATATGCCTGTATCGACACGCTTAAGGTCTATGGCGGAATCTCACGCAGCAACTTGTCCTTCCGTTGGGTCAGCCCCCTCCGGTCGAGGTGTTCGAGAAGCGGAATGACCACCCGGCGGGACGTGCCAAGCGCGACCCGCGCGTCCGCCGCCGTGAACGGCTGAGGCAACCGGGCGAGCACGCCGGCCGCCGCCTCCACGGCTCCGGGCGGCAGGACGACGCCAGGTGCCAGGCGCAGGAGTTCCCCGGCCGCCTCCGCCGCCGCCAGGGAACGCGCGTCCAGGCCGAGCTCCGCGAGCCGCTCGGCGTCCGGGGCCGCGAACGGGTCGGCGGCCCAACCGCGCCGCAGCTCCCCGATGCCGGGGGCGAGCGCGGGCGCCGCCGCCGTCAGCCGCCCGCGTACCTGCCGCAACGCGGTGCCCGCCGCCAGGGCGTCCACGAGCGCACGGTCCGGCAGGCCGAGCGCCTGCCGTGCCGTCTCCGCGGCCATCCCCGGATCGGCCGGGTTCCGTACGGCGTGCGCGGTCACGAGCTCCACCAGCCGCGCCCGCAGCGCCGCCCAGTGCGCGGGGTCGGCCACCCACTCCCCCGCGACCGGGGCGGCCGTCGCCGGGGCCCCCATGGCGGCCAGCTCGTCGCGTCTCGCGAGGCCGCGCCGCCGCAGCTCGGCCGCGCCGTCGGGCGACCCGCTCATGTCCCTGAGCTCGGCCGCCCGCGCCTTCGCCGCTCCCCTGCGGCGCAGCTCCGGCGGGCGTACGTCGAGCACCACGGCCCGCCGGACGCGGCGGCTGCCCGGATCGCGGAGCAATGCCCGGTCGCCGATGCGCAGCGGAAGTCCCCTGGCCAGGGTCACCCGTGCGGTGTCGTCGCCGAGGGGCCGTACCCGGGCGGGTTCCGCCGCGGTCCCGATGTGCCAGATCACGTGCTCAGGGGGGTGGCCCTCGCCGGAGAACCGGACGTCGGCCGCCGGCACGCCGAGCCATCTGCCGGGCGTCACCAGCGCGTCACCGCGCCGCGGACGGCCGCCGCCACGGAGGTTCACCGCGACCCTGGCCGGGCCGCCGACCTCGGCCCTGGCCTGCTTGAGGCTGTGCAGGCCCCGGACGCGCACGTCGTGCCCACCCGCCAGGAGCCGGTCCCCGACGCGGATCGTGCCCGCGCCGAGCGTCCCGGTGACGACGGTCCCCCGCCCCTCGACGGTGAAGACCCGGTCGATCCAGAGGCGTACGTCGGCGTCCGGCGCGGGCTCGGGCGGGGGGAGCGACGCCAGCAGCCCGCGCAGCTCGGGCAGCCCGTGCCCGGTGACCGCGCTGACCGCCACCATCGGGACGTCCGCCAGGCTGGTGCCGGCGAGCCGTTCCCGGCAGTCCGCCATGGCCGGCGCGGGGTCCGCGAGGTCGGCGCGGGTGACCGCGAGCACGCCGCACGAGATGCCGAGCGCGTCGATGATCTCCAGGTGTTCCTGGGACTGGACGGCCCATCCCGCGTCGGCGGCCACCACGAACAGCACCGCCGGGGCGGGGCCCACCCCGGCCAGCATGTTGGCGATGAACCGCTCGTGGCCGGGCACGTCGACGAAGGCGAGCGCGCCGGTCCACACGAACCCGAGGTCGATGGTCAGCCCGCGCCGCCGCTCCTCCTCCCAGCGGTCGGGCTCCATGCCGGTCAGCGCGCGCAGCAGGGCCGACTTGCCGTGGTCGACGTGCCCCGCGGTCGCGATCACGAGCACGCGGCCACCACCGCGCCGAGCAGGTCCGCGTCCTGTTCGGGCGGGACGGCCCGCAGGTCGAGCAGGCACCGCCCGCCCTCCACCCGGCCGGCCACCGCCGGGGTCCCGAGGCGCAGAGGAGCGGCCAGCGCGGCGTCCACGGCGACCGCCGCGCTCGGCAGCTCGACGCCGGGCGCGCCCCCGCCGCCGACCGCGGCCCCGGTGTCCACGGCCTCGGCCTTCACCCCGGCCGCGGCCAGCCGTCCGGCCAGCGTGGCGGCCCGGCGGCGCAGGTCCGCCGGGTCCGCGCGCAGGGCGTCGCGGGTGGGGTTGGCGGCGTGCACGAGGGTGGCTTCCAGGGCGGCCAGGGTCAGCTTGTCCACGCGCAGCGCGCGGGCCAGGGGATGCCTGCGCACGCGCTCCACCAGCTCGGCGCGTCCGAGCAGCAGACCGCTTTGGGGGCCGCCGAGCAGTTTGTCCCCGCTGGCGGTGACCAGGTCGGCGCCGGCGCGCAGCCACGTCGCCGCGTCGGGTTCGTCCGGCAGGAGCGGTTCCGGCGCCAGCAGCCCGGAGCCGATGTCGGCGACCAGGGGGACACCGAGGCCGGTCAGGTCGCCGGCGGACGGGGTGGCGGCGAATCCCTCGATCCGGTAGTTCGAGGGGTGGACCTTCAGCACGAAACCGGTCCGCGGGCCGACGGCGGTGGCGTAGTCGGCCACGGACGTCCGGTTGGTGGTGCCCACCTCGCGCAGCCGGGCGCCGGTGGACTCCAGCAGCTCGGGCAGGCGGAACCCGTCGCCGATCTCGACGAGTTCACCCCGGCTGATGATGATCTCCCGGTCCCGCGCCAGAGCGGTCGCGACCAGCACCAGCGCCGCGGCGTTGTTGTTGACCACGTGCACCGCCTCCGCGGCCGGCACGGCGTGCGCGAGCGCGGCCAGGGCGGCCCTGCCACGCCGTCCCCTGCGGCCGGTGGTGAGATCGAACTCGACGTCGGTGGTGCCGCCCGCGACCCGGACGGCGTCGAGGGCGGCCGTGGACAGCGGCGCCCGGCCCAGGTTGGTGTGCAGGAGCACACCGGTGGCGTTGATCACCTGGCGCGGGCCGTCGACCGGCAGGGTCCGCAGCGCCTCGTCGCGGACGTCCGAGGGGCTGATCTCGCCGCTTCTCGCCCGTCGTTGCGCGGCGTGGACGGCCGCCTTCACCCGTTCCCTGCCCATCCGCGCGACGATCGGCGCGACGCGGGGATCGTCCAGGACGGCATCGGTCCGGGGGATCTGACGACGCGGATCAGTCATGACTTATCGGGATATCGCAATACCGCTACGCGCGCAATGATTCTGATCATGCTGAGGCTGACCCAATACGCCCGAGGCGGCGGCTGCGCGTGCAAGATTCCCCCCGGTGAATTGGAGGACGTGCTGGCGGGCATGGGTGCCACCGCCCCGGAGGACCCGCTCGGCGAGCTGGTGGTCGGGCTCGAGACGGGGGACGACGCCGCCGTCGTGAGGATCGAGGGCGGCACGGCGGTGGTGAGCACCGCCGACTTCTTCACCCCCGTGGTGGACGACCCCTTCGACTGGGGCCGCATCGCCGCCGCCAACGCGCTCTCCGACGTGTACGCCATGGGCGGCCGCCCCCTGATGGCGCTCAACCTGCTGTGCTGGCCCCGCGACACCCTGCCCTACGACCTCGCCCGCGAGGTCCTGCGCGGCGGCGCCGACGTCGCCGCCCTGGCGGGCTGCCACGTCGCGGGCGGCCACAGCGTCGTCGACGCCGAACCCAAGTACGGCATGGCGGTCACCGGCCTGGCCGACCCCGGCCGCCTGATGCGCAACGACGGCGGACGCCCCGGCCTGCCGCTGTCCCTGACGAAGCCACTCGGCCTCGGCGTGCTCAACAACCGGCACAAGGCGACCGGTGAGGTCTTCCCCCAGGCGGTCGCCACCATGACCCGGCTCAACGCGGACGCGAGCGAGGCGGCCGTACGGGCCGGCGTACGCTGCGCGACCGACGTGACGGGCTTCGGCCTGCTCGGCCACCTGTTCAAGCTGGCCAGGGCCTCGAACGTGACCGCCGTGCTCGACCGGACCGCGGTCCCGCTCCTGGAGGGCGCCCGCGAGGCCGTACGGGACGGTTTCGTCCCCGGCGGGTCACGCCGCAACCTCGGCTGGGTGGCCGGTCACCTCACGAGCGAGGCCGACGAGGAGACCATGCTCCTGCTGGCCGACGCCCAGACCTCCGGAGGGCTGCTGATCGCCGGAGAGCTGCCGGGAGTCCCGGTGATCGGCGAGCTGGTGCCCCGGGGAGAGCACACGGTCGTCGTCAGATAGACGGCGACCGTGTGCTCAAGCCGGCCTACGGCCGTCGCGCCACCAGGAGCAGCCGGGGGCTGCCGAACCGGAACGGCGTGCCGTCGGTGCCGCCGTACAGCTCGACCCCGGTGAACCCGGCCTCGGTGACCAGGCGGCCGACCTCCGCCGCGGTGTAGACGTGCTGCACCGAGGTCCCGCGGTGCTCCTGTGTGCCCCGGCGGAAGGTGAACGAGGTGAGCCAGCGGCTGTTCACCACGTCGTACTCGTTGACCGAGACGGCCTCGACACCGCCGATCGTCATCGGCGGCTCCTCCAGGGTCAGGTTCGGCAGCAGCGACTCGGCCACGAACGCGTAGTCCAGGACGAGCGTGCCTCCGGGGACGACGAGCCCGGCTAGGCCCGCGAGGAACTCCCGCGTAGCGGCATGCTCCAGGTAGCCGAAGACGTTGCCCATGCACATCGCCACGCCGGGCCGGACGTCGCCGGGAAGCGTCCGCATGTCCCCTTGGCGCAGGT
The DNA here is from genome assembly GCF_039871875.1 of Sphaerisporangium sp. B11E5. Taxonomy (NCBI): domain Bacteria; kingdom Bacillati; phylum Actinomycetota; class Actinomycetes; order Streptosporangiales; family Streptosporangiaceae; genus Sphaerisporangium; species Sphaerisporangium sp. B11E5. Next base: position 306,079 of record NZ_JBDPMD010000002.1, on the reverse strand, counting down.
CGATGTCGAGCCCTTCGCCCGCGGCGACGGCACGGGCGTACCCGATGGCCTCGGCCGAGACGTCCAGGCCCGTGACCCGGTAACCGCGCCGGGCCAGTTCGAGTGCGTGCCGGCCGCTGCCGCACGCCACGTCGAGCACCTGGTGACCGGGACGGACCCCGGCCAGGCGGATGACGAAGCCGACCTCGGCATCGGTCGTGCTCGCGGGTACCGCGGCCCGCCAGAAGGCGTTGGGCAGTTCGGTGAAGAAGTCCGCGTACCACGCGGACAGGGAGTCGTGCGACATTCCATGTGCTCCGGATCAGGTGCGCGGCGACCGGCGCCGCGCGGACGAGAAGATCTCCGCGAGACCGGGGCACGACGAACAGGCGCGTGCGTACGCGCACATCGGCCGCCGCGACGGCCGTCGCCTCAACCGCCCCGGAGTGACCGGGCGGTGACCATGGCATCGCCTTCTCGTGATCGGCCGGGCCTGACCCGGCGGGAGCAATCACGGCCAGCGTACGGCCCGCGTCGCGGCGTCTCAACGGGATTACGCGGGGGTTGACGGATGATCGTTGAGTCTTGACAGGGCATGTTAGCGATCACAGTATTAACACGCACGTCACATTCGCGTCTGGAGTTCGCAATGTCGATGCCCGTCAGGGAGCGGTCCCAGCAACGTCGATTCTTGTTAGCGCTAACACACAGAAGGTCCAGATGGGGGATCTCGGTGGTGACGGCCGGCGTGATGCTCTGCGCCGGGCTTGTGTCCATGGGTAGCCCGGCGCAGGCCGCCGGCTGGTCGCCCGCATCGTCGTACACGTCGACCGACAAGGGCGACGGCACGTATTCCGTGCCCCTTCTCCGGTCCGACGTGCCGGACATCAGCGTGGAGCGGGTGCCGGCCGCGGAGAACGGCGAGGGCCGCGACGTCTACTACATGATCAGTACGACGATGCACCTCAGCCCGGGTGCTCCCATCATGAAGTCATACGACCTCGTGAACTGGGAGATCGTCAACTACGTCTTCGACCGGGCGAGCATCGGCGACTCCTTCTCGCTGCGCAACGGGCAGAACTCCTACGGGCAGGGGCAGTGGGCGTCGTCGCTGCGCTACCACGACGGCATGTTCTACGTCGCCTTCAACACCAACAACCTCGGGGGCGCGTACCTCTACCGCACCGACGACATCGAGAACGGCAGGTGGGAGCGCACGGCACTCGGGCGCGGCCTGCACGACCCTTCGCTGTTCTTCGACGTGGACGGCACGCCGTACATCTTCTACGGGTCCGGCGGGACGAGCGCCGTACGTCTCAGCTCCGACCTGACGGCCATCGTGCAGGACTACCCGAACATCTTCACGGCGGCGAACTACGCCGGGCAGCCGTTCATCGGCGGCCTGTTCGAAGGTGCGCAGTTCTACCACATCGACGGCTACTACTACGCGGTCATCATCACCTGGCCGTCGGGGCAGGGGCGCCAGGTCGTCATGTTCCGTTCGAAGGAGCTGCTCGGGCGCTACACCTCGGCGGGTGGCGTGAACACCTACGAGGCGCGGGGGGTGCTCAACTCGAACGGCTTCGCGCAGGGCAGTCTCGTGCCCATCGCACGTGAGGGCGGCGCGACCGACTGGTACGGCATGTTCTTCCGCGACACGTTCCCGATCGGCCGCATCCCGGCGCTCATCCCCGCCACGTGGCAGGACGGGTGGCCGACGTTCGGGAACAACGGGGTCGTGCCGGTGGACGGCGTGTTCGCCAAGCCGATCAAGCTCAGCCCGGAGCAGGAGGCGGTGGAGCGCCAGAAGAGCGTCGTCGCCTCGGACGACTTCGACAACGACGCGCCGCACAAGGCGTACATGGACGAGCAGTGGACGATCCCGGAGCCGCCGGACATCGACGAGTCGCTCATCGGCGTCGAGCTGCTGCAGAACCCCGGGTTCGAGTCCGAGGCGGTCTCACCGTGGGCCGCGCAGTTCGGCGCCACGCTCAGCCGGGACACGGCGGACCCGGCCTCGGGGTCGGCGGCGCTGAAGGTGAGCGGCCGCACGCTCAACGGTTCCGGCCCGAACCAGTTCCTGAACGGCACGATGCAGCACGGCGTGACCTACACCGTGTCGGCGAAGATCAAGTACACGTCGGGCCCGGGCAGCGTGCGGTTCAACCTCGCCGCCGACTGGGGTTCCGGCGTCCAGGTGATGGCGTCGGGCAACGTGCCCGCCGGGCAGTGGACGACGGTGTCGGGCCAGTTCACGGTCCCGGCGACGGCCGACCTCGGCAACTTCAAGTTCGCGGTGGAGACGCCGTGGGCCAACCCGCAACCGCCGTCCTCCAGCGTGGAATACCTGATCGACGACGTCTCCGTCGTGGGGCAACCGGTGACCGCCGAGTACCCCGCCGAGAAGGAGATCGCCCCCAACGGGTCGCGGCTGGACATGGCGTGGGAGTGGAACCACGCCCCCGACAACCGGTACTGGTCGCTCACCGACCGCAAGGGGTGGCTGCGGCTGACGACCGGCAAGGTGGTCACCGGCCAGTACGTCTACACCAAGCTCTCCAACCGCGCCGAGCTCGCGTGGTTCGAGGAGGCACGGAACACGCTCTCGCAGCGCACGTTCGGCCCACGGCAGTCGGCCGAGACCAAGATGGACATCTCCCGCATGAAGGACGGCGACGTCGCCGGCCTGGCCGCCTACAACCGCGGGTTCTCGTACGTGGCGGTCAAGCGCGAAGGCGGCCGGAACACGCTGGGCGTCGTCAACCGGGTGCAGCCGTTCGCGGTGAACCTCGACCAGGCGACGCTGGAGAACTTCGTGCCGGGCACGACGGTGCCGCTGGGTGACGCGACCAAGGTGTACGTGAAGGCGGACCTCGACTTCGCGTCACCGGCCGGGCAGTTGTGGACGACGTTCTCCTACAGCCTGGACGGGCGGAAGTGGACCCCGCTCGGCGGCCGCGTCGGCCCGCAGACGCTGGACGGCAGCCTCGCGCACTTCATGGGGCACCGGGTCGGCCTGTTCAACTACGCGACACGGCAGACGGGCGGGCACGTCGACTTCGACTACTACCTGCTCAGCGACACGCTCACCGCGCAGGGCCTGCCGCTCGACACGAGCCGCCTCGACGCGGCCATCGCCTACGCCAGGACCCTCCGCAAGCACGACTACCCGAAGGACGACTGGAAGACGATGCAGGCCGCGCTCCGCGACGCGAAGGCGGCGCGGGCCGGCAAGCCCGGCACCCAGAACCAGATCGACGCGCCGGAGCGGGCACTCAGCTACCAACTGGCCCGGCTCCGCGCCTGATCCCCGGCACAGCGCCTCTCCCCCCGGGGCGCCCAGGAGCCCCGGGGCGCACGTCAGAGATCAAGGAGTATGTCTCGTGCAGCAGCGTTTACGCAGGGCCATCCGACGACGGGTCGCCGCGGTCGCGGCGGCCGGCGCCCTGCTGGCCACGGGGGCCGCCGTCACGGCGGCGCCCGCGCGGGCCGCAGGGCCGAATCTCGTCGTGAACGGCGGGTTCGAGGACGGCCTCGCCGGCTGGTTCCCGAACAACGGGAACGCCGGCGACGGCGCCGTACTGTCGCCGACCACGGACGCCTACACCGGTTCGGGCGCCGTCCTCGTCACCGGCCGGACGACGACCGGCTCAGGCCCGATGCAGGACCTCTCCGGCAAGGTGCAGGCCGGCAAGACCTACTCGGTCACCGCGCGGGTGAAGTACGAGAACGCCGGCGGCCCGGCGACCAAGCAGTTCTTCGTCACCATGCACTACGGCGGCTCGACCTACACCAACCTCGGCACGGTGACGGCGCCGCGCGGGCAGTGGGGACTCATCCAGGGCACGTTCACGATTCCCGCGGGGCAGAGCGTCACGACCGCGAGGATCTTCGTCGAGACGCCGTGGACGTCGTCGCCGGGGACCGCCCCCGACACCCACCTCATGGACTTCAAGGTCGACGACGTGACGCTCGCGGAGTTCGTGCCGTCGAGGACCATCGAGGTGCTCGGCAAGAATCCCGGCGAGGGCAACCCGCTCATCTCCCACAAGTTCGGCGCGGACGGCAACGCCTTCGTCCACGACGGCCGCGTGTACCTGTACATGACGAACGACACGCAGGTGTACAACCCCGGCCCCAACGGGATCTCGCCGACCAACACCTACGGCGGCATCAACACGATCACGGTCATCTCGTCGGACGACCTCGTGAACTGGGTCGACCACGGCGAGATCCCCGTCGCGGGCCCGAACGGTGTCGCGCCCTACGCCACCCAGTCGTGGGCTCCCGCGATGGAGAGCAAGGTCGTCGACGGCAAGGAGAAGTTCTTCCTGTACTTCGCCAACAACGGCGCCGCCACTGGCGTCATCGTCGGCGACTCCCCGCTCGGCCCGTGGCGCGACGAACGCGGCAGCCTGCTCGTCACCGGCGCCACGCCCGGCGCGTCGAACGGCCGCAACTGGCTCTTCGACCCCGGGGTGTTCATCGACGACGACGGCCAGGGCTACCTCTACTTCGGTGGCGGCGGCGACGACGGGTCGGGCAGCTACGAGAACACCAACCACCCGAAGTCCACCCGCGTGATCAAGCTCGGCGCCGACATGACCAGCACGTCCGGCTCGGCGGAGGTCATCGACGCGCCGCTGGTGTTCGAGGCGGGCCACGTGTTCAAGCGCGACGGCAAGTATTACTACTCCTACTCGTCGAACTTCGGGTTCTCCGGCGGCCCCGTGGACCCGAACGGCCCGCCGACCGGCGCGATCGCGTACCTCATGGCCGACAGTCCGATGGGCCCCTGGACGCCCGAGACGTACAAGGGTGTCATCTTCCGCAACCCCGGCACCTACTTCGGGGCCGGCGGCAACAACCACCAGTCGGTGTTCGAGCTCGGCGGCGAGTACTACTTCACCTACCACGCCCAGACGCTCAACCGCCGCATCACCGGCGGCGCCACGCAGGGCTTCCGCAGCCCGCACATCGCCAAGCTCGCGTTCGACGAGGACGGCACGATCAAGGAGGTGATCGGCACCTTCGACGGGGTCGGCCAGATCCGGAACGCCGATCCGTACCGGGTGACCGAGGCCGAGAAGATCGCCTGGCAGCAGGGCATCGCGACGAAGAAGATCGACGGCACCTCGGAGGAGTTCGGCACCAAGGCACCGAACCTCGTGCTGCACGACATCGACAACGGTGACTGGACGTCGCTCGCGTCGGTGGACTTCGGCGAGAAGGGCGCCGCGAGCGTCACCGCCAAGGTGCTCCCGCTCGCGGAAGGCGGGCAGATCCAGGTCCGCCTCGACGACCGCACCGGCCCCGTGGCCGCGACGATCCCCGTCACCGCCGCGACCGGCCAGTGGGCGAGCCTGACCGCTCCGCTCGACGGCGTCACCGGCGTGCACGACGTGTACTTCACCTACACCGGCCCCGACGGCGCGGACCTCTTCGAGCTCGACTCCTGGTCCTTCGAGGCCAAGCCCGCGCTGGACGTGTCCGTGGCGGCGTCCACCAGGTGCGCCGGCCCCAAGGCCGACAGGGCCGAGGTGACGGTGCGGGCGACCAACAACGAGCAGGTCCACGTCAAGGCGTCGGTGACGTCCCCGTACGGAACCCACCCGTTCGGCTCCCTGCGCCCCGGCAAGCAGAAGTCCCACACCTTCACGACCCACGCCGCGACCGTGCCGGCCGGCGAGGTCACGGTGACGGCCACCGCGACCGTCGACGGCCACCCGGTGTCGGCGTCGCTGACCGCGCCGTACGACGCCCGCTCCTGCACGTGACCACCGGGGCGGCCCGGCACCCACCGGGCCGCCCCCTTCAGGTCGCGGTAGCGTCGCATGATGAACGCAGGACACGGGCGGGGACCGAATTCGCGGCGGCCCAGGCGATATGTCCTCACCGGTGCTCCGGGGGCCGGCAAGACCGCGATCGCGGCCGAGCTGCGCGGGCGTGGGTACACGGTGATCGACGAAGCGGCCACCGACGTCATCGCCTGGCGGCAGGAACAAGGTGATCACGAGCCGTGGAACGCCCCCGGGTTCACGGACATGATCGTTGACATGCAGCGGCGGCGGCAGGAGGCGGCGGACGCCGCCGGACCGGCGATCCAGATCTACGACCGCTCACCGATCTGCACCCTGGCACTGGCCCGGTTCCTGCGGCGCCCGGCGTCCCCGGCCCTCGCCGCGGAGGTGGGGCGCGTCGTGAGCGAGCACGTCTACGACCGGCGGGTGTTCCTCGTCCACCCGATCGGCTTCGTGGTGCCGACCGCGGCGCGCCGGATCTCCTTCGAGGACTCGCTGGCCTTCGGCCGCGTGCACGAGGAGGTCTACCGGGCGCACGGCTACGAGCTGATCAACGTCCCGCCCGGTGAGGTCGCGCACCGCGCGGCGACGATCGAGAACCATATCCGGTCCTGGTCCGCCGGCTGAGCTTCTCCGGGCGAGGTCAAAGGAGGCCGCGGCGGGCGGCCTGGGCGCCGGCCTGGAAGCGGGTCTCGGCGTCGAGGTCGTCCAGGAGGTCGCGCAGGCGGCGGCGGAGGCTGCGGGGGCTCATGCCCAGCTGGCGGGCGATGGCGTCGTCCTTGAGGCCGGCGGACAGGAGCGCGAGGAGGCGGCGGTCGGGGGTGAGGCGGTCCTCGGGGCCGGCGGGGGTGTTCTCGTGGATCTCGGGGAACATCGGGACGGCCTCGGCCCACAGGCGGTCGAAGAGCTCGGCGAGGGCCACGACCACGGTGGAACCTCTGATCAGCACGCTGCGGGTCAGGGGGGCGTCCTGGTGCAGGGGCATGATGGCCAGGCGGCGGTCCACGACCACCATCTTGAACGGCAGGCCGGGCAGCACGCGTGCCTCTTCGCCCGCCTTGAGCTGGTTCTCCAGCTCCTCCAGGGCTCCGGCGTGCTGGAACGCCTCAGGGGCGTAGACGGCGCGGTAGCGCACGCCGTCGCGGAGGCGGCCGCCTTCCAGGGGGTTGCGGTAGTCCAGCACGTAGGGCGGGCGGTCGAAGGTCAGCACCTCCTCCTTGGCCTCCTGCTGCAACCGGACGTACCACCGGGCGATCTCCTCGGGGCCGGCCAGGATCTCGAACCGGCCGCCCTCCTCGGGGTCCTCGCCGGCGGTGCGGAAGGCGGTCTCCAGCGCGTCGGCGGTGTCGGTGACGCGGTCCAGTTCGCTCTGCACGCCGCGCACCAGCGAGCGGATCGCGGTGCCGGGGTTGGTCGCCGTCCAGCGGGGCGAGCGTCCCCACAGGCGGCTGACCATGCCCTTGGCGCGGAGCCTGGACAGGGAGGACTGGACACGGCCGGGGCTCTCACCGGTCCGCAGCACGAGCTCCTGAACCGTGATGCCGGGGCTGGCCAGTACGCCGCGGTAGATCCGCTCGTCGTAGGCGCTGATCCCCACTATCTCCAGCGCCGGGCCGTCATCGAGCACGTCTCCGATCTTGGCCACTTCCGGCAAGCGCCGCAATAGGCCAGCCGATCACCTTGTCACCAAAATTCGCAAACAGTTAGAAATCGGGTCGTGCTTCATAGAACCGCCCTTGTCGGCGTTGTGATAGTGGCCCAGGTCGTGGCCGCGACGCCGGCCCAGGCGACCCCCACTCCCTCCCCTGCCCCGTCCACCACTGCCGCGAAGGCGGGACCGCCGAAGAAGATCACCCTGATCACCGGCGACACGGTCACCCTCCGCCCGCTCCCGAACAAGCAGACCCAGCTCGACGTCAAGCCGGGCCCCGGCCGCGAGAAGATCAACTTCATCCACCGCCGCTCCGAGGACGGGCTCAGCGTCGTCCCCGTGGACGCGATGCCGCTCCTGGCCGCCGACAAGCTGGACCCCCGCCTGTTCAACGTCACCAAGCTCGCCGAGCTCGGTTACGACGACGCCGCCAGCCCGGCGCTCCCCCTGATCGTCACCTACCCCGCCGGGACGGCCACGCTGCGCGTCGCGGGCGGGCGTGCGCTGCCCGCGATCAACGGCGTCGCGCGCAGCGAGCCGCGCGACGGCGCCCTGTGGAAGTCCCTCACCGCGGCGGCCAGGTCGGCGTCCGCACCCGAGAAGATCTGGCTGGACGGCAAGGCAAAGCTGTCCCTCGACGTCAGCGTCCCCCACATCGGCGCACCCGAGGCGTGGAAGGCCGGCTACAGCGGCCAGGACGTCACCGTCGCGGTGCTCGACAGCGGCTACGACCCCGGCCACCCCGACCTCAAGGGCCTGGTCGCCAAGGCCGAGAACTTCACCTCCGAGCCCGACGTCCGCGACCTCAACGGCCACGGCACCCACGTCGCCGCCACGATCGCCGGTTCGGGCGACGCGTCGGGCGGCCGGTACAAGGGCGTCGCCCCCGGCGCGAAGCTGCTGATCGGCAAGGTCTGCGAGCAGAGCGGCAACTGCCCGGACTCGGCCGTCATCGAGGCCATGACGTGGGCGGCGGAGAACGGCGCCCGCGTCGCGAACCTCAGCCTCGGCGGCCCCGACACGCCCGGTGACGACCCGATGGAGCAGGCCGTCAACACGCTGTCGGAGAAGTACGGCACGTTGTTCGTCATCGCGTCGGGCAACGAGGGCACCGACACCCTCAGCTCGCCGAGCAGCGCGGACCACGCGCTGTCGGTCGGCGCCTCCTTCCGCGACGCCGACACCGTCGTCCAGTTCAGCAGCACCGGCCCGCGCGTCGGGGACGCCGCGGTCAAGCCCGACCTGGTCGCGCCGGGCGTGGGCATCGTCGCCGCCAGGGCCGCCGACACCTTCGCCGGCATCCCCGTGGACGACTCCTACACCGAGATGAGCGGCACCTCCATGGCCACGCCGCACGTGACGGGAGCCGCGGCGATCGTCGCGGGCCGGCACCCGGACTGGAAGGCCGGCCAGATCAAGGCCGCGCTGATGGCCTCCACGGCCCCCGGCGACGAGCTCGGCGCCTACGTGCAGGGCTCCGGCCGTGTGGACGTCGCCCGTGCCGTCAACCAGCAGGTCACGGCCGAGCCCGCCGCGGTGGGCTTCGGCGAGATCGAGGCGCCCCACACCTCCCCCGTCGAGCGCACGCTCACCTACCGCAACGACGGCGACGCCGCCGTACGGCTGGACCTGAGCGTGACGGCCAAGGACGGCCACGGCGCCGTGGTGACCCCGTTCACGCTCGGCGCCACCGCGGTCGAGGTGCCCGCGCACGGCACCGCGCAGGTCAAGGTCACGGCCGCGCCGTCCGCCAACGGCGTGTTCAGCGGCACCGTCATCGCCACCGGCGGCGGCGTCTCGGTGCGCACCGGCGTCGGCATGCGCGTCGAACCGGAGAAGCGCGCGGTCAAGCTGACCTTCACCGGCACGGACGGCGCGCCCGCGCGGGCCGCGTTCGCCGGGGTCATCGACCTCGACGCCAAGGTGCAGCGCAACTACGACATCGCCACCGGCTCGCTGGACCTGCGGCTGCCGCGAGGCCACCGCTACACGGTCGTCGCCCTCATGGCCGACCATGACGGCACCCTGGTGATGGCCGCCGACCCGGAGTTCACGCTCGACGCCGACCACGTCTTCTCCGCCGACGCCCGTAAGGCCCGGCCGGCGGACGTGCGCACGGACGAGCCGACGGCGCGGCTGGCGATCGGCATGTTCGGTATGCTCCAGATCGTCCCGGGCGTGCAGACGCTCGGCGTGGACGTCGAGCTGTTCGACCAGTGGGGCGCCGACCGCGTCAGCGGCGTCAAGGCGATCCCGACGACCCGCACGGCGAGCAAGAAGTTCGGCTTCTACCAGTGGACGCAGTGGGCCAAGCCGAAGGGCGACGGCACCTACGACGAGAGCCCGTACTTCTACCACCTGATGAGGGCCCAGCCGCGCGTCCCCGCCGACCCCTCCTACCGGCCGCGCCGCCGCGACCTCGCCGAGGTGACCTCGACGTACGGCGCGCAGCAGGACGGCAAGACCGGCGAGCACTACGCCCTGCCCGTGATGTACGGGACGGAGATGGCGTGGATGCCGTACAACGGGGTGTCCCGGTTCCCGCTGCCCTTCCACAGGACCGAGTACTACTCCCCCGGCGACACCGCGTGGTACCCGTCGTTCGCCCAGTTGAAGCCGCCGGAGGGCTGGGACGACCTCGACCAGTTCTTCTTCGGCCGGACCACGTCGTACCGCGCCGGCAAGAAGACCTCCGACCGCTGGAACACCGGCGTCTTCGGCGCCTCGCTGTTCCCGGACGGCGATCTCTCCTGGCGCGAGGGCGACACGATGCAGTTCGTCACCCCGCTGTTCGAGGACGGCGTGCCGGAACGTTACTCCTACGGCACGTACACCGACGCGCAGGCAGCGCTCTACCGCGACGGCAAGCAGGTCTACACCGCCGACTACCTGACCGGCACCGCCGACGTGCCCGCGGACGACAAGGAGAGTGAGTACCGCCTCACCATGACCGCCGACCGCCCCGCGGCCATGACCAGGGTGTCCACCCGGGTCACCGCCGAGTGGCGCTTCCGGTCGAAGACCCCCGAGCCGGGCAGGCGTCAGGTGCTGCCGCTGCTGGCCGTCAAGATCAACCCCGACCTGGACGACCACAACCGCGCCACGGGCGACCACCTGCGCCTCCCGCTCCAGGTCCAGCGCCAGCACGCCTCCCCCGACCTGAAGGTCACCACCATGACCGTGGACGTCTCCTTCGACGACGGCCGCACCTGGCGGTCCGTGAAGGTCAACTCGTCGGGCAAGGACACCTGGTCCGCCGACATCCGCCATCCGTCCGCCGCCCACGGCCGGTTCGCCTCGTTGCGCGTCAAGGCCGCCGACGCGGGCGGCAACACCTTCACCGAGACCGTCATCAGGGCGTACGAGATCAAGTGACCCCCGCAGGGAACCCCGCCGCCTGGACGCGGCGGGGTTCCCCTTTGTGCGCGCTCACCCCAGGCGCTGCAGGGCCTTCTCGCGGCGTTCGGCGATGCGGGAGCCGGACTCGCGGCGGGCCATGCGACGCAGGACCACAGGGGCCAGCAGGAGGCCGAGTACGGCCCAGGCGCCGAGGACGGCGACGGTCTCCAGGTGGCGCCAGGACTCGCCGATCTCGACGGCGACCGCGCTCTCGGGGAGCAGGGCGGAGCGCATGCCGAGGCCGAGCCAGTAGATCGGGAAGGTCTGGGCGAGCCACTGCAGCCATTCCGGCAGCGCCGTGACGGGGTAGAAGATCCCGGAGATCGCGATCATGCCCAGTATCGGCAGGGTCAGCAGTCCCTGGCTGCGGACGCTGACGAACACCGAGCCGAGGATCGCGCCGAGGGGCAGCGTGGCGACCAGGCCGAGGGCCAGCACCCAGATCAGCGTCACCCAGGAGCCCAGGTCGCCGGTCACGAGGCCCGAGACGAGGAAGAGGCCGGGGACGAGGAGGATCGCGAGGTCGGCGACCAGGCCGCCGGCGACGTAGACGGTCTTGCCGACCAGGTAGCCGACCATTCCGTTCGGTGTCGACTTGGCGCGGAGCAGCGTGCCGTCCTCGCGGTCGGCGGTGAGGTGCTGGCTCATGCTCGCCATGGCCATGGCGGCGTTCATGCCGAGGATGCTCGGCAGCGCCAGGGTGGCGAGCGCGAACGGCCCGAAGGACGCGTTGCGCATGAAGAACAGGGTGATCAGCATCACCACGGGCCAGAAGAAGTGGTTGAACAGGTCGGCGCCGTTGGTGAACGACTGACGCAGCTCGATCAGGCCGCGGGACCAGCCGGCCCGCCAGGCCGTCGCGGTGGGGTTCATCGGGCCTCGCTTTCCGTGTCGCCGCCGGTCTCGGCCTGGCGCACCAGCGTGAGGTAGGTGTCCTCCAGCGTGGCCCGGCGGACCTCCAGGTTCTCGATGGCCTCGCCGTACTGCTTGAACAGGTCGAAGACGAACCGGGTCGGGTCCTTCGCCGACTGCCGGAAGCTCTGGCCGTCGCGTTCCCAGCGCACCTCGTCCTCCCCGGCGATCTGCCGGGCCAGCTCCGCCGCCGTACCGTCGGCGATGATCCGCCCCCGGTCGAGGATCATGATGCGGTCGGCGAGCTTCTCCGCCTCGGCGAGGTCATGGGTGGTGAGCAGCACCGTGGTCTCCCCCGCGTCGGCGAGACCCGCGATGAGCTCGTGGAAGCCGCGCCTGGCGATCGGATCCAGCCCGGCGGTGGGCTCGTCGAGGAACACCAGCTCCGGGCGTCCCACCAGCCCGATCGCCACGTCCAGCCGGCGTCTCTGCCCACCCGACAACGTCTTGATCTTGTGGCCCGCCTGCGGCGTCAGCCCGACCGCCGCGATGAGGTGATCCGCGTCCCACGGCCGTTCGACGGTCTCGGTGGAGTAGGCCGAGTAGTACCGGCCGAGATGCTCAAGCAGCTCACGCACCCGCCATTTCCCGTGGTCCCGCCACGACTGCAGGACGATTCCCACCCGCGCACGCCACCGCTCGTCCGCACCCGCCGGGTCGGTCCCGAGCACCTCGACCCGCCCCGCCGACCGCATGCGGAACCCCTCCAGGATCTCGACCGTGGTGGTCTTCCCCGCACCGTTCGGCCCGAGCAGGCATAACACCTCCCCCTGACGTGCCTGGAAGTTCACGTCGTGCAGGACGTTCACCGGGCCGTAGCGCATGCGCAGCCCTTCGACGTCGAGCACCACTTCACCTGTGGACATCTCTCGCCTTCCCCTCACGACATCGGCATGCGGAGCAACCGTAGTTGACTAATTTGAGTCTAGTCAACCTGGGTTGCTCCGATGCGTGTGCCGCGCCGCGGGTTGCGGTCCACGACCGCGGGGGTCGAGGCGGCGCGGGCGGCGGCGCCGAGCGGCACTTTGGTGGTCGGCATGCAGACCGCCGTCGGGCGGGGGCTGCACCAGGAGGCGCTGCGGGTGTTCCGGGCGGCCATGCCGGGGTGGGAGGTGTCGTTGCGGCTGGTGAACTGGGCCGACCCGAGCGGCGGGCTCGCGGACGGCGGGACGGACGTGGCGTTCGTGTGGCTGCCCGCGGCGCCGGGTCTCGAGACACGGGTGTTGTCGGTCGAGCGCCGGTTCGCCGCGCTTCCGGAGGGCCACGTGCTGGCGGGGAAGGACGAGGTGCCGTTCGACGACCTCGCGGGTGAGCCGTTCGTCGCGCTGCCCGCCGAGGCGGGGCCGCTGCGGGACTTCTGGCTGGGGCGGGACGCCGGGGAGGGCGAGCCGGTGGTCGCCGCGACGGCGGGGACGGCGGACGAGACGATGGAGGCGGTCGCCGGCGGGCTCGGCGTCGCACTCGTCGCGGAGGGCAACGCGTCGTTGTACAGCAGGCCGGGAGTCGTGTGCCGGCCGGTGCCGGGGCTGGCGCCGGCAGAGCTCGCCGTCGCCTGGCGGCGGGGTTACCGGCGTCCGCAGGTACGCGCCCCTCGACGCGCTCCCGGAACGGACGGCCGCGCCACTCAGGCCGGGGGGTGCAACAGTCCCGTCACCGTCACGAGGAGAGCCCGGCTGAGCCACTGCGCGAAGTCGACGCGGGAGTGGGACAGCCGGGGGTCACTGACGGCTTCCGCGACGGACGGGGACGGGTTGGCGAACGGCCAGAGCCCGGCGATCAGGACGACCGACAGGGAGACGAGCTCTCGCGACGCGGCGGGGGTCAGCGCGGGGAGGCGTTCCCGCACCAGGTCCGCGAGCCGCCGCTGCAGGTCCGCGTGGGCGATCTTGAAGTCACGGACGGTCTCGGTGGAGATGTTGCGTTCGAGCTCGGTGCCGAGGGAACTCCACAGTTCGCAGATCACCGGGCGGGCCGCCACCGAGCGGGCCCACGCGTCCATCACGGACGCGGGGGACGCCGGGGCCGGTGGCAGCTCGGCGGGCAGCTCGGCCAGCCATTCGCCGAGTGACCGGTTGAGCAGCGCGAAGAAGACCGCTTCCCGCGTCTCGAAGTAGCGGACGACGTTCGTCTTCGACAACCCGACCCTGCGGCTGAGCTCCCGCAGGCTGATGTCGCTCACGGGCATCTCACGCAGCAGGCCCGCGGCCACGCCGAGGATGGCGTGCCTGCGGGCCTCGCGCTGCTCGGCGTTCCGCGCACGCCGGAAATCGATCTGCGGGCCGCTGGTCATGGCTGTTACCTCTGGGAACTCCCGCGGCGCGCGCCCTGGCGCCGCTGTCCCGGCAACCCTACGCCCGCCCCGCGGCGCCGGCCGTCAGGCGGTGTAGGCGATCGACTCGCTCACCGCGCGCCATCGGGCGTCCGATGCGGCGAGGTTCTCCGCGGCGGCCCTGGCCACGGCCACCGCGTCACCGCCCAGCAGGAGACGCAGCGGCGGGTCCTCGGTCCCCGCGATGCCGAGGATGACCTGCGCGACTCGCACCGGGTCGCCCGGCTGGTTCCCGTTCGCCTGGCGCAGCCGCGTCACCGCGGGCTCGATGACCGGCTTGTAGGGGTCGCTGATGGGAGGCGTGCTCATCGAGGATCCGGCCCAGTCCGTCCGCAGGGCGCCGGGCTCGGCCACGGTGACCTTGATCCCGAAGGGGGCCACCTCCTTGGCCAGCACCTCGGAGAACCCGCCCACCGCCCACTTGGCCGCCTGGTAGGCGCCGAGCCCCGGGCCGGCCACCCGTCCGCCGACGGAGGAGATCTGGATGATGTGCCCGGCACCCTGTTCACGCATGACCGGCAGAGCGGCCCGGGTGACGTTGACCACCCCGTAGAAGTTCGCGTCGATCTGCGAACGCAGGTCCTCCTCGGTCATGTCCTCGATGGAGGCGACGTCCGCGTACCCGGCGTTGTTGACCAGGACGTCCAGGCTCCCGAACGTCTCGACCGCCTCCCGGACGGCGCGGCGCGCGGCGGCGGGGTCGGTCACGTCAAGGGCGACGGCCCGCACCTGATCCCCGTGCCCGACGGCGAGATCGCTCAGCCGGTCGGTGTTCCTGGCGGTCGCCACCAGCCGGTCCCCCGCCGCCACCACGGCCTCCGCCAGCCGGCGTCCCAGCCCACGCGAACTTCCGGTGATCAACCAGGTCTTGCTCATCGTGCACCACTTCACTTCTCGACCTGAGGGACCCGCGCACGGCGGCCGGGTCTCCTCCCTGCTCCATCCCCCGGCCTTAAAAGGCCACTGGAACCTTACGAGCAGGGACAGTATCAGCCCACTGGCCTCTTATCAAAGGAAGCCCAGGCCGGGGACCGTCCCCGGCCTGGGCCTCGATCCCGTGGGGGTCACCCCTGGGTGCCGGCCACCCGGCGGTACACGCAGGCGTTCACCCCTTTCTCGCTGGTCTTCACCTCGGCCAGCTCGAACGTGCGCAACCCGCCGTCCTCGGGGAAGATGCTCTTCCCGCCGCCGAGCAGCACCGGCTCGATCGCCAGACGGAGCTCGTCCACCAGGTCCGCCTCCATGAGCGCGCGGGCCAGCGTGGGGCTCCCCATGATCAGCAGATCGCCGCCCTCGCGCTCACGCAACTCCCGGATGCGCTCCACGGCCTCGCTCCCCGGGATGCGGGTGGTGTTCCACGTCAGCTTGTCGTCGCCCAGCGTGTCGCTCACGACGTACTTGGGAATGGCGTTCATCCGGTCCGCGAACGGGTCACCGGCCCGCTCCGGCCACGCCGCCGACATCCCCTGCCACGTCCGCCGCCCGTAGAGCAGAGCCTCCGCGTTCGCCAGCGCGGCGTCGAAGACCCCGCCCACCACCTCGGGGTCGAAGAACGGGATCGACCAGCCGCCGTTGGCGAACCCGCCGTCGGTGTCCTCACCGGCCGCACCCGGGGCCTGCACGACACCGTCGAGGCTCATGAACTCAACGACCACAACCCGCATCTCACTCACTCCTTTGTGGATGTCTCCCTTGCCGATGCCCCAAAGGTAGCAACCGACAAATAAAGTTGTCAAGAACAGATTTGTTGTCGGTGTGGGAGGCGGCGGCCCGGGTCGCTCGTCCGCCGCAATAATTAAGAAAGCTTCCTATTGACAAGGAATATGACCCCGGTGTTACATCCTCTTAATTCAAGCAATGAAGGAACTTCCGGCAGCACAGGCCAGATCGGCGCCCGCGTCCGAGCGGTGTGATGCCGTGGGTCGGAAGGTCGCGAGGAAATCACCGACCGGAGGTCTTCATGCGCAAACCCCGGCTCCTTCTCACAGCGATGGCGCTGACCGTCGCGCTGTCCGGCGGGCTGATCGCCGGCACCAGTGACGCGCCGGCGCAGGCCGCCATCGGGCCCGTCGTGTGGGCGGACGAGTTCAACGCCGCCGCGGGGACGTCCGTCGACGGCTCGAAGTGGAAGTTCGACATCGGCGGCGGCGGTTGGGGCAACAACGAGCTGCAGTACTACACGAACTCCACACGGAACGTCTACCACGACGGCCAGGGGCACCTCGCCATCACAGCGCGGCAGGAGAACCCGTCCAACCTGCAGTGCCACTACGGGACGTGCCAGTACACCTCGGGGCGCATCCTCACGGCGGACCGGTTCACCCAGACGTACGGGCGGTTCGAGGCCGGCATCAAGCTCCCGCGCGGGCAGGGCATCTGGCCGGCGTTCTGGATGCTGGGCGGCAACAACTGGCCGAACACCGGCGAGATCGACATCATGGAGAACATCGGCAGCAACCCCAACACCGTGTACGGCACCGTGCACGGACCGGGGTACTCCGGCGGCAGCGGCGTCGGCGGGAGCCGCACCATCGGGGCGCCGCTCGGGGACGCGTTCCACAACTACCGCGTCGACTGGTCGCCCAACCTGATCGTCTGGTACCTGGACGGGTCGGAGTTCTTCCGCGTGACCCCGGCGAACATCCGCGGCAACCAGTGGGTCTACGACCACCCGTTCTTCATGATCCTCAACGTGGCGGTGGGCGGCAACTGGCCGGGCCCGCCGAACTCCAGCACCACGTTCCCGCAGACCATGCTGATCGACTACGTGCGCGTCTCGTCGTGGACCCCCGACGGCGGCACCGGCAACGTGCTGCGGTCCAGCCTCAGCAACCGCTGCATCGACATCCCTGGCGCCAACCCCGCCGACGGCGCGCGGCTGCAGATGTACGACTGCAACGGCACCGCCGCGCAGCAGTGGTCGGTCAACAGCGACGGCACGGTGCGCGCGATGGGCAAGTGCATGGACGCCGCGGCGGCCGGCACCGCCAACGGCACGGCCATCCAGCTCTACACCTGCAACGGCACCTCCGCGCAACGCTTCACGTACACCGCGGCCGGTGACCTCGTCAACGTCGCCGCCAACCGGTGTGTGGACATCGTGAACCGCAACACCGCCAACGGCGCGCTGCTCCAGCTCTGGGACTGCACCGGCGGGTCCAACCAGAAGTGGACCCGCACCTGATCCCCGGCGCGTGAGAAGGGCCGGCTGCTCGGGCCGGCGCGGGACCCGGCGCGGATCCGCGGGCCGGCGCGGACGCGGGCCCTCTCGCGCCGGGGCTCACCCGGGAAGACGCAGGACGGCGAGGTACTCGTGGTGGTCGCGCAGCAGCTCACCGGCCGCCGGGTGGGAGGCCGGCGGATGGGTGCGGTCGCCGATGGTGAGGGCCGTCATCGTCAGCCCGGTGCCGGTGAGCAGCAGGGACAGGTCGGCGGGGGTGTAGCAGCGCAGGTGCTGGGTGACCTTCCGATCGGGGGCGGAGGCGTCCCACCAGGTGTCGTGGGCGGTGCAGGTGACGGGGTCGAAGCGCGTGGACTCGCGTACCTCGTGGTCGTACCCGGCGGCGGGGTCCGGGGTGAGGTGCTCCTCGTCGCCGTCCCATCGGGCCCACACGAACGGGTTGGCGACGTCGATCAGGGCGACGCCGCCGGGTGCCAGCCACTCCCCCGCGATCCGTGCCAGCAGCCGGCGCTGGTCGGCGTCCGAGCCGACGCCGAAGCCGTTCCAGTAGCAGACGGCGTCGAACCGGCCGGGCAGGTCCACCTCGGAGAAGTCCGCCTTGAGAAACGTGGCCTCCCCGGCGAAACGGGCGGCGAACCCGATGCGGTCGCTGATCTCCACGGCGGTGACCGAGTGGCCCGCGCGTGCCACGGCGGCGGCCGTGGTGCCGTAGCCGCAGCCGAGTTCCAGCACGCGCCACCGCCCCGGGCCGGCGTGCTCGCGCAGGAGGCGCACCCGGCGGTGGTCCCGCTCGGTGACCTTCGTCTCGGCCTTGCCCCACCAGGCGCCGGTGGTGGAGTAGAAGTCCCGCACCCAGTCCATGAACCCAAGCTAAGACACGGAGAATCTCTCTGATGGGATGTCGAGGACGGGACGTCCGCTCCGACTGGGGGGTGACGGCGCGCCACCGGGGCGCACGGGCCGGAAGGGATGGCTGAGATGAAGTACCTGCTGCTGATCTACGGCAACCAGGAGAAGTGGGGCGCGATCCCCGCGGACAAGTGGCCGGAGGAGATCGCCAAGCAGGACGCCTGGAACCGGAAGTACCAGGAGACCGGTGAGCTGATCGGCGCCTACGGGCTGGCGGACGCGGTGAACGCGCGGCTGGTGCGGCGCGAGGAGGGGGCGCCCGCGGTCACCGACGGGCCGTACCTGGAGACCAAGGAGTACATCGGCAGCCTCTACCTGCTCGACTGCGAGAGCGAGGAGCGTGCGCTGGAGATCGCGGCGGACATGCCGTGGGCCCACATCGATCCGGTGGAGTTCTGGCCGATCCTGCACGAGGCCCCGGCGCTGTCGTGAGCGTGGACCGGGGCGTCGAGGACCTGCTGCGTGAGCTGGCGCCGCAGGTCCTCGGCGCGCTGGTCCGCCGGTACGGGCAGTTCGACGCGTGCGAGGACGCCACGCAGGAGGCCCTGCTTGCGGCGGCGACGCGGTGGCCCGCCGGCGGGCTGCCGGACAACCCGCGGGGGTGGCTGGTGACGGTCGCCACGCACCGGCTGCTCGACGAGTTCCGCAGCGACTCCGCGCGGCGGCGCAGGGAGACGGCCCTGCTGGCGGCGACCCCGCAGTCGGCGCTGCTGGAGGCACCCGTGGAGGCGGGGCCGGACGTCGGCGGGGACGAGACGCTGACCCTGCTGTTCCTGTGCTGCCACCCGGCGTTGTCCTCGCCGAGCAGGATCGCGCTGACGTTGCGCGCCGTCGGCGGCCTCACCACCGCGCAGATCGCGGCGGCCTTCATGGTGCCGGAGGCCACGATGGCGCAGCGGATCAGCCGGGCCAAACAGAGCATCAGGACGAGCGGCGCGACGTTCACCATGCCGGACGAGGCCGACCGGGGAGAGCGGGTGCGCGCCGTGCTGCACGTGCTGTACCTGGTCTTCAACGAGGGTTACACCGCCAGCACCGGGACGGACCTCACCGCGCCGCGGCTGTCGGACGAGGCGATCCGGCTCACCCGCCTGCTGCGGCGCCTGCTGCCGGACGACGCTGAGGTGGCCGGCCTGCTCGCCCTGATGCTGCTCACCGACGCCCGCCGCCCCGCCCGCACCGGCCCTGACGGCGGCCTGGTGCCCCTGGAGGACCAGGACCGCGGCCTCTGGGACCAGCACCTCATCGCCGAAGGCGTCTCCCTCGTCACCGAGGCCCTCCCCCGCGGGCCGGTGGGCCCGTACCAGCTCCAGGCGGCCATCGCGGCGATCCACGACGAGGCCAAGGACGTGGACACCACCGACTGGCCGCAGATCCTCGCCCTGTACGACCTGCTGGAACACGCGGCCCCGAACCCGATGGTCACGCTGAACCGCGCCGTCGCCGTCGCCAAGGCACAGGGCCCGGCGGCCGGCCTGGCGCTGCTCGCCACCCTGGAGTCCGACGCACGGATGTCCCGCCACCACCGCCTGCTCGCCACCCGCGCCCACCTGCTGGAACTCTCCGGCGACCCCACCGCCGCCGAGGCCGCCTACCGCGAGGCCGCCCGCCGGGCCACCACCCTGCCCGAACAACGCCACCTCCTCGGCCGCGCCACCCGCCTCGCCGCGGAAGCTCCACAGCGCCACCGGCGAGACGGCGATTGAGCACCCCGGCTGTCCGCATTCCCCGGATCGGATGAATTTGGCATGTCGCCTGGGTTGAGTACGACGTGGGCATGAGGAGAGCTAAGTGAGCGGAATGCTGCGGTTCGAGGTGCTCGGGCCGGTGCGCGCGTGGCGGGACGACGTCGAGCTCGATCTCGGGGCGCCGCAGCGGAGGGCGCTGCTGGCCGCTCTGTTGCTGCACGACGGGCGGCCCGTGCCGGGGGACGAGCTGGTGGACGCGATCTGGGGCGAGGAACCGCCGCGGGCGGCCGCCCAGGTGATCCGGTCGCAGATCTCGCGGCTGCGGCACGTGCTCGACCCCGGCGGCGGGCGGGCGTCGGCGGTGATCGAGCCGGCCGGCGGGGGGTACGCGCTGCGGACGGGCGGCGCGGAGGTGGACCGGGCGGTGTTCGAGGAGCGGCTGGCCGCGGCCAGGGCCGCCCGGCGGGCCGGGGACGTGGCCACGGAGGCCGCCGCGTTGCGGGCGGTGCTGGCGTTGTGGCGCGGCACGCCGATGGCCGAGGTGCGGGGGGACCACGCGGAGGCGGAGCGGACGCGGCTGGCGGAGCTGCGGCTGTCGGCCGCCGAGGACCTGTTCGCGGCCGACATCGCGCTCGGACGGCACGTGGAGGCGGCGGCGGGCCTGGCCGCGATGGCCGCCGAGCAGCCGTACCGGGAGCGGGTCCGGGAGTTGCTGATGCTCGCCCTCTCCCGGTCGGGCAGGCAGGCGGACGCGCTCGGGGTGTTCGACGAGACGCGGCGGTTGTTGTCGGAGGAGCTCGGCCTGGACCCGGGGCCGGGGCTGCGGGAGATGCAGCGGCGGATCCTGGCCGGGGACACGGGCGACGCCGGGCCGCCGCCAGGCACCGTCCACGGATGCCGGCCCGCGCAGTTGCCGCCGGATCTCACGGATTTCGTGGGCCGGGAGGACCTGCTGAGCGGGGTCGTCACGTCGCTGGCCGGCCCCGGGGTCCCCGTGGTGGGCCTGGTGGGGCTGGCCGGCGTCGGCAAGACGGCCGCGGCCGTGCGGGCCGGGCACACGGTGGCGGACCGGTTCCCCGACGGGCAGTTCTTCGTGGAGCTCGGGGACGGGCCCGAGCCGTCCGAGGTGCTCGGCGAGCTGCTGGCGTCGTTCGGGGTCACCGGCGTCCCGGCGTCGGCACGGGAGCGGGTGTCCCTGTGGCGCAGCATGACGGCCGGACGGCGGGTGCTCGTGGTCCTGGACGACGTGCGGTCGGCCGAGCAGGTCAGGACGCTGCTGCCGGGGGCGGGGGCCGTGGTGCTCACCGCCCGGCGGCGGCTCTACGAAGTGGCCGGGGTGGAGTGGCACACCGTGGAGGGCCTGCCCGACGGGGACGCGTTCGCGTTGCTGGAGCGGATCGCCGGCGCCGAGCGCGTGCGGGGCGAACCCGAGGTGATGCGCCGGCTGATACGCAAATCGTCCGGGCAGCCGTTGCCGATCCGGGTGTTCGGCGCCCGGCTGCTGGCCCGGCCGCAGTGGACGCTCGCCGTGGCCGAGCAGCGCATCGGGTTCCCCGAGCTGAGGATGCCCGAGTGCACGGCGATCGAGCAGCCGTACGAGTCGGTGTACGGCATGCTCACCGCCGCGCAGGCGCGGGCGCTGCGCCTGGTTGCCCTCGCCGGGGAGCCGTCCGTGCCCCTGGAGGCGGCCGCCGCCCTGCTGGACCTGCCGCAGGCCACGGCCGAGGACCTGCTGGAGGACCTGGCCGACCTGCACCTGGTCGAGGTGGTCCGCCCGGGGACGTACCGCCTCCCCATCCCGGTGCGGAACTTCGGCATGCGGCGGGCCCTGGTGGAGGACGCCCCGCAGGACCGCGACGCGGCCCTGGCCCGGCTCGCCGCGACCGCCTGACCGCCGTCAGGAGCCAAGGAGGTGCTTGTGGCGGGCCAGCCAGGTGGGGAAGTCCTCCAGGGCCGGGTTGAGCGCGCGGATCGCGGTGAGGTCCCGCGCGGCGAGGAAGGGCTCCTCGGCGAGCTGGTAGTACCCGAAGGTGTTGGCGAACTCGTCACCCGCGGCCGCCCGGAAGTCCTCCAGGGACTGGGGACGGTAGGCCACCGGCTCGCCGAGAGCCGCGGTGAGGTGAGCGGCGATCTCGTCGCCGGTGAGGTGGTCGCCGGAGATGTGGAGGGACCGGCCGATCAGCTCGGGACGTTTGAACACGCCGAAGGCGACGCGGCCGATGTCCTCGACGGCGATGCCCGCGATCCGGTAGCCGGCCATGGGCAGGGTGACGGCGAGGGTGCCGTCCTCCTGGCGGGCGGGAGCGAAGGGGCCGAGGAAGTTCTCGAAGTAGAACGTCGTGTTGAGGAACGTGGTGGGCACCCCGGCCTCGGTGAAGAAGCGGTTCGCCTCGGCCTTGCCGTCGAAGTGCGGGGTGGTGTACCGGCCCTCCAGGATGGGCAGGCGGTCGTCGTCCAGGGGCACGTCCTGGCGGGTGTCGGGCAGGGTGGACCAGACGGCGTGCCGCACGCCGGCGGCGGCCGCGGCCTCGGCCAGCGCGCGGGCCTGGGCCTGCTCGCGCTCCACCGACAGGTGCGCCCAGAAGTCGGTGACGAAGAACGCGCCGTAGGCGCCGTCCAGGGCCTTCACCAGGCTGGACGGGTCGTCCAGGTCGGCGGCCACGACCTCGGCGCCGAGGGCGGCGAGCTCCTTGGCGGCCGGGGAGCCGGGGTTGCGCGTGAGGGCCCGCGCGGCGAACGCGGCGGAGGGGTCGCCGAGGATGGCGCGGACCAGGCCGCCACCCTGGGCTCCGGTGGCGCCCACCACAGCGATGATCTTCTTGTCGGACACGGATGTCTCCTTGTTCTCGGTGCTCCCCGGGGCGGGGAGTCACAGGAGACAGGCAAGCACCGCGATGTTGTCAGGCCGCTGTCATGATGTTGCGCTCCTTGCGGGATGTATTTACGGTTTGTCTGGTCGGAAAAGCGGGATATAGTCCCCTATGTCCGGGTGGCCATCCTCGCTGGTGGCGCCCCACCGCCACGGATCACGAAAAGCAAGGAACCATGCGTATCACCCCAGCTCTCGCCGTGGCCGCGGCGCTCCTTTCGCTGACCGCGTGCGGCGGCGGGGGAACCACCGGATCGGGCGCCACCACCGGCACCTCCGGGAAGTCGATCATCCTGATCACGCCCAACCCCGTGGGCACCAACAGCTTCCTGCAGCTCAGCGTCAAGGGCGCCGAGGCGGCGGCCAAGGAGATCGGCGCCTCGTTCAAGCTGTACGAGAGCAAGGACCCGACGAGCATCGCGCAGAACGTGGACGCCGCCGTGCGGGCCAAGCCGACCGTCGTCGTGGGCGTCAGCTTCTCGTTCGACGACGTGTTCACCACCGTGCCGAAGCAGCACCCGCGACAGCAGTTCCTCCAGGTCGACTCCTGTGCCAAGGACCAGGCACCCAACCTGGCCTGCGTGTCGTTCAAGGAGCACGAGGCGGCGTACCTCGCGGGCGTCGAGGCCGGCCTGCTCACCAAGAGCGGCAAGATCGGCGTGGTGGCGGCGCTCGACACGCCGTTCATCCACCGCTGGATCGAGCCGTTCTTCGCGGGGGCCGCGTCGGTCAAGCAGGACGTCACCGGCACCCCGCTGTACGTCGGCGGCAACAACCCGTTCAGCGACCCGGCGCGGGCCAAGTCCCAGGCGCAGACGCTCACCGACCGCGGCGCGGACATCGCGCTGGCGGCGGCCTCGGCGGGCAACCAGGGCGTGTTCGAGGCGGCCGCGGCCACCGGGGCCAAGGCGTTCGGGGTGGACGTCAACCAGTGCGGGCAGAGCGCGGGCAACGTCATCGACAACGTGCTCAAGCACGTGGACGTGGCCGAGAGCGCCGCGATCAAGGAGATCGTGTCGGGCAGGACCGGCGGCGTGAAGGTGTACGGCCTCGCCGAGGGCGGCGTGGGCGTCAACGCGCTCGAGCCGGACGTCGCGTCGTCCGGCTGCACCGTGGCGGGCAGCCCGGACGTGATCGCGAAGGTCAAGCAGGTGCGCGACGACATCGTGGCCGGCAAGGTCACCGTCGCCGACCCGCTGCAGGGCTGACCGTGGCGGTACCCGCCGTCGAGCTCGTGGGCGTCACCAAACGGTTCGGCCCGGTGCTCGCCAACGACGCCGTCGATCTCGCGGTCGCCAAGGGTGAGGTACACGCGATCGTCGGGGAGAACGGGGCCGGCAAGTCCACCCTGATGTCGGTGTTGTACGGGCTGCACCGGCCGGACGCCGGGCACGTGCTGCGCGAGGGGCGGCGCGTCCGGCTGCGCTCCCCCGCCGACGCGATCGCGCACGGGCTCGGCATGGTGCACCAGCGGTTCCGGCTGTTCCCCGAGCTGACCGTGGCGGAGAACATCGTGATCGGCGCCGAGCCGGTGCGGCGCGGCACGGTGGACCGGGCGGCGGCGCGGCGCGCCGTCGAGGAGCTCGGCGAACGGTACGGCCTGCGCGCCGACCCGCGGGCCCTGGTCGGGGACCTGCCGGTGGGGGTGCGCCAGCGGGTGGAGATCCTGCGGGCCCTGTACCGGGGGGCCGAGGTGCTGATCCTGGACGAGCCGACGGCGGTGCTGACCCCGGGTGAGGCGTCCCGGCTGTTCGAGGTGCTGCGCACGATCACCGCGTCCGGCGCGTCGGTGCTGCTGGTCACGCACAAGCTGGGCGAGGTGCTGGCCGCAGGTGACCGGGTGACCGTGCTGCGCCAGGGCCGGGTGACCGGGCGGTTCCGCGCGGCGGAGACGAACGCGGAGGAACTGGTCCAGGCGATGATCGGCCGTTCGCTGGCCGGTCTGGAGCACCGGCGCCAGGCGCGTCCCGCTCCCGCGGACACGTTCGCCCTGGAGGTGCGCGACCTGGACGTCCGGGACCGGGACGGCGTGGCGCGCCTCACCGGCGTGTCGTTCGGCGTGCGCCCCGGCGAGATCGTGGGCGTCGCCGGAGTGGCCGGCAGCGGCCAGCGGGAGCTCATCGACACCGTGACCGGCCTGCGCGCCCCAGGCCCCCGCGACTCCGGCGAGGTGCTGCTCGACGGCGCCCCCGCACGGCACGGCCGCCGGCCCGGTGTCGCCTACGTCCCCGAGGACCGCCACGGCCGCGCCACCGCACCCGCCATGTCCCTGGCCGACAACCTGCTGATGGGCGACCAGCGCCACGCGGCCCGCCACACTTTGGCGAGGTCCACCGTCCGTGCCCGCGCCCGCGACCTGGTGACCCGCTTCTCCATCACCGCCCCCTCCGTGGACGCCCCCATCTCTGCCCTCTCCGGCGGCAACGCCCAGAAGGCCGTCCTGGCCCGCGAGCTGTCCCGCCGCACCTCCGTGATCGTCGTCGAGGAACCCACCCAAGGCGTCGACGTCGGCGCCCAGGAACGCATCCACGCCCTCCTCGCCGAGGCCCGGGACCGCGGCCAGGCGATCCTCCTCCAGTCCAGCGAACTGTCCGAGCTGCTGCTGCTGTCCGACCGCATCCTCGTCATGTACGAGGGCCGCGTCGTCGCCGAGTTCGACGGCTCCCGCTGCACCGAGCCGGAACTGGGCCGCGCCATGACCGGAGCCACCTCATGACCGCCCCACCGCCCGCCTCACAAGGCTCGGGCACGCCCGAGATATCGGATAGGACCTCCCCTTCCCCCTCTCCCACTTCACCGCCCTGGGCGGCTTTGCTGCGGATTGTCTTGTCGGTGCCGGTACTGGCGGTGGCTGGGGCGTTGGTGCTGACCACGCTCGTGATGCTGGTGGTCGGGGTGGATCCGGGGCTGGCGTATCCGGCGCTGGTGCGGGGGGCCGTGGCGGACGGGAATCTCGAGTACACGGTCGCGGCGTTCGTGCCGACGCTCGGGATGGCGCTGGCGTTCGCGTTGCCGCTGCGGGCCGGGGAGTTCAACCTCGGCGGGGACGGGCAGATGGCGGCCGGCGGGGTGGCCGCGGCGGCGGTGGCGCTCGTGGTGCCTCTGCCGGGCGGGGTGGCGGTGGTGGCGGCGCTGCTCGCGGCCGTGCTGGCGGGTGGGGTGGTGGCGGGGGTTTCCGCGCCGCTCCGTACGCGGCTCGGCCTGCCCGCCATCGTGACCACACTGCTGATCAGTGTGCCGATGGTGTCGCTCGCGTCGTATCTGGTGCGGTTCCCGCTGGCCGAGCCCGACACGGGGATCGCGCAGACGCCCATCCTGCCGGACGCGGCGCATCTGCCCGCGTTGACCGAGGGCGGGTACGTCACGCTCGGGCTGCCGCTCGTCGTGCTGCTCACCATCGCCTGGTTGTACGCCGACGGGCGCACCGTGCTCGGGTACGAGATCCGTGCGACCGGGCACAACCGGGAGTTCGCCCGGTACGGCGGTGTGCCGGTGGACCGGCTCGCGGCGCTCACGCTGGCCGCGGGCGGCGCGTTCGCCGGGCTGGTGGGCGGGCTGATCGTGCTCGGGCCGCCGTACCGGTTCGTGGACGGCGCCCTCACCGCACCGGGCTACACCTTCACCGCCGTGGCGGCCGTGCTGCTCGCCACCGCGCGGCCCGTCGCGGTGCCGTTCACCGTGGCGCTGCTCACGGTCCTGCAGGTCGGGGGCCAAGGCATGGAACGTGAGGCCGGGGTGCCGAGCCAGCTCACCCAGATCGTGCAGGGACTCATCATCGTGATCGTCGCGGTGGCCGCCGCCGTGCGGCACCTGCGGGCGCGGAGGGCCGGATGAACATCCTGGAGTTCTCCTTCCTGTCCGCGGTGCTCACCGCGACGACGCCGGTCGTGCTGGCCGCGCTCGGCGGGCTGATCTGCCAGGTGGCGGGCGTGTTCAACATCGCGCTCGAGGGCCAGCTCCTGTGGGGCGCCTTCACCGCCGTGGTGTTCAGCCACTGGACGGGCAGCGCCTGGGCGGGCGTCGCCGGCGCGGTGCTCGCCACCGTGCTGTACTCGGCGCTGCTGTCGGTGTCGTCGGTGACGTTCCGCGCCGACCCCATCGTGGTGGCGGTGGGCACCAACCTGCTGGCCCTCGGCCTGACCGCGTTCCTGATGCGGCAGATCTTCGGCGCCGGCGGCACCTACAGCTCCCCCGACCTCGCGGGGCTGCCGACGCTCGCCGAGCTTGGCCTGGACGTGCCCGTGCTCGGCCCGCAGTCCCCAGTGGTGCCGCTGGCGCTGGTGCTGGTGGCCGCCGCCGCGTGGTGGCTGTCCCGCACCCGCTCGGGCCTGCGGCTGCGCGGCGCCGGTCAGCACCTCGACGCCGCGGCGGCCCTCGGCCTGCCCGTCACCGCCTACCGCCACGGGGTCGTGCTGGCCGCGGGCGCCCTGTGCGGCCTCGCCGGGGCACAGCTCGCGCTCGGCAACGTGACGTTGTTCAGCGAGGGCATGAGCGCGGGCCGGGGCTGGGTCGCCGTGGTCGCGGTCATGCTCGGCGGCGTGCGGCCGTACCGGGTGCTGCTCGCCTGCCTGCTGTTCGGCGCGGCCGAGGCGGTGGGCTTCCGGCTCCAGGGCGCGGGCCTGCCGCAGCAGGCGGCCGACGCCGCGCCGTACGTGATCACGTTGCTCGCGCTGGTCCTGGCCGGTGTCGCGGCCCGGCGGCGTACGAGAGAGGCACCATGAGCACACCCCTGCTCGACGACTCGGTCCGCTTCGCGGGGGACGTGGTGGAGATACTCGACCGCCGGGTCTACCCCTTCGAGATCCGCTGGGTCCGCTGCGCCACCAGCGAGGACGTCGCGGTGGCCATCGAGACCATGGTCACCCAGAGCTCCGGCCCGCTGTTCGCCACCACCGCCGGCATGGTGCTGGCCGCCCGGGAGGCCCGGCACGAGCCGCCCGGCGCCGCCGCCGCGCGCCTGCGGGCGGCCGGTGAGCGGCTCGTCGCGACCCGGCCGACCAACAACCACATCCGCGACGCCGTGCGCGCCGTGCTGGACGCGACCGCCGACGGGCCGCTCGCGCGGGCGTCCGGCGCCGACCTGGTCCCGGCGGTGGAGGCCGCGGCGGCGGACCACGACGCGGCGTACCGTGCGCACAGCGCGGCCCTCGGCGCCCACGCGGCGGCCCTGCTGCCGGACGGCGCCCGGGTGCTCACCCACTGCTGGGCCGACGCGTACCTGATCGGCACGGTGCGGGCGGCGCAGCAGGCGGGCAAGCGGCTGGAGTTCGTCTGCACCGAGACCCGGCCGTACCTGCAGGGCGCCCGGCTGACCGCCGCGACGCTGGTCGAGATGGGGTACCGGCCCACCCTGATCACCGACGGCATGGTGGCCGCCGCTCTCGTCGACGGGCTCGCCGACGTGGCGCTCGTCGCCGCCGACCGGGTGACGCTCGACGGGCACGTGGTCAACAAGGTCGGCACGCTCGGCGTCGCCCTCGCCGCCCGCCACGCCGGTGTGCCGTTCTACGCGATGGTGTCGGCGCCCGACCCGCTCGCGCCGACCGCCGCCGACGTGGTGATCGAGCACCGCGACGGCGACGAGGTGCTGCACGTGCTCGGCGCACGCAGCGCCGCCGAGGGCGTCACCGGCTACTACCCGGCTTTCGACACCACCCCGCCGCACCTGGTCACCCGCATCGTGACCGCGCGCGGCGTGTTCCACCCAGAAGATGTGAAAGAGGCGGTATGACCGAGCTCCGGCGCGTCGTCGTCGACACCGACACCGGGATCGACGACGCGCACACCCTGCTCTACCTGGCCGGGCGGCCGGACGCCGAGATCGTCGCCGTCACGTCGGTGTACGGCAACTGCGTCGAGGACGACGCGGTGCGCAACATCGGGTACGTGAACGCCCTGCTCGGCCTGGACGTGCCGGTGGCGCGCGGCGCCGCGGCCCCGCTGGCCGGGCCGCCGCGCATCGCGAGCGCCGTGCACGGCAAGGACGGCCTCGGCGACGTCGGCTACCACCGCCCGCTGCCCGCCGTCACCGAGGAGAGCGCCGCCGAGCTGCTGGTGCGCCTCGGCCGCGAGCAGCCGGGCCGGCTCGACCTGCTGGCCCTCGGGCCGCTGACCAACCTGGCCGAGGCGTTGCGCCTGGATCCCGGGCTGTTCACCCGCTACCGTTCCGTGGTGCTGATGGGCGGGTCAGGGCCGTACGCGCCGCCCGGCACGCTGCTCATGGTGGACGCCAACATCAACAACGACCCGGCGGCCGCCGCCGCGGTGTTCGCGGCGCCGCGCAACGAGGTGGTGATGGTGGGGGTGAACGTCACCGCCTCGACGATCCTGGACGAGCGGGCCATCGGGGCGCTGCGGGCCGCGGGCACGCCGGTCAGCACGTTCGCCACCGAGATCCTCGAAGCGTACCTGGACTTCTACCAGAACGAGTGGGGCCGCAGGATCATCCCGCTGCACGACCCGCTCGCCGCAGGGGTGCTGCTCGACCCGTCGTTCGCCACCGCCTGGGTGGACGGGCCGGTGAACGTGCTGAGCGACGGCTTCATGAGCCGCGCCCGGCTGATGCGCACCCACGACGGGCTGCCCCCCGCGTTCCGGTACGCGTCCGCGCCACCCACCCGTGTCGTCACCGCGGTCGACGCGCCGCGTTTCGTCGCCGACTTCGTGGAGGTACTGAGCCGATGAGCGAACCCGCCTGGATCGTGCTGGACATCGAGGGCACGACCAGTTCCACCGAGTCCGTGCACGTGGGCCTGTACTCCTACGCGCGACCCCGCCTCGGGCCGTACATCGACGCGCACCGCGACGACCCCGAGGTGGCCGTCGCGGTGAAGGAGACCGGCGGGCAGACCACCGAGGAGACGGTGGCGGTCCTGCACGGCTGGATGGACGGCGACGTCAAGGCCACGCCGCTCAAGACGCTCCAGGGGCGCGTCTGGGCGGAGGGGTTCGCGGCCGGGGAGCTGACGGCGCACTTCTTCGGCGACGTGCCGCCGGCGCTGCGGGCCTGGCACGCGGCGGGGCGGCACCTCGCGGTGTTCTCGTCGGGGTCGGTGGCCAGCCAGCGGCCGTGGTTCAGGCACACCGGGTACGGCGACCTGTCGGCGCTGGTCGAGCGGCACTTCGACACGGTGAACGCCGGGCCGAAGCGGGAGGCGGCCTCCTACACCCGCATCGCCGAGGCCCTCGGGGCACCCGCGGACACGCTGCTGTTCCTGTCCGACGTGCCGGCCGAGCTGGACGCCGCGGCGGCGGCCGGGTGGCGCACCATCGGGGTGCGGCGGCCCGGGGAGCCGAACGGCGAGGCGGATTTCGGCGGCCACACGGTGGTCGCGTCCTTCGAGGAGGTCGAGTGAGCCCGCCCACCGCCGAGGGGGTGTTCGGCGCGGGCGCCCGGCTCGCCGCCGAGGCCGCCAGGTTCACCTCGTTCGGGTGGATGCGCGGCACGTCGGGGAACCTGTCCGAGGTCGTCTCACGGGACCCGCTGCGGCTCGCCGTCACCGCGAGCGGGCTGGACAAGGGGGAACTGAGCGCGTCCGACGTGGCCGTGGTGGGGCCGGACGGCGCCTCCGTCGCGGTCGAGGGCGTCGCCCCGCTGGCGCCGTCCGCCGAGGCCGGGCTGCACGCCAGGGTCGCGGCGGTGACCGGCATGGACGCCATCGTGCACGTCCACGCGCTGAACGCGGTCATCGCGGGGCACCACTGGCCGGCGGGGGTGCGCCTGCGTGACGTGGAGACCCTCAAGGGCATCGGGCGGCTCGCGCACGACGACGAGGTGGTCATCCCGGTGATCGCCAACAGCCAGGACATGGACGAACTGGGCGACCGGTTCGAGGCGGCGTACGACCCGGGCACCCCGGCGGTGATCGTCGCGTCGCACGGGCTCTACACGTGGGGGCCGTCGCTGCACCGGGCGCGGCACATCACCGAGTGCGTGGAGTGGCTGCTGGCGTACGCCATCGCCGTCCGCTGAGGGCCTCGCGGGGGCGGGCCCGCCGGCCCGCCCCCTGGTGTCTCAGGCCACCGCGTCCGCCAGCAGCCCGCCCACGGTGGTGAACGACGGGGCGGGGGCGGTGAGCAGGTGGCGGGCGGCGCGCAGGACGCCGCGGACGGCCCTGACGCGCAGGTCCTCCGGGAGGGTCTGGATGTCGGAGACGCCGGAGAAGCCGATGACGCGCCGGGCCGCCTTGGCGGCGGCGAAGCGAGCGGCGTCGGCGCGCACCTTGGCCAGGTAGCCCTCCAGCACGCCGTCACCGAACACGCGGAGGTCGGCGCGGCCCGGCCACAGGGCGGTGAACTCGGTGGCGAACGCGTCCCAGGTCTGCGCGGCGAGGCCCAGCACCCACGTGGCGTGGTGCTCGTCCTTCAGGGCGAGAGCGCGGGCGGCGGCGAGCGCGTAGTTGCCCCACAGGGCGCCGATGTCGAAGCCGGCGGGGCCGTAGAAGGCGAACTCGACGTCGAAGGCGCGGGTCGAGCGGGGCACGCCGTCCGACGCGGGGCGCACCAGGACCGAGCCGGTGTGCAGGTCGCCGTGGATCAGGGCCTCGGCGTGCGTCATGAAGGACAGCTTGGCGAGGCCGATGCCGGTGCGCACGGCCGGGTCGCCCGCGTAGGCGGCCACGTCGGCGGCGTTGGCGGGCAGGACGCGGTTGTGCTCGTGCTCGATGTACGGCTCGGTGAAGACGAGGTCCTCGGTGATCTCGCACAGCTCGGGGTTCACCGACGCGGCGACGCCCGCCTTGTGGGCGTAGGGGCCGAGGCCGAACACCGACGTGCCGAACGCGACGCGGGCCACGTAGCGGCCGAGGTCCTCCGCGACGCCCTCGTCCTGGACGGCGTCGTTGAGCCTGCCGCGCCAGACCTGGTGGTCGGAGAGGTCCTCCAGGGCGACCACGTGCCGGTCCTCGTCCTCGTCGTACAGGGCCGGCACGAGGCCCTCGGCGACGTCACCGTGAGCGGCGAGCACGCGGGCCTCGATGCGGTTGCGGTCCGGGGTGACGGGCCAGTCGGGGGCCACCCGGACGTACGGCATCGCCTGCTTGAGCACCACGCCGGGGCGACCGGCGACCTGGACGGCGAACACGATGTTCATGTTGCCGTCGCCGACCTCGCGCACCTCGGTGATCGCCGCCGGGTCCACCCGGCGCGCCAGGGCGGGCCGGCTCGCGATGTAGGCCGGGACGTTCTCGACGGTGAGCTTCTCGTACTGCTGCCCGGTGACGGTGGTCACGAACGGTCCTTTCCCGACGGCCCGGCGTGAGGGTGGAGCTGACGACGAGCGCGCCGGCCAGCAGGGCGCCCTGGACGAAGGTCTGCGCGTGGTAGGGGGCGTTGAGCATCGTCCGAGGCGGGCCGAGAGCATGGTGCCGGCGACGGCGGCGCAGAGGCCCGAGACACCACCACCGGCACGAGGGTCCCGAGGAGTCTTGCGCGGATCACATGCGGATGTTAGGTGCAGCTCACCCGTATTGTCTACTTTGCATGTAGGGTTTAGCCAGTTGTCCGAATGGGAGCACAATCGAACCATGACGTACTTGAACGTGTACACCGACAGCGACAGCCCCGAGACCCTGCGTTCCACCGAGGACCCCGCCGAGATCGCCGCCGCCCTCAAGGAGATCGGCGTCGTCCTGCGGCACTGGGACGTCCACGACGTCCCCGCGGGCGCGGGCCAGGACGAGATCCTGGAGGCCTACCGCGACGAGGTGGCCCGCGTCGTCGCCGAGGAGGGCTACACCTTCGTGGACGTCGCGCAGCTCCACCCCGACGACTCCGCCGACTGGGCCGAGCGCGCCGCCGCCGCCCGCCAGAAGTTCCTCAACGAGCACACCCACGACGACGACGAGGTGCGCTTCTTCGTCAGCGGCTCCGGCATCTTCTACCTGCACGTCGACGGCAAGGTGCACGCCGTGCTGTGCGAGCCGGGCGACCTGCTCAGCGTCCCGGCGAACACCACGCACTGGTTCGACATGGGCACCAACCCGGACTTCACCGCCATCCGCTTCTTCCACGACGACGACGGCTGGGTCGGCGCCTTCACCGGGAACCCCGTCTCCTCGCGCATCCCGGACTTCGACACCATCGTCGCCGGCCGCCGCTGAGCGGCGCCGGACCTCGGGCCACGGGCCGGTGCCGATCAGGGGCGGCGCCGGCCCGTGCGGGTCTCAGGACGCGGCGAACGGCACCGGCGCCGGCCGCACCACGGCGGGCCGGGCGGGGTGGCGCCACAGCCCCCGCTGCTCCAGCAGCGGCAGCACGCCCTCGCCGAACCAGTACGCCTCCTCCAGGTGCGGGTAGCCCGACAGGACGAACTCGGAGATGCCGAGCTCGTGGTACTCGGCGATCCGGTCGGCGACCTCCTCGTGGCTGCCGACCAGCGCCGTCCCCGCCCCGCCGCGCACCAGGCCGACGCCGGCCCACAAATTGGGCGCGACCTCCAGACCGTCCCGTGAGCCGCCGTGCAGCTCCAGCATGCGCCGCTGCCCCACGGACTCGCTGCGCCGCAGCCCCGCCTGCACCTCCCGGACGGTGGCCGGGTCGATGCCGTCCAGCAGCTTCCCGGCCTGCGCCCACGCCTCCCGCGAGGTGTCGCGGGTGATGACGTGCAGCCGGATGCCGAACCGCAGGGCGCGGCCCTCGTCGGCGGCCAGCCCCATGATCCACCTGATCTTCCCGGCCACCGCCGCCGGGGGCTCGCCCCAGGTCAGGTACACGTCGGTGTGCCGCGCCGCCACCGGTCCGGCCGCGGCCGAGGACCCGCCGAAGTACAGCGGCGGCACGGGGTCGGGCAGCCGGGCCAGTCTCGCCTCCTCCACGCGCAGGTGCCGGCCCTCGTAGGAGACGGTCTCGCCGCGCCACAGCTCCCGCACGACGTGCAGGAACTCGGCGGTGCGCTCGTAGCGGGCGTCCTTGTCCAGGAAATCGCCGTAAGCGCGCTGCTCGTGGGCCTCGCCGCCGGTGACGACGTTCAGCAGGAGCCTGCCCTCCGACTGCCACTGGTAGGTGGCCGCCATCTGCGCGGCCAGCGTCGGGCTGACGAACCCCGGCCGGAACGCCACGAGGAACTTCAGCCGCTCGGTGGCCCCCACCAGGAACGCCGTGGTCAGCCACGCGTCCTCGCACCAGGAGCCGGTGGGGGTCAGCGCGCCCT
Organism: Sphaerisporangium sp. B11E5; assembly: GCF_039871875.1. NCBI lineage: Bacteria > Bacillati > Actinomycetota > Actinomycetes > Streptosporangiales > Streptosporangiaceae > Sphaerisporangium > Sphaerisporangium sp. B11E5. The sequence continues at coordinate 272,212 of NZ_JBDPMD010000002.1, read as the reverse complement.
CGAAGCCGAGGTCCTCGGCGGCGCGGGCGATCTGGCCGAGGTAGCCGCGCGTCGGCGGCCGGTCCCGTCCCGCGGTCCCGGCGGCTGTCCCGTGGCCGCCGCCGACGATGGAGCGGCTGTCGCCGTTGGTGGGCAGGAACCAGTGGAACTTCATCAGATGACTCCGTGTCTCGGCGGGCGGGTGCCGTTGAGCGTGTACCTGCCGACGTGCTGGATCTTCCAGCGCACCGGGTCGTGCCGGGTGTGCGTCCTGGTGTCGCAGGTTGAGACGGCCCAGGCGGGAGCGAGTGCCGGAGACCTCGAACACGGCCTCCGCGAGCTCGATCGCGGTGTGCGCTTCGGCCACGGCCACCGCGCGGCTACCGGAGACCTCGAACATGGCGTTCCCGAGCTCGATCGCGGTGCCGTCGAAGTGCGCCTTCGCCATGGCCACCGCGATGGACGCCTCCGCCGCGCTGTCGTCGGTGAGCCCGGGGCTCCTCGGCGGCGGTCCCGGCGCCGCTCTCGGACCACGACCGGGACTTGGTGCGGACGTGCTCCACCGCGTCGCAGGCAGGTGCGGGAGGCCCGCACGTGGCGGGTGTCCGCCTCGGACCGGGCATTGCCGGATCTGCGGCCCGCCGGCACCTCGGCGTGGAAGAAGCGGCGCTGCTCGAGGGTGGCGTTCCCGCGCAGCATGTCGACGTGGACGATGTGGCTGAGCGGGATCCGCGCGATGTCGGGGTCGCCGAGTCCGAGCGGTCTGAACACCCCGGCGAGCGTCGCCGCGGTCGCGCCGGCGCCGCCGTGCTCGCGCGGCACGCTGACGCCGAACGGGCCGCTGTCCGGCAGCAGGTCCAGCTCGGCTCGGGGGAGTCTGCGGATGGCGTCCCGTTCCGCGGAGTCCTTGGCGAAGTGGCCGGACAACTCGATGGCCACTTCGATGGCTTCGGCCTCGGAGCCGATCACGAGTGTCATCCGACTACCCAGCCCTCTGCACGCAGGCGTTCAACCCATATATACGGTAGGAAAACTCGGCTTTCTCTGTCAATCTGCAGACAGGGCAGACTGTGCGGCGTTGACAGCCATACTTACTTTTCCTACTGTTTATGTAGGTAATTCGGGCGCGGGGAAGGCGGCCATGGGGAAGCTACTCGACCGTCCGGCACCGGATCTCACTCCGGACCGGGTGCCGGCCGGGCAACCCGTGATCGTCCGCGGCATGGGCGCCGGCCTCCCCACGCTGCTCACCGCGCTCACCGAAGGGCGCGGTGGCACGTTCACCCGCGACGGGCACGGCCGGGTGGCGTACCTGCCCGGCGGCGCCGAGCCGGTCATCCACCTCGGCTCCGGCCGCGGCGTGCCGTACCGCGCCGCGATCCGGTACCCGCTGGTGGCCGCGCCCGTGCCGGCGCCGCGGTTCGCCACTCCCGGGAAGCTGCCCCGGCGGACGTACCGGTGGCGGCGCGAGGTGTGGCCGCTGGTCGCCAAGGACCTGGCGTACGCCTACTACCACGAGTTGCTCAACGGCCACCCCGGGCGCGTACGCATGACGTGGGCGGAGTTCGCCACGGCGTACGCCGCCGAGGAATGGGACAGCAAGGCGATGCGCGCCCTGATCCGGCGCGCCGTCCCCCACTTCGCCGACCGCCTCAACCTGTCCCGCGTGGACCGGCCGCTCGACGGCATCAAGTTCGGCGACGCGGCCGGCCTGCGCCGCTGGATGCACGGCTACCTCGACGCCGACCTCACCCGCCGAACCGACCGCACCCACAGCCCCGACCTGGCCCTCGCCGTAGCCGCCCGCACCCTTCGCGACCACCTCGGCGAGCCCCACGGCGACCCCTGGCTCGACGGCTTCACCCGCTTCGTCGGCGACGGCCCCCCACCCACCTGGCTACCCGAACTCCAGGCCCTCGCGACAGCCGGCGTCGTCCTCTTCCTCGGCGCCAACCTCCAGGTCCGCCCAGACGAACACGGCACCTGGCGCGCCGCCGGCACCACCCTCCCCGGCGGCATCCAGACCCACATCGCACTGGACATCCGAGGCATCACAGAAAAACAGGAAGAGTACCGCTGACCCAGCCCTCCCACGCCCCCCCAAAAAACACGACCCACCCGACTCCACCCCACCGTGCCCGCCCCACCCCGCGCCACCTCCAAGAGTCGACCCCCCTCCTCTGAACTCTTCCGGACCGGACGCGGTACCGACCGGACGCGGTACCGACCGGACGCGGTACCGACCGGACGCCGTACCGACCGGACGCCGTACCGACCGGACGCCGTACCGACCGGACGCCGTACCGACCGGACGCCCATTGTGCTCGGCGGGCTGAGGCCCGCCAAGAGTCCAGGGGCGGGCGGCCCGCCTTCCGGCGGCGTGGTTTTGGGGTCTGGCCGGGTGGGGGGATGTTCAGGTTAGCGGTGTTGGTCGTGGAGGTTCGGCGGCCCGTTCGTGCTCGGCGGGCTGGGGCCCGCCACCGCGACCGACCGGCACCGCGACCGACCGGCACCGCGACCGACCGGCACCTCGATCAGCCGACAGCCCGACCAACCGACAGCCCGACCAGCCGGCACCCCGGCTGGCCTGTGTCGTGTACTACCTAGGGGACGTCGCCCGCGTGGGTGACGACGCCTCGGGTGAGTTCTGTCCATGCGGCGATGGTTTCGCCGTTTGGGCTTAGTGAGCGGCCGCCGAGGTAGGTGTAGCCGGATGGGTCCACGATGATCTCGTGGCGGGTGCCGTCCTGGCGGTCCAGGTAGACGCCTACGCCTTCGCGGCCGGTCAGGTCGCGTACCCGGTCCTCCAGGGCGATGCCGGGGAGGCGGGACAACACGGTGTAGAGGGCGGCGCGTAGGCGGGGGGGTGGGGAGGCTTCCTGGAGGAGGAGTTGGATTTGCATGAACGCCGTGACCGCTTCCGGGACGCCTGGGGGGGAAGGCTCGCGGTCGGCGCGTAGGCGGGCGGCCAGGTTTCCGGGGGACAGGGGGAGGGTGCGCAGGTAGGCCGGGTCCCAGCGGGGGTGCCCTGGGGCGGTGGGGGAGGTGACGAGCCCGCCGCTGCCGATGGGGCGCGGGGCGCCTGGGTGATCGGCTCCGGTGGAGCGGCGGGCCGTCTGGGTGCCGTCTCCTTTCGTCCAGCGTTCGTGGGTCTGTGTCGAGCCCGGCCCCCGCTCGGGCTGGTACGTCAGGCCCTTGATGTAGAGCCACTGGCCGGGCCCTGGATACATGTCTGTCCCTTCGGCCGCCGCAGTGGCCCGCGCCGCGAGCGACTCCACACCGGCCGCGGGGGTCCATTCCGTGGTGACGGCGCCCGGCCCGGCCGGGGCGGGGACGCCGGCGTTCCACGCCACCACGACGCCCGTGACGACCGCGGCGGCGACCGCGACGAGGGGCAGCGGCCGGCGGCGCGGCGCGGCCGGGGCTACCCGCAGGGGTGTGCCGCGCGGTGGCCGGCGGCGGCCCGGCGGGGTCGTCATCGCGGCGAGCAGGCGTTCCCGGGCCGAGGCCAGGGCCGCCGGGTCGTCCGGCACCTCCGAGCGCAGGTCACGGATGAGGTCGAGGTCGTTCATGAGGTCTCCCCGGGTACGTCGGTCGTGTTCCCGTCACCGAGTGCCCGGGTGAGCTTGCCGCGGGCGCGGGACAGGCGGGAGCGGACGGTGCCGACCGGCACGGACAGGGCGCGGGCCGTCTCCTCGTAGGTGAGGTCCCCCCACGCGATGAGCAGCAGGACGTCCCGCTCCCCCTGAGTGAGCCGCGCCAGGGCGGCGGCGAGCCGTCCCCGGGTGGCGCCGGCGGCGACACGAGCCACCACCTGCTCGTCGAACCCCGGCGCCGCCGGGTCCACCCCGGTGCGGGCGAGGGCCCGGTAGGCCCGTACCTCCGCCCGCCGATGGCTCCCGATGACGTTGGTGGTGATGCCGTACAACCAGGGCAACGCCTCGGTGCGCCCGAAGTCGTACCCCTGCCGCCGCTCGAAGGCCCTGGTGAACGTCTCCGCCACCACGTCCTCGGCGTGCTGGGCCCCGAGCCGCCGCGCGGCGTACCGGTACAACGCCCCCGCATGCCGATCGAACAACTCGGCGAACCGCTCAGGCACCCGCAACGACGCCTCGATGACCGCGGAGTCGGGAACCCCGCCCTCACCGCCCGCCACCGAGGGATCCGCGCCGGCGGCCTCCCGCTCCGAAGTGGTATTCACACCGGTCCTTTAGCCGCAGCCCTCCGTGAGGTTCCCACGGAAGGCTGCGGCACCGAGAGACACGCCGGGCCGGCCGCACGGCTGTGCACACTCGAAGCGGCCGTCGCGATCGGCGAACCCGCCGGGTGGCGGTCGACGACCACCGCGGCGGTCAGCGGGATGCCGAGCGCGGTGAGTCGTTCGAGCAAAGGTGAATCACTCCATGCTTCGCCCGGCCCACGGTTGCACCACACCCGAAGGGTGTCCGGGAGGCCGTCGGGGAAGGTTGGTGCTCACCGCGGCGGTGCGTGCATGAGGTGGGGTGGGCCGGCGCGGTGTGGGGGGTCATGCGGGGCCGGTGACGGGTTCCTGGAGTTCGGTGACCCAGTCGGATGGGTTGCCGTGGCCGTACTGGATGTAGACCTCGCGGGCGAAGCCGGTGCTCTGGTAGCCGTTTTCCTCCACCCACTTGGCCAGGTGTTGCATGGTGGAGCCCACCTCGTCCATGGGGCCGTGGTGGATGGCGGTGGCGGCTTGTTCGATGGGGGGGAGGTCCACCACGTCGAAGTCGTAGGTCTTGCCGGGGTCCAGGGTGACCTGGAAGCCGGCGTGGACGCGGACGCCGTCGGGGACCGGCTCGTAGTAGGCGATGGCGGGGCCGGTCATGGCGACGCCGGCGGCCTCGATCATCTGCATCAGCTCGGGGTACAGGGGCTGGATCACCGGGCCGATGTGCTCGGTCGCGTAGCTCTCCGCCACGGCGCTCAGCTCGGCCAGGCGCACCGAGGGGATGCTCTTGATGACGACGTCCGTGGACATGATGCCCTCCGTCTCGATCAGCCGGAGCCTCGCCTCGACGCGGGACAGCCGCCGGTTGTCCGCCTCCACCTGGGCCGCCAGCTCGGCGCGCCGCAGGCGCAGCATGCCGTGCAGTTCGTCCGTGCCGACCTTGTCCGCGAGGATCAGGCCCACCTGCTGGAGGGTCAGGCCCAGGTCCTTCAGCGCGATCAGGCGGTTGAGCCGGGACAACTGGCCGGCCTCGTAGTAGCGGTACCCGGTGGCGGCGTCCACCTTGGCGGGGTGGAGCAGGCCGAGGGTGTCGTAGTGCCGCAGCATGCGGACCGACACCCGCCCGATGCGGGCGAAATCTCCGATGTTGTACATGACGCCTTCTGGTGTACGGCCTCACACAGTGTCAGGGTCAACGATGCCAGGGCGGTACGACAGAATCCGTCACTCCCCGGACGCCAGCGCGGCCGGGTAGTCGCGTGGCTCGCCGCGCCGCCGCAGGAGGGCGTGGTGCATCTCGGCGAGGGGCTCCGGCGCGAAGCCGGTGTCCCGCCACGCCTCGTACGTCATGCCGAACCCGAGGCCGGTCCACAACTTCGCGTTGTGCTCCTCGTGCTCGCCGAAGCCTTCGAGGAAGACGACGGGGGTGGCCGAGTGGAAGGCGTCCAGCAGGGTGCCCCCGCCGGGTTTGGAGATGACGGCCCGCGCTTCCCGCACCAGCGTGAGCGAACCATGGTGCCGGTCGTGCCGGGTGTACGCGGGGGGCCGCCCGCCGACGACCTCGCCGAACGGCGGGAAGCCGGCGTCGCGCCACGGGCTCCACCGAGGGTCCATCATGAAGAACCGGGTGCCGGGCCCAGCCCCGGCGGCGTCCTCCAGGGCGGGCACCACGATGTCCAGGCACGCGCCCGAGGCGGCCAGCTCCCCGGCGTGCTGGCGGTAGGTCCCCATGCACCACCCGCCGCCGTGCGCGACGTACCGGTCCCCGCGGGCGGGCCACGGCACGGGCGGGCTCGTGGACGGCGGGATCGTCCACGGGATGTCCACGCCGGCGGCGTCGAACAACCACACGTCACGGAACGCGGGCGGCTCCTGCTGGCGGGCGAACGACGGCGAGCGCACCGAGTCCACGTGGCACACGTCCACCCGGCCGCCCTCCTGCGCCGCGTACCGGGCGGCGACGGGGAGCCAGAACCCGCCGAACACCACCAGCCGGTCCACCCCGTCGTCCCGCCACGCGCGCAGCAGTCCGTCCACCGCCGCGGGGTCGGCCTCCTCCGACAGGTCGCGGAACAGCCGCTGCCCGAGCCGGGCGTACCGGAAGTCCCGCTGGTACGCCTGCTTGCTCGCCGCGATCCGCTCCCTGCGCTCCGGCGGCCAGGAGGCCTCGAAGACGTCCACCCGGCTGCGCACCCCCCGCTCGGCCAGCCGCCGGTTCAGCAGCAGCCCGGGGACGTGCACGCCGAGCCCCGGCCCGGAGGTGAGGATCGCGATCACGTGTGCACAGGGCCGTGCGACACCACGAAATCGCAGAAGGCCCGCACCGAGTACAGCCCGTCGATCTCCAGGCGGTCGAAGTCCAGCTCCAGGTCGAACTCGTCCTCGATGGTGAGCAGGAACCCGATGAGCTGCACCGAGTCGAGCCCGAGCCCCTGGATGACGTCGTCGTCGTCGCGGATGTGCTCGGCCCTCGTCTCGTCGCCGAGGGCCCGGGCGAGAAGCTGTTTCACCCGCACGAGCACCGCGCCCGTCGTCTCGTCCATGGTCACACTCCGTTCTCGTAGAGCAGGAAACACTTCGAGCAGACCGGCATGAGCCCGGTGGAGCGCAGCGTGGCGCGCACCCGCCGGAACGTCTCGCCGTGCCAGACGTCGGTGACCGATCCGTCGCCCATCTCGCCGACGACGAACTCGGGGAAGAACTTGCAGGAGCTCACCTTGCCGTCCGCGTGCACCTCCAGCCGGTTGGACACCGCGAGGCACTTGGAGCGCCGCGCGACCGGGCCGGTTTCGCCGAGCACGAAGCCGGTGACGTCGCCGAGGGTGACCTCGGGCTGGTAGCGGATCCAGACCCGCCAGACCCGCTCCGACAGCCTGCGCATGGACTCGTGCAGCACCGGCACGTTCTCGGGGGTGATGTGGTAGGTGTACGAGTGCCAGGTGGCGGTGCCGGGGGCGGGCGGCGGGTTCAGCCAGGCGAAGTCCCGGGCGTACACCTCGTCCATCCGGGTGGCGACCTCGGGGCTGATGTACCAGGGGAGCTGGAAGTACACCGAGTGCACCCCGAGGTCCTCGGCCCACTCCATGAACTCGTACAGCCGGCCCACGGTCTCGTTGCTGACCATGCAGTTGACGGTGATCTCGCCCTGGTACTCGCCGCTGCGGCGCAGGTCGAGCACGGCCTTGATGTTGTCGACGGTGCGGGTGAACGACCGGGGCCCGCGCAGCGCCTCGTGGTCGGCGCCGAGGCCGTCCAGGCTGACGGTGAGGTTGAGGTTGTCGCCGAGCTTCAGCAGGTGGGGCAGGTTGCGCTTGACGAGCAGGCCGTTGGTGCAGATGTTGACCTTGCGGGGGTACCGGACCAGTAGGTCGGCCAGCTCGCCGAAGCCGCGGTACATCAGCGGCTCGCCGCCCCAGAGGAACGTCTTCGGCCTGAGCTCGGCGGTCTCGCGCAGCAGCCGTTCCAGGATCGCGATGTCCAGCTCGCTGCGCACCTTCTCGATGCCGAACTCGCGGAAGAAGCCCTGCTCGTTCCACTGGTAGCAGTGGATGCAGCGCAGGTTGCACGCGTAGGTCAACTGGAGGCTGAGCTCCTGCGGCAGGTCGGTGGCGTAGCCGGCGTCCTCGCCGATCCGGCGCCGGGTCTTGGACCGCAGCGCGGCCTTGCGCTTGACGTCGGCGAACTCCACCGGGGTCAGCGTCCTGCTGGATCGGTTCTCGGTGAAGACTCGATCGCTGTGGTGGGGGGTCACGTGCGTCTCCCGGGTGCTTGGAAGGGGAAGGGCCGCTACCCGGCCGCGTACGCGGTGGCCTGCACGCCGTACAGCGTGGCGTAGCCGCCGCCCGCGGCCAGGAGCTCCTCGTGTGTGCCGATCTCGGCGAGCCGGCCGTGCGCCATGACCAGGATCAGATCGGCCTCGGCGACGGTGGAGAACCGGTGCGACACGATGACGGTGATCGCCCCGGTGGCCGCCGCGATGGCGCGGGACCGCCGGATGTAACCGGTGAACACGGCGTGCTCGCTCGGGGCGTCCAGCGAGGCCGTGGGTTCGTCCAGGACGAACAGCAGCGGCGCGGGGCGGGCGCAGGCGCGGGCGAGGGCGACCTTCTGCCACTGGCCCTCCGACAGCTCGACGCCGCCGAACCGGGCGCCGAGGAGGGTGCCGGTGCCCTGCGGCAGGCGGTCCACCAGGGTGTCCGCGCCCGCGGCGGCGATCGCGGCGGCCAGGTCGCCGTGATCGGCGCCCATGGTGACGGCGTCGGCGAAGGTCGCCTGGTACCTGCCGAAGTCCTGGAAGGCGGCGCTCGACGCGGCCCGCCAGCCGGCGGTGTCCAGGCGTTCCAGGTCGGCGCCATCGACGGTGATCCTTCCTGAGCCGGGCCGGTAGAGCTTGGCGAGCAGCTTCACCAGCGTGGTCTTGCCCGAGCCGTACTCGCCGACCAGGGCGACCACCGCGCCGGCGGGGAGCGTCGCCGACACGTCGCGGACGGCGGGGGCCGCCGCGCCGGGGTAGGTGAACGTGACCCCGGCCAGCTCGATGCCGTCGCGCAGCCGATCGGGGGGCGCCTCGCCGCCGCCGTCCCGGTGCGTGGCGGCGTAGTCGCGCAGCCACAGGTACGGGGCGATCACGCGGCGGTGGCCGCCCGCCTGGGCCGAGCGGCGCAGCACCGCCTCCACGACGCCACGCAGTTGCGCGCCGACCGTCGCGGCCAGCACGATCTGGCCGGGAGAGCCGGTGGACGCGACCAGGGCGATGGCGCCGGCGAAACCCGCCGCGAACAGCACCCACCCGGCGGACGACCACGCGGCGGCGGTCAGCGCGGCGCGGAAGCGCACGGCGGCGGCCCGGTGCCAGGCCCGTTCCTGCAGGGCCAGCAGGTCGCCCGCCGCGCCGCCGGTCCGCACCTCGGCGAACGCGGCGGGCTCGGTGCAGACCTCGTGGTACAGATGGCGGTGCAGCCGCAGGTCGGGGGCGGCGGCGAGGTCGGCGGCGGCGACGCCGCGTTTGCCCTGGCGTTCCAGCCAGAGCTGGCCGGCGGCGCAGGCCAGCAGGAGCAGCAGCCAGGGGTTGACGCTGCCGAGCACGGCCAGCGTGACGGCGAGGCCGAGCGCGGAGGCGGCGGCCTGGAGCACGGCCCACACCGAGTCGACGAGCGCGCCGCTCTTCCCGCGCAGGGTGGTGACGCGGTCGAGGAACTCCGGCCGTTCCAGGTGCTCGATGCCCGGGAGGCCGGCGCAGATCGTCATGATCTCCGGCTCCACGCGGGACAGGCTGACCCGTTCCACCAGCTTGACCGTCATGAGGTGGACCAGCAGGCCGAGGCCCCAGTGGGCGCCGAAGGCGAGGGCCGCGCCGGTCGCGGCGAGCACGATGGTCGTGCGGTCGCCCGCCTGGGTGGCGTCCACGAGCAGCTTCAGGGTGAGGCCGAGCGCGGCGACGCCGCCGGTGGAGACGAGAGTTGCGGCGAGCAGGGCGGCGGTGGCGCGGGGGCGTTCACGCAGGCAGAGGGCCAGCATCGTGCGCCACACGCGCAGGTAGCCGGTCATCGCACACCTCCCGCTTCCAGCCGGTCGTCGTAGCCTTGGGCGAAGCGCCGGGCCTGGAGCCGCCACATCCCGGCGTACCGCCCCCCTTGCGCCATCAGCTCCTCGTGGGTGCCGCACTCGGCGATGCGGCCGCCGTCCAGCAGGGCGATGCGGTCGGCCTGCCTGACCGTCGCCAGCCGGTGCGAGATCAGCACGACGCTGCGGCCCCGGACGATGCCGGACAGGCGCTGGAACAGCTCGTGCTCGGTGCGCACGTCGAGGTGGGCGGTGGGTTCGTCCAGCACCAGCACGCTCGCCCTGGTGCGGACGGCGTACAGCGCCCGGGCCAGGGCGACGAGCTGCCACTGCCCGCCGGACAGGTCCACCCCGCCCGGCTGCGCCGTCGACAGCGGCGCGTCCCCCAGCCGCTCGGCGAGCCCGCTCAGCCCCGCGTCCCTGACGGCCCCCTCGTACGCGTCCCTGTCCGGCTCCCCCAGCACGACGTTGCGCTCCAGGGACAGGTGGTACCGCACGAAGTCCTGATGCACCACGGCCAGCCTGTACGCCCACCCCGGCACGTCCGCGACGTCGGTACCGTCCGCGGTGACCCGCCCCGCGTCCGGCCGGTACATCCCCGCGAGCAAGGCCGTCACCGTGGACTTCCCCGCCCCGTTGAGCCCCACCAGCGCCAGCAGCTCCCCCGGCCTGATCTCCAGCTCCAGCCCGTCCACCACGTCCCGCGCCGCCCCGGGATAGCCGAACCGCACCCCTTCGAACCGGATGTGCGGCGGCCGCTTCCCTGTGTCCTGCGCCGCTGACGCGTCACGGACCCATGGGGAGGGGGTGGGCCGGGGCGCCCGGGCGAGCGGGCCGGCACCCTCCTGAACCCCTCGCGTGACCGGCCCGCCCTCGGCGGCCGGGATGGCACCGGCCGCGCGGGGCGCCCGGGCGGGCGGGCCGGGCTTGCCCCCTCGCGTGACCGGCCCAGCCTCAGGGGCCGGACCGGCACCGGCCGATGATGAAGTCGCGGTGCCCCGGATCTCCCCGGTCAGGAGGTGGTCCAGTTCCCGGGCGGCGCGGACGACAGGGAGGGCGCCTCGCAGGGCGATGATGTCGCCGGTGCTCGCGATGACGACGTAGGTGGACCAGGCGGCGGTGAGGACGGCGGCTTCCAGGGCCAGGGAGCCTTGCGTGGCGGCGGTGGTCAGGGCCACCCAGGTGAAGACGGCGGTCAGGGGGACGACGGCGAGGACGACGCGGAGCCAGTGGTCGCGCATGACGCGGCGGTCGTCGCTCCACAGGGGGGTCAGGTGGGAGTGGACGTGGTGGTGGTAGTGGGTGAGGGCCCAGTTCTGGGCGGAGAAGATCCTCAGTTCCTTGGCTTCGGCGGGGGCGGTGGCCACCTCGGTCCAGTACAGGAAACGGCGACGGTGGGGGACGCCGGCCGCCCAGACGCGGAAGTGGCGGATCCAGCCCCGGCCGATCAGGGTGCGGACGGCCAGAGCCGGCACCGCCACGGCCGGGACGAGCCACCAGGACCAGGCGGCAAGGACGGCGGCGCACAGGGCCAGGCCGATGCAGCGGGCCGCCATGCTGAGCTGGGCGAGGGCGCCGTCGGCGGGGGTCTTGGTGGCCCAGTCGTCCGGTTCGGCGGTCGCCATCGCCATCAGGGTCCTGACCTTCTGGCGTTCCACCAGGTCAAGGGTGGGGGCGGCCATGGCGAGTGCGGCGATGCCGGTGCGGAACCTGCTGTCGATGCGGGCGGAGGCCAGTTGGGTCACCGGCTGCTGGAACGCCAGGGCGAGCTGCGACGCGAGGACCACGCCGCCCATCGCGAGGGCGGCGGTCAGCACGTCCGTGCGGCCCGAGCGCACGACGTAGGCCATGGTGACCGCGGTCACGGGGGGCGCCGCGGCGCTCACCAGGAGGATCACGCTCAGGGCGGCGAGGGGCGCGGGGCCCGCGGCGCGCAGGAACGCCAGCAGCGCGATCCGTTCCCGCATCTTCCGCCTTTCCCGAGAACCCGTGGGCTACCGCGCCGGCAGCGCCTCGAACTGCTTGAGCAACATGCGGCCGGTGAACGCGTGCTGCTCACGGACCGCCTCACCTTCGAAACCGCGCGGGCCCACCTCGATCAGCATGATCAGGTAGAGGTACACCCGGTACAGGGCGATCCGGGCACGGGCGCCGGCGGTGAAGACCACCGGGCCGCCGGCCTCCTGGTACCCGGCCACCAGGTCCTCGTCGGTCTCGCTGGTGCCGAACACGTCCAGGGAGACGAAGTCGGCCAGCGGGTCACCCCAGAAGGCGCGCTCGTGGTCGACCAAGCCGGCGATGCGCGGACGGTCGCCGTCCAGGTCGAGCAGGATGTTGCCGTGCCACAGGTCGAAGTGCACGAGGACCGGGACGGTGACCTCGTCGAGCACACCGGCGTTGGCCCGCACGACGGCCGCGATCTCCTCCACGGGCATCGGCAGGCCGGCGTGGTGGCGGACGCCGTCGGCCAGCAGGGCGTCCACCATGGCGAGGAACGCCTCACGCCAGGTGGGGGCGCACAACGCGGGGGACTGCGGGTAGCCGTACGTGGTGCCGGTGAGGCCGTGCAGGGCGGCGACGTGCCGGCCGAGGGCGGCGCGCAGCTCCCGGCGGTCGGCGTCCTTCAGGGAGTCGCGGACGTGGTACCAGGGGACGCCGTCCAGCGCGGTCATGACCAGGTGCGGCACCGGGCCGTCCAGGTCGGCGTGCAGCAACGTGGGCATGGGGACGCCGGTCGGGGCCGCGAGCTCGTAGAACATCGCCTCGGTGCGCATGATGTCCCGCTCGTACGTGAGCAGCTCCACCTCCTCGGGAGGCGCGAGCTTGAGCACCACGTCGCCGCCGCCGTCGAGCGTGGCCCGCCACAACGCGGCGTACGAGCCGCCCTTCAGCTTCCGCTGGGACCTCACCGGCCGGCCGGTCGCGGCCTCGACGAGCGCGGCCACCTGCTCGGGGGGCAACCGTCGTTTGGTGTGGACCATCACCGGCCTCCGTCGCCGTGCGCACGCAGCGCGCTCAGCCGCACCCGCTCGATGAGGGCGGTCCGCCGCACCGCGCCGTCCAGCTCGCCGGCGCCCCGGCCGGGGTCGGCGGTCATGCCGAGGAACGCCGCGAGCTGCCGTTCGTAGTAGGCGGCGGGGGCGTACCCCACCGTCCTCCTCGGGCCGCCGTCGGGGGTGACGTGCACGTTGAGCTGGAACGGCCCCCGCGCGGGCCGCAGGAAGTCCCGGACCCGCAGGGTGCCGCGCTCGAAGGTGACGGTGTGGTCGGCGCGGTAACGGCCGTGCAGGCCGCAGGTCAGCGTGGCGACGACCCCGTCGGGATAGGCGAGCTCGGCCTCGAACGCGGCGTCGGTGCCGTTCGGGCCGTCGAACGCGGACCGGCCCTCGGCGCGCGTGACGTCCAGGCCCCGCCACGCCTGGAGGGTGCGCAGCCAGTACGGCGCGGTGTCCAGGAAGGCGCCGCCGCCGAGCTCGGGGAACGCGCGGTAGCCGGGGTCGTCGCGGCGGTCGAAGACCAGCTCGGTGCGCGCCTCACGGGGGGTGCCGAGGTCGTGGGCCGCGGCGAGGGCGTCCACGTCGCCCGCCCACGGGTGGTGCGCGGACATCACGGCCTCGGCCAGGCAGACCCCGGCGTCCCGCCGCGCCAGGCGCAGCGTCTCGGCCTCGCAGGCGCCGAGGCAGAGCGGCTTCTCGACCAGGGCGTGCTTGCCGGCGCGCAGCGCGGCGAGGGCGAGGGGGAAGTGGCCGGCCGGGTGGGTGGAGACGTAGACGGCGTCCACCTCGGGGTCGGCCAGCAGGTCCGCGTACGTGCGGTGCACCCGCCCGATGCCGTGCTCGGCGCCCAACTTCAGCGCCCGGTCGTGGTCCCCTGCCGCCACCGCCGTCACGGTCACCCCCGGGAGCGCGGCGGCGGGGGCGAGGACGGCGCGGGCCGCGATCGCGGTGGCACCGAGCAGGCCGACGCGGGTCACGGCGGGAGCGGCGGCAGGGGGCACGGCGGGGAGCCCGCCGGGGAGCACGGGGCGGGTCACGGGGCGGCCGCCGCGTGGTGGGGCAGGCCGCCGCGGTCGACCTTGCCGTTCAGCGTTCTCGGCAGGGCGGTCATGCGGACGAAGCGGGCGGGGACCATGCCGGACGGCAGGTGTTCGCGGGCGTGGCGCAGCAGGTCCCGCTCGTCCCAGGCGCCGGACCACACCACGTAGGCGCGCAGCGTGGCCTCCGAGTCCTCGCCCTCCACGGTGACGTGCACGTCGTGCACGGCGGGGTGGCGCAGCAGCACCCCGGCCACGTCGTCCGGCTCCACGCGCACGCCGCGCAGCTTGACCTGCCGGTCGCGGCGGCCGAGCAGCTCAAGCGCGCCGTCCGGGCGGAACCTGCCGAGATCGCCGGTGCGGTACACGTGCGGGTCCCCCGGGTCGAACCCGCCCGGCTCGCCGCCGAGGTAGCCGGGCAGCGGGAACGGCACGCGCAGCTCCACCTCCCCCACGTCCTCCCCGCCGAGCAGCCGGACGCCGACACCCGGCATGGGCACGCCGACCGGCACCCGTCCGGCGTCCGCGTCGGCCGCGGTGAGGCGGTGGAAGAGCTTGGTCATGGTGGTCTCCGACGGCCCGTAGAGGTTCACGAGGTCCTTGCCGTCGCCGAACAGCCCGCGCCACCAGCGCACGTCGGCGGCCCGCACCGGCTCCCCCGCCATGAGCACGGTCCGCAGGTCCGGCAGGGAGGCCGGGGTCAGGGCGAGGGAGTGCAGGGTGCGGAACACGGTCGGCACGCAGTGCAGGACGTTCACCTTGGTGGCGGCCAGCCAGCGGGCCAGCCCCTCCCCGGCCAGGGCGCTGCGCGGGGCGGCGCACATGGTGCCCCCGGCGCACAGCGGCACGAAGGCGTCGCGCAGGAACGCGTCGAAGCCGGGCGAGGTGAGCGAGGAGACCCGGGTGCCCGGGGTGACGCCGAACTCGGCGATCTCCCAGGTGACGAAGTGCGCCACGGCCCGCAGGGTGGCGGCGAAGCCCTTGGGCCGGCCGGTGGTGCCCGAGGTGAAGTAGATGTACCCGCGGTCCCGGGTGGCCGTCCAGCGCGCCGGGTCGGTGTCCCCTTCCGGCAGTTCCCCCGCGGTCACGACGCGGCGGCTCGTCCCGGTGCGCCCCATGGCCACCGTGCCGGGGCCGTCCGCGACGACGAGCCGTGGCCGCGTGCCCTCCAGCACCGCGCCCAGCCGCGAGGCCGGCGTCCGCACGTCCACCGGCGCGAACGGCCGCTGCGCGGCCATGGCGCCGAGGATCGCGGCCACGGTCTCCACCGGGTCCGCGCACGCGATGACGACAGGCCCGGCGGCCACGGCCGCGATACCGTCCCGGTAGCGGGCGGCCTGCCGTTCGAGCTCGCGGTACGAGACCGTACGCCGCCGCGTACGGATCGCGGCCCGCTCCGGACAGGCGCGCACGTTCGCCAGCCAGAGCCCGAGCACCGTCTCCTCGTCACCCGGATCCGCCGCCCGGCCGCGCACCTCCCCGGCCCGGCCGCCCACCCGCGCGTGCGGCGTCCGGTGCCCTTCTGTCGCGCGGTCCGTCATGCGCGTCCCGATCCCTCCGCCACCACCGGACGTCGCCACCAGCCGCAGGGGTCGGTGGGGTCACGCGGGGGGCGGTCGCAGAGCACGTAGTGGGCCGGGGCCATGGCGGTCGGGCGGCCGGGGAGGGCGGCCATGCAGCGGGCGTGGGCCTGCGCGGGGGTGCCGATCCCGGGGGTGACGGCCAGGTACGCGACCAGGCGGCCGGTGTCGCAGGACAGCAGGAAGGGGGCGGGCGCCAGGACGTCCGCGAGCAGCCGCCGCACTTCGGCGGGCTCGACCCAGCAGGAGCCGGCCCGGAGCCAGCCGGAGCCGGCGGGGACGGGCTCGACGGCGAGGGCCTCGGTGACGCGGCCGGGCGGCAGGTCGCCGGCGGCGGCCTCCACCAGCAGACGTTCGACGGCCAGCAGCATGTCCTCCAGCGCGCCGGGCGGCAGGCGGTCGAGGTGGCCGGTGTGCAGGCGCAGGCGTACCGTGTCATCGGCCTGGAGCAGGTTGAAGGCCACCGTCACCTCCGTGGCGGCCCGGGACCCCCGGGTGACGCTCGTGCGGGACCGTGCGGCGCGCACCTCATCCAGAGGAGGCGGCGGCCCGGGGGGCGGGCCGGCGACCCGGCTGTGGAACACCGGGTCGAGGCTGAGCCGCACGCCGCGTTCCCACTGCACGCGCTCGGCGAGCCGGGTGCGTTCCGCCGCGTCGTACAGGCCGTGCCGGGCGGCGCGGAGCACGGCGAGGCGTGCGCGGCGGGCCAGTTCGTCGAAGCCCGGGGCGTCCGCGTCCACCCGTAGCGGCACGCCCTGCACCAGCGTGCCCACGTAGCCGACCGCCTCGGGGGCGAACCGGTTGCTCGTCAGCGTGACCAGTGTGCACTCCGGGTGCCCGGTGCGCCGGTACAGCAGCGCGCACACCGCGGCGAGCACGACGGCCGTACGGCTGAGCCCGGTGCGCGCCGCCACGTGCGCCAGCGCCCCGGCCGCCGCCTCCGACCGCATCTCGGCGTACCCCGCGCCACCCGGCCCGCCGGTCCGCGCGGCCGGGTAGGCGCACTGCGGGGCGGCGCGCAGCACGTCCTCCCAGTGTTCGAGCGCACCGGCGATCCGCCGCGCCGTACGCGGTTCCCGTTCCGCGTGTGCCTGGTCGAGGGGCTGGTGCCGCACCGGACCGGCCTCGCGCAGCGCGGGGTCGCGCAGCATCTCGGCGATCTCCCGGTCCAGGACGGCCACCGCCTGGAGGTCCGCGGCGAGGTGCGAGTACTCCACCACACCCGCCCGCACGGCGTCCCCCTCGGTCACCAGGGCCACCCGCAGCGCGGCCTCACGCGGGTCGAGCGGCGGACGGGCGTCCAGCACCGCGCCGAGTGCGCCGGTCAGCACGTCCCCGCCCCGCGTCGCCTCGCCGGGCCCCGGGCTCTCGGAGTACCGCTCGACCGGGAACTCCCCCGAGGCGGCGACCCGCTGCACCGGCCCTTCGCCGTACGTGGTGCGCAGCCCCTCGTACCGGGCGAGCAGCACCGCGAGGGTCGCCGTGACGTCCGCGACCGTGCAGCCGGGCGGCGGGCCGAGCGGGCGGCGCATCCACGCGTGGTGCACCGGCTGGCCGTCGAGCCAGCACAGGATGTTGGTCTGGCCGAGCGTCACCGGGCCCTCGCCGCCGCGTGCCCCCGCGAAGGGGACGGCCAGCGGCTCCTGCTCGATCAGCACCGGCGCGGGCGCCGCCCAGCGGACCGGCGCGCTCACCGCCCTGATCCTTCGAGGACGACGGGAAACCACGCCACGGAAAAGCACATCGATCGACCGGCCCGTACTGAAATGAATTCCGGGCACAAGAATCGAGCTGGCATGGTCGCCTTTGTGAATGGAAGCCCTTTACCAAGGTCTCCCGGCCGGCATTCCGCTTTTATCCCGCCTCCACCGGCCTCTGAAAGTTTCAGAGATCGGCCGAAAGTTGTTTGCTAGGAGGTTAGGTACTGTCCTGGGAGCAGTCAAGGGCCGGTATCACCATTCGGATCATCCCGGTAAGGCGGCGGAATACGCGAGCCGGAACGGATCCGGCGGGGCGTGACCCGCCATAAACGGCTAATCCATTCCTCGCTTTCCGGGTGCCCAGAACGCTTTCACCCGTACCGACGCCCGCGGCCACCCCCGCTCCCGCACCAGGTGCCGCACCACCGACTGGCACGCCCGCGCCTCCCCCGCGACATAGGCCGTGCCGGGCTCCGAAGGCAGGGACATCCCGCGGACCGCCCGCACCAGCGCGTCCGGGTCCGCCACGCCGTCCCCGTGCACCCAGGTCAGCTCGCCCGAGCGCGGCAACGGCAGCCGGTCGCCCGCGGCGGGGACGGTGAGGGCCCCGCACACCCGTTCCTCCTCCGGCAGGACGCGCAGCATGGCGCCGAACGCCACCGCCGCCGTCTCGTCCCCCGCGAACAGGTGGTACGGCGCCCCGGGCCGCGGCACCAGCCGCCCCTCCGGCCTGGTCAGCAGCACCCGCTGCCCCGCGACGGCCCGCCGCGCCCAAAGCGCGCCCGGCCCGGCCCCGGCGTGGTCGAGCACGCACACCTCCAGTGCGCCGCCGGTGTCGTAGTGCCAGACCGAGTAGCTGCGCAGCACGTCGCGGAACCCGCTCAGCACCGCGCGGGGCGTCAGCAGGTCGCCCACCTTGAGGCGGACGTGCTGCCCGGGCACCCAGCCGAGCCCGCGCAGGGCCGGGCCGGCGATCCGGACGCGGCGCACGCGCGAGGTGAGGGGCTCGCACTCCTCGACCGTGCCCGACAGCAGCACGCGATCCAGGAGGTTCATGACGCGGCCACCGGGGCCGGGCGATCGACGTTGCTCATGCGGCCACGATGGAGGTTAATGTGCACATGAAGTCAAGCCTGACCATCGGCGAGCTGGCCGCCCGGTTCGGGCTCCCTGCTCACGTGCTGCGCCACTGGGAGAACGCCGGCCTGCTCGCGCCCGCCCGGCACGAGAGCGGGCACCGCCGCTACGGCGACGCCGACCTGCGCCGGGTCGCGATGATCCTCATGGGCAAGGAGGCCGGCCTCAGCCTGCGCACGCTCGCCGAGCTGCTGTCCACCGGCGACCCGATGGACCACGCCGATCTGCTGAAGGAGCACCTCGCCGTGCTCGACCGCCGCATCGCGGAGGCCCAGGCCGCCAAGAGCCTCATCGAGCACGCCCTGAGCTGCCCGCACGACTTCGGCGACTGCCCGCACGCCCGGGAACGCATCGAGTCCCGCATCCCCGGCGGCCTCACCGGGAGCTGAGCCGGGCGTCATTCGGGCCCGAGGCTCTCCGCGACGGCGCGCAGCGCGCCGGCGAGGTCGGACGGCGTGAGCGTCCGGCCGGGGTCGACCAGCCACTGGGAGGCCATGCCGGCGAGGAGCGCCTGGTGGAAGGCGCCCACGGCCATGGCCTTCTTCTCGTCGGCGGCCGGGTCGAGGCCGAACAGCTCGGCGAGGCCGAGGCGGCCCTGACGGTTGGCCGCGGCGAAGGCCTCGCGCACCTCGGGCCTGCGTTCCATCTGGGCGAGGAGCTCGAACTGCACGGCCCACAGCGGGCGCGTCCGGTCGTAGGACTCGATGATGCGCGACCAGATCGCCTCGAACCGCGCCGCGGGGGTCGCGCCGGGCGGGGCGGAGGCGAGGGCCTGCTCGATCTCATGGCCCCACTCCGCCATGGCCTCCACGAGGGCCGCGTCGAGCAGGGCCTTCGTGGAGCGGAAGTGGTAGCCGATGGAGGCGAGGCTCGTGCCCGCGGCCGCCGCGATGTCGCGGGCGGTGGTGGCGGCGTAGCCCTTCTCCATCAGGCAGCGCTTGGCCCCGGCGAGCAGGTCTTCCCGGTTTCCCATGGCCCGAAGCTTAGTACATGTCTCAGACGGATGTCTTGGACATTTGTACTAGACATCCGTATGAGACGTTTGTACAGTCAGGGGCATGACGAACATCCTGATCTCCGGCGCGAGCGTCGCCGGCCCCGCCCTCGCCTTCTGGCTGCGCCGCCACGGCTTCCGCCCGACCGTCGTGGAGCGCGCCCCCGGGCCCAGGGACGGCGGCTACAAGATCGACATCCGGGGCGCGGCCCTGGAGGTCGTCGCCCGCATGGGCCTGCTGGACGAGGTGCGCCGCCACGCCACCGGCATGCGCGTCGCCCGGTTCGTGGACGCGGCCGGCCGCGAGGTGGCGAGCATGGACGCCGACCTGTTCGGCGGCCGGGAGGGCGACGACGCCGAGATCATGCGAGGGGACCTGGCGCGCGTCCTGCGTGAGGCCACCGAAGGCGTGGAGTACATCTACGGCGACTCCGTGGCGAGCATGCGTGAGACGCCCGAGGGCGTGGAGGTCACCTTCGAGAACGGCCCGCCCCGCACGTTCGACCTGGTGGTGGGGGCCGACGGGCTGCACTCCACCGTGCGCGACCTGGCCTTCGGCGAGGAGTCGCGGTACGTGCGCGACCTCGGGCACCACATCTCGATCTTCACGGTGCCCAACCACCTCGGGCTGGACCGCACCGAGATGATGCACCCGGTGCCCGGCAGGAGCATGGGCATGTACGCCACCCGGCGGGACGCCGGCGCCAAGGCGATCTTCCTGTTCACCTCGCCGTCGCAGGAGTACGACCGGCGGGACGTCGCCGCGCAGAAGAAGCTCATGGCCGAGCTGTTCGCCGGTCAGGGCTGGGAGGTCCCGCGCCTGCTCGCCGCCATGGCGGACGCGCCGGACTTCTACCTGGACTCGATCAGCCAGGTGCGCATGGACCGCTGGTCGTCGGGCCGGGTGGTCCTCGTCGGCGACGCCGCGTACGGCCCCTCACCGGCGTCCGGCCAGGGCACCAGCCTGGCCCTCGTCGGCGCGTACGTGCTGGCGGGCTGCCTCGCCGAGGCGGGCGGCGACCACGCGGCCGCGTTCGCCGCCTATGAGCGGGAGATGCGGCACTACGTGACCGAGAACCAGAAACTCGCCGAGAGCAACCTCAAGGGCATGGTGCTGCGGTCGCGTACGGCGATCCGCTTCCAGATGCTGATGCTGCGGCTCATGCCCCGCCTGCCCGGCAGGGAACGCGTGATCCGCCGCGTCACCGAGCCCATCCGCGCGGCGGCCACCGCCGTCACGATCAGGGACTACCGCCGCGCCGGCGCGTGACCCGGCGCCCCGCACGCACCTCTACGGCGCTTCGACGCCGCAGACGCGGTACCGCGCCACCTCCGCGTCCAGGATCTGCGCCGCCTGTCCCTCCTCCGTGCCGGCGCCTCGGAACGTCTCCAGCGCCGCGTCCGACTCCCAGCGCTCGTACACGTTGATCCGCGCCGGGTCGAGCAGGTCCGCCGACAACGCGAAGTCCAGGCACCCCGGGGCGCTCCTGGCCTGTTCGACGACCTTCCTGCAGCCCTCCAGGTAGGAGTCCCTGTCCACCACGTGCAGCTTCCCGGAAATAATGATCATGTCAGGCACGACGTCCGGGGGCGGCGGGGAGTTCCGGTCAGCCGCGCGGGGCGTACATGATGACCAGCACGCCGACGACGCAGACGGCCGCGCCGACGACGTCCCAGCGGTCCGGCCGGAAGCCGTCCACCACCACGCCCCACACGAGGGACCCGGCGACGAACACGCCGCCGTACGCGGCGAGCACCCGGCCGAACGCGGCGTCCGGCTGGAAGGTGGCGACCAGGCCGTACAGGCCGAGGGCGACGAAGCCCGCGCCGATCCACAGCAGGCCGCGCTGCTCCCTCACCCCCTGCCAGACCAGCCAGGCGCCGCCGATCTCGGCGAGCGCGGCGAGCACGAACAGCAGCAGGGAACGCACGATCGTCACGGTGGTGACTGTAAGGGCTGGCCGCGGCGGGGTTCCCGCGAGACGCTGGGGAGATGCGTGAAGCGTTCGCCCACGAGGCCGTGGCCGTCCTGTCCCCCGGCGGGGACGAGCGGGCCCTCGGCGCGGCCGTCACCGTGGCGCTGTGCGGCCACTGGGAGCACCCGCCTCCCTGCCCGCTGGCCCCCCACCACTGCCACACCGACCGCGACGCCGACGAGGTGCGCCTGCGCGTCCTGTTCGCCGCCGAGCCCCGCGACGAGCCGGAGGTGCGGCGCCGCATCGACAATGCCCTGGCCTCCGGTGCCCAGACGGGCCCGGACGGCGCCGTCACCCGCTGGCGCCTGCGCGGGAGCGGCCCCGCCGCCATCACGCCGGGCGAGACCGAGCACGCCGGGCGGCTGATCGCCACCTAGAACCACCTGGAACCGGAAGGACCCCGGCACGGGTGCGTGCCGGGGTCCTCGTGAGGGAAGTGGGCCGCGGGTGCGGGCCAGGTCAGGGGCTCGCCGCACCCGCGGCCTCGGGGGTGTCCCGCGCTGCCTACGTGGCGCTGCAGCTCACGGGGGCGGGTACACCGTTGGTTCCGGACCAGGACCCGTTGAAGCCGACCGTGGTGGCGGAGTTCGGGGCGAGGTTGGCGTTCCAGTTGGCGGGCCGTACCGTCACGTTGCTCCCGGACTGGGTGTAGGAACCGCTCCAGAGCTGAGTGATCGTCTGGCCGTTCGGGAAGGCGAAGGTGACGGTCCACGAGGTGATGCCGACCGTGCCGTTGTTGCGGACGTTCAGCTCGCCCTGGAAGCCGTTGTTCCACTGGTTGACGACCCGGTAGGTCGCGGTGCAGCTACGGCCGGTCGTCGGGGTCACCGTCGGGGTCACCGTGGGCGTGACGGTCGGGGTCACCGTGGGGGTCACGGTCGGGGTCACCGTGGGGGTGACCGTCGGGGTGGCCGTGGGCGTGACACCGGTCGGCGGGATGCGCATGACGCGGTCGTCGGCGGCGGACGGCGACCCGCGGCCGTCACGGTTGCTGGTGGTGAACCACAACCACCCGTCCGGGCCGAGCATGACCGTGCGCAGACGGCCGTACTGGCCCTGCAGCTCGGCGACCGGGGTGCCCGCGCCGCCGGAGCCGTTCAGCGGGACCGTCCACAGGCGGGTACCGCGCAGCGCGGCGGCGAACAGCGTGTTGTTCGCGTACGCCAGGCCGCTCGGCGACGCCTCGGCGGTGGTCCAGGTCACGATGGGGTCGCGGAACTGGGAGTTGTTGCAGCGGCCCTCACAGGTGGGCCAGCCGTAGTTCCCGCCGGCGACGATCTGGTTGATCTCGTCCCAGGTGTTCTGGCCGAACTCGGCGGCGTACAGACGGCCCTGCGCGTCCCAGGCCAGGCCCTGCGGGTTGCGGTGGCCGTAGCTGTACACCAGCGAGTTGCCGAACGGGTTGCCGGACGCCGGCACACCGCCCGTGGGCGTCATGCGAAGGATCTTGCCGGCCAGGGAGCTGGTGTTCTGCGCGTTGGCGGTGGTCCCGGCGTCACCGGTGCTGAGGTAGAGCATGCCGTCCGGGCCGAACGCGATACGGCCGCCGTCGTGGAACGAGGCGCGCGGCACACCGGACAACAGCACCTGCGGCGACCCCGGAGCGCTCAGCCGGAACCGGATCAGGCGGTTGTCCGTCGAGGTGGTGTAGTAGGCGTACACCCACTGGTCGCTGGCGTAGGTCGGCGACACCGCGAGGCCCATCAGCCCGCTCTCGCCCTGCGCCGACACACCCGAGATGGTGGCCACCTGCGTCGCCGCGGACCCCACCCGCACCTGCATGATGCGCCCGCTGTTGCGCTCGGCGACCAGCGCGCTGCCGTCGGGCAGGAACGCCATGCCCCAGGGCACGGTGAGCCCCGAGGCCACCTGCTGCGCCCGGCCGTAGTCGAAACCGCCGATCAGCGCCCCCGCGGACGGTGGGTTCACCAGCACCACCACCGCGGTCACGACCGACGCCCAGAATGCAAGGATAAGAGCCAAGCGTTTGCGCATCACGAACTCCCCGGCCGATACGGTGGTGGCCGCCCAGTTTGCTGCCCGGATTCACGCACGGTATAGATCCGATGTTCCGCCCGGCAATGACCGCCGATCCTCACTGATGAGGCATTCGTCACCTGACCTGCGATGTCAGGATTGCCAGGATGGTCCGGGATCATGCGGAACGCGAAACTTTCAGTAGTCGCCCGAAACTGTCAGCACCTTGCCGGACGGCGGTCGCCTTCGAGCAAGCGAAGATCCCGTCTGCTGGCGAAATCAGACGGGATCTTCGCTTGCTTCAGGACCTCAACGACAGGGCGCTGCGCTGGTCAGAGGAGTTTGGTACGCGTGGCATCCCAGGTACCCGACTGCCAGACCCGCACCGGGGCCTGCAGGGTGCCGGTCGAAGTCGCGCTCCAGGACCACAACGCACTGGAGGCGTTGCCATAGTCGTACAGCGCGCCGACATCGTCACGGCCGTCGCCGTTGAAGTCACCACCGACCAACTTGGTACGCGCGGCATCCCAAGTACCCGACTGCCAGACCCGCACCGGGGCCTGCAGGGTGCCGGTCGAAGTCGCGCTCCAGGACCACAACGCGCTGGAGGCGTTGCCGTAGTCATACAGCGCGCCGACATCATCACGACCATCGCCGTTGAAGTCACCACCGACCAACTTGGTACGCGTGGCATCCCAGGTACCCGACTCCCAGGCCCGCACGGGCGCCTGCAGACTGCCGTCCTGACCGGCCGTCCACACCCACAGCGCGGCGCTGGCGTCACCATAGTCATACAGCGCGCCGACATCGCCACGACCGTCGCCGTTGAAGTCACCACCGACCAACTTGGTACGCGTGGCATCCCAGGTACCCGACTCCCAGGCCCGCACGGGCGCCTGCAGGCTGCCGTCCTGACCGGCCGTCCACACCCACAGCGCGGCGCTGGCGTCACCGTAATCGTAGAAACCGGCCACGTCGTCACGGCCGTCGCCGTTGAAGTCCCCACCGACCAGCTTGGTACGGGTGGCATCCCAGGTACCCGACTGCCAGACCCGCACCGGGGCTTGGAAGGCACCACCCTGACCGGCCGTCCACACCCACAGCGCGGCGCTGGCGTCACCATAGTCATACAGCGCGCCGACATCGCCACGACCATCGCCGTTGAAGTCACCACCGACCAGCTTGGTACGCGTGGCATCCCAGGTACCCGACTCCCAGGCCCGCACGGGCGCCTGCAGGCTGCCGTCCTGACCGGCCGTCCACACCCACAGCGCGGCGCTGGCGTCACCGTAGTCGTAGAAACCGGCCACGTCGTCACGGCCGTCACCATTGAAATCCGCCCGCACCCCGGAGTCGCCGGCAGGGGGGACAGAGGGGGGCGGCAGGTCCGGGGTGATCCCGAGCGGGGCGCTGTAGCCCACGATGTCGACGTTGCCGCGGGAGTAGCTGTTCGCCTTGATCCGATCGCTGCTGTTGCCTTCGATCGTGGTGATCGTGCTGGAGTTGGCCGACGTCACGATGCCGACGTGGTCGATGTCGCCGCTCTGGTCCCAGTCGAAGACCACGGCATCACCGGGCAGCGGGGTGTAACCGCTTGCCCTGGTATGCCAGGTGCCATATTTGGTGCCGTAGTCCTTGAACGACGCGGCCCAGCCCGTCAGGACTCCTCCGTTGAGTTCGGCGATGTCCGCGTGGGTGACTCCCGCCGCCCTCCATACGTACTTGGAAAAGTCGGCGCACCAGTCGCTGTCCCGGAATTGAACACCGTCCGCGGAACCGCATCCGCTCGACGGCTTCCACTCCCGGAAGACACCGGTGTAGTAGTTGCAATTACTGCCGGCGGGTCGCTCGATATTGCGCTGAGCGTCGGCCATCTCTCTTTCCGCGATGTCGACGATGCTGCTTCGCGTCGCCGCGGCGGCGGGCGTGGCGGTCATCGCCAGCGCGGTGGCCGCCGATACGGCCAGGGCCACAGCAGTTGCGACCAAACGGCCAAAGGACTGTCTCAAGGGGCTCCCCTTCCACTCGTACGTTCATGGGGAAGCATGGTTGTGATGTCTGCAAAGACCATCCAAAAGCGGTGTAACGCCGCTGAACGAGCGATATACGTGAACCGCGCCGGGTTCGCCGGGGCGTGGGATGCCCCGATGTGCGAACCACGGCGCGGTTCAGAGCCGGTAACTCGGCCTTGTCAGTCCGTCAGTCAGAGGAGTTTGGTGCGGGTGGCGTCCCAGGTGGCGGACTGCCAGGCCCGCACCGGGGCCTGCAGGGTGCCGGTAGAGGTCGCGGTCCACGTCCACAACGCGCTGGAAGCGTTGCCGTAGTCGTACAGCGCGCCGACGTCGTCACGGCCGTCGCCGTTGAAGTCACCACCGACCAGCTTGGTACGCGTGGCATCCCAGGTACCCGACTGCCAGACCCGCACCGGGGCCTGCAAGATGCCGGTCGAAGTCGCGGTCCAAGACCACAACGCGCTGGAGGCGTTGCCGTAGTCGTACAGCGCGCCGACATCGTCACGGCCGTCGCCGTTGAAGTCACCACCGACCAGCTTGGTACGCGTGGCATCCCAGGTACCCGACTGCCAGACCCGCACCGGGGCCTGCAAGATGCCGGTCGAAGTCGCGCTCCAGGACCACAACGCGCTGGAGGCGTTGCCGTAGTCATACAGCGCGCCGACATCATCACGACCATCGCCGTTGAAATCACCACCGACCACCTTGGTACGCGCGGCATCCCAAGTACCGGACTGCCAGACCCGCACCGGGGCCTGCAAGATGCCGGTCGAAGTCGCGCTCCAGGACCACAACGCACTGGAGGCGTTGCCGTAGTCATACAGCGCGCCGACATCATCACGACCATCGCCGTTGAAGTCCCCACCGACCAACTTGGTACGCGCGGCATCCCAGGTACCCGACTGCCAGACCCGCACCGGGGCTTGGAAGGCACCCCCCTGACCGGCCGTCCACACCCACAGCGCGGCGCTGGCGTCACCATAGTCATACAGCGCACCGACATCGCCACGACCATCGCCGTTGAAGTCACCACCGACCACCTTGGTACGCGCGGCATCCCAGGTACCCGACTGCCAGACCCGCACCGGGGCCTGCAAGCTACCGTCCTGACCGGCCGTCCACACCCACAGCGCGGCGCTGGCGTCACCGTAATCGTAGAGACCGGCCACGTCGTCACGGCCGTCACCATTGAAATCCGCCCGCACCCCGGCATCGCCGGCAGGAGGTGCGGGCGCTTCCGCAGACGCGATTATGGCGTCCACGATGATCTGGGCGTCACCGGCCTCAGGCTGGTATCGCTCGGGAAACGCCGAGACCTGGACGCTCTGGCACACCTCACCGATGGGTGCGTTCAGCCAGGTGTTGTTCGGGTATTCCGACAGCATCTTGTTGAGGAACGCATTGGTGGCCCAGATGGGGTCGAGACGCTGATCCCTGGTGCCCCACGTGGCCCGCTGCTGGAACAATCCGAGGCTGTCGTGGTCGAGTTCCACGTCGATGTTCTCGATACTGCTTTCCACGATCGTGGTGGTGATGGCGATCACAGCCGCCCTGAGATGCAACCCTCGGTCCTTGACCGCTTTGACGACCATGCGTGCGCACGAAACCCGGTACGCCGACATGTAACCCTGCAACTTGGCCGTGAGCTTGCCATTCAGCTCCGCGGCCAAGCGAGAATCGGTGGAGTTGGGGCCCGCCGGGTCGCACGGCGCGACCGTTCGCGCGGCGTCGACCTCAGCCGGTGCCGGCCGAGGAACGGGATCGGCCGCCGCGGCGGGGGAAAACGCAAGCGCCGCCCCAGCCGCCAGTGCCATCACCAGTCCGACGCGCCACCTCGCGTGTGTCCCCGACCCTCGGGCCACCGCTGCGGAAAAAGCACGCATTTGAAGTCCCTTCTTGGCTTTGTGGTTACCTCCAAGAGACTCCGGCAATGTCCTCCAAATCCGCTCCAAAGGCGCTGCAGCAGCTACAGCCTTGTTTCCGGAGAAGGTGTGCCAGGAATGGCTTGTCAACGGCAAGCCGAGGCGGGTCGCCTCAAATCTGTTGATTGACGATTTTCACCCGTGCCGCATGATCGAGCGAGGCCTGATCAGGGCCCGAAGGTGAGCACGAACGGGCACTCGGGGCCGTGGCGGTCGCCGCGGGTGCGGTGGGTGCCTGCCAGGGTGTCGCCCTCGTGGACGTACAGGATGTCGCCGTCGAGAGTGCAGCGGTCGCCGCGGGACAGGAGGGCGTGCACGGGGTCGGTGGACTCTATGGGGTAGAGGGACTCGACGCCGGTGTAGCGGATGTGGGTCGCGGTGCCGTCCCTGTGGACGGACTCGCCGGTGAACCAGTACATCTTCAGCTCCGACACGCACAGGAGCGGCTTGCTCAGGGCCCGTTCGATGGCGGTCCAGTAGCCGGGGAGTTCGGCGGCGATGACGTCGCGCAGGCGTCCGGCGAACTTCATCGTCTCCGGGCAGGAGTACGAGCACGGCATGTACGGGACGAGTCCGAAGATGGTGTGCCGGGGGAACGGGTTGCACAGGATGGACGGTTCGCCTTCGGTGGCGAGCAGGGCGGCGTAGTAGGTGTTGTCGTCGTTCCAGTTGTTGCGGTGGCGGAAGAACTCCTGGCAACACTCCGGGTAGCCCAGGGCGTCCCCGAAGGTGTCATGGTCGGCCCGGTGCTTGTTGACGACCTTCCCGTCCACGATCAGCGGGTACCAGCCGGAGCCCACCACCCGGTCCAGGGCCTCCTGGTCCCTGGCCAGGAACACGTGCGCCTCGGTGCCGGGGGTCAGCGACCGGCTGAACGCGGCCCGCGTGGTCGTCAACTGGTCGGCCGGGACCCGGCCCACCTGCTCGGAATGGCGGTCGAAACAGGCGTCCACGTGGTGCCGCAGCCCAAGTGCCCGCACCGTCCGCTGGAAGGCCTGCCAGCCCTCCAGCGGGATCCAGGCGTCCATCGCGGGTTTGAGGCCGTGCGCCACCGCGATCAACGTGGGAAGTTGCGCGCCTCCGAGCGTCGCCTCCACGAACCCGCCGTACCGGCTGTGCCGCACCGCCTCGGCCGCCGGGGCATCGAACGGCAGCGCCACCGCGGCCCGCACCGTGTCCCGCGCCGGCGGCAGGTCCAGGCCCCACGCCACCGCTTCCGGCGTCTCCCGCACGTCTCCCCCGGGCCGCGGCGCGCTCCCCAGGGCCATCAGCTCACCGGTGTGCGTGAGGATGTACAACGCCTCCCCGTGCCTGCCGAGATGCCGCAGCGCGAAGGCGTAACACTGCCAGAAGTACGGGCTGCGCGGCTCGTGGCGCACACACGCCGCGTACCGTTCGGCCGCGGTCTCGTACTGCCCCCGCACGTACGCCAGATGGCCCGCCGCGAGGTCGGCGACCAGCGACTCCCCCACCGCCGTGTGCGGCAACACGACGTCGCCGGCCACCTCGCGCACCCTCTCCAGCAGCGAGTCCCCCGGGTACCACCGCCGCACGATCGAGCCGGCCGACCAGCCGGCGGGCAACCCCAGCGCCCGCAGCGTCTCCGCGTCCCGCTCGCCCCGGACGTACGGCACCTCCACGGGGGCGGACGCGCGGGGCCTGCCGTGGCGTTCGGTCCAGCGGCCGCGGTGGGCGGCGCGGCGGGTGTCGATCCGGGTGCGGTCCGCCGGGGGCGGGACGGGGAGGTGGGCGGTGTGGTCGGCCAGACGGGTGGTCATCTCCTCCATGAGGGCGGTTCCGAGGGGGGTGAAGGCGGCGTGGCCCCGGAGCGTCGCGAGGCCGTCGGTCACCTGGCCGGACAGGTGGTAGGCGCGGGCGATCACGGGGCCGGGGTCCAGGCCCGCGGTGCCGGGGGATTCGAGGACGGTGCGGTAGAAGTGGAGGACCGCCACGAAGGTGAACGTCGCCTGCAGGAGCCCGCTCAGGGGGCGGGGGTCGTCGCGCCACGGGGAGTAGTGGACGGCCTCGCCGGGGTCGGCCACGACGAGCGGGTCCAGGGCCAGGACCGCGTACAGCTTCTGGTGGCCGTACTCGTGGACCAGGGCCTCCATCGTCGCCAGGGGCGTGCCCAGGGAGAGGGCGACCAGGCCGGGGGCCTCGCGGAAGCTGCCGCTCACGTGGACCGACGGGTCGTGGGAGCGGATGGGGACCAGGGCGCGCAGGCCGCCGGCCAGCTCGGCGGCGAGGGGCGGGCAGACCTCGGCGACGGTGGCGAAGTGGCCGTCCAGGGTGCGGGCCCAGTGGCGGGCCTCGCCGGGCGGGAGGTCCGCGAACAGGTACGGGGTGCGGCCGCCGAGGCGGAGGTCGGCGTCCAGCCAGTTGAGTTCGGGGCCGGCGTCCAGGGACGGGACCAGGTCGCGCTCGCCCGCCACCTCGCCGTCCTCGACGGTGACCCTGACCCGGGTGTACGGGCCGGTGCCGGGGCGCAGGCAGACGCCGGTGCCGGGGAGGGCCACCCGGCCGCCCTCGTCGGTGCGGACCACGGCCGACATCCGTCCCTGGCCGGACAGGTACCTGGCTGCCAGGGCGAAGCGGGTGAACTCCTGCAGGTGGGGCACCACGTGCATGCGCGGGAAACGCTCGTGCGCCCGCCGCCGTACCAGGTTCCACGCCACGTCCACCCAGAAACCCCCGCTGGGGTGGCCGAGCACCTTGTGCTGCGCCGGCGCGGGCGCCGAGGACAACGCCGCGAACGCGTCCTCGAAGCCGGACTCCGCCAGGGACTCCGGGCAGCACTCCGCCAGGAGGTCGCGCAGCCGCCGCACCCCGAGCAGCGTGTTGTAGTACCGCGCCGCGAAGATCGCCCGGTTCTCCTCGGTCCAGCCGCGTGGCGTCACCAGGGACGCGATCGTCGAGGTGTCGAGTCGTGCGGTCACCGCGTTCGCCTTTCGGTCTGCCGGGGCAGGGCCGCGAGGTCCCGCCGTACGGTGCCGGTGACCACCCGGATCAGCTTCATCAGATCCGCGCAGTACACCGAGACGTTCTGGAACCCGTCCTCACGTGAGTAGCGCTGCGGGAAGTACCCGCCGCCGCAGATGCGCACGACGTCGCACCGGCGGCAGGTCTCGCCGAGCGTGCGCCAGTTCTGCTGCCGGGCCCGCACCATCGGCGAGGTGAGGGCGTCGTCGAAGCTGTGCCGGAAGACGTCCATGCCGAGCCGGCACGCGCCCGGGTACGTCACCTTGAGCGTGTCCACCGCCTGGATCTCGCCGTTGCTCTCCACGACGATGAAGTCGACCGGCTGGAGGCCCCACTCCTCGGAGCTGCGGGTCGCGCCGAGGTAGAGCCCGATGACGTCGCGGAACCGGCGGATCCTGATCGGCTGCGGACGCTCGTGGTACCACACGTCGAAGATCGCGAGCAGCCAGTCCGCGTACGGCGTGCCGGACAGGCTCGTCTCCTTGCCCGGGGGCCGCATGTCGTGGTGCCCGAGCGGCAGCAGGAAGTCGATGGACGGCGGCTCGAACGCCCGCAGGTACGCGTACGTCTCGACCGGGTCGGACTCCAGGTCGATCACCGCGAGCACCCCGCCCCAGTGCCGCCGCCCACGCCCGCTCAGCAACCTAAGCGCCCGCTCGGCCTGGTCGAACGTCGACCGTCCCGCGTGGTCCACCCGGTGCCGGTCGTTGGCCGCCCGGGGCCCGTCGATGCTGAGCCCGAAGCAGACGTCCCACTCCTCGCAGAACTTCAGCACCTCGTCGGTGAACTCGGTCCCGTTGGTCTGCCCGTTCCACCGGATACGCACGTCAGGCGCGTGGGCCGTCACGGTCTCACACAGTGCGCGCAGGTAGTCCACCCCGAGCAGCAGCGGCTCCCCGCCGTGCAGGATGAAGTCGACCCGCCCGAGGCCGTGCGCCACCGCGTGCTCGTTGATCCGCCGCCCGAGCTGCGCCGCCGTGGCCAGTGACATGCGCTGCGGCTGGTCCCGCCACGACTGGTCGGCGTGGTGGTAGACGTAGCAGTAGTCGCAGTCCAGGTTGCACCGCGACGCGACCTTGCAGATGAACGATTTGAACGGCTCCGCGGCCGTGTCCTCCGCGTTTCCCCCGAACGCGGCGGCTACCTCGCCCACGAGGTCGAGCTGTGCGAACTGAACGAGCTGAAGGAGCTGAATGAACTGAAGGAGCTGAATGAACTGAACGAGCTGAACCGGCTGTGCGAACTGTGCGAACTGAAGATCTGGCCGAGCGGCGACCCGTCGACGGTGATGTCCCGCTCCGCCCGATAGAGATCACCCAGAATGGTGCCGAGCGCCGTCCCCTCCAGAGAATCGATGGTGCTCAGGTCCAGCTCGGATATTTCCAGCTCAATACCGTCAAGACCATCCTCGGGGTTGGGCACCTCGTCCATTTCGACCGCCCTCGCGCCAGTTGTCCGACCGTGCATATCCGAAAAATCAAGATGGGTAATCAATGCTCGGTGGTCGCCTACGAGTTGTCAATGCGAACGCAGAGTAACCACGCCCCCTCCACAGCAGTGCCACCATCCGAAACCGGCCCACCAGCACCACGAGCTCATCCGACCGGCTCTACCCTCCCGGCACACCCAAGCCAGCTCCAGTGATTCACCGACCCGCCCTTCGCACCCCGGCACGTCCAAGCCGGGCTCCGGTGATTCACCGACCCGCCCTTCGCACCCCGGCACGCCCAAGCCGGGCTCCGGTGATTCACCGACCCGCCCTTCGCACCCCGGCACGCCCAAGCCGGGCTCCGGTGATTCACCGGGTGGCCTGCGCGGCGGCCTCCTCCCGCACCCGCTCCGCCGCCTTCTTGTCCAGCGCGACCCGCACCAGGGCGGCGGCGAACCTGGCCAGGCACTTGTCGGAGCACGCAAGGGCCGCCAGCGCCTCCGGCCGGTGCGGCAACCCGACCTTGCGGGCGCCGTCCAGCACCTTCCTGTCCAGGTAGGGCGCCACCTGTGGCCAGACCCCCTGCACCTCACGCAGGAAGATGTCCGCGCCCACCTGCCCGATCCCCGGGAAAGTGGTCAGCAGCCCGCGGATCGCGTCCGCGTCCCCGCCTCCCTCGTCCCGCAGCTCGCGCAGATCACCGTGCCACCGCTCGTCGAGCAGCACGGCCCCGTCCCCCAGCATGGTCGCGGTCCGCTCGTCATACCGCCGGTAGTGCCCCCGCCCCAGCGCGTCCACCCGCTCCTGCCACCCGGCCCCCGCCATGCCCTCGGGAGTCCCGAACCCCGCCTCGAACAACTCCCGCGCCGCCGCCACCGCGATGTCAGCCGATATACGCGCACTCAGCAGCGTCGCCAGCACCAGCAGCCGATACAACGCCCCGGGCCGGTCCGCCAGCCCAACTCCTGCCTCCTCCGCATAAGTCCGCCCATACCGATCAAGCAAAACCTTGACCACGGCCTCATGCTGCCCCGATTTGTCGGCCATGCCGTGTAGCTACCCCCACCAACCCCCACCACGCCTCCCCACAACCACACCGAGCCCCCCCACGGCAACCGCACCGACACCCCACCTGCAGCCCTCACGGCAACCGCACGGGGCCCCACGTCCAGCCCGCACGGCAGCCACACCGGGACACCGCCTCAGGCGGGCGACTCCTCCGGGCTCCCAGGGCTCTCCAAGCTCTCCTGACTCCCCGGGCTCCCCGGGCTCCCCGGGCTCTCGGACGCCTCCTTCCCCGCGAGCAGGTCGAGAATCTGCTCGCCGTACTTGGCGAGCTTGGCCTCGCCGACCCCGTTGACCTCGCTCAGGGCGGCGAGGGACGTCGGGGCGACGGCGGCGATCTCGCGGAGCGTGGCGTCGTGGAAGATGACGTACGCGGGCACCCCCTGCTCGCGGGCGCTCGCCGCGCGCCAGGCGCGGAGGCGTTCGAAGACGGGCACGGCGTGCTCGGGCAGCTCGGCCACGGCCCGCCGGGGCTTGCCGCCCGGCGCGGCGGGGCGGTCCGCACGGCCGCCGGTCAGGGTGGGCTGGGTGCCGGAGCGGGCCCGGCCGGGCTCCCCGTCGGCCTTGGCGGGCCGCAGCGGGTTGAGGGCGACGCGCTCGGGATCCTGGCGGAGCATGACCTGACGGCGGCGGGCGAGCACCTCGCCGGTGGTGTCGGTCATCACCAGCGTGCCGTAGTCGCCTTCCACGCCCAGCAGCCCCTGGGCGAGGAGCTGGCGCACCACCGCCCGCCACTGGGCTTCGGTGAGGTCGGTGCCCACCCCGAACACGGTCAGCTTGTCGTGGCCGAACTGAGCGATCTTGGGCGTACGCCTGCCCAGCAGGATGTCGATCACCTGACCGGCGCCGAACTTCTGGCGCCTCTCATGGTGCAGCCGCCACACCGTCGACAGGAGCTTCTGCGCGGCGATCGTGCCGTCCCAGGCCTTGGGCGGGGACAGGCAGGTGTCGCAGTTGCCGCAGGACCCCTCCGCCTTCTGGCCGAAGTACGCCAGCAACCCGGCCCGGCGGCACTCCACCGTCTCGCACAGCGCCAGCATCGCGTCCAGGTGGACGGCCAGGCGCCGCCGGTGGGCGGCGTCGCCCTCGGAGGTGTCGATCAGGCGCCGCTGCTGCACGACGTCCTGCAGCCCGTACGCCAGCCACGCGGTGGACGGCAGGCCGTCGCGCCCGGCGCGGCCGGTCTCCTGGTAGTAGCCCTCGACGGAACGCGGCAGGTCCAGGTGGGCGACGAACCTGACGTCAGGCTTGTCGACGCCCATGCCGAACGCGATCGTGGCCACCATGACCACGCCGTCCTCCCGCAGGAACCGCGACTGGTTGGCGGCGCGGGTGGCCGCGTCCAGGCCGGCGTGGTACGGCAGGGCCCGCACGCCGTTCTCCACGAGGAACTGGGCGGTCTTCTCGACCGAGGTGCGCGACAGGCAGTAGACGATGCCCGCGTCGCCGTCGTGCTCGGTGCGCAGCAGCTTGAGCAACTGCCGCTTCGGCTCGTTCTTGGGCACGATGCGGTACTGGATGTTGGGCCGGTCGAAGTCGGCGACGAAGTGGCGCGCGTCCTCGAGCTTCAGCCGGGTCGCGATCTCGGCCCGCGTCGCATCGGTCGCGGTGGCCGTCAAGGCGACCCGCGGCACGTCAGGCCAGCGCTCGTGCAGGGCGGACAGCGCGAGGTAGTCGGGCCGGAAGTCGTGGCCCCACTGCGCCACGCAGTGCGCCTCGTCGATCGCGAACAACGACACCGTGCCCCGGTCGAGCAGCCGCATCGTCGCCTCGGTGCGCAGCCGCTCCGGCGCGAGGTACAGCAGGTCCAGCTCCCCCGCGACGAACGCCGCCTCCACCACCCGCCGCGTCTCGGGGTCCTGCGTCGAGTTGAGGAACCCGGCCCGCACCCCCACGGCGTTCAGCGCGTCCACCTGGTCCTGCATCAGCGCGATCAGCGGCGACACCACCACCCCGACCCCGGGCCGCACCAGCGCGGGGATCTGGTAGCACAGCGACTTGCCGCCCCCGGTCGGCATGAGCACCAGCGCGTCCCCGCCGTCGACGAGGTGGTCGATGATCTCCTTCTGGCTCCCCCGGAACTCGCTGTACCCGAAGATGCGCCGCAACGCCCCGATCGCGTCCCGCGGCGCCTCACCCCGCCCGCCGAACAGCTCCTCGTACACCCCCGCCCCGGACGGCTTCTCCCCGGCGGTCACCGGCGCGTCGTGCCAGGAGTCGTCGTCCGCCGGCCATGGGGCGTCAGGGAGCGGGGCGTCGTCCCATTCGGGGACCGGGCGTCCGTGGTCGTCCTCGGGGGTGGTCACCGGCCGATTCTATGAGGGCCCGGCGGGTTACGCCCGGGCTCCGTGTGACCTGTGGATAACGTGATGCCGTCGATTTGTGCCCTATTTACACAGCTTGTCCACTGGGATAACTGTGTCGTGTACATGATCGGCACACCCCCCGGAGGTCCCCTTGCGGCGATCCATCCGATCGCTCTGCGCCGTCGGCGTCACCCTCGCGCTGACGGCCGTCCCGAGCGGCATCGCCACCGCCCAAGCCGCCGACCCGGCCGTACAGATCACCGGCGGGCGCACGCAGCCCGTCTTCTCCTACTCCGACGCCATCCGCGAGCACATCCTGGTCGAGACCCCCGTCGACAGCGACGGGGACGGCGCGAAGGACCGTGCCGCGGTGGACATCATCAGGCCCCGCGAGACCGAGCAGGGCCTCAAGGTCCCGGTGATCATCGACGACAGCCCCTACTACGACAACGCCGGACGCGGCAACGAGTCCGAGCGCAAGCGCTACGACGCCACCGGCGCCCCGGTGAAGTTCCCGCTGTTCTACGACAACTACTTCGTGCCGCGCGGCTACGCGGTGCTGCTGGTCGACATGGTCGGCACCACCAAGTCCGACGGCTGCCCGGACGTCGGCGCCGCGGCCGACATCGCGGCGGGCAAGGCCGTCATCGACTGGCTGAACGGCCGCGCCCCCGGGTTCCGCCAGGACGGCACGCCGGTGGCCGCGAGCTGGCACAACGGCCGCGCCGGCATGATCGGCAAGTCCTACGACGGCACGCTCGCCAACGCCGTCGCCGCCACCGGCGTGCGGGGCCTGGAGACGATCGTCCCCATCTCGGCGATCAGTAGCTGGTACCGCTACACCCGCATGAACGGCGTGCTGTACACCGACGGCTACATGCAGTTCCTCGCCGACTACGTGGACACCGACCCCGCCGCCAAGTGCGCCGCCGTCCGTCAGCGCCTCGGCGTGGAGCAGGACGACGCCACCGGCAACTACAACGCGTTCTGGGACGAGCGCAACTACGTCTCCGGCAGCCTCGCCGACGTGAGCAACGTGCGGGCCAGTGTGTTCGCCGTGCACGGCCTCGGCGAGCTGAACGTCAAGGCCGACCACTTCACCACCTGGTGGGAGGCCCTCGGCAAGCGCGGCGTGCCCCGCAAGCTGTGGTTGTCGCAGTACGGCCACGTGGACGCGTTCGACTACCGCCGCGAGGAGTGGATCGACACCCTCCACGCGTGGTTCGACCACTGGCTGTACCGCGTCGACAACGGCGTCACCAGCGAACCCCGCGTGGACCTGCAGGTGGCCCCCGACCGGTGGGTGAAGCAGCGGGACTGGCCGTCCCGCACCCTGCAGATCCCCCTGTGGCTGCGCTCGGGCGAGGACGGGCAGGGCGCCCTCAGCCTGCTGCCGTCCCTCAGGCGCACCGAGATGAGCTTCACCGACGACCCCACCCAGACCGAGAGCCGCATGGTCTCCGACCCGGCCACCGCCTCACCGAACCGCCTCGCGTTCCTCACCCCGCCGCTGCGCCGCGCCGTGCGGTTCTCCGGCACCCCGAAGGTGGACATCCAGGTCAAGCTCGACCAGCCGGACGTCAACCTCACCGCCCTGCTCGTCGACTACGGCGAGGACGACCGGGTGGACCACTACGCGCCCGCCGGCGGCATCCGCACCCTCGCCGAGGAGACCTGCCACGGCGAGGCCACGGCCGACGACGACGGCTGCTACCGCCGCACCGAGACGGTGACCGCCCGCCGCCCGCTGGAGATCGTGGCGCGCGGCTGGCTCGACGCCGCCAACCGCCGTTCCCTCACCACCTCCGAGCCTCTCACCCCGGGCCGCACCTACCGCCTCACCTGGGACACCCTGCCTGCCGACTACGTCGTCAAGCCGGGCCACCGGCTGGCGCTGATCCTCGCGGGCAGCGACGCGACCGAGACCGTCCCCGACCAGCCCGCGGCCGCCAAGGTGACCGTCGAGCTGACCGGGAGCCGGATCTGGCTGCCGATCGCCGCCCTCACCGGCCCGTCGGACGCCGACGCGCCCGCGACCCTGGACTTCGCCCCGTCGCCCGAGCGTGGCGAGTGGCGCGGACCGACGGACGTGGTGCTGCCGACGCCGTCCCGCGACCTGTACTGACGCCGGCTAGAACACTCTGCCGGTGACGTATTCGGCGAGAGCCACGGCGGCACCCGGGACGTCCCCCACCGGGTGCCGCTTCTCGGCCGACTGCCAGGAGAAGTAACCGCCGCCGTACCCGACGAACACCCACACCGGTGGCCCGGCGTCCGGGCAGCGCACCGTCAGCGCGGGCATCTCTTCATGTAGCTCCGCCCGCATGCCGAGACGCTCCAGGGAGTCACGCAACCTCGACAGCTCGGCCCGCTCGCCGGGCACCCGCGGATCCCCGCCCTCGTCGTCGTCCCGCGCTCGCGTCGTCATCGCGTCCACGTCGCCTCCAGCCGTGCTCCTTCCAGGTGAACATCCCGCCCGGCGGGATGGTGACCCCAGCACCGCCCCAAATGTGATCGCGTAGGTCCCCCTAGGTCCGGCATCGTCCCCAGATAGTGATCTATCCGTTCTCGCGACGGGTAACCTGGAACGTTCGTCGGGAAGATGTGGTGTTGAATTGGCTGGTGACGACCATCGCGCCCACCGGGACACAGCACCCCATCACCGCCGCCGGCTTCCGGGCCGTGGTCACCGAGGTCGGGGCGGGCCTGCGCGAACTCACCCATGAGGGACGGCCGCTCGTCCTGGGGTACCCCGAGAGCGAGACGCCGTTCGGCTCCTCTGGCCTGCCGCTGCTGCCGTGGCCGAACCGGGTCGAGGACGGCAAGTACGACTTCGACGGCCAGGCGCGGCAGCTCGCCATCACCGAGCCGAAGTTCGGCAACGCCGCGCACGGCCTGACCCGCACCCTGCCGTGGCGGGTGGAGGCGAACGACGAGGCGTCGGTGCGGCTCGGCCTGCGGCTGTTCCCGCAGCCCGGGTACCCGCACATCATGGACTTCACGGTGTCCTACACGCTGGACCCGTCCGGGCTGACCGTCGAGATCGCCGCGCACAACGCCGGCGGCTCCGACGCCCCGTACGGCTTCGGCGCCCATCCCTACCTCACGCTCGGCGGCCCGGTGGACGACGCGGTGCTCGAGCTGCCCGCGTCCCGGTGGCTCTCGGTGGACGAACGCAAGATCCCCGTCGCCGGGCACGACGTCGAGGGCACCCCGTACGACTTCCGCACGCCGCGTGCCATCGGCGGCACGGCCCTGGACACGGCGTTCACCGGCCTCGCCCGCGACGCCGACGGCCTCGTGCGGGTCCGCCTCACCGGCGCCTCCCACGGCGTGGAGTTGTGGGCGGGTGAGGGCGTCGGCTGGCTCCAGCTCTTCACCGGCGACTCCCTGACGGGGCCCAACCGCCGTGCCGGGCTGGCGGTGGAGCCGATGAGCTGCCCCCCGAACGCCTTCCGCACCGGCGAGGACGTCATCCGCCTCGCCCCCGGGGAGCGGGTCAGCCACCGGTGGGGCATCCGGCCCGTGTGACCATGGAGGCATGGCGGACACGATGACCGCGTGGGTCGTGGCCGAGCCCGGCCCCATGACCACCGGGCCTCTGCGGCGGGTACGGCTGCCCGTCCCCACGCCGGGGCCCGGCGAGGTGCTGATCGAGGTCGAGGTGTGCGCGGTCTGCCGCACCGACCTGCACCTGGCCGAGGGCGACCTCACCCCACGCCACCCGGACACGGCCCCCGGCCACGAAGTGGTGGGCCGGGTCGTCGCCCACGGCCCCGCCCTACCGCCAGCCGACGCCCCCGCGGACCCGCCTTCCGCCAGCCCTGTCGGCGACGCCTCCGCGGACCCGCCTTCCGCCAGCCCCGCGAATCCGCCCGCCGGAGCCGGCTCCGAGCCCTCCGAGCCCCTTCCCCTCGGGGCCCGCGTGGGCGTGCCGTGGCTCCACTCCACCTGCGGCCGGTGCCGCTACTGCCGCCGCGGCACCGAGAACCTGTGCCCGTACTCCCGCTACACCGGCTGGGACGTGCACGGCGGGTACGCCGAGTTCGTCACCGCGCGCGAGGACTACGTCTACCCGCTGCCCGAAGGCCCCGCCGACCCCCTCGCCCCGCTGCTGTGCGCGGGCATCATCGGCTACCGCGCGCTGGTGCGGGCCGAGCTCCCGCCCGGCGGCCGGCTCGGCGTGTACGGCTTCGGCGCCTCCGCGCACCTCACCGCGCAGGTCGCCATCGCGCAGGGTGCCACGGTGCACGTGCTCACCCGTTCGGCCAAGGCGCGTGAGCTGGCCCTGGAGCTCGGCGCCGCCTCCGTGGGCGACTCCTACGACGCGCCGCCCGAGCCGCTGGACGCCGCCATCCTGTTCGCCCCCGTGGGAGATCTCGTGCCGGTGGCGCTGCGGGCGCTTGACCTCGGCGGCACGCTGGCGGTCGCGGGCATCCACCTCAGCGACATCCCCGCGCTGACCTACCAGGACCACCTGTTCTACGAGCGCACCCTGCGCAGCGTCACCGCCAACACCCGCGCGGACGGCCGTGCCTTCCTCGGCCTGGCCGCCCGCCACCCGCTCAGCGTGACCACGACCCCGTACCCGTTCGACCAGGCGGACCAGGCCCTGGCGGACCTGGCGGCGGACCGGGTGAACGGCGCGGCCGTGCTGCGGATCGGCTCCTAGGCCTTGCGGGCCAGGCCGCCGTAGTAGGTGTGGTACAGAAGGCTGTTCCTGACGGCGAGACCCGGCTCGGCGCGCCACTCGGGGAGCGGGACGAGCCCCGGTTCGACCAGCTCGAAGTCGCCGAAGTACACCATGATCTCGTCCAGGGTGCGCCAGCGGCCGGTGCCGAGGTTCTCGTTGAAGACCTTCTCGACCGTCGTGGCCTGCTGGGACGCCGCCGGGTCCACCTCACCGGGGTTGCAGAAGTGCGAGACCGCCACGAAGCTGCCGGACACCAGAGGGGCACGCAGCGTGGCGGCCACCCCGGCGGGGTCCTCCGCGTCGTTCAGGTGGTGGAGGATGCTCAGCATCAGCAACCCCACCGGCTCGCTGAAGTCGATGAACTCCTTGACCTGGTCGCTCTCCAGGATCGCCCGCGGGTCACGCGCGTCCGCCTGGATGACCGTCGTGCTGCCGTTGGTGGCGAGCAGGGCCCGTCCGTGGACCAGCACCATGGGGTCGTTGTCCACGTAGACCACCCGGGCCGACGGGTCGATCTCCTGGGCCACCTGGTGCACGTTGCCCTGCGTGGGCAGGCCCGACCCGATGTCGATGAACTGCCGGATGCCCGCCTCGGCGGCCATGTGATGCACGACCCGCTGCAGGAACTCCCGGTTCTGCTGGCCGGCCTCCTTGGCACCTGGGGCGATCTTCAGGGCCGCTTCGGCGACCTGCCGGTCGACGGCGAAGTTGTCCTTCCCCCCCAGGAACCAGTCGTAGACCCTCGCGATACTCGGCTTTGTCGTGTCGATCTCCGCAGGAAGTTTGCCTGCGTCCGGCATCGCCCAGTCCCACTCGCCGCCGCGCTCGGACACCTCGCCCACCCTCGTTCCGATCGGGCCCCGCTTGATCACGGGGACCTGGGCCAGATGATAACCCGAAGCTCCCCCAAAGCAGGGAGGACTTCCACAACTGGCCATCAACCTCATGTACTACGACTGAAGCCCGATAGCCACCGAGAACTCAGAAACCCCCCATAGATGCATTTAAGCCCTCAAAACATATCCCGGACCGCACCAACTCAGGGTTTACGGCCCACCCCGGCGACGCAGGTCCGGTACAGAGGGCTCCGGCTGACGTCCGGATCCGGCTCGGCGCGCCAGCCGGCGAGCGGCGCGAGGCCGGGCTCGACCAGCTCGAAGTCCCCGAAGTACGCCGTGATCTCCTCAGGGGTACGCCAGCGGCCGGTGCCGAGGTTCTCGTTGAAGACCGCCTCGGCCTCCTCGGCCACCTTGGCGCTCTCCGGGTACGCCTCCCCGGGGTTGCAGAAGTGGGAGATCGCCACGAAGCTGCCCGACACCAGCGGGGCACGCAACGCGGTGGCCAGGCCGCCGGGGTCCTCCTCGTCGGCGAGGTGGTGCAGGATGGCCAGCATCAGCAGCCCCACCGGCTCGCTGAAGTCGACGAACTGCTGGACCTGCTCGTTCTCCAGGATGGACCGCGGCTCTCTGATGTCGGCCTGGATCACCGTGGTGCTGCTGTTGGTGGCGAGCAGCGCCCGCCCATGAGCCAGCACCATGGGGTCGTTGTCCACGTAGACCACCCGCGCCGCCGGATCGACCTCCTGGGCCACCTGGTGCACGTTGCCCTGCGTGGGCAGGCCCGACC
The DNA here is from genome assembly GCF_039871875.1 of Sphaerisporangium sp. B11E5. Classification (NCBI taxonomy): domain Bacteria; kingdom Bacillati; phylum Actinomycetota; class Actinomycetes; order Streptosporangiales; family Streptosporangiaceae; genus Sphaerisporangium; species Sphaerisporangium sp. B11E5. The sequence continues at coordinate 231,053 of NZ_JBDPMD010000002.1, read as the reverse complement.
CGATGTCCAGGAACTGCCTGATGCCCGCCTCCGCGGCCATGTAGCGCACCGCCCGCTGCAGGAACAGCCGGTTCTGCCGCGGCACCAGCGGGGCGTCCGGGGCGAGCTTCACCGTCGCTTCACCGACGTGCCGGTCGACGGCGAAGTTGTCCTTCCCGCCGAGGAACCAATCGTAGACCCTCGCGATACTGGGTTTCGTCGTGTCGATCTCAGGAGGAAGCGGGCCTCCGTTCGGCGCCGCCCACTCCCTTTCCTCGCCGCGCTCGGACATCCGGCTCATCCTCGCTGTCGGTCCGCTTGATCACGGGAACTGCGCCGATGCTATCCCCGGATTCCTCCGAAAGCAGGCGTTGACCGTAACAACTGTCGCCCTACATTTCGCTCCGTAATCTCTTAACCCTTAATGGCCCTACCAAAATGCGCATTTCACTCGGTTCCTCTTGCCCGCACCACCGGCCTCGGGGACAACGAGGCCATGGCGTCGCGCAACAACCACGCCTCCCGGTTCAGCAGCCGCCGGTCCCGGGGCTCACAGTCCGCGTCGATGACGAAATCGTCGTCCGCGAACCTCGGGAACACATGCATGTGCACGTGCGTCGTGGCGACGTCCTCCAGCAGGAGGTTGACGGCCTCACAGCGCAGGCCGCAGCACCGCAGCCCCCGCGCGACCCGCCGCGCCGTACACCACAGATGCGTGCCGACACTGTCGTCCAGGTCCTCCAGGGTGGACCCGTGGCGCCGCACCACCACCAGCGTGTGGCCGGGGTTCACCGGGTGGGAATCCATGATCACCATGAGGCGGTCGTCCTGATACACCAGGCTGACCTCCGTCATCCCGGAAGCCACCTCGCAGAAGACGCATCCCTCCCCCGAATGCTCCATGTCCCCATAATCCACCTCCCCTGCGACCGCCCCACGCCGCCCCCGGTCAGTCCACGTACCGCCGCGCGACCGACGTCCGCTGCGGCTCCTCCAGCAGCCGCAGCCCGTCCTCCACCGCCGTCGGCACCACCCGCCGCTCCCGCAACACCCACGGCAGGCCGGCCACCGCGGCCGCCACCGCGGCGGCGCTGGCCCGATCTTTGGGCACCGCCCGCAGCACGGCCGCCGTACGGCGCAGCGCACCCCCCGGCGGGCGGCGCAACCATGCCGTCCACAGGGTGTTGCGTATCCCCACCATGCGACGCCCCCGCCGGTCCCGCACCCGCGACGCCGCATGGTGCACGATCACATCCTCCGCCCAGCCGAGCCACCAGCCGCGGCTCACCAGGTCCAGGCTGAGCAGCTCCTCCTCGCCGCCGAGCCAGAGACGCGGCGAGAACCCGCCCACCTCGCGGAACGCCCGCACCCGCACCATGGAGGCGCCCGCGAGGATGCTCAGCAGCGCCGGCACCGGCATCCAGTACGGCCGCGGGATCGGCGAGTCCCGCAGCTCGGGCGTGATCGGATCTTCCCGCAGATCCGGCTCGACGAGGATGCGGCCGGTCACCGAGGCCAGCTTCGGGTACGTCCGCAGCAGGCCGGCCGCCAAGGTCAGCGCCCCCGCCTCCCACCAGGTGTCGTCGTCGCAGAAAGCCACATACGGCGTCTCCACCTGCTCCACCGCGACGTTGCGCCCCACCGCGCCGAGGTTCTCGTCACTGCGGATCATCCGCACCTCGGGGAACGCCTCCGCGACCGCGTCGGCGGTGCCGTCCCCGGACCCGTTGTCCACCACGATCACCCGCGGGCGTTCCGGCAGCGCCGTCATGAACCCCAGGGTGCGCAGCAGTTCCGGCCGCCGATCGTGGGTGATCACCGCCACCGTGACCGGCGGCCCGCTCATCTCCTGTCCCGCCCCGCGGTCTCCACCCGCCGGGCGTCCGCCTCGATCGACGTGGGCAGGCGCCGCCGCCCCCCTATCGCGTCGGGCAGCCGCCGCAACGCGCCCAGCATCGCCCACCGCGCGTCCGGGTCGGCCCACATACGCCCCGCGGCCCGCACGGTGTCACGCAGCACGACCCGCCGGGGGCGCCGCAACCACGTGGTCAGCAACGCGTTCCGCAGCTCCAGGCGCCGCCTGCCGGACGCCGCGGACCGCAGCGACGAGGGCTCGTGCACCGCCACCACCTCCGGAACGTACCTGCGCTCCCACCCGAGGGACGCGAGATCGTACGCCATGAGCTGTTCCTCACCGGGGAAGACCAGCACGTCACTGAACCCGCCCGCCTCCAGGAACGCCTGGCGCCGCACCACCGCCCCGCAGGCCATGAAGCCCAGCACCGGCGCACCCGCCGCCAGTTGCGCGTTGATCGGGTCAGGCGTGCGCTCCGGCCCCACCAGCACTCTGGCGGCGACCAACCCCAGCCGCGGCTCGGCGGCGAACAACTCGGCCGCCCTGCGCAACGCCCCCGGCTCCCACCACGAGTCGTCATCGCAGAAGGCCACATACGGGGTGGACGCCGCCTCGACGCCCACGTTCCTCGCGACCGCCCCGTGGTTGCGTCCCAGCCGGATCAGCTCCACCTGGGGGAACCGCTCCGTCACCGCGTCCGGCCCACCGTCCGACGAGCCGTTGTCCACCACGATCACGTGCGGCCGTTCCGGCAGTTCCGCCAGCCGCTCCAACGTCCTCAGCAGCTCCGCGCGCCGATCCCTGGTGGCGATGACCACGCTGACTGCTTCACCCCACGGCGTGCCCACCGATCTTTCCCCCTCGCCTTACTCCCTACCCATAGCCCGCACTGCCCCTGACAAACCCACTCATTCCACGAAACGCCCCTGGAAAATCGCGAAAAATGCCGCGCCGCCCGCCGGAGGGTCCCGGCGGGCGGCGCCAAGATCTGTCAACGCAGGACGCTGTAGAGCGCCGACGTGAGCGACGCCTTGCCGTCGTCCCCGTCGATCGACCACATCATCGACCCGCCGAGCCCCTTCAGCCGGATGTACCCGGCCTTGACCAGCAGCGTCGCCGGGTCGTCGTACGACCAGAACTCGTTCCCGTCGTACAGCCACTGCGCCCCCGTGAGCAGGTCGTAGTACCGCTTCCCCGGCTTGGCGGCGAGCACCTTGTAGTCCTCGTTCCCGGCGGCCCAGGTACCCGGCGCGGGCCCAGCGGCCGGCTGCCACAGCCCACGGTCGGCGGCCCCCACCCCCATCCACCCCTGCCCGTAAGCCGGAACCCCCACGACGATCTTCTTCGCCGGCGCCCCCCTGGTGAGGTAGGCCTTGACGGTAGCGTCCACGCTGTACTTCACCGGATTCGGATCCTTCCGATCCGTGAACAGGTTCCCGTTGTGCCCCGTCCGGCTCTCCCAGGTGCCGTGCAGGTCATACCCCTGAACCGTCGCGAAGTCCAGCAAGCCGAACACCTGCCGCACCTCGAACCCCGCGTCGATCTTCGCCTCCGCAGCCGGAAGGAACGCCGTGAGCTGCGACTTGCTGTCAAACTCCCGCATCTGCCGCCGCAACTCCGCCACGAACAGCGTGAAGTTCCGCTTGTCCTCCGGCCGGATGACGTTCCCGGCGTTCCCCTCCGACCCCGGCCACTCCCAGTCCAGGTCGATCCCGTCGAACACCCCCGCTCCCGCCCCCGCCGGCAGACCCGGCAGGTTCCCCTTCAGCCAGAGATCCACACAGGACGAGGCGAGCTTCGCCCGCGCCTCCGCCGTGAGCACCGCGTCCGAGAAGTACTTCGACCCCGTCCATCCCCCGAGCGAGATCAGCACCTTGAGCTTGGGATACTTACCCTTGAGCTTCTTGAGCTGATTGAGGTTCCCGTTCAGCGCCTGCCCCGCCGCGTCCGCGACCCCATCCACACTCTGCTCGGCAGGCACCGGCCGCTGCCAGTCGGCCCAGGCGTCGAACGAAGAACACGTCCCGTCCTCCCCCACGTTCCCGAACGCGTAGTTGACGTGCGTGAGCTTCTTGGCCGCCCCACTGACGTCCATGTCCCGTACGTGATAGTTCCGCCCGTAGATCCCCCACTGAATGAAGTAGGCGACCCTCTTGAACCGATCTTCAGGCTGCGTGACGGAAGCCTGAGCCGGAACGGCCACCGCGGCAAGCCCGGCGGCCAGCACCGCCGACGCGAAAAGGTGCAGTAAAGGTCGTCGCACGGCCATCTCCACTGTGAGGGGGGCTGCATTTCATAGGAAAGTTTCCTATTAGTTTCACGGATCGTAGATCCCCAGCCGCACCCCGTCAATACGCTCACCGAAGCACCGAACCGCGGCGCCGACACCCGGAAGCCCTCAGGGCCTGTCTCGAAGTCTGGTGTGTGACCGTATTGAACCTGGTAAGCAGCGAGGTCTCCGGTAGAGGGTTCATCGACCAAGAAGAACCAGATAATCGGAGACCTCTTGGCCGCCTTATCGGTGACGAGGTGGTTTGACCTCACCGATGAGCAGTAGGCGCGCCTGGAGTCTTCGCTGCCGGGGCCGACGAGCCGGCCGATCATGCGCTGGGGGTTCACGTGGTGGGCTGACGACCAAGGTGCATCTGGCGTGCGAGCAGGGGTGCAAGGTCTTGTCGTTGATCCTCACGCCGGTCAGCGGGGGGATGCGCCGCAGTTCCAGCCGGTCCTGGAGAAGATCGGTGTGCCCACGCTCGGTGCGGGCTGTCCGCGCAAGCGGCCGGACAGGGTCAGGGCCGACAAGGCGTACGGTTCACGTGCTAACCGCGCTAACCTGCACATACGCGGCATCGCGTGCACGATCCCCCAGAAAGCCGATCAGGTCCGTCACCGTCTGGCCAAGGCCAGCCGCAGCGGACGGCGGTCAACGTGATCTAGGCCCTCCCCCCAGAGCCGCCCCTTCCACGGCTTACCCCAACCGAGCCGGAAACCCTCCAGTAGCCACCGGCCCCCACCGAGTCGGCGTAACCCGAATCAACGACTTCCCCTGCCGTACCATGGCAGACCGATACTCCTCCCAATCCGGATGCTCCCCCGAGATCACCCGAAAGTACTCCACCAACGGCTCAAGAGCCTCCGGCATGTCCAACACCTCAGCCGTCCCATCCACCTGCACCCAAGCCTCCCCAAAGTCATCCGACAACACGACCACACTCACCCGAGCATCCCGCCGAGCGTTGGCGACCTTGGCCCGCTCCGGGTATGACGACACCACGATCCGTCCCTCCTCATCCACCCCACAGGTGACAGGGGACGCCTGCGGCATCCCATTCCGCCGCAAGGTCAACAACACCGCCTGATGCCGCACCCGAACGAAGTCGAGCAGCTCTTCACGGGTGACGGTCTGGTTGGTCGCAATCTTTGGGCTCATGCCTCTCACAGTACGACGGGTCTCGGCATGAGTGTTCAGCGGCCCGCCTGTCAGTTCTAGGTGACTAGATGCGAGGCATCCCAAGGTTTTTCAGAAACGTTTTTGGACATCCTGAGGGGACAATCAGCCTTTTTCATCCTGCTATGCGGGCTTGAAGCACGAAGATTGCTTTGACGAGTTGTCCGGAGCGTAGAGGGCAGCAGCGGAGTTTCCGCAGGATGCGCCAGGTCTTCAGGATGGCATTGGCACGTTCTCCCGGGCCGCGGAGCTTGGCGTGAGCGGAGTTGGCCGAATTCCAGGAGGCCGGTTTGTTCTTGCCCCTGTACGGCACCAGTACCTGCTGACCTGCGCCGACGTAGCCATTGTCAGCCAGGGCGATCAACCCGGCGACCTCCGGCCGCCACCCGGTCGATCGGGATGAGGGTGGTGCCGTCCAGCACCACGAAAGCGTATACGGCGCGCTTGGCCGCACGTAGCGCCGGTCCAGGCCGGGTGAGCGGCCTGCGAGCAGGGCGAGGGCTTCACGGACATAGCGCCAGGCGGTGGCGACCCCGATGCCGAACCCGGTGGCGACCTCGGCGAACGTCTCTCCCTTGCGCAGGTGGACCAGCACCAGGAGCGCCTGCCGGCCGGGGTTGAGCCAGCGCCACAGCGACCGGATCAATGCACGATGGCGGCGGATGACCCCGGCCACGAAGTTCAGCGTCGAGCGCGACAACGGCAGCGCGGCACGGTAGAAAGCATCGAAGCTCCTGGGATGTGCATGATCTCGGCAGACCTGCACTTACCAGGAGCTTCATCCATGTGTGATCACGACAGCCGACCTGCAACCAGTCCGTGACCTCCACGCTCAGGTTGGAATAGCCTCATTGGTTATGGACGTTCGGCCATGTACTTCTGCCGCAATTACGTTGGCGGATGCCTCAGGATTTTCGTGCTCCCATATACGAATCACCGTCCAGCCTGCTTCGGTTAGAAGTCGATCCGTTTCAGCATCGCGCTCTCTGTTTCTTCGGACCTTCTCGGCCCAGTAGTCAGCGTTGGTAGCAGACTTGGTGTGATGCTGGGGGCAGCCGTGCCAGAAGCAGCCGTCCATGAAGACCGCCACCTTGGACCGCGTGAAGACGAGGTCGGCGGTTCGACGGATGTTGGGCAGCGGGCGGATGGAGACGCGGTACCTGAGGCCCAGCGCGTGGACGGCTCGGCGGAGGGCGAGTTCGGGCTTGGTGTCCCGCCCGCGGTTGGCTTGCATGCTCTTGCGTGCGCCCTCACTCGATGCGCGAGTCGGCCTCTGGACTGCCATGCGACCTACGGTATCGAGATTCGGTCGTGCTAATTGACGGCTCGGCTCGCCCCGATCGGTGAGTCGTGATAGAGCATCGCCATAGCTGTGTGATCGGGACAAGTAAGGGCGGAGTGACGGATGCGAGAGGGGGAGACGCTGGCCGGTCGGTATCGCCTGGTGGAGAAGCTGGGTGCCGGCGGGATGGGCGTCGTGTGGAAGGCCGTCGACTTGCGCCTTGTTCGCGAAGTCGCCGTCAAGATCTTTCCCAATGACGGGGATCCGGATCCGCGGCGCGTCGAGCGATTCCGCGCCGAGCCCGTCCTGTGCGGCCGACTACAGCACGCCGGCATCGTCGTCGTCCATGATGCCGACGAGGACAAGGGGCGGCTGTTCTTCGTGATGGAACTCCTCGATGGCCAGGACCTGATGAAGGTCTTTTCCAGGCATCTGAACGGCCTTCCGACCAAGCGGGTCGTGACCATCGGTGCCCGGCTGGCAGAGGCGCTGGGCGTCGCGCACGCGAACAGGGTCATCCACCGCGACATCAAGCCGGCGAATATCATGCTCTTGTCCGGCGACCGACCGAAGATCTGTGATTTCGGCATCGCGAGAGCCGTCGATTCAGGAAAGGCCACCCTACAGGTGGGCACCCCGGCCTATATGGCACCGGAACAGAGCGGAGGCGAGCCGGACGAACGCAGTGACCTGTACTCCTTGGGCTGCCTGCTCTACGAGATGGCCACCGGTGAAACGCCGTTCGACGGGAGCGTGTGGCAGCTGATGCACCGGCACGCCACGGAGGAGCCCACTCCTCCCAGTGCCATCCGCGGCGATGTCCCGTCACTCCTGGAGGAGCTCATTCTCCAGCTTCTCGCCAAGAAGCCAGAGGACCGCCCCCAGTCAGCGGAGGAGGTCGCCGAGCGGTTGCGCGCTATGCGTCCGGAGGGCCGGAAGTCCGGAAAAGAGATCGAGCGACTTCCTCCCGATCGGCTGCTGAGATCCAGCGCCCCCAAGCGCAAGCACACCGACGCCGATGACGCAATGGCCAAGAAGATAGATCAGATTCTGAAGAAGGCGCGAGTCGATGCCAAGGTCGCCGGATACACCCGTACGCCGGTGCTGACTAGGTTCGAGGTCAGACTCGGCCCCACGACTCAGGTGACTACGGTTCTCGAGTTGGCACGGGAAATCGTCCAGGCCGCGAAGTGCGAGGGGGTTCGCCTCGTTCCCATGGAACGATCGACATCTCCGTTGCCAGGCTCTATGGCGATCGGTGTGGAGGTGCCGCACAGGGTGCCCGACCTCCTCAGCTTGGGCGACATTCTTCGGCAGACTCCGGACGGCTCCTTACTCGCCGGCCTCGGGCGGGCACATGATGAAGCGTCCGTTTACCTCGACCTCAATAAGGCGAGGCATGTGCTGATCGGAGGGAATGGCGGACGGTTCGACCCGATCAGGAGCATCGTCGCCTCACTCGCGGTGAAGCACAAGCCGAAGCGTTGTCGATTGATCATGGTCGGCCGATGGAATCAGTACTTCGATCTTCCCCATGTCGTCCAAGAGGCTATGGGGAATCCGCTCACGTGGGCGATTGCCGAGCTCGGCTGTCGCTATGGGGACCTGGAGCGGTTTGGGTGCCGTGACGTCGAGCGGTTCAACCGTGAGGTGCGCGAAGAGAGGGCCCCCATGCCGATCGCCGCACTAGGTGACATCGAGCATGCGCACCCAGACGTGGTGGTGGTTATCGACGAACTGGCGGACATCGACGATCAGGACGCTGTTGTCGAGTTGGCCCGGGAAGGACGCGCGGCGGGGTTTCATGTAGTCGCGCGTACGAGCCGACCATCCGAGATCGTGTTGAGCAGCCGCGTCAAGGGATACTTCCCGGCAAGACTGGCCCTTTCCATGGCCACGGCCGATGAGAGCATCCGGGTCATCAACAGGCCTGGAGCCGAGGGTCTTGCGCCAGGCAGCGGTCTGTTCCTGCTCACTACGAGTAGTGAGCCGCAGGAGATCCGGCTCGCCGCGATCTCCGACGAGGAGATCGCGGGGATCGTCAATTACTGGCGAGGTTGAGAAAGGGGCTTGGTGCCCCATGCCAGGAGATGTAAAGGCATTCTCTGGCACGCGTGCTGGCGACAAAGAGCAGACAGCGCTCTCGCTGGAGGTCGTTCGCATGAGTGGTCGCGTCGTCTTCCAGCGGTGTGACCGCGTTCGCATAGGGCAGCTGATTGGCGCCAACACCGATCACGGCGACACAACGGAACTCTAGGCCCTTCATGCGGTGCATGGTCGTGGCACGGACATGTCCCTCCGCTCCATCCTTGTCGCGAGAGAGATAACCGGCATCGACGCCGGCACGGGTGAGGGCTACCGCCGCCGATTGGGCCAGCATTTCGGAGCGGGCCGCGATGCCGATCTCTTCTGGTTGTACTCCGGCGTGGAGCCAGCTTTGCACGATCTCGACGAGGTGTGTGAGTTCGGCGCTCTTCGTGGATGCACTATAGAGTTCGGGCTCAGCTCCGTGGACTTCCGAGCGACAGCCCGTCAGGCTCGTGTGCTGTCCGGTGAGGTCCACGATCTTCTCACCTGCAAGCATGGCGCAGCTCCAGTTGAGGATCTCTTCGGTGGTTCGGTAATTGATCTTCAACTTAGTGGACCGTCCGGCCAGTTGAATGCCGACCGAGCTCAGGGAGACGCGGTTGTCGTAGATCCGCTGGTGGGTGTCGTTCGCGATGAACAGGTCGTCCGGCCGCTCGGCGACCAGGGCCCGGAGAACACGCCAGCGTACAGGATGAAGATCTTGCGCTTCATCCACGATCACGTGGTCATACGGTCGCGTGTCCAGCTCACCCAGCACCCGTGTGGCTTCGACGCAAATCGTCTCGAAGGTGCGGTGGTTGTTGTCCGCCAGTTCTTGTTCGAACTCGGCGATCGCCCGCCAGACCTTGGCGCGCTGCAGGGGGCCAAGTCGCCGCCCACGCCCAGTCCGGCGAGCATTCAGGTAGGCGTCGGAGGACGTGATCTCCTGTGCGAGGATGATCTGTCGCCATTCTTCCTGAAGAAACTTCTCGGTGAAGTCCAGGCTTCGGCGCCGGATGATCCGTCGCCAGATTTCTTCCTCCTCGTCTCCGCGGAGTAGAGCGAACTTTCCCCCATGCCTGTCGACCAGCCGCCGAGCCACCTGATCGACGGTGAGCACGTCGATACGGGATAGGACCTCGTCGTCGGTTTCCAGTAGCCTCAGCGATTCGGCCAGCGACCGTGCCAGCGTCGCGGTGAACGTGGTCAGCAGCACTCGACCACCCTGCCGAGCGAGGTATCGAGTGCGGTGGAGGGCGACGACCGTCTTGCCCGTGCCAGGTCCGCCGGTCACCTGAGCAGGACCTGAATATGACCGAAAGGCGGCCTCTTGTTGCAGCGGATGCAGGTAGACCCGCCATCTGGCGAAAGGCTTGGCGAACAGCTCCATGAGCTCTTCAGGCCCTTCGACCAGTGCTACCTTGTGGGGCATACGCTGAGTGGCGGCCACAAGGTCGTCCGGATCGATCGCTTCGGGCGCGATGCCGCCGACGACGTCGTTCCAAACCTCTTCGGGGGACATGCCCGCGGCCAGACCGAAGAGCACGTCGTATTGGGTCTGGGGGAGCTTACCGTCCAACGCCTCGAGCATGGCCACGTCGATGAGCATCCGGGCGAACTTGAGCATCTGGTCATCGATGCCCAGGCGGGCCATGTCGGCGTCCGAGACGTGGTCGAACAGCGGTCGTGCGGTCTGGCCCTGGGTGTGCTTCAACCCTTCGATTGTGTCAGTGATGATCGCGTCGTCACGAATCTCCATGTAACCGGTGACCATGTTCACTGAGACGCGGCGGTGCTTGACCCACTCATAGGCCTTGTCATGAGAATCCACCCGAAGCAGCATGAACTCGTCTCCGGACTCCGGAGCGAGGACGATGCCGCGATATTTGAGGTCAATCCGGATGCTCTTGAACCGCTCGTCACGGATGTTGCTCAGCTTCTCCAAATGCGCACCGGCGTGCGAGCTTTTCTCGAACTTGGAGATCGTCTCGACGACTTTCTGCTGAATGGGACGCTCCAGCCGGATGAGGTCCTGCAGGAAGTCCTGGTGGATTCCCAAGCGTGGCACCCGCGCCTCCTCATGGTCCGGCTCTCAGCCTAGATCGTTCTTGATCGGGCCGGGAGATCACGCTACTCACTCGCCCTTGTAGAAGAAACCGGTCGATGGGTCATCCGGTGTACCGATCAACATGGCGCGATCCAGGAAGACGTTATTGGTCTCGCAGCTCGTCTCCGCAAGGAGTACGCAGGCATAGCAGGCAGCCAGGTTGAGGCTGTTGATCCCGCTGGCCTCGGACTCAATGCATGGTGGGTCCTGCGAACACCACTCGGCGCGGGACAGCGCCGATTCCAGGGTCTCGTATAGCTTGCGGTGCTCTCCCTGGGCGACAACGCCGCCGAGAGAACCGGCGGAGTCGCTGGTCGCGGTGTAGATGAGAACCCCGGCCATGTCCTTGTCGACATAGAGCCGCTCGCGGAGCGCGGCTGAAGGATAACCGCAGTCCAGACTCCATTCATTGATGAGCACATGTGCGAGGGTGTGCAGCAGGATGTAGCGCGCCGTCACAGGCGACTTGATGTCATCAGTTCGCACTGTGCTACCGGTCCGTTCTGCGCGCTCGCGCAGGAGCATCGTATGGTTGTGCCAGATCTGTCGGGAGCGGGTCACGGGACCGGGCCGCTGCTCCCAGGCCTGCAACAGATCCTCATCGATGGCGAGGAAAACGCCTTCGCCGCTCACTTCGATCGCGGGAAGCCAGTCCACGGTGCCGTTCGCCAAGGCGGCACGACGCGTGTCGCCGCTGGCCGGATCGGGCATGGTGACCCGCGTGAAGGATTCAAGTGCTCGCACTTCGCGCAAGCGCTTCACCAACATGGAGCGCTTGATGCCATAGGGCAGTGCGCTTCCATCGCCTGCCGCCATCACACATTCGAAGTTCTCGTCGCGGGAGACGATCCTGGTGCCGTCGTAAAGCTGGTTGTACTCCTCGCGCCGCAACTCGTTGGCCGATTCGAGCATCGGCGCAGCTTCATCAGAGTCCGGCAGAGCACTAGCCTCAAGCTGGCGCCTACGGTGAATCGCAGCGAGGACCTGGTCCGCCGTGAACCGATCGTCATCCATGATGTCGGTCCTCTTGATGGCGTTCAGGAGCACCGAGTCGGACACACCATCGTCCAACAGGCCACTGAACATGTCGTAGTGCTGATTGAGCCGCTGCTGGAGGGACTCCGACCAGGGCGGAATCGAAAGAGCCGACCGAGTGATGGAGAACCAGGCGGCTGACGCGCCTCGCTGCAACGTGCGCGGGGTCGCGGTGCACGCCGGTTCGTTGGCATCGCGGCCAAGCCACGGCCGGCGTCCCTTGCACTTGATCCCCAGTGCGAACATCGCGCCGCCGCCGAAGACGCCCTCTAAGGACGCCGGGCGGACGCCGCACGAACACTTGATCACGACCGATCGAAGTGACGCCGTCTGACCGCTGCTCTCCAATGTGAGTTCGTGTTTGACCTTATCGTTGGGGTCACGGCCGGGCTCACTTTTCTTGTGGACCCATTCGAAGTAGGGGAAATCGTCCAGGTGCCCGTTATCGCAGGCGATCACAAATCGTGACGGTGTCAGCGGCTTGTCGCAGGCGCCGCAGAGGCTCTTGCCTGCCGGAGAACCGAATCGCTTGAATTCCTGAAGCTTTCTACATGCGCCGCAGGAGTACATCTCAGGGAAAAGACGGACTCTGATCCCATCCCCGGAGGACGGCTCGTCCGCCGGCGGGAGCTGGAAGCGTGCAACCCGGAGCCAATGCTGGAGCCTCGGCTCGAAGATCACATCCGACTTCCAAACGTTGCGCCAACTGTCCAGTCCGCACACGATGTAGGACTGGTCCTCGACGGCGATCATCGCGCCTACGCCGTACGTGGTGATGGTCTGCGCCCGTCGTACCGCTCCTAACGGTGTACGCGTGATTACGGTGTCCTCGCTGCGGCCCGTCCGACGAGTCCGCCCATTACGAAGTGCCATTCTTCATCGCTCCAGGTATAGGTCGGACTCAGCGTCGACGTCGCGGAGGCTCCACAGCGTGGGGAACGCATCGTCGAGATCTGTGTCGGCGTGGGAACGGAGGAGGGCCTCATTAGGGTGGCGCCTCTCGCTCCGCTTGAACCGCGGCTTGGCTTCGTAGACCAGAGCCGGATTGTCGTCGGCCAACTCACGCCAGCGACCGATGATGTCGTTGAGCTCCTTCTCGGTGCCGGCCGCTTCCTCCTCGTCGATCGCCTTCGCTCTCGCCACGATAAGGTCCTTTAGTTCCTCGATCCGGCTCTCGTGGGTATACACGGCCGCCGCTGCGCCGTTGAGGCGGAGCACCGGGTAGAGGAGTCGGGCCATCCCGATCAGGACGGCGTGGAGGGCCCGGTCCCGGGCACGTGGCGAGAAGGGTGTCACACTGGTCGATTCGACCTGCCGGTAGAGCGCCGAGTGGTACGGTATGAAGCTTTCGTAGTGCGACCGGTCCCGGGACCGGTTGGCGTTGTAGAGGGTGACGACCAGGCCGGGGTGCTGACGGCCGATGCGGCTGCTGGACTGGATGTACTCCGCTGTGGTCTGCGGCTGACCCATGATCGCCATGAGGCCGAGTCGATCCACGTCCACGCCCACCGAGATCATATTCGTTGCGAGGACCGTATCGAAAGTGTTCTCGTCAGGGAACATTCGCTCGAGATCCTTGAGCCGCTTGGGAATGTCGCTGGATTTCACGCGACTCGTCAGCTCTGTGAGTTGATCGGCACGACGCAACTTAGCGCCGTTTCGCTCTGCTAAAAGCTTGAGTCGATCCTGGACGTCGTCCAACACCTGAAGTTCGGCAGCGGCCAGGAGGCGCAGGCTGTTGAAATAGCCGACTAGTGTCCAGTACGCGTCCCTAACGGAGTCGGGACCGTCTATTTCCGCGGCATGGTGCAGAAGTGCGGCGTATGCACGAACCAGCAGGGTCGCCTGACTGGTGTTAGGTGCGAGAAGGCCGACGTATAGGCGTGATGCTTTATCCTCGGCCGGCGTTTCGACCGCGAACCAGGAGTCCCGTGCGTCGAGGCCGGCGGGCGGGAACTGAGCGACATCCCGCATGAACAGACGATTGCCTTGCTCTTTGGCCCGACGAATGGTCGCGGTCGAGGCGATAACCTTGGGCTGGTCCGCCGCGATGTCGATCGCCGTCTCGTACAGGCCGGTGAGGCTGCCGAGTGGACCGGAGATGAGATGGAGTTCGTCCTGGACGATGAGCTCCGGGGGGAGCGTACCCTCCCGATCCCTGTTGAAGAGAGCCGCCACGTCGTGACGCCACGTGATCTGAGCGAACTTGTCGACGGTCGCGATGATCAGCGTCGGTCGAACCTCGTAGATCTTCTCGTCGACCACATGAACCGGGAGCTCGCGGTTGAATTCGCACTGCCAATCGGCGCAGAAGATGCGCATCTTGGAAATCGCAACGTCCACTTCGTACTCATCGGGCCCCATGGCGGTGCCGCACCACGGACAGAAGCGGAGCTGGACAGGGTTGTCCTTGTGTAACTCCCCGCCGTCCCGGAGCTTCTTCAGGCCGGCGGCTGCGTCCTTGAGCTTGTTGGGCGTGGCTGCGGCGCCTACCCACATGCCGATGGAAATGGTCTCTTCACCCAGTTCCTTTGGCGCATTACGCCGGATGATCTCCATGGCACAGATCAGAGCTGCGGCGCGTTCGAACTGCTGGAGGGTCAGCAGGCGGAGGGTATACCGCATTATGGCTGTGACCCCGGCACCCGACTCGCCCTTCCTGAGCCGGCGCAGGAAGACGGTGAACGCGATGATGCCCAGGTATGCCTCGGTCTTGCCGCCACCTGTGGGAAACCATAGAAGATCGGCGATCTTGCGGCTCTCGTGGTCCCGGTCGACGATGCCGTCCATGCAGAGCAGTAAGAAGGCGATCTGGAACGGGCGCCACTTTCCCATTTCGATGTCCGGCCCGCTCTGCTTGCGTCCCTTGATCCAGCTCGTCCTGGCCCGCTGGACCGCCATAGCCTCGTTCGCGTAGCGAAAAGCGGTCATGGCCACAGGATTGCTTCGAAGCGTCTCGATGCCTGAATCCATTCGGTCACAGACCAGCTCGCACTGCCGGATCTGCTCCCTGGTCGACTCGGCGAATTCGGTGTTGCCCAGCAATCTCGATTCTTCGGCACGTTCCGCGATCCAGGCACGGTACCCGTTCACCAGATTCCGGAGTCCGCTGAGAATCTCATCTTCCGGTTTACGCGCGAGGTCGGCCATACCGAGAGCCGAGTTGTCGATCTCCGGGTTGGAGTCGGTCAGCAGTACCTCCTTCCACGGGACGAACTCGCTCCAGATGGCAGCCACGGCAGCCGGCAGTCCCTTGACCAGCGCTTCGTCACGAAGCGGAGGAGGCGTCCAGTCCCAGTTCGCCGCGCATCCATGGCCCGCCGCGAAGTTGGGGGCGTAACGGTAGAGCAGGCGGTTCGTCTTGATCTCCGCCTCATCCGCGCCGACCGGGACGGGCCGTTCCACAAAGGGCTTCGTACCCTCCTCCCCCGTGACGAGGATTTTCGGCTGGTAGAAGCAATAGGCGTCACGGATGCCGAACTTGTCAACCTCGTTCACGTTGACCAGCGCGACCGTAACCGATACGGCCCCGTCTTTAGGACGACGGACCCGTACGCGGAGCTCTGCTCCGGGCGCCAGCGGTTTGCTGCACTGGCGGGGAGCCGTGACATCCACCTGAACGGGCTCGAGTTCAAGGGCCTTCCGCTGCCAGCGGAGATCCTGCTCTTCGACGGTACGCCGCTCGGCGCGCTGTGCCTTGACCGGACGTCCGGCCTTGTCGATCGGCTCATAGATGGCGGCCGTTACAACGACGGTGATCGTCGGGGACACCGTCGGATCCACCCCGAAGGTGAGACCCATGGACGACGGGGCCTGGTCATTGGCCAGCGAGACACCTGTGTCGACGACATCGTCCTTGACTCGCGTTTCGGCGGAGAGATCCGCGTCACGTTCGAGCACTTCTCCCTCAACCTCGGCGGGGTCACGACGCCGAGGGTAGAGAAGGCCGGCGACGTATGTCGTCACTGGGGAGTCCGTGAGGATCTCGTCGGCCCCGCCGACCGGGCCGACCATGTCGAGGCGAAGACGCTCGACGAGGTCGGCACGGAAGGCGTAGTGCTCAGTGTGCTTCGACATCAGGTTCCTTCTTGTCCCAGGTAAAGGTGGACAGGCCGACGAGACGCGGCGCGAGCCACACACCGTGCTGGTCGAGTCCGGCGCGGACACCGGCGGCTTCATTGCCGGCGACGGTCTCCACGGTGTCGATGTGGACACTGGAGATCAAAGACGGGAATGAGCAGGGTACGAAGCTCGGGCCGAGCTTGAGGAATCTGTAGAGGTCGCGTCGGAACCTCTCGGAAGCCGTGCCGATCGGCCGCCCCTTATGCGTGATCAGGTAGGGGGGGCTTTCGAGGAGTCCGATCGGCTCCGGGTAGACCCGCTCCAACTCGACGGCATCTCCAGGGCGTACGGCGGTCGCCAAGTAGTGCTGTAAGTCTGCGGCATCGGCCTCGAAGTCAACTGAACCCGCCGGGTACTCGGTGGTGACGTCACCCCCTTGAAGTTCGAGACCGTCTCGACGCCAGCGCTGGAAGAAGTACCGGCCCCATCGGTCAGTGACGTCATGGATTCGGATGTTGCGCATATCCACGGCCGGGACCAGGTAGAGCTCGTCCCGCGCTCGTGTCATCGCCACATAGAGCAACCGGGCTTCTTCAGCGGGATCCTTGTCGATCTGCTTGGACTTGTCCTCTGGGGACTTTTCCCGCAGCGGTCCCGGATCCACCACGAGGACCCGGTCGAACTCCAATCCCTTGGCGCGGTGGAAGGAAGAGACCACGAGCTGTGCAGGGGGTTGGGCGATCAGTTCGTCCGGCAACCGGCCTGCGGCGAGCGCGGAGCGGAGCCGGGACAGGTCCAAGAGGCGGTCCGAGCCGTGTCCGGTGCCGGTGCGCTGGAGCAATCGCCAAAGGACGTCGGGGTCCGAGCCCTCGATCAGGGGCAGATCGCCGACCAGCTCATCGAACTTTCCCCGGTTCAGCGACGCTCCAGAGGAGCGTGCCACAAGGAGCCCTAGCCACATCGGAGCAACTCGATCACGCGCGGACCGCTGAAGCCTATGAGGCACGCCGACTGAATGAAGTCTCTCTGAGATCATCAAAGCCTGACCATTGGTCCGGCAGAGAATCGCGGACGTGCCGGAAAAAGTGGTAAGCGCATCGGCGGCCAGTTCGTCGAAACCGCCGAAATTCATGACTCCGGTGAGAACCTGCCGGAGTTCGTTGTAGTGCGCTTCGCCGTCCACATTCCCGGATTCCGAAAGCATGCGCAGCCGAGGTCCGAAGTCGAGGGCGGTCCTCGCCTCGTCGGTCCGCGCGCGAAAGTTTTCGGTGAGGCTCAACTCCGTGAGATCTTCACCGAAGGTGCTACGGAGCCACTCGAAGAAGCGGTTGGTCTCCTGTTTGCGCTCCGACGGATTCTTGACAGTGAATCCATAGATCGACTGGGCAGGGTCGCCGACCAGGGTGAACCCGCAGTCGAATCGGTCCAGCAGGGCCTCCACCAGCTCTCGCCTGGTGCCGACAAGATCTTGGACCTCGTCGATGACGACATGGCGGAGGTCGTGCTCGTAAGGCTCGTCGGCGAGGCTGTTGTCGATCGCCTGCTGCGCACCCTCGATACGGGCATCGAAGGACTTCTCCGCCCAGGATCCCTGGGCGTCGACCCGCATGAGCAGGTCGAGCGCCCAGGAGTCGAAGGTCTGGGCCCGTACATACCGGGCCGCCTCCCCGTACTTGGCAAGGCGGCTCTTGAGTTCGCGTACGGCGGCGCGGGAGAAGGTGAGCACCAGGATTTCCCCGGCAGTCAGGTCTTCCCCGGCGACCAGCCGGTCGAGCCGGCGCACAAGCGTGTGGGTCTTGCCCGCACCGGCCTGAGCTGTCACCAAGGTCAGGGCGTCAGCGGGCTGATCGACGACAGCCCGCTGCTCGGCCGTGAGCGTAGGGGTGCCGTTGTAGGCATCGCTCACTTGTTGCTCCAGAGATATTCGAACTGGGTGAAAGCCAGCTGACGGTGGTAGTTGACGATGTTGTCCGCCACGTCGAGGATCAGGCAGGTCTCCTTGCCGCCGTTCTTCGGGCCACGGAGACCACGCCCGATCATCTGCTGGTAGACGTTCGGGCTATAGGTAGGCCGCGCCACGATGACCACCTCGGTGGCCGGAGCGTCGAAGCCCTGGGCGAGCACGCCATAGTTGGTCAACACCCGGATCTGTTTCCGCCGGAACCTCTCGATGTGCGTGCGCCGGTCGGCGTCCGGGGTGCCGGAGTCGATCGAGGCGGACTTGATGCCGAGGTCGTTGAGCTGGGCGGCCATAAGCTTGGCATGGTTGACCGACGTGGCGAAGAGCAGCACCGGACTGTCCTCCGGAAGTGCCTGGATCTCCTGGATGAGCGTCTGGTTACGTGCGATGTCCCGCCCCAGCTTCTCCTCCACGGTGGCAGGCAACCTGGCTCCTTCGAAGGCCGTCGCCTGGCGAAGATCCTCCTCGGAGAGCGTGAGAGTAGAGCCCTGGAGTGCTCTGTGGTCGACTCGCGCCAGCACGCCCAAGTCCTGGAGCTCCGCGTAAGGATCGCCGGTCGAGAAGATCCCCTCATCGAGACGGTTCCGCCCGTAGCGCTCGACCAGGCGACTGGTCTCGGTCTCGTTGAAGCCGCGGAACGGCGTGGCGGTCAGTCCGAGCAAAGGACGCGTGGTCTCCCTGAAGGTCAGGCCCAGCGACGCGAGAATGCGTGTGTAGCGGGGAGTAATCGAGGTGTGGGCCTCGTCCACGATCACGAGCGCGGGGTGGCGGAGCCATGCGTACTCGGCCGTGTCCAGGCAGACCTCCAGCTTGGCGTCCGTGGCGACGACCAGCTGAGCCGTATCGCCGCTCGGAGCGGCTTCGCGAGTAGACCATAGACGGTTGATGATCAGCTGTTCTTCAGGGCCGACCTTGGACCAGACAAAGGACCAACTCTGGACAGCCTGCTCACAGAGCTCTTCGCTCTGCGCGATCCAGAGCACGGGCCGACCGCCAAGCCCACGCGCCTTGATCACCCGGATCACCGCCTCCGCCGCCACGCGCGTCTTGCCGGCGCCGGTCGGCAGACACAGCATCGCGCGGGGAGCGTCGTACTTGGTCAACAGCTCGACCGCCTTCTGCGCGAGCCGCTCCTGGTAGTCATGGAGCCGGGGAAAGCGGGTGGGACCGTAGACCTTCTCCAGCGCCGGCAGAGTCTCCCCTCGGGTCCCTGCGTACTCGCCGGGGAAACCGAGATCGTTGACAATGCGCACAGACGTGGCGTCGCCTCGGAACCCGGCCGCGAGCTGGGAGAAGTTGGCCTCGATGTCCTTTCGGTAGATGCGCAGTACTTCCGTCCCATAGGCGTTGTGGGCCAGCTCGGCCATCCGCTGATCGCCTTGGGCGCTCCCGTGGTTGGCCTCGTCGCTCTCAAGCAGACCTTCGGGAAGCCCTTTCTTTAAAGCCTCGACCCCGATGAGCAGAAGCAGCTTCTCCGCCAGGCTCTCGGTACGGCGTACGTGCTGGATGCGTTCGTTGTTGCGCTCCTGCGCGCGGCGGTCGAGGACGCCTCTGCAGCCCGACGCGCCGAGGCCGAGTCGAAGGACACCATCCACGATGGTGAGCACTTGTAGGTCGTGCGCGGGCATGCGGACGAGGACCTTGCGCTCTTCGGGTAGTTCCGCCGCAGGAATCGACTGAGTGCGCATACCGTTCGGAGTCCGAATGATCTCTTCGAGTTCGTCGCAGCGAACGGTGGACCAGCCCTCCACCTGAGATCGTCGGAGCATCTTCAGGTGGGGGAACTCCTCCAGGATCAGGACCGCGTCCGCCTGCGCCGCGTAACGGATCTCCTTCTTGATCGCGTCAGAGGGCGCGAGCATGTTCCACGCCTCCCGCATCGTCTCGGCCAATTCCTCGGTCGGAACGAGCAGAGCCGGCACCCTCTCACGTACGAGCGTGTCGTATTCCGAGCGACTCGAGGTCACTGCGATGTCCTTGTCCTCGACATCGCTACGCCACTCGTCACCCACTCGACAGCGCGTCATCGCGCCCTCGGGAAAGGCCACGACGACGTCGAATATCAGAGCATAAACCCGGCCAGGGAACGTGTCCTCGGTGGATTCGGATGCCTCCTCGACGAGTTCGCGCCACAGCGATTCGGGAACCTCGCTCAGCGTCAGCGGAAGCCCCAGCATCGCGGCGACGCCGGGCGACACATTCGCCACAGGAAGGACATCTTTGTAGGCGGCTAATTCAGGACCAACGCAGAGTTTGATCTCTCGCAGTCCCCGAGAAGTCTGTACGTACCCGAACTTACGGGTGAGCCATCGAATCGGGGACGGGACAGTCTTGCGACTGGCCACTCCTTTGTTGCCGGCCTGCATGGTCCAGGTAGCGACCGCGCCACCCAACGGAATCGCCCTGAGGAAGGCGGCGCGCCCCTCAGGCGATAGCGTGGTGAACAGATGCAGAGGACCTGCGGGGTCGCTTCCCTCGAACTGCATGCGTGCCAAGGTGGGGCGAGGTTCGCTGGCCGGGAGCTTGGCGACGTACTGCTGCCAGTAGTCCTTCCTGTACTCCTCGAACCACTCCTCCCCACTGGGATCCATGTTGGCCACGGGTCCTTCGAGCAGTCCGAGCTCGGTGAGGTAGACCCGGTCGTATCGGTGGAACTGCATGTCGACTGTGATGTTCTTGTCACGCGAGCCGTCCTCGGGAACGACACGGCCAGGGAGCAGACAGTCCCTGATCCGACGAAAGTTCCCGAGGAGGACCTTTACCTTGAGTTCCTTCACCGTGTCGATGTCGCGGTCCTTGAACGCGGCCTTCACGCCGTTGGCTCCGGCCAAGCGCGCCAGATCCCAGAACGCGGCCCAGTCACGGTCGGAGTACCCGAAGAACCCACGCTCCACCACCGAGGCGAATCGGCCGGCGGCATCCGCTTCGTGGATGCCCAGCAGATCCAGAGCCCTAGCGATGTTGTCCTGGCCGGCATAGACGCGCTCGTCCACGTAGATCGTGTTGTCGGCCAGGCCGTCAGCGGCCGATCGCCGGAAGACGTGCGTGGAGGGAGTGACTAGTCCCAGTGTTTCGGTGAGGACGATCTTGGCCCGAAGCGCGTCTTCCACCTGCGGGTGATTGTGCCGCTTCATATCGGAGACGATGAGCACCGCGCGCGCCGACGCTTCTGGAGTCTTGTCGGAGACAAGCGCCTCCAACCATTCCTTCACCGTGGCGACCGGTTGGGTCGTGTGTTCCAGGATGCGGTTGACACTGTCCCGGCGGTGCTTGGGGTTCTCCACGGAGTGGTGAATCCAGTTCGTCGGGCGTCCGGGGTGGTCCCCCCACCACTGCAGCCATTCCGGTCGCAGGTCGGCGGGGTGCACCCGGATCCTCGCCGGCGTGTCGAACGTACCGTTCTGATTAGGAAAGACCGGCTTGTCGGCGGCGAGGTGCCAGATCTTCGCCACGAGGTCCTCGGCCGCCCACTGCGGCTCCTCTCTACCTCGTGAGGGCACGGAGTCCAAGCACGCTCCTGGGTCGTCCGGCCGCGCCAATGACGGAAGGGACGAGACCACCAGATCAGCGACTTCGACGATCAACTCGTCGTTGAACCGGTTGTTGGCGTAGAGGTTCTGGCGGTCCTCGCTGGTCTTCCAGGGGGCGTTGACGATTCCCCGAAGAGTCATCGTGTAATTCGTCGGGAAGTAGGCCCAGAACTGTCCCCTGCGGGTTCGGGTTCCTCGTTCAGGTACTGCCCAAGCAATGTCGATCTCAGGCCGGTCGTGAAGCTCACCGGCTTCCTCCAACGCCCTTGACGATGGTCGGTAGACACGGGTGAAAACCCGCCAGTCGGCGACCTGTTCCTCCTTCTCCTCCTCTCCGGTGCGGGAGGAGAACTCCTGTAGGGCGTGGTGCTCGCCGTCGACCTTCTGGAAGATCTGCCGCTTGAACGCCCGCCCGGAGAGTCGCTTCTCCAGCGTGACGGTCCCGACATGCGGAGAGAACAGCGAGAACTCCACAGGGAACTCGTCGATGTCCTTGGCGAGTCGCGCAACAGCAGCCGGTTTCAAGGGCAACCGCACGACGGTAGTGGCCCACGAGAGCAACTGTTTGAGAATGGGATCCGTAGCCGCGGTGCGGTCCCGGTCGAGAGGGCGGGCCATGCGAAGCACGGGTGTCTCCGTGGCCGCGGGCTGGATCCGTTTGATCTCCAGCTCCGCCCACTCCCTGTCGAAGCCGAAGCTCTTCTCCTCCTCACTGCTGAAGAACTCGGGCACGTCGGTGACACTCAGCACGGACTTCACTCCGACGCCGAACCGCCCGATCTGGCCGCCTCGCTTACGTGAAACACCCATGCGCAGAATGGTGTCCGCGCCCTCAGATGTCATGGCAGTACCCTGATTGGCGCAGTACAGGTGGGTGTCCGTGAGGACCACCGCGATCTCGCCGCCCGGGTCGTTCCGCAGTTCGTCTGCGCCGTTCTGCACCAATTCGTAGATCTGGCGGTCACCGTAGCCGCCTTCCTTGATTCGGCGCTCGCCGTTGACGTGCTCCTGGATCAGACCAGGGTCGATTCTATAAGTCTCGAGCACGCGCGCGGTCTGCTGGAGAACCACATCCAGCACAGAAGGGCCGTCATTGCTCACAACAATTGTCTCCCGACGATGAAATGCCAGTTGAGGGGATAGGACAGAGGCATGAAACGAATTCAGGCACGCAAAGGAGACGTTCGGCGATGTGTCTGCCGACCCTTTGTTGGGCATACTAAATACAGTTCGATGCCGATGAAGCAAGTAGAGCGGTCGGGCGGATTGCGGCTCGCTTCGCCCTGCGAAAGGCTTTGAGACCCGGCCTTCGGCGCAAACCATATTGCCATATGAGCGGCTTCGCCCGCAAGCAGTAATTTACTGGACCCCAAGGACGAAATGGCGCATATATGGACACGTTACACCTTTCTTGGGCTCGGACCACCTTGATGACATAGAGAGTTGCCCGGACAGTGGCGTCAATCGGTGTCAAACGCTAGCCTGAGGCGTCAAATGGACCCCTCTCACCTGGAGAAACCTCGCGATGACGCAGGACGATGGCAGCATCACCCGCGATCCGGTGGCGTTCGGGGCTTGGCTCGGTAGGCAGCTGCGCCGCAAGGGCATGAGCCAGTCGGAACTGGCAACGGCCTTGAACGTGACACGCGCTGCGGTCTCGGCCTGGATCACCGGCCGCGCCACGCCTCGGATCGAGAACATCCAGGCGATCGAAGAAATCCTCGACCTGGCAGCCGGCTCCTCGGAGACCCGCGACGAGACTCCGGAATCGAGCGGCTACGTCGCCTGGCACCATCGCCTGGCACATTCCGACGGCGGTCGGGAGTTAGGAAATCCCGCGGCCTTCGCCTTCGACTCCTCCTTGTCGATAGCCGCTAGAGAGGCGACCCAGAACAGCCTGGACGAGCGTTGGGACAAGACGCGTCCGGTCCGAGTCCGCTTCACTCTGCACGAGCTCACTGGCGAGCGTCTACGCCGGCTCCAGGAAGCCATACGATGGGACGACCTCGCTCCGCACATAGAGGCTGCAGGCGATCAGAAGCAGAAGGTCGGCCGCATGCTGGCCGACGGACTTCGTGAGCTACGAGAGACCGGCAAACTGCTTCTCCTCCGTATCGACGACTACAACGCGAACGGCCTGACCGGTTCTGAGTACGAGGACGGAAGGTTCGCCGCGGTCGTCCGAAGACAGCTCGACAGCCACAAGAAGGGCATCGCCGGCGGCTCTTTTGGTCTCGGCAAGGCGACGATCTGGGGTGCCAGTCGTTTCGGTCTGGTCGTCATGAACAGCACGCTCTCGGAGCCTCACGAGGATCTTCGTGAACGACGTCTCATCGGCCGAATAGATCTTCCATGGCATGAGTTGAATGGAGTTCAGTACGCGGGTCCTGCCTGGCTCGGCGGTCGAGATCCTCTGAGAGAGGCGGCCGCTCGATCGTGGTGGGCCGGCGAACGCACCGTGGAAGAGCTGTACCTGACTCGAGGGAGCTCCGATCCGGGTACAAGCTTCCTGATCGTCGGAGCGCACGATCCTTCCGGAGAAGCCACGACTCTGGAGGAGATGCACATGGTTCTGGTGCGTGGATTGGCCACCCACTTCTGGGCGTCCATGGTCGCAGGCCGTGGCCAGGCGCCGATGCTGGAGGCGTCGGTGGAGGCTTTGCGCAATGGCCAGTCCGTCGTCGCGGAAGAGCGTGTCGACCCGTACCGCTACGAGCCCGCACGGGCGCGTGCGGTCCGAGCATTCCTCGATAGAACAACGGTGTCGCAACTCGTTCGGGCGGAGGACGTGGTGGAGATGGCCGTGCCGTTGACCGTCCCGCCATCCAAGTCCGATCCGCAGTCGGATTTGGTGGAGCACGAGGCCGTGCTGTTGGTGACGCCGGCACATGAGGCTGAGGAGAAACCCAATCGCCTGGTCGGAATGCGTGGCACCCGGATGACCGTGTTGGATCGGCCGGTCACCGGGGTCCCCCTTGGCGCACCCCCATTCCAGGCCGTTCTGCTGGCCGGAACGGCGACAGGGGCCGGCGCACCGACCGACGAGGTCGCCGAGGCGTTTCTCCGCGCGGCCGAGCCACCAGAGCACAACGACTGGAAGCCCACCGAGGATCTCACCGCGACATACGCGCGCGGTGCCATGACCAGGCTGAGGGAGTTTCGTAGGGCGGCCTTCGCCAAGGTGCGCAGTGCCGTGAAACCACCAGAACCGGTCGCGCAGGAGGGCCCTCCCGCCATCCTTCGAGACCTGGTGAGCCTCGATCCGACACCGCTCCCGCGGACCAAGGGTTATCCGACCGTGAAGAGCGCTACGGGGGAGGTGGACGATAGCGGGGCGTGGCGGATCAGGGTCGAGATCAAGTTGCCGGAACGAGAAGATCCATGGGTGCTCCGTCCACTACTCAGATTCGCCACTCGTTCAGGCCCGAAACCGGAGGCTCGCTGGGTCGAGCTCTCCGCGGAATCGAACTGCGAACTGATCGGGGACGTGCTGGTGTGCGTCGCGAGAGAACGCTCCGCGGTGTTCACAGGCGTCAGCGATGTGTCCAGTCATCCCGTGGCCGGGCGGATGGCGATCGCTGAAATCGACCTGGTCCAGGCCAAGGACGGCAGCCAATGAAGCAGATCGCGCCTTACCCCGTGCTCGCGGGGGAGCTGACCATGACGGTGCAAGAAGCTCGGCTCGATGATGTGGCGTTGCCATACGGCACGATCTCGCAACAGGACCACACCGTCGGATTGCACCGTGTGGACCGTGACGACTGGCGTACCGCACGGCTGAGTATCCACATCAACGCACCACGA
Organism: Sphaerisporangium sp. B11E5; assembly: GCF_039871875.1. Taxonomy (NCBI): domain Bacteria; kingdom Bacillati; phylum Actinomycetota; class Actinomycetes; order Streptosporangiales; family Streptosporangiaceae; genus Sphaerisporangium; species Sphaerisporangium sp. B11E5. Next base: position 205,924 of record NZ_JBDPMD010000002.1, on the reverse strand, counting down.
CATGAGTTGGACGCAGGGCCTTGGTACAGCCTGGCCTTCTTCGCGACCGCCTCGGAACGGCGGACCAACACCCACTCGGCCGTCAAGCTCATGATGGGCCAGCCGGGCGAGTGGACCGGAGAAGTGGATCTCCACCGAGACGATCATTTTGGTCGTGTGCAACTCTCGGGCCAACTCGTGGCGACGGTCAACGACGTACCAGGGCGAGTGATCGCGACGGTCGCCCGACCTTGGACGGTCGATTTTCAGGCGCGGCGGGCGGCGCAGGGGGAGGCCGTTCAGACGCGATGGGTCGACTTCGCCGAGGATCCGCACCTGGCCTGGTGCAGGAGCGATCCTTGGGCGCTGATCACCACCGATGATGTCGCCATACTCAACCTGAACAGCGGATTCGACGGATTGCGTGCGATCCTCGAAGGCACGAAGGCCGCCGAGCGTCCGATCCGGGAAGGGCTGGCGGCCCAGATCGGAACCGCCATGTGGACCGCCCTCTTCAACGAGGCGGCTCACCAAGCCGAGGGCCACGAATGGCCGGAAGGCTGGCGTGGACTGGTGCTCCGTCGTATGCTGCCCGATCTCTTCCCCGATCACTCGCCGGACGACGCACTGCGCGAGATCGTCAATCTGGGCGTGGGCGGGGTGCAGCCGCGGGTGATGCATGCCGCGGCCAAACAAGCCCGGATGCCGCGCAGCCTGGGCGGCTTCATCAGATCCCTGCAGAAGATTGGTCCGGAGGACGAGTGAACACGACGCTGGGCCTGCTATCCAACGAAGCGGCCGCACGATTCCTGACGACCGGTGTCCTGGAGAACAACGAGCCACTGCCGTCCTCCGCGATCGACCAGATGTCGGAGAGGTCCGCATGGGAGGCTGAGCCGGTTCGGCAACTCTTCGACGAGGTGACGAAGCGCTTCACACCGACCGAACGCACCTCCGCGGACGCCTGGCTGGCTCCAGTGCTGCACGCAACGCTGCGGTTGACCCGCCGTGAGGCCTCAGACTCACGGATATGGAACTACCTGGCACTACGGCTCGCCCCCGACTACGTCTACTGGAGGCACCTGAGCAGGGGTAATCCACCAACGGTGTCACGTGCGCGGTTTTCTGGGCCATTTCATTCCCAGGCCATGGCCCGATTGTGGTGGGCGGCTGAACTCTTCCGCGACGGACCGGACTATGGACCGGTTGTTGCGGCCTGCAGTAATCAGGATGTATTGAATACCGTATTAAGGCTGGATGTGATTCTGCATCGCCCGACCGCTCAGGCGATTATTCGGCTGCTCACCGCCGACGTCGTCCGTACGGGACGACAGGTCAACGCGCTGGCTCAGGCAGTGAACACCGCAGGCAGCACGCTGTCCTACGAGGCGTACGCGCCGGACAACCCCAGGGATGTCGACGCGTACCGTGATTGGATCGAGGAGTTGATGGGCGTTCTGGTGCCGTACAATTCGCTACCGACCGGCCCTCCGGATGGGCGAGTCCGTTCCACCTCGGTGGGTACCTTGACCACTCTCTTCAAGCAACTGCTTGCTGAAAGTCCAGCTGCGAAAGAATTGCCATTGTAGCTCCGAGGCATGTGATTTTTGGCCGCAATCACATATGCTCAACGATATTGATCATGGGGGCGTGCATGGGCGAGCGGTTCACGAGCCTGGAGATCGGTTCCGGAGTCGGTGGCCAAGCGCTCGGGCTTGAGAGAGCGGGTTTCCGTCCGGTCATGGCGATCGACAACGACATGCACGCCTGCCGGACGTTGCGCGCCAACCGACCAGACTGGAACGTCACCGAACTGGACCTCAAAGACTTCACCGGAGCCGACTTCCGAATCCGGACAATCGATCTGCTGTCCGGTGGCGTCCCGTCCAGTCCCTACTCGATCGCCGGCAAGCAGGAGGGCGCCAAGGATGAGCGAGACCTACTGTCCGTGGCAGTCTGTTTGGCGATCGAGCTGCAGCCCAGAGCGATCGTCCTGGAGACCACGCCATCGTTGAGGATGCCCAAGTTCGCAGGTGTCCGGGAAGAAGTCGAGGCGGAACTCAAGCACTTGGGTTACTGGTGGGAGTGGAAGGTCCTGGATGCGCAGAACTTCGGCGTACCTCAGGTGCGACGCAGCTACCTGCTGCTCGCCATGCGGCCGAACGACTTCGTGCGATTCGAGTGGCCCCAGCCGACGCACCACACCGTTCCCACGGTCGGCGAGGTGCTGAGGGAATCGATGGCGAGCAAGGGTTGGCGCGACGCGGACGCCTGGGCGCTGTTGGCCAATCGTGTCGCCCCGACGGTCGTCGGCGGCTCGAAGAACCACGGAGGTGCCGATCTGGGCCCCACCCGATCCAAGCGCCAGTGGATGGAAGTGGCCGTGAATGCCCACAGCCTCGGAAACGATGTCCCCGATGAGAACTTCATGTTGGACCCAAGCCGCGGGCGAGACGGAGTTCCCAAACTGACGGTCGAGCAGGTGATGAAGCTCCAGAGCCTGCCGGACGACTGGATCGTCATGGGCGGTAAGACCGCACGCTACAAGCAGGTGGCGCAGGCGGTTCCGCCGCCGCTCGCCGAGGCCGTGGGCCGACAGATCGCGGCAGTACTGAGCCATTCGTCTCGGTAAGGTGAGGCTCATGACCGCCCGCCCCCCCAGCCCCATCAACATCATCGACCTCTTCGCCGGATGTGGGGGGCTGACTCAGGGATTCCATACTTTCGCGCCGGGTGCCTTCCGCACGGTCGGAGCGGTGGAATGGGACGTCGCCGCGGCCTCCACGTACGCGGCGAACTTCGCCGAGGAGGCCGGTGGGACCGGCCATATTTATGCAGGTGACATAGCTCGGTGGGATCCCAAGGATGTCGCTTCCAGCGTCGATGTGATCCTTGGTGGCCCACCCTGCCAGGGTTTCTCTGGCTTGGGCAAGGAGGATCCGCTCGATCCCCGGAACAAGCTCTGGAAGGAGTACGTCCGGGTGGTCATGGAGCTCAAACCCAAGATCTTCGTCATCGAGAACGTAGACCGCTTCCAGAAGTCGCACGAGTACCAGTTGCTCAAGGCATCAACAGGTGAGCGCGGTGAGTTGCGAGAGTACGTTCTGGAGACGAAGCTGTTGAACGCGGCCGACTACGGTGTTCCACAGACTCGCCGGCGTGTGATCGTTCTGGCCACCCATCGAGATCTCATCGAGTCGCACCCGTTGAAGAAGCCTCTCCAACACCCCAAGCCCACCCACCGGAAGCTCGATAAGAAGAGCGACGGGGCGCTGTTCGAATCGCTGGAAGGATGGATCCCCTCAAGCGTCGTCTTCAGCTCGACTCCTCCGGAGACCACGACCACTGAACTGCCGGCACGGACCTGTGACCTCCTGGGCCGGACACTCCCGGGCACCTTCCGAACGACTGACCTTCATATCGGTCGCAACCCGACGGACCTTTCGCGGGAGCGGTACAGTGCGATTCCCGCAGGGGGCAACCGTCACAACTTGCCACCTCATCTGTCCACTCCGAACTGGATCAACCATCGGAACGGCTCCGGAGACGTAATGGGGCGCCTCTGGTGGGATCGCCCCTCGGTGACCATCCGCACCGAGTTCTACAAGCCGGAGAAGGGGCGATACCTCCACCCGAAGGCCCACCGCCCGATCACACACTTGGAAGCCGCGCTACTTCAGGGCTTTCCCCTCGAGTACAAATGGGTCGGAAGCAAGATTCAGATAGCGCGTCAGATCGGCAACGCTGTTCCCGTGGGTCTTGCCCAGGTGATCGCCGGGGAGCTGTATCGCTACCTGGCGACCGCCCACGGCTAAGGCCGTGCGTGCCCAGCACGCATAAGTCATCGACGCCCTGTCGGCCAAATATCCCGCCGCGTGCGACCACTTACTATAGACGCGGTGCGCGAGGAGTTGGTGGCTTTCGCCTCCTTCCCCCCGGTAGGTCGGGGAGTAGATCTGGTCGAATAATCCTCAGCCTGGATGCACCGAGCCGATTCTGATGTGTTTGCCATAAAATAAGCGGAGGTGCCCTGCGGGCTGGGCTAATGGGAGTTCTCTAAGCATCCAAGTCCGCAGTCGAAGGACACCTCGTACGTGCGATTGTTTCATGCCGCCGCCAGGACTCATGCGCGCTTCGACGACGAGCGCCTCGTCGCCTACGCCGGACTGGAGCCGGTGATGCGGCCGGCCGAACGCTGCAGCCTGGGCGGACTCATCGACGAGCACGTCGCCATCGCCGACCGGCTCGTTGTCAACGCGGCGACGAAAATCAGTTCGATCGTGGCCAGGATGGCCACCGGAGCCCGGAGCCGACAGCATCGCCGATCTGAACGCGATACTGCACGGCGGGATGAACAAACTGCTGGCCGGTATCCGCACCCCGTCTACGCTGGGCTCGCTCCTGCACTGTCTGGCGTGGGGGAACGTCCGTCAGATCGAGAAAGTCCCCCGCGAGGTGCTGGCCCGGCCGGCTGCGCATACGCCGCTGCTGCCCGCAGCCGGCACGGTCGCGTTCCTGCACCTGGACGCGATACACAAATGCACCTACGGATCCGCCAAGCAAGGCGCCGGGTTCGGGCACACGAAGATCGGCGGGAGGGGCCCGCACACAGCGTTCGCGTCGAAGAACAAGCAGGCCTTCACCGCCCGGCTGATCGTGCGCCGGGTCAAGCGGCTCAGCCCGCACGCCACGATCGGCCAAGGCGAGCTGTTTCAGCATCTACCGGTATCACGCGATCTTCACCGACTGCCCGTTTCCACCTGTCCCAGGCCGAACAACAGCATCATGACCACGCGATCGTGGAGCAGGTCTTCGCCGACATGGTCGGGACCTGCCCCAAGGCCAGGTAGTTAAGGCTTTCGTGGTGCGGTCAAGGACGTGGTTCTCAGGACATGAGGACGGAGACCCAGTAGAACGGTGATCTTCCACAACCAGCCGTCGATGAACTGGATCTCCATTGATTGCCGAGTATGCCAGCTCTGCTGTTTCGCGCGCTGCCGAGACGGACTCTTCACCCCGCTCGGCAGCGGGGCGACTGTTCGCCCCCGGGCATTTGGGGGAGCTGACCGGGCTCGTACCGTTCGAGCTCGTCGATGCGGTCCTAGATGAGACACGCAGCGTGCAGCGTCGTCTGCGCGCTCTGCCCTCGCGTGTCGGGGTCTACTTCCTGCTGGCGATGTGCCTGTTCCCCGAGGTCGGCTACCTGCTGGTCTGGCAGAAACTGACGGCCTCGCTGACCGTCCTGCCGGCCATGACCCCCACCGCCAAAGCCCTGCGAGACCTGCGCCGCAGAGTCGGCGGCGCACCGATGCAGCGCCTGTTCGAGGTGCTGAGCGGACCGCTGGCTCAGCCCCGACTCCAGGAACGCGATTCGGGGCCTACCGCACCGTCTCCCTTCGACGGCTGCAGCTCGCTCAAGGCCCCCGACACCATCCGTAACCGGGCCTGGCTGGGCAGCCCCGGCCACGGCGGCTACCCACTGCTGGAACTGATGACACTCGTCGAGACCGGAACCCGGGCTCTGATCGGCGCGGTCTTCGGCCTCACCAGCGAAGACGAGACCGGCTATGCCCGGCGCCTGCTGCACCTGCTGACGCCCGACATGCTCGTGTTATGGGACAAGGGCTTCGACAGCAACGCCTTCATCGCCCAGGTCAGCCCGCTATTGTCTGGCGACGTACTGGAAGAGGAGAACAAGCAGCTCAAGGCCCGGGTTCGGGAGCTGGAGCGCGACATCCTGCGCTGGGCGGCCAGATATTTCGCAGGAGAGACGTACTGGTGAGTCGCTTCGCGTTCGTCGACGACCACGCGGGCGCCTTCGGCGTGAAGCGGCTGTGCCGGGTGCTGAAGGTGTCCCGCTCGGGCTTCTACCGGTGGCGTTAGGCCGCGCCGGCCCGCGCGGAGCGGGCTGCGGCCGATGCGGCGCTAGGGCGGGACATCAGCAGATCCATGGTGCGTTCGACGGCACCTACGGCAGCCCGCGTATCACCGCCGAACTGCGTGCCCGGGGCCGCGGAGTAAACCACAAGCGGGTCGCGCGGGTGATGCGCCGTTTGGCATCGTCGGGCTGCACCTGCGCAGGAAGGTGCGCACCACGGTGCCGGAACCCTCGCATCAGAAGGTGGCTGACCTGATCAAGCGGGACTTCACCGCGGCCGCCCCGAACCGGCGCTATGTCGGTGACATCCCCACCTGCCCGTCAGTGAGGCGGTTCTTGAGGCCCGCCTGGAGCCGGCGACGGGCCTGGGCATCGTCGACTCCGTCCGGCGCTTCAAAACCCGCCGTCCCTTAGGTACCGCCGGAAAGCCGTCCAGGCGGCGCACGTAAACCTCAGCGCCCCCAAGCCCATGTTCTTGGAGTCACGAATCGCCTTTTCACCAGTTGGGAGACTGGCGACTTCGATGCAGTCGCCTTCGGCTGCGCTGGCTGAGGACTTGCGCCATGTTGCGGCGGCGAGGTCGTGCGTATAGGGATCGGGGGGTGAGGAGGTCATGGCCTGCTTTCTTCCTCCATGCGGGCGATCAGGGCCTTGGAGTCGTCTACCGGCAAGGCGGCGGCGACGATTCGGCTGAAGGCGTCGGTGAAGGTGCTCACCTCCGTGCCTCCTTCAACATAAGAGACGCCCATGAGGTTTTCCAGCATGACTACGTCGGGCATGGCGGTGGGGAAGCCGACGAGGCTGAAGCCGCCGGCGTGGCCGGGGTGCGGGGTGGAGGCCAGAGGCATCACTTGCAGGGTGATGTTGGGGAGTTCGGCGCAGTCGGTGAGTCTGCGGAGTTGGTCGCGCATGGTGCTCGGGCGGACGGCGAATCGTTGGTGGAGGACTGCTTCCGAGATGACCGCCCAGATCTTCAGTGGGCCCGTCGGGCGGGTCAGGACGGCTTGGCGGGCCAGGCGGAGTTCCGCGAGGGCGGCTATCTCCTCGGGGGTACGTGTCATCGTGATGCCGGAGATGGTCTCGCGGGCGTAGGCCGCGGTCTGCAGGAGGCCAGGGATGAGAAGTGGGGCGAAGGTCTTGACGCTTTCGGCGTCGGACTCCAGTGAGATGTAGTCCGCGTAGGCCGGGGCGACGATGCCGCTGTAGGTCTGCCACCAGCCTCGTTTGCCGGCGTCTCTGGCGAGGGTCTCCAAGGCGTCGAAGACCTCGGAGTCGGTCACTCCGTAGGCCTTGAGAAGGGCGATCACCTCGCCGCGGCGGATATGGGCGTTGGCGTTCTCGATCCTTGAGAGTTTGGGGGCCGTCCAGCCCACGGCCGCGGCGGCTTCGTCCAGGTTCAGGCCAGCGGCGTTGCGAAAGCGGCGCAGGGACTCACCGAGACGTCGGCGTCGGACCGTGGGGACTGGGCGGCTGTTCGGCATGAGAGCAGTGTTCCATCACCCTGTGTGACCTCGTGGCAGATCCAGGAACCTGGCACATGAAGTTGGGTGACAACCTTGCGCGAGGGCATCAGCAGGATCCATGCTTCCTGTCAGCAGCTACGACCGAGGGTAGTCAATTAATTACCCATGGTGTCGTAACTGTCCGTTATAGCTATGGATAGATCTATCAGAAGGGCATCCCGCGTGATGGAGTGGTCGGCTGCCGCCAAACTCGGGTTCTATCCGGCGATCCATGACAGAGGGCTCATCGTGCACATGAATGTGTGGGCGGAGAGCCTTCATGGCGTTCGAGCTCTCATCACTCAAGTGCTCGGTGCTAAGGGGGTGGACGGCGAGCGCGTGGAATCGGTGCGGCTGGTCGCGTCCGAGCTCATCGCCAACGCCGTCAGGGCATGCGGCGACTGGGTGCCGGTTGTGGTGGAGGTGGAGATAGCAAGCGCGGGTATATGGATCAGGGTTCATGATCCGAATCCCAATCGGCTGCCGGTGCGTTCTCGCACTCCACCGGACGATTCTGACGCCGAGACAGGGCGAGGGCTCTGGTTGTTGGATGCGCTTACGCCTGGGTGGAGCGTCGAACGTACTCCGATCGGCAAGCAGGTGCAGTGCCTGCTGGCTTCTGCGTCGCCGTTCGGGTGTGAACGGGTGTCGGGATGAATTACCGGTCGGCGATGTCGTTGACTTGGGTCAGGCGGAAGTTGTTGCCCGAAGGGTCGCGGAAGGCGGCGTCTATGCCGTAGGGGCGTTCCTCTGGGGCCTCGGTGAATTCGACGCCACGGGACTTGAGGTCGTTGTAGGCGGCCTCGCAGCTGTCGGTGGTCAGGAAGATGGTGCCGGTGAAGCCCTTGGAGGTCAGGTCGCGGACTTGGGCGGTGGTGGCTTCGTCCATCATTGGGGGGCCGGGGATGGCCATGAGGACGATGGAGAACTCGGGCTGGTTGGTGGGGCCTACTGTGAGCCAGCGGAAGTTGCCCATTTCGGGGACTGTTACGTCGGTGCGGATCTCCATGTTGAGCTTCTTGGTGTAGAAGGCCAGGGCTTCGTCCTGGTCGTGGACCCAGACCTGGGCGTTGACGATCTTGAGCATCAGAGGGCTCCTGGGAGTGGTGGGGTGGATGGCTCTGACGCTAGTCGTGTGCGGTTGGGGGTGTCTTCTTGAAACGTCCGGTGTTGGGGGCGGGTGTGGGCGTGGACGATGCAGGCGGGGATCAGGGCGAAGGTGGCCGGGTCGGGGAACTGGGCGCGGTACTTGGTGGGGGGCATGCCGTAGGTGCGGGTGAAGCTGGTGGTGAAGGAGCCGATGCTTTGCAGGCCTACGGCTATGCAGATGTCGGCTACTGAGTGGTCGGTGTTGCGGAGGAGGGCCGCGGCGCGTTCGAGGCGGCGGGTCAGTAGGTAGGCGTGGGGGGTTTCGCCGAAGGTGCGGCGGAACTGGTGGCTGAAGTGGGCTCGGGAGAGGCCGGCGGCGTGGGCCATGTCGGCGACGGTGATGGGGTCTTGGTAGTGGGCGTCTACCAGGTCTTTTGCGCGTACCAGGTGGCGGGCGGGTGGGACGGACGGCATGGGCGTCAGTATCGCCGGTGGGGGTGACAACCTTGCTGTGGCGCTAGGCGAAGGGCTGACCGGTCTTCACGGAGTGGCTTGATCTGGATTCTCGGGATGCTCAAACTTCGGGGATTTTCCGTCGGGGCTGGTTGTCGCCGTCGGTTCGTGCTATCTGTCCGGCTGTCCAGCAGGGTACGGCTCCAGCGGCGGAAAAATCTTCGCGCGGCTGGGTTGGGGTCGGTGTGGGGTGCAGGGAAACGCGCAGGTCAGGGGTGGGGTGAGCGTCGTGGAAAAAGTTTGTGAGCGTGGACGTCGCGGGTGGGGTCGCCGGCACGTTTGGGCAGGTCAGGGCGGGATGTGAACGTCCCATTCATGTTTGCCAAGAGGGTTCTGGGCGGTTCAGGATTAAGCATCTCTTGGCGAGCCCTGAGCAGGGCTTTCTTTGCCATGCCTGGAAGTCGGCACTGATCGGATGAGGAGGAGGGGCGATGATCCATGCCCGGGGACTGGCTCGGCGGTTCAAGGTCAAACGGCGGGGTGTGGTGGAGGCGGTTCGGGGGGTTGATCTGGATGTGGAGCAGGGGCAACTGGTGGCGTTCCTCGGGCCCAATGGGGCGGGGAAGTCGACCTGTCTGCGGATGTTGACGACCCTGTTGCGGCCTACCTCGGGGACGGCGGTGGTAGCAGGGCGGGATGTGGTTCGGGATCCGGCGGGGGTGCGGGGGCGGATCGGATACGTGGGGCAGAAGAACGGGGCCGGGGAAGGATTTCGGGTTCGGGATGAGCTGGTCAGTCAGGGGCGGGCTTACGGGATGAGCCGGGCGGCGGCGCGGGCGCGGGCCGATGAGGTGCTGGGGCTGCTGGAGTTGGAGCCGATGGCTGCGCGGACGCCTGGGACGTTGTCCGGGGGGCAGCGGCGGCGGCTCGATATCGCGTTGGGGTTGGTACATCGGCCGGAGTTGTTGTTCCTGGACGAGCCGTCCACCGGGTTGGATCCGCAGAGCCGGGCTGATATCTGGGGGCACATCCTGCGGCTGCGGGAGCGGCATGGGACGACGATTTTCCTTACCACTCACTATCTCGAAGAGGCCGACAGTATGGCGGAGCGGGTAGTGATCATCGATCAGGGGCGGATCATCGCGGACGGGACGGCTGAGGCGCTCAAAGGGGAGCTCGCCGGCGACCGGGTGACGGTCGGGGTGGAGGACGGGCTCGGAGGGCGGGCGGCGGAGATCGCGGAGCGGGTGGCGGGGCCGAGCGAAGTCGTGGTGGACGGTGGGGTCGTACGGCTGCGGGTGCCGTGGGCGGCGTCGATGTTGCCGGAGTATCTGCGGGCGCTGGAAGCCGCGGGGGTGAAGGTGCGGTCGGCGGAGACGGCGCGGCCCACGTTGGATGACGTGTTCCTGGCGTTGACCGGGCGGACTCTGCGGGAGAGCGAGGAGGTGGCGGGGCCGTGAGCGGTGCTGCTGCGGAAGAAGTGCGGAAGTTTCTCAGGGACACCGGCACTGTGTTCTCCCGGGAGTTCATGCCGGTGTTGCGAGGGCCGGTTGTGCTGGTCTTCACGATGGGGCAGCCGTTGCTGTTCCTCTTTCTGTTCGGGTCGATGTTGGAGGGGGTGCGAGGGGGCGCGTCCTGGCAGTGGTTCGTGCCGGGGATTCTGGTGATGATGTGCCTGACCGGGCCGATGATGGCGGGGTATTCGCTGCTGGTGGAGCTGATGGGCGGGTCGCTGGAGCGGATGCTGGTGACGCCGCTCAATCGGGTGGCGATGCTTGTGGGGCGGACTCTGAAGGAGTTCGTGATTCTGCTGTTCCAGGCGGGGCTGATCATCGTGCTGGCGGTCCCGCTGGGGTTCCGGCCCTCGGTGCACGGGGTGCTCGTGGGGCTGGGGCTGCTGGTCGTCTTCGGGGTCGGGCTCGGGGCGTTGTCGTTCGCGCTCGCGATCGCGTCGCGGCCTGGGGGTGATCTGTTCTGGGGGGTCACGCAGATGGTGTTGTTCCCGATCGTGCTGTTGTCCGGGCTGTTGTTGCCGGTGGAGTCGGGGCCGTCGTGGTTGCGGGTGGCGGCGGCGGCGAATCCTGTGCGGTACATCGCCGAGGCGGAGCGGGCGTTGTTCGCGGGGCGGGTGGCGGACATGTCGGTTGTGTACGGCCTGTTGTGTGCGGGCGCGGTGGCGGTGGTCGGGCTGGCGATCGGGACCCGGGCCATGCGGCGGGGGGTTTGAGTGTGGCCGGCCCTGCGCGGGAGGAGGATTCCGCGCAGGGCCGGGGCGGGTGGGCGCCGTACCGGCGGCGCCTGGTTCCGCCTGTGGGAGTCCGCCGTACTGGTGCTTGGACGTGCGGCGGAGGAGTGTCTGGTACTGCTGCGCCGGGACGGGTGAGAAGCCTGGCGCCGTACACGGCGCCGGATTCGCCGTACCACCTCCCGCCGTACCGGCGCCGATGAGACAGCTCAGCAGGCGGGGTGGTGAGGAACTGGGCGGTCAGCGTGGGCTCGGCTCTGAGCGCCGTACGGCGGCGCCGCACTCGCCGTACCACCTCCCGCCGTACCGGCGCCGATGAGACAGCTCGGCAGGCGGGGTGGTGAGAACCTGGGCGGTCAGCGTGGAGCCCGGCTGAGCGCCGTACGGCGGTGCCGGATTCGCCGTACCACCTCGCGCCGTACCGGCGCCGATAAGACAGCTCAGCGGGGGGAGGGGCGGGGACGGCGGGATGGGCGCCGCCAGCGGTGGGGTTGGTTAGAGGAGGGCGATGATGGAGCCGACTACGCCTATGGCGCGGCTGGCGGTGCTGATTAGGGCGCCTATGTCTATGTTGGCGCCGGCGTTCCATTGCCAGCGGTAGCCGGCGGAGAGTTCGGGCCAGGCGGCGGCGAGGGCGGGGTTGAGGCCGCTGTGGTTCCAGTCGAAGTCTCGGGAGCCGGGTTCGAAGGTGCCGTGGACTCGGCCGCGGATGGGGAGGCTGAAGGCGGGGTTGCCGTCTCGGGTGGTTACTACCCAGGTGAGGGCTACGTTGTAGCTGGGGGCTCCGGAGACGTGGAAGTGGCCGCTGTAGTTGAAGGCGCCGTTGGGGAAGAGGGCGATGGTGGTCCAGCCGCCTACGGGGACGCCGCCGCCGAAGACGATTTGGCCGGAGGCTTGGATGGAGGGGAGGGCGAAGCTCTCGGGGGCGTCTTCCCGGTTCGGGGGGCGGAGGTGGTCGGTCCAGTGGGCGGCTTCTGGCATGGCGGCGAGTTCGGCCAGGGCGGTGTCGGTGGGGATGTTCTTGGTGCCGTACGGGGCGGAGTCGTAGCCGGCGGAGGTGATCTCGGCCAGGGAGGCCGAGTGGAGCATCTCCGCGGCGCTGCCGAGGAGGATTTGGCGCTGGGTTTCGGTGAACTCGGACGGGTTCAGGTAGGGCTTGCTCATGACGGGTGGTCCCCCCTGGGACGGCGTGGTGCTTGGTCCCTCAGTGATAGCCCTGGTCAGAGGGGGGCTCATGAGTAGGCCCCTACTCAACCCAGCGGGTTCGAGGATGTGAGGGACGGCGCCTGGCCCGCGGTGACCGCTTTCAGTTGGTCGAGTGACTCGCGCATGAGGGCGGTGAGGTCGGGGCGGCCGGTGCCGGCGATCCAGCGTTCGAACGCGACCCGGAAGACGGTGATGCCCGCTTCGGCGGCCAGGCTCGCGGCGGGGTCGGGGACGCCGCGGTGGCGCAACGCGTCGGCGAGGGCTCTGGACAGCCTCGCGAGCTTGATCAGCTCGCGTTCCTGGAGTTCGGGGTTCGCGGAGATGACGGACTGGCGGCGTTGGGACTTTTCGTGGCGGTCCGCGAACAGGGTGCCGACGGCCTCCAGGGCCGCGGTTATCGTGTCGATCGGCGTCGCGGCGCCGGGCGCGGCAGTGACGGCGTCCACGAGGCGCTCCTGCAGTTCGCCTGAGCCTCCGAACAGGACCTCGCGTTTGTCGGCGAAGTGACGGAAGAAGGTGCGTTCGGTCAGGCCGGCCCGTTTGGCGATCTCGGCCACTGTGGTCTGCTCGAACCCGCGCTCGATGTAGAGGTCGAGCGCGGCTTCTTCCAGGCGGCCGCGCGCGTTCGGCTCCCATCGACCCATGCCGGAATCCTACTGGGTGACAGTGACTGACATCAGTGCCGGGAAAGGGCGGGTTGGGGCCTGCGGGCGGTACGCGGGAGAATCGGGCGGTGCACGGGAACGAGGAGACCCGCCTGCGGGTGACGCTGCTCGGCGCCCTCCAGGTGTGCCGCGGCGACGCCGTGGTGGCCGTTCCCGGTGCCCGGCTCCGCGGCCTGGTCGCGCGGCTGGCGCTGGCCGGCGGCCGGCCGGTCGAACCGGGTGTCCTGGTCGACGCGCTGTGGCCGCAGCGGCTCCCGGCTGACCCGGTGAACGCGCTGCAGTCACTGGTATCCCGGTTGCGCCGGCTGCTCGGCGCGGCCGGCACGGTCACACGGTCCGAGGGCGGCGGCTACCGCCTCGGCGTCACGGAGGACGACGTCGACGCGCTGCGGTTCGAGCGGCTGGCCGCGTACGGCCGTGACCGGCTGCGGGCGGGTGACCCCCGGACGGCGGCGGGGCTGCTCGGCGAGGCGGTCGCGCTCTACGGCGAGCCCTCGGTGATCGCCGCGGTCGCCCCGGCGGTCGCGACGCGGCTGGTCCGCGCCGCGGTCGAGGCGGGCACGGAGCTGGCCGAGGCGGAGCTGGAGCTCGGCCGTCCCGACGACGCCGCCACCCGGCTGGCCGCCCTGCTGGCCGAGCACCCGGCGGACGAGCGGGTGGCCGCGCTGCTGATGGACGCGCTGGCCGCCCAGGGCCGCCAGGCCGACGCCCTTGACCTGTACGAACGGGTGCGCGAGACCCTCGCAGAACGGCTCGGCGCCGACCCCGGCGCCGCGCTGCGCGAGCGCCACCTGCGCCTGCTCCGGTCGCCGGCTCCCGAGGCCCGGCGCGAGGTGCCCGCGAGCAATCTGCCCGCCGCCCTGACCAGTTTCGTCGGGCGCGACGACGACCTCGCCCGTGTCGGCACGCTGCTCGCCCGCGGGCGCCTCGTCACGGTGGTCGGGCCGGGCGGGGCCGGCAAGACCCGGCTCGCGGTCGAGGCGGGCCGCCGCCACCGCCACGAGTACCGCGACGGCACCTGGCTGGTCGACCTGGCCGCGGTCACCGAGCCCGCCAAGGCCGGCGCGGCGATGCTGGACGCGATCGGGCTGCGCGGCGCCGCGCTGTTCGAGGCCTCCGGCCGGATGCGGGCCGAGGGCAGCTAGCTCAACGTGCTGGCCGACCGGCTCAACGGCAGGGAGAGCCTGCTCGTGGTGGACAACTGCGAGCACCTGATCGACGCGGTCGCGCACCTGATCGCGGCGCTGCTGCCGCGCTGCGCCGGGCTGCGGGTGCTGGCGACGAGCCGTGAGCCGCTCGCGATCGACGGCGAGGCGCTGGTCCCGCTGGCCCGCTGGCGCTGCCGGGCCCCGGCGACGGCCTCGACGACATCCGCCGCAGCGCGTCGGTTCGCCTGTTCACCGAACGGGCCGCGGCGGTGCGCCCCGGTTTCGACGTCGACGAGCGGACGCGCGCGGACGTGGTCCGGCTGGTGCGCGGCCTGGACGGCATGCCGCTCGCGCTGGAGCTGGCCGCGGCCCGGCTGCGGACCCTGTCGCTGCCCGAGCTCGCCGCCGGGTTGTCCGACCGGTTCCGGCTGCTCACCACGGGCAGCCGGGCCGCGGCACCGCGGCATCGCACGCTGCGCGCCGTCATCGCGTGGAGCTGGGATCTGCTCGGCGAGAACGAGCGTACGGTGGCCGAGCGGGTCTCGGTCCTGCCCGGTGGCGTGACGCCGGAGTCGGCCGCGGCGGTCTGCGCCGGCACCGCGGTGCTCCCTGGCGAGGTCCCCGAGCTGCTCGCCGCCCTGGTCGACAAGTCGCTGCTGCTCCTGGCGCCCGACGCGGGCCGCTACCGGATGCTGGAGACCCTGCGCGAGTACGGCATCGAGCGGCTCGCCGACCGGGGCGCGCTCGGCGCCGTCCGCGATCTCGCCGCCCGCCACCTGGCCGGGCTGGTCGCCCGCGAGGACCCACTGCTGCGCGGCCCCGGTCAGCTCGCCGCGCTGCGCGTGATCCGTGCCGAGTACGACAACGCGATCGCCGCCCTGCGCCACCTGTGCGACACCGGTGACGCCACCGCGGCCGTCACGCTCGCCATGGACCTCTCCTGGTACTGGCAGATACTCGGCCGGCACGCCGAGGCGGCGTACTGGCACGGGCAGGCGCTGGCGCTGCCCGCCGCGGGGCACACGCCGGACCGCGACACCGCGGAGGCGATGCTCCTGCTCAACCGCGTCAACGCCCGCTCCCCGCTGAGCGCCGACGGCCTGCACGAGAACGAACCCGCGCTGCGGGCCTTGGCCGATCGCCTGCTCGCCCACCCCTCGCTGCCGGGATTCGCGGGCGTCCTGGCCGCGATCACGCTCCACTTCCTGCGGGAACACGAGGCGTCGCTGGCCTTGGTCCGGCGTCTCGCCGAGGGTCCCGACGTCTGGATGTCCGGGCTGGCCCACATGTTCCGGGCCTCGTTCGCCGAGAACCAGGGCGACCTCGACCAGGTACGCGCCGACGTGGCCGCCGCGCTCGACGCTTTCGGCCGGGCCGGCGACCGCTGGGGCCTGGCCGCCGTGCTGCCGACGCGCGCGCTGCTGCGGCAGTACGACGGGGACCTCGACGGCGCGTTGGCGGACCTGCGCGAGGCGCGGGCACTGGCGCGGGAGTTCGGGTCGCTGAGCCTGGCCGACGAGATCTTCCTCGACGTGCGCTGGATCGACCTCTACCTGCGGCGGGGCGAGGACGCCCGGGCGAGGGCGATGCTCGACGCGGTCCGCGAGCGGGCCGAGCGCTCGGCGTCGCCGGAGCTGGTCGTCATCGTCGGCGCTCTGGAGGCCGGCACGTGGCTGCGGCTCGGCGACCCGGAGCGTGCGCGGGTCCGCATCGAGGCGGCCGAAGCGGGGATGGCCGACGGGGCCCCGGCCGGCGGCGAGTACGGCGCGGCGATCGTCGGCTCGGTGCGGGCCTCGCTGTGCGTGCGGCAAGGCGACGCCGCGGGTGCCGAGGTGGCGCTGGCCCGGGCGTACGTGGCGGCCCTGGAAAGCCGGGACCTGCCGATCATGGCGATGGTCGCGGTGACCGGGGCCGGGCTGGCCGGGCTGCTGGGGCGGCACCGGGACGTGGCCCTGTTGCTCGGCGCGGCGGCCCGGCTGCGCGGCACGCACGACCTCAGCGACCGGCAGATCCAGGCGATGGCCGCCCGCGGCCGCGCGGCGCTGGGCGAGGACGTCTTCGCCGCGGCGTACCAGGACGGCTGGCGGATGGACGGGAAGACGGCCTCGCTCCAGGTCGATCCGGCGCGCCTGCGCCGGGAACCGGACGGTCCGGCGCGGGTGTGCGGCCCGTCCATGAGCCCGACCTTCTGAGGAAAGAACTTCCGTCTCGGACCGGCGTCGTGCGGGCGCGACGCTCGACACGCACACTGCGGCGGCGCTCTGGCATGGCCCGCACATCACCCGCACACGCCGCCGGCACGCCTGGGCGACTTGATGACAGTTACTGACATCAGTGTTATGTTGATGACAGTCACTGACATCAACGTCTTGGAGTGCTTCTCATGCGCGTTTTCGTCACCGGCGCGTCCGGGTGGATCGGGTCCGCCGTCGTTCCCGAGCTGATCGGCGCGGGGCACGAGGTCATCGGGCTGGCGAGGTCGGACGCCTCGGCCGCCGCGCTCACCGCGGCGGGGGCACAGGTCAGGCGTGGCACCATCGACGATCTCGACGAGCTGCGGCGGGGGGCCGAGGCGGCGGACGGGGTGATCCATCTGGCGTTCAAGCACGACGTCGCCTTCTCCGGCGACTTCGCGGGGGCCGCCGGCGCGGATCGCCTGGCCGTGGACACGTTCGGTGAGGCGCTCGCGGGCTCCGACCGGCCGTTCGTCCTCGCGTCCGGGATGCTCGGGCTGACACCGGGGCGGGTGGCGACCGAGCGGGACTCGGCGGGGGAGATCCCGGAGACCGGCCTGCGGACCCGGCAGGGGACCGCGCGGGCGGCGATCGCTTTCGCCTCCCGCGGTGTGCGCTCCTCGGCCCTGCGGCTCCCCCCGACGGTGCACGGCCAGGGGGACAAGGGGTTCATGGCGGTTCTGATCGGCGTCGCGCGCGGCCGTGGCGTCTCCGGGTACGTCGGGGACGGGTCGCAACGGTGGCCCGCGGCGCACCGGATCGACGCGGCGAACCTTTTCCGGCTGGCGCTGGAGCAGGCACCGGCGGGGTCGGTGCTGCATGGGGTCGCGGACGAGGGGGTGCCCCTTCTTGACGTCGCCGAGGTGATCGGGCGGCACCTGGATCTGCCGGTGGTCTCGGTCCGTCCCGAGGACGCGGGTGAGCATTTCGGGTGGCTGGGGGCTTACCTCTCGGCGGACAGCCCCGCTTCAAGTGCGCTGACCCGCGAGCTGCTGGGGTGGCGGCCGACGCAGATCGGGCTCATCGACGATCTCGACAAGGGGCACTACTTCCAGGCGTGATGTTCTTTGGTCAGGTGGGACGGATGATGAGGCAACTGCTGGTCGCGGTGGCCAGGAGGCGGCCGCCTTCGTCCTGCAGTTTCGCTTCGGCCAGGGCGGTGCGGGTGCCCAGGTGAGTGACCGTGCCGATGGCCCTCACCCGGCCTGTCTGGGTGGTGATGGGGCGGAGGTACTTCACGTTGAGGTCGAGCGTGGTGTAGCGGACGCCCGCGGGGAGCATCGAATGGACGGCGCAGCCCGCGGCGGAGTCCAGCAGGGTGGCGAAGACGCCGCCGTGGACCGAGCCGATGGGGTTGTAGTGGTACTCGGCGGGGGTGAAGGCGAACACGGCGTGGCCGGGGTCAGCGGTTTCCAGGTCGAATCCCAGGGCGATCGCTATGGGGGGTGCCGGGAGGGTGCCGTCCACGATCGCTTTGAGTGCGGACATGCCGTCCAGGTCCCGGCCACCCATCGCCGTGATCATGGGGTCGTTCCATGTGTACTCGCGGTGGCGGTGGGTCTCGATCTGGTCCGGGGCGGAGGTCATGCGGGCTCCCTCGGGCTGGGTGGCTGCCTTGCACCCATCGGCGGGTGACGTACCACGAAACTCTGCCACAGCACGGTTCGAAAACAAGACGCAGCCCCCCGGTGGGTGCCTGGGCCGGCCGGCCACCGTACGGCGGCGCCGTAAACGCCGTACCACGTCCCACCGCGTCGGCGCCGGATCGGGGCTGACGCAGGAGGGCCGGAAATGCGGGCCCCTCACCGCGCATCGGCCGGCCGGCAGGTCGGGGAAGGCCGACAGGTCAAGGAAGGCCGACAGGTCAAGGAAGGCCGACAGGTCAAGGAAGGCCGAAAAGGGGGTGTGTGGGAGGGCCTGCGGGTGGTGATCTTGATGGAAAGTGGGGGTTTAGCTGGGGGGATGTGTGAGGAAGGACACGTAGGGTTCCTGGGCCATTTCACATGGTGTTCATATATGGGCAACAGGCGGGAAACGGCGGGTTGACAGCCTCGGCGTTGCGCATCGCGTGTTGTTGCCCGAGATGTCGAAGGGATCGACGTGACCTACAAGGCCGAGTACATCTGGATCGACGGGACTGAGCCGACGGCGCGCCTTCGGTCCAAGACGAAGATTGTCGCGGATGGGGCCGAGCCGCCTACCTGGGGGTTCGACGGGTCCAGCACGAACCAGGCTCCGGGCAAGGCATCCGACTGCGTGCTCAAGCCGGTGTTCGTCTGCCCGGACCCGATCCGCGGCGGGGACGATGTGCTCGTGCTCTCCGAGGTGCTGCTCACGGACATGACGCCGCATCCGACCAACACCCGGGCCAAGCTCACGCCGGTGGCGGAGCGGTACGCGGATCAGGACTCCTGGTTCGGGATCGAGCAGGAGTACACCTTCTTCAAGGACGGGCGGCCGCTGGGCTTCCCGGCGGGCGGGTTCCCGGCGCCGCAGGGGTTCTACTACTGCGGGGTCGGGGCGGACGAGGTGTACGGGCGCGAGATCGTCGAAGCGCACCTGGACGCCTGCCTGGCGGCGGGGCTGGCCATCTCCGGCATCAACGCCGAGGTCATGCCGGGGCAGTGGGAGTTCCAGGTCGGCCCGGCGGGGCCGGTGGCGGTCGCGGACCAGCTCTGGGTGGCGCGGTGGCTGCTGTACCGCATCGCCGAGGAGTTCGAGGTGGCGGCCACGCTCGACCCCAAGCCGGTGAAGGGCGACTGGAACGGCGCGGGCGCGCACACCAACTTCTCCACGCAGGCCATGCGGTCGTCGTACGACGCGATCATCACGGCGTGTGAGGCGCTCGGCGAGAAGGCTCAGGAGCACATCGCGGGGTACGGCGCGGACATCCAGCACCGTCTCACCGGCATGCACGAGACCGCGCCGTGGAGCGAGTACAGCTACGGCGTGTCGAACCGCGGCGCGTCGGTGCGCATCCCGTGGCAGGTCGAGGTGGACAAGCAGGGGTACATCGAGGACCGTCGGCCGAACGCCAACGCCGACCCGTACGTGGTCACCCGGCTGATCGTGGACACCTGCTGCTCGGCCCTGGAGAAGGCCGGCCAGGTCTGACCCGCCGAGGCGTCACAGAGACATGACAGGGGGTGCGGCGCGGCACCCCCTGTCTGCTCGTGTCACGGACGTTTTCTGCTGACGAAGATGTCGTCGATCAGGCCGTACGCCCTGGCCTGCTCGGCGGTGAAGATCTTGTCGCGTTCGATGTCGGCGCGGACGGTCTCGACGGGCCGGTCGGAGTGGCGCGCCACCATTTCCTCCAGCATCGTGCGCAGCCGCACGATCTCCCGTGCCTGGATCTCCAGGTCGCTGGACGAGCCGAAACTGCCGTCCATGGACGGCTGGTGCAGCAGCACGCGTGACCGGGCGAGCGCCGCCCGCTTGCCCCGCGTGCCGGCCGCGAGCAGCACGGCCGCCGCCGACGCCGCCTGGCCGATGCACACCGTCTGGATGTCCGGGCGCACGAACTGCATGGTGTCGTAGATGGCCGCCATCGCGGTGAACGAGCCGCCCGGCGAGTTGATGTAGATGCTGATGTCGCGGTCGGGGTCGAGGGACTCCAGGGTGAGGAGCTGCGCCATCACGTCGTTGGCCGAGGTGTCGTCGATCTGCACGCCGAGGAAGATGATGCGGTCCTCGAAGAGCTTGTTGTACGGGTTCATCTCCTTGACGCCGTACGACGTGCGCTCGGTGAACGTCGGCATGACGTAGCGGCCGTGGATGGGGATCACGTCGGCGTCCTTCATGAGACCGGCCCGGCGGACGGGACGTTGCGGGCGGTCGACACCACGTGGTCGACGAAGCCGTACTCCTTGGCCTCCTCCGCGGTGAACCAGCGGTCGTGGTCGGAGTCGGCCTCGATGCGCTCGACGGGCTGGCCGGTGTGGCGGGCGATGAGGGCGGCCAGGGTCCGCTTGGTGTGGATCATCTGCTCGGCCTGGATCCTGATGTCGGACGCGGTGCCGCCGATGCCGCCGGAGGGCTGGTGCATCATGATGCGGGCCCGCGGCAGGACGTACCGCTTGCCGGGGGTGCCGGCGCAGAGCAGGAACTGGCCCATGGACGCGGCGAGGCCCATGCCGACGGTGGAGATGTCGTTAGGGACATATTCCATCATGTCGTAAATGGCCATGCCGGCGCTCACCGAGCCGCCCGGCGAGTTGATGTAAAGGAAAATGTCGCGCTGCGGGTCCTCGGCCGCGAGGAGCAGCAATTCGCCGCAGATGCGGTTGCCGATTTCGTCGTCCACCTCCTGCCCGAGGAAGATGATGCGTTCTCGCAGCAGCCGCCGGCCGACTGGTTCGTAGGGCACCGCGGGGGCGTAGTCGCTGGTGGTGGTGGCGGTGGAGATGACGCGGCCGGACGGGTGGGGGCGCGGGGAGACGTTCATGGGGCCTGCTTTCCTTCCGGAGGTCGAATGCAGCCTCAACACTTCCAGAAAAAAGGCGCTCACGGCGTCCGTTTCACCGTCGGCACATTTTCGCGGAAAGCGGATTACGCGTCACGCGTATTACGCCCTCGACGTATTTACATTGACATTTATCACGGCCACCGCGACCGTGCCAGCCGCAACGCCGCCTCCAATTCCGCGACCCGGTCGAGCAGGTCCATGACGAGCCCCAGTGAGGCGTAGTTGACGCACAGGCCCGCGTGCAGCCGTTCGATGCGCCCGAGCACGACGAGCTGGGACGGCGCGAACCGCAACTCGGCCCCGCCGAGCGGATCGAGCAGGCCGAGCGCGACCAGGCGCCGCACCTGGTCGGGGTGCAGGCCGCCGGCCCGGGCGAACTGCTCCAGGCTGAGGCCGGGTATGCGGGTGAGCGCGGTGGTCACGGGTTCCTCCTCGGGGTGAAGGACGACACGTCGGCGAGCCGCTCGTACAGCCGCCGCTCCTCGTCGGTGAGCCGCGGGGGCACCATGATCCGCGCCTCGGCGTACAGGTCGCCGGGCGCGCCGCGGGGGTTCGGCAGGCCGCGGCCGCGCAGGCGCAGGCGGCGGCCGGTGGAGGTGCCGGGCGGGACCTTGAGCTTGGCCTCGCCGCCGGGGGTGTCCAGGGCGACGGTGGCGCCGAGCGCGCCCTCCCACGGGGTGAGCGGCAGCGGCACGTACAGGTCGCGGCCCTGCACGCGGTACCGGGGGTCGGAGATCCGGGCGATCAGGTACAGGTCCCCCGGACGCCCGCCGTCGCCCCGGCCGCCCTGCCCGGCGAGGCGGATGCGCTGCCCGTCGGTGACGCCGGGCGGGATGGTGACGTGCAGGGTGCGCGGGCCGCCAGGGCCCCGCAGGGTGACGGCGCGACGGCCCCCGCGGTACGCCTCGTCCACCCCGATGGTGATCTCGGCCTCCTGGTCGGCGCCGGGCACCGGCCCCCAGTTCCCGCCGAACAGGTCCGCGAGATCGACGTCCGGCCCGAAACCCCCGAAGCCGTACCCGAAACCGGGACCGGGACCGGGACCGGGACCGCCGGCGACCCTGCCGCCCGCACCCGTACCTGTCCCGCGTCTCGCACCCGTGC
The DNA here is from genome assembly GCF_039871875.1 of Sphaerisporangium sp. B11E5. Lineage (NCBI taxonomy): Bacteria > Bacillati > Actinomycetota > Actinomycetes > Streptosporangiales > Streptosporangiaceae > Sphaerisporangium > Sphaerisporangium sp. B11E5. The sequence continues at coordinate 183,953 of NZ_JBDPMD010000002.1, read as the reverse complement.
CGGCCCATGCGCCGCGGCCCGCCTGGGCTCTGGTCCACGCCTCGGGGTCGACGTCCTCGGGCACCGAGCGCCAGTCCGGGCCGAACGCGTCGTAGCGGCGCCGCTTGGCGGGGTCGGACAACACGTCCCAGGCCTCGGCGATGTCCTTGAACCGCTCCTCCGCGCCGGGGTCCCTGTTCACGTCGGGGTGGTGGGCGCGGGCCAGCTTGCGGTACGCGCGCTGGATCTCCTCGCGGCTCGCCGTCCGCGGCACCCCGAGGACCTCGTACAGATCGCGCGCCGCCATACGGCCTCACTCCGGCGCCGTGGCGACCAGCACCGTCGCCGGGCGCAACTGCCGGTCCCCCTCGCCGTACCCGGGCCGCACCACCTCGGCCACCGTGCCCGGCGCGGTGCCCTGGGCCGGGACGGTGCCGACGGCCTCGTGCAGGCCGGGGTCGAACGGCACCCCGGCCTCGTCGTTACGGGGGTAGCCGAGCCGTTCAAGCAACGCCACGGCCTGGTCGCGCACCGTACGCACCCCTTCGATGAGGTTGCCGGGGTCGGCGCCGGCGTGCCGCAGCGCGAGGTCGAGGTTGTCGACGACGGGCAGCCACTCGCGTACGGCACGCGCCCGTTCCTCGGCGCGGACCCGCTCGGCGTCCCGGGCGACACGTTTGCGCATGTTGTCGAGGTCGGCGACGGCCCGCAGCCACTTGTCCTCCAGATCGGCGAGCCTGGCCGCCGCGCTCTGGACGTCGGCCGGTCCCCCGTCGGCCGGCGTCTCGGCGCGCCCGGGAGGCACCTCCCCCGGCGCCGGTGTCCGCTCCTCGTCGTATCCGCTCATGTTCACTCCTCGGTGAACTCGGCGTCGATGACGTCCTCCTCGTCGCCGCGCCCCGCCCGCGCCCCGGCCTCCGGGCGGCCCGGCGCGGGCTCCTGCGCCGGGCGCGCCGCGGCGAGGCCGTGGGCGATCTGCTGCAGCTCGGAGGTGAGGTCGCGCAGCCGCTCCACCGGCGCCTCCTCCTTGACGGCCTGGCGGGCGTCGGCGACGAGCTGTTCGGCGCGGGCCTTCTCGTGCACCGGCACCGCGTCGCCGAGCTCCGACAGCCGCCGCTCCACCTGGTAGGCCGCCGAGTCGAGCATGTTGCGCGCGTCGATGGCCTCACGCAGCCGGGCGTCCTCGGCCCGGTGCCGCTCGGCGTCGCGCATCATGCGGTCGATCTCGGACTTGTCCAGGTTGGAGCTCTCGCTGATCGTGATGCGCTGCTCACCGCCGGTGTCCTTGTCCTTGGCGGTGACGTTGAGTATGCCGCTGGCGTCCACGTCGAACGTCACCTCGATCTGCGGCTCCCCGCGCCGCCCCGGGCGGATGTTCTCCAGCCGGAACCGCCCGAGCGCCCGGTTGTCGGCCGCGCGTTCCCGCTCCCCCTGCAGCACCACCACGTCCACGGCGGACTGGTCGTCCTCGGCGGTGCTGAACGTCTCGGTGCGGCGCGCCGGGATGGTGGTGTTGCGCTCCAGGACCTTGGTCATGACGCCGCCGAGCGTCTCCACGCCGAGCGACAGCGGCGTGACGTCCAGCAGCAGGACGTCCTTGACCTCGCCCTTCAGCACCCCGGCCTGGATGGCGGCGCCGTCGGCCACCACCTCGTCGGGGTTGACCGTCATGTTCGGCTCCTTGCCGCCGGTGAGGCGGCGCACCAGCTCCTGCACCGCGGGCATGCGGGTGGCGCCGCCGACGAGGATGACCTCGTCGATGTCGTCGGGCGACAGCTTGGCGTCCGCCATGGCCTGCCGCACCGGCTCCCTGGTGCGCTCCACCAGGTCGTGGGTGATCTCCTCGAACGTCGAGCGCATGAGGGTGGTGCCGAGGTGTTTCGGCCCGTTGGCGTCGGCGGTGACGAACGGCAGGCTGATCGTGGTCTGCGTGACGGACGACAACTCGACCTTGGCCTTCTCCGCGGCCTCGAACAGCCGTTGCAGCGCCTGCGGGTCGCGGCGCAGGTCGATGCCCTCCTGCCGCTGGAACTCGTCGGCGAGGTGGTCGACCACGCGCCGGTCGAAGTCGTCACCGCCGAGGTGGGTGTCCCCGGCGGTGGAGCGCACCTCGATCACGCCCTCGCCGATGTCCAGCACGCTGACGTCGAACGTGCCGCCACCGAGGTCGTACACCAGCACGGTCTCGGCGCCCTTGCGGTCCAGGCCGTACGCCAGGGCGGCCGCGGTGGGCTCGTTGATGATCCGCAGCACCTCAAGGCCCGCGATGCGTCCGGCGTCCCTGGTGGCGTGGCGCTGGGCGTCGTTGAAGTACGCGGGCACCGTGACGACCGCCTCGGTGATCTTCTCGCCGAGGAACTTGGCGGCGTCGCCGACCAGCTTGCGCAGCACCATCGCGGAGATCTCCTCCGGCGCGTACAGCTTGTCGCCGACCCTGAACCGGACCGCGTCGTCCGGGCCCGGCACCACGTCGAACGACACCGCGTTGATCTCGCTGCGCACCTCGTCGAACCGGCGGCCGACGAACCGCTTGGCGGAGTAGATGGTGCCCTTCGGATTGAGGATGGCCTGGCGGCGGGCGAGCTGCCCGACCAGGCGCTCGCCGGCCGGGGTGAAGGCGACCACCGACGGGGTGGTGCGTTCCCCTTCGGCGTTGGGAATCACGGTGGGCTGCCCCTGTTCCGTGATCGCGATGACCGAGTTCGTGGTGCCGAGGTCGATGCCTACTGCCTTGGCCATGATCGTCGTCTCCCCGCCGGATCCTCGCCGGCCCGCGCACGAACCGGCCCACCCTTTACGACACTGGACCTCCGCCACCGGGCCCACATCCTCAATCCGGGTAGTTGTACCGTGGAGGAAGACGCAGGTGAGCCGGGCTCCCCCCGCGGAAACGAACCCCACACGCCGGGGGGAGACATGCGTGGACGTGAGTCCGAATGGCGGATCGTCGAGCGGCTGCTGTGCGCGGTCTCCGGCGGCACGGGGGGCACGCTGCTGATCGAGGGCGAGCCGGGGACGGGCAGGAGCCTGCTGCTCGCGGAGGCCGCCGCCCAGGCCGCGCGCCGTGGGGTGCTGCCGGTCACCGGGGGCGCGGAAGAAGTAGGGCAGTTCATCCCGCTCGCTCCGCTTTTCATGGCGCTCGGGGAGCCGCCGTGTGCCGTGTGGCCCGAGACTTCCGATCCGCGGTTGTGGCTGCTTGAGCAACTGCGGACCGCGCTGGAGAAGCGGGCCGCGACCCGGCCCGTGGTGGTCGTGCTCGACGATCTGCAGTGGGCCGACACCGCCACGCTGGCGGCGCTGCGCACGTTGCAGTGGGAGGTGGCGCCGGCGCCGGTGGCGTGGATCCTCGCCAGGGCCACCGGAGGGTGCGGGGACGAGGCGGAGCGGCTGTTCGACGTGCTCGCACGGCACGGCGCGCGGCGGGTGCCGCTCGGGCCGCTGCGCGGGGACGCGGTGGCCGAGGTCGCGGCGGACGTGCTCGGGGCGGTGCCGCAGCCGGACCTGCTGGCGCTGGCCGAGGGTGCGGGCGGGAACGCGTTCCTACTGTCGGAGCTGCTGGCCGGGCTGCGCGAGGAGGACGCCGTGGACATCCGCGGCGGGCGGGCCGGGCTGCGGCGTGCCGAGCCGCCGAGGCGGGTGCGCGACGCCGTACGGCACCGGCTGGCCGGGCTGCGGCAGGAGACGCGGCATCTGGTGGAGGCGTCGGCGGTGCTCGGGCGGTCGTTCGGCGCGGAGGACGCGGCCGAGCTGCTCGGGACGTCCCCCGCCGCGCTGCTGCCCGCGTTCGAGGAGGCGGTGGGGGCGGGCATCCTCACGGCCGGCGAGGACGAGCTGGAGTTCCGGCAGGAGCTGGTGTGGCGGACCGTCGTGGCGGCCATCCCGTCGCCGGTGCGGCACGCGCTGCACCACCAGATCGGGAAGATCCTGCTCGACCGGGGCGGGTCGCCGGTGCGGGCGGCCGGGCACCTGATGGAGGGGTCGCGGCCCGGGGACCCGCGGACGCTCAACGGGCTGGACCAGGCGGTGACCGAGGCGCTGGCCACGTCGCCGAACGCCGCGGCCGAGCTGGCCGAGCAGGCGGTGCGGCTCAGCGACCTCGCCGACCCGGGGCGCCTGGCGCGGGTGGTGACCGCGATCCACGCGATGACGGAGGCGGGACGGCTCGCGGCGGCCGGGGATCTCGCGCGGTCGGCGCTGACACGGCCGGTGCCCGGGGCGGCGGCGGCCGAGCTGCGGCGGGCGTTGTCCGGGGTGCTGCTGCTGCGGGGGCAGGTGGACGAGGCGGCGGCGGAGGCGGAGACGGCGCTCGCTGAGCCCGGGTTGCCGGGAGGTGCGCGGTCTCGTGCGGTACCGGCGTCGTTGCGTGCCCTGGCGGAGTTGCCGGACCTCGGGCGGGCGGGGCGGCGGGCGGAGGAGGTGCTCGCCGGGGCGGAGCACGGGGAGGCGGTGCGGGCCCTGGCTCTGGTGGTGCTGGCCCGGGTGCGGTGGAACTCGGGGCGGCTCGCCGAAGGGGTGGGGTTGGCGCGGGAGGCGGTACGGCTGGCCGCCGGAGGGTCTGTGGCCGTGCGGCGGGCGCATCCCCGGCTGGTGCTGGCGCCGATGCTTGTGGCGGCCGGGTTGCTGGACGAGGCGGCGCGGGTCGCGCGGGAGGCCGGGGAGGAGGTGGAGGCGCTCGACCACGGGGTGCGGGCGCCGTGCCCCTTGCTGGTGCGGGCGAGGGTCGCGCTGGCGTGTGGTGACAGCAAGGAGGCGGTGACGCTGGCGCGGGCGGGGCTGGAGCGGGCCGAGTCTTTGGGGGCGCTGTTGTTCGTGCCCCGGGCCGCCGTCGTGCTGGGGACGGTGGCGCTGCGGCGAGGGGACCTGCGTACCGCGTCGTCGTACGCCGGCGGGTCGTTGATGTCGGTCAAGGTGGTGGAGGCCGGGGAGGGCGGGCCGGCGGCGCTGGCTTCGGCGCGGCCGGTGTTCGACGCCTTGCGGGACGGCCCTGGGGTGCTGGCGGCGGACCCTTCGGATGCCGCTTGGCTGGTGCGGCTGGCGTTGTCCTGCGGGGATCGGGGGGCCGCGGAGGTCGTGGTGCGGGCGGCCGGGCGGCTGGCTTCCTCGGGGTTTCCCGCGGTCCGGGCGGCTGCTTCGCATGCCCGGGGGGTGCTGGAGGGGGATGCGGCTGTTCTGGCGCGGGCCGCTGAGGTCGCGCCGGATCCCTGGGTGCGGGCCTCGGCTGTCGAGGATCTCGGGGTGGTGTTGTCCAGGGATGATCGGGGTGGGGCTGTCCGGGCCTTCGATCGGGCGCTCGGGCTGTTCGACGCCACTGGGGCCACGCGGGACGCGGCCCGGATCCGGCGGCGGCTGCGGCGGCTCGGGGTACGGCATCGGCACTGGACGACCGCCGAGCGGCCCGTCACCGGGTGGGAGAGTCTCACGGACACCGAGCGGATGGTGTCGTCCCTGGTCACTCAGGGGTGGACGAATCGCCAGGTCGCCGAGCAGATGTTCATCAGCCCCCACACGGTCGCCTTCCACCTGCGGCAGATCTTCCGCAAGCTCGCCATCTCGTCGCGGGTGGAACTCACCCGGCTCGCTCTGGAGGCGGGCCACCGCACGGCGGCGCCGGATTCGCCGTACCGGATCCCGCCGTACCGGCGCCGGAAGGAAGGAGCCTGACGGGGGACGTGGGGCCCCGCCGAGCGTGCCGGCGCGGCGTCCGGCGCGACAGCCCGGGGGGCAGGGGCGAGCGGGTGTGGGGCTGAGGCGGGGTCAGGCGGAGGTGCGGTGGTGGGTGGCGTAGGGGGTCAGGAAGCTGGCCCAGACCAGTTTTCCTTGGGTGGGGAGAAGGCACCAGCCCCAGGAGGAGCACAGGGTGTCTATCAGCCACAGGCCGCGGCCGGATTCGGCGAAGTGGTCGGCGGTGGTGAGGATCGGCGGGTGGTCGGCGGGGTCCAGGACGGCGCAGACCAGGTGGGTGGAGCGGTGGAGGAGGCGGAGGCCTTCGGGGGGGCCGGCGTGGCGGAGTGCGTTGGTCACCAGCTCTGAGACGACCAGGCGGGCGTCGGCGGAGAGGTCGTCCAGGCCCCAGCCGGCCAGGGTTTCCGCGGTGAAGTCCCTGGCCTCTTTCACGGGGGCGGCGGTCTGGCCCAGTTCCCGCAGTTCGGCGCCGGTGGGGCTGGAGAGAGCTACCTCCACCGAAGGGAGCAGCCACCAGGGGGCCTCGCCCCGTACGACTGCCTGCCGGCGTACCGGTTGTGCGGCCATCACGTCCTCGTTACGTCGTGTTCCCGCGCGGGCGCGCAGATGACGCTGGAGAAGTTAATCTTTCTGCACGCACGAGGCATATGCAAGAACATCTGCACGTGCAAAACTATAACTTTCCAGGCAGAACACCGGTATAGGCCCCAATACGCGCTTTAGCACTCCTGAGAAGTAAGAGGCTCTATGGGGTGGTCGCCGGGCCCAGCGGGGCCTCAGGATTGAACATCGACGACTTACCCAATCATGTTCCAGGGAGCGACCCGCATGGCCATGCCGCTCGGTCAGGACGGCACACCGGACATCCACCTACTCGGCCGCCAAGGAGGCGGTCCGACGGCGCTCCGCATCCTGCTCGGCGCGCAGCTTCGCCGGCTGCGCACCACCCGGGGCATCACCCGCGAGCAGGCGGGCCACGCCATCCGGGCCTCCGAGGCGAAGATCAGCAGGCTGGAGCTCGGCCGGGTGGGCTTCAAGGACCGTGACGTGGCCGACCTGCTCACCCTGTACGGCGTCGGCGAGTCCGCCGAGCGGGACGTGTTCCTCGGGCTGGCCCGGCAGGCCAACGCGCCCGGCTGGTGGCACAAGTACAGCGACCTGCTGCCCACGTGGTTCGAGCTGTACGTCGGCCTCGAGGAGGCCGCGTCGATCATCCGCACCTACGAGATCCAGTTCGTGCCCGGCCTGCTGCAGACCCCCGACTACGCCCGCGCGGTCATCCAGCTCGGCCACTGCTCCGCCTCCGATGACGAGATGACCCGCCGGGTGGATCTGCGCATGGCCCGCCAGGAGCGGGTCACCGCGCCCACCGGCCCTAAGCTCTGGGCCCTGGTGGACGAGGCCGCGCTGCGCCGCCCGCTCGGCGGCCCCGGCGTCATGCGGGCGCAGGTGGAGCACCTGCTGGAGATGACGCGTCGGCCCAACGTCACCGTGCAGGTCGTGCCGTTCGGGCAGGGCGGCCACTCGGCGGCGGGCGGGCCGTTCAGCATCCTGCGCTTCCATGAGGGCGACCTGCCGGACGTGGTGTACATGGAGCAGCTCACCAGCGCCCTGTACCTCGACAAGCGCGAGGAGACCGACCCGTACATGAAGGTGATGGACCACCTGTGCGTGGAGGCGGCCACCGTCACCGAGTCGCGGCGGCTGCTCGAGTCGCTGCTCGATGTGTACTGACTTTCCCGGCAGGGACCTGGGACGTCCCGCGGGCGCTGTTCCGGGACGGCGTCCGCGGGCGCATACCCGGCTGATTGCCGGGCACGGAATCGGAAGGAGAGAGGAAAACGCAGCTCAGAGGAGTGACTCATGCTTCAGGGCAAGACGATCGCCTTCCTGGTGGCGCCGCAGGGGGTGGAGCAGGTCGAGCTCACCGAACCGTGGCGGGCCGTCGAGCAGGCGGGCGGCACCCCGCGGCTGGTCTCCACGCACCCAGGCCGCGTGCAGGCGTTCAACCATCTCGACCGGGGTGACACCTTCGAGGTGGACACCACGGTCCGCGACAGCGGCCCCGCCGACTACGACGGGCTCGTGCTGCCCGGCGGCGTCGCCAACCCCGACTTCCTGCGGATGGACGACGAGGCCGTGCGCTTCGTGCGCGGGTTCTTCGACGCGGGCAAGCCGGTCGCCGCGATCTGCCACGCGCCGTGGACGCTCATCGAGGCCGGTGTGGTCGGGGACCGTGCGATCACCTCGTGGCCGAGCCTGAGGACCGACCTGACCAACGCCGGGGCGGCCTGGGCCGACCAGGAGGTCATGGTGTGCGCCAACGGGCCGAACAAGCTGATCACCAGCCGCAAGCCCGACGACCTCAAGGCGTTCTGCCAGGCCCTGGTCGACGCCTTCGAGGACTGATCCGTCGGGGCAGAGCGTCGCGGACGGGAATACCACACTTCGTTGTGAGCACCATCGGTGTCTGCCATGCTGTCCGCCATCAAGCGCCGCAGATGGGCGAGTCGCCTGGCACGAAAGATCTAGACATGACCGACGTGTTCACACTCGGAGAGGCTCTCGGCATCATCACCGCCGAGCGCATCCGCCACGACATGGAGGTTCGCCTCGACATCGGCGGCCCGGAGCTCACCACCGCCGTCGGGCTCGCCCGGCTGGGTCACGCGGCGACCTGGCTCGGCCGGGTCGGCGCGGACGAGCTCGGCGCCCGGATCGTCACCGTGCTGCGCGGGGAGGGCATCGACACCTCCCACGTGCAGACCGATCCCGGCGCCTCGACCGGGCTCGCCATGAGGCAACGCCGCATCGGCAGGGCGGGGCACGTCGTGCACTACCGCGGCGGGTCGGCGGGGTCGCGACTCGGCCCCGGCGACGTGCCCGCGCGCGCCGTGCAGTCCGCCAAGATCCTGCACGTCACCGGCATCACGCCCGCGCTCAGCGGCACCGCGTGGAGCGCCGCCCACCACGCGGTGAAGCTGGCGCGGGACGCCGGCCTCGCCGTGTCCGTGGACGTGAACTACCGTCCGCAGCTCTGGGTGGACCGCCAGGAGGCCGTCGAGGCCCTCAACGAGCTCGCGACCGGCGCCGACGTGCTTTTCGCGAACCAGGACGAGTTGCAGCTCATCGAGCCGGCCATTGGAACGGTCCGTGAGCTGGTCGTCACCCGCGGCGGCAAGGGCGCCAGCTCCACCGTCAACGGCATGCGTTACGACGCCCAGGCCGCCCCCGTGACGGTCGCCGACCCCGCGGGCGCCGGCGGCGCCTTCGTCGCCGGCTACCTCAGCGGCGTGCTGGAAGAGCTCCACCCCACCGACCGCCTCCGCCGCGGCTGCGCCCTGGCCGCCTTCACCGTGGCCAGCCAGAGCAACTGGCAGGGACTGCCCACCCGCGCCGAGCTGCCGCCGCTGACCTTCTGAGACCGCCGGGCCGCCGCCGCCCCTCAGGTGGCGGGCAGGTGCCGCACCCGGGAGTGGGCGGGATCGTAGAGCGGGCCCTCGGCGATCGTGGCGGAGGTCCAGGTGCCGTTGACCCCCACCTCGACGTGGCCGTCCGCGGTAACCGGCAGGTAGGCGTACGCGATGGAGCGGTCGACGCGGTGGCCGTAGCCGCCGCTGGTGACGCGGGAGGCGGAGCGGCCGTTCAGGCGGACGGGTTCGCCGCCGAGGCAGATCCGGCGGGGGTCGTCCAGGACCAGGCAGTGGAGGGTCTCGGCCGGCGGGGTGAGGGCCTGGCAGCCGAGGAAGTCCTTGTTCGCGGAGACGGCGAAGGACAGGCCGGCTTCGCGCGGGGTGGTCTCGGGGGTGATGTCGAGGCCCCAGACGCGGTAGCCCTTCTCCAGGCGCAGCGAGTCGAGGGCGCGGTAGCCGGCGGGGCGCATGCCGTGGGGGGTGCCGGCCTCCATGAGGGTGTCCCAGAGGGTGAGGCCGTACTCGGAGGGGCAGTACAGCTCCCAGCCGAACTCGCCGGCGAAGGTGACGCGCTGCGCCAGCACGGGGACGTACCCGACGGTGATCTCGCGGGCACGCATGTAGCCGAAGGTGAGGTCGTCCGCGGTGAGCTCCGACAGGATGGCAAGCGCCTTCGGGCCCCACAGGCAGTAGCACGCGTACGCGGAGGTGACGTCGCGGACGTCGAGGCCGTGGCGGCGCAGCCAGGCGGCGTCGTGCACGCCGAACGCCGTGCCGGTGACGACGCGGAAACGGTCAGGGCCGAGGCGCGTGACGGTGACGTCGGCCTCGATGCCGCCGCGTTCGTTGAGCATCTGGGTGTAGACGACCGTGCCCACGGGGCGGTCGAGGTCACCCGCGCACAGGTGCTGGAGTGCGGCGAGGCCGGTGACCTCCAGCTTGGCGAACGACGTCTGGTCGAACAGGCCGGCGGCGTCCCGGGTGGCGAGGCACTCGGCGCGCACGGCGGGCGACCAGTGTTTCCCCGCCCACCCGGCGGGACGGAACCGCTCGCCGTCACCGTCGAGGGCGCTCCCAGGGGAACCGTCGCCGGGCAGATCGAACCAGTTGACCCGCTCCCAGCCCGCCTTCTCGCCGAACTCGGCGCCGAGCTCGCGGTGGCGGGGCCAGGCGGGTGAGCGGCGCAGCGGGCGGGCGGCGGTGCGTTCCTCGCCGGGATACACGATGTCGTAGTACTTGCTGTAGGAGTCGACGGCCTTGGCCCTGGCCCAGCGGGCGCCGCGGGCGTGGGCGCCGAAGCGGCGGATGTCCATGCCGAACACGTCGTACTCGGGGGCGCCGTCGACGATCCACTCGGCCATGACCTTGCCCACGCCCCCGGCCGCCGCGAGGCCGTGCACGCAGAACCCCGCCGCGACCCAGAGCCCGGCCACCGAGGTCTCCCCCAGCAGGAACTCGCCGTCCGGGGTGAACGCCTCGGGCCCGTGCACGACCTTGGCGAACGCCTCGGGCCGCTCCCCGCCGGGGACGACCCCGGCCAGCGCGGGCACCCGCCGCCGGGCGGACTCCCACGACTCGCCGAACTTCGCCATGTCGGGCGCGAACAGGGTGCGCGGGTCGGTCAGCGGCGCGGCGGTGTCCCACACCTCCGGCGTGCGGATGTACCCGCCCACCAGGATGCCGCCGCCCTCCTCCCGGAAGTACACGATGTTGTCCGGGTCCCGCACGGTCGGCGTGGACGCCGGCACGTCGAACGGCGGCGTCACGACGTACTGGTGCTTGATCGGCACGATGGGCACGTCCACCCCGGCGAGCCGCCCCACCCGGCCGGCCGCCGCGCCCGCGGCGTTCACCACGGTGCCGGTGCGCACGAACTCCTCCCCCGCCCGCACCCCGGTGACCCGCCCGTCGCGGACCTCCACCCCGGTGACCTCGGCCCCGGTGACGATTCGCACGCCGAGCTTCTCCGCCCCTGCCGCGAGGGCCCGCACCAGCCCGGCCGGGTCGAGCCAGCCGTCCCCGGGCAGCCACAACGCCGACCGCACGTCGGCGATCTCCAGCAGCGGCAGCATGTCCCGCGCGGCGGGCCCGGACAGCAGTTCCATGTCGAGGCCGTACGTCTCGGCGGCGCCCGCCTGCCGCAGCAGTTCCTCGTGCCGTTCCGGGGTGGTGGCGAGGCGGAGGCCGCCCACTCCGTGCCAGCCTGGATCCAGGCCGGTCAGCTCGGCCAGTTCGGGGTACAAACCCGCTGAGTACATGATCATGCGGGTCTGGGTGACGGTGGAGCGGAGCTGACCGACGAAACCGGCCGAGTGCCATGTCGTGCCCTCGGTCAGGTCGTGCCGTTCCAGCAGCACGACGTCGGTCCAGCCGAGCCGGGCCAGGTGGTACGCGACGCTGCACCCGGCGACGCCGCCGCCGATCACCACGGCCCGTGCCTCGGCAGGAAGTTGCACCATCTCTACTCCCCTGTAACAACCCACCCGGAAAATCGGATCATTGGTCTGAAGGTAGACCAAAGGAGGCGCGGCGTGCCAGATGTGCTCGGCCCTGCCCTGGAGCTGGTAGCTGCCTGGGCCGGCCGGCCGGTGTCCCATACCCAGATCAAGGGCGGACTGAGCCACCACATCGTCCGCGTCGAGACGGAGGCGGGCGACCGCTGGCTGCTGCGGGTGCTCGACCCCCGCGTGTCCGCCGCCGGGCTCGGCATCCCGCTCGATCTGGAGATCGTCAACACGGTCCGCGCCGCCGGCACGGGGGTCGGCGCGGACGTGCTGCTGCGGCTGCCAGGGGCCGTGCTGCTGGAGTACATCGAGGGCACCACGCTGGACGCCGCGGCCGTGCGCGACCCCGCCATGGCCGAGGGCATCGCCGCGGCCTGCCGCCGCCTGCACGCCGGGCCGGCGTTCGCCTCCGACTTCTCGATCTTCCGCAAGCAGGAGGAGCTGCTGGCGATCTGCCGCGCCCACGGGCTGAAGATCCCCCCGGGGTACGAGGACTGGCTGCCGCCGGTGGCCGAGATCGAGGCGGCCCTCGCCGTCCACCGGCCGGCGTCCGTGCCGTGCCACAACGACCTGCTGCCGGAGAACTTCATCTTCGACGGCACGGCGGTCCGCATCGTCGACTACCAGCTCTCCGGGAACAACGACCCGGCGTTCGAGCTCGGGGACATCGCCGCCGAGGCGGACTACGACCCGGACATGGTGGCGCGCCTGACCCGCGCCTACTACGGCGACGAACGGCCGGCCGCCCGGGTCCGGCTGTACCTGATCATGTCCAACCTGACGTGGACGCTCTGGTTCAGCGTCCACCACGGCCTGCTCGCCGAGCAGGCGGCCGCGGCGGAGTTCGACTACGACGCCGAGGCCGCCGACAAGTTCGCGCAGGCCGTGCGCGACCTGTCCGACCCCGGGTTCGGCGCCCTCATCGACCGCGTGCGGAGCGGGTGACCTCCCCGCACCGGCGAACCATCCCCAACCGTCCCCTTCTCCGTCACACCAGCACCACCCGCACACACCGTGCATCCAAGGAGAGCTGATGGCTCAGCAGTCTTCCCTCGACGACGACGCCCAACGCCTCGCCGAACTCGGGTACAAACAGGAGCTCTCTCGTACCTGGAGCGGCTTCTCCAACTTCGCGATCTCCTTCTCGATCATCTCGATCCTGGCCGGCTGCTTCACGACGTTCGGCCAGGCGTGGAACAACGGCGGCCCCCTGGCCATCTCGGTCGGCTGGCCGCTGATCTCGGCGTTCATCCTCATCATCGGCTTCTGCATGTCGGAGCTGGTCTCGGCGTATCCCACCGCGGGCGGCATCTACTGGTGGGCGGCCAAGCTCGGCCGTCCCGTCCACGGGTGGTTCACCGGGTGGCTCAACCTCATCGGCCTGATCGCGGTGACCGCGTCGGTGGACTACGGCTGCGCGACGTTCCTCAACATCACGATCGGCCGGTTCAGCGACTCGTGGGCGCAGGGCGACGCGCTCAAGCAGACGTTCGTGCTGTTCGCGGTGGTGCTGGTCCTGCACGCGCTGATCAACATCTTCAGCCACCGGCTGATCTCGATCCTGCAGAACGTCTCGGTGTGGTGGCACGTGTTCGGCGCGGCCGTCGTGGTGCTCATCCTGATCTTCGGGCCCGCCCAGCACCAGAGCGTCGGCTTCCTGTTCGAGACCTTCAACAACTCCGGGTTCGGTGACGGCGCGTCCGGTGCCACGTTCTGGCTGTACGTGCTGCCGCTCGGCTTCCTGCTCACGCAGTACACGATCACCGGGTTCGACGCGTGCGCCCACGTGTCGGAGGAGACGCACGGCGCGGCGACCAGCGCGGCCAAGGGCCTGTGGCGGTCGATCTTCTACTCGGCGATCGGCGGCTGGATCCTGCTGCTGGCGTTCCTGTTCGCCGCGACCGACGTGGACGCGGTGAACAAGGAGTTCGGCTTCGTCGGCGCGATCTTCACCTCGTCGCTGACGCCGGGGCTCGCCACGGTGATCTTCGGCATCTCGACCATCGGGCAGTTCTTCTGCGGCATGAGCTGCGTCACCTCGATGTCCCGCATGACGTACGCCTTCTCGCGGGATGGCGCGGTGCCCGGGTGGCGGCTGTGGTCGAAGGTCGACAGGAACCGCACGCCGGTCAACGCGATCATCGCGGGCTGCGCCGTGGCCCTGCTGATCACCCTGCCCGCGCTGTACGCCCCTCCCGGGAGCGCCACGCCGGTCGCGTTCCTCGCGGTGGTGTCGATCGCGGTGATCGGGCTCTACCTGGCGTTCCTCATCCCGATCTGGCTGCGGCTGCGGATGGGCGACGCGTTCCGGCCCGGCCCGTGGACGCTCGGGGGCAAGTACAAGGTGCTCGGCTGGATCGCGGTGGTCGAGATCGTGATCATCTCGATCTACTTCATCCTGCCGATCTCGCCCGCCGGGGTGCCGGGCAACCCTGACTTCACCTGGACGTCGGTGAACTACGCGCCGATCGCGGTGGGCGCCGTGCTGATCGGCATCGGGCTGTGGTGGACGTTGTCGGCCCGGCACTGGTTCACCGGGCCGCGCCGCAACATCGACGAGGTGCCCGCCGACAAGGCGGAACCGGTTCTCTGACCGGCTCGGGCCGCGGCTCCGGACGTCCGGAGCCGCGGTTCCTTGCTCGCCGCCGGCGTCAGGCCGTGGCCTCGAAGGCCTCGGCGACGGCCCGGCGGACCTCGTCGAAGCCGGGCGGCTGCGGGAGCTCGCGGGCCAGGGAGGTCATGTCGACCTCCGGCATGCCGCACGCCACCGCGAAGCCCCACGGCGTGAGGTCGCCGTCCACGTTGAGGGCGAAGCCGTGGCTGGTGACGCCGCGGGACGCCCGCATGCCGATCGAGACGATCTTGCGGGAGCTGCCGGTGGTCCACACGCCGGTGAGCAGCTCCGACCCCGGCGGGGTCTCGCGGCGCTCGGCGGAGAGGCCGAGCTTGCCGAGGGACTCCACCATGCGCAGCTCCACCTCGCGCACGTAGTCGACCACACCCTCGTCGGCACGGAGCTTGACGATCATGTAGCCGACGAGCTGGCCGGGACCGTGGTAGGTGAGCTGACCGCCCCGGCCGGTGGGGACCACGGGGATGCCGTGCGAGGGATCAGGCAGGTGCTCCTCGAGGGTGCGCTTGCCGATCGTGTACACCTGGGGGTGGCTGAGCAGCCACAACGTGTCGGGTATCTCATCGCGCTGCCGGGCCCCGACCAGCTCCGCCATGCGCTCCATGGCCGCCTCGTAGTCCACCAGGTCGTCCTGGATGAGGGCCAGCGGGCGGGCGCGGAGGTTTCGTTCGGTCACGTCTCCGAGGATACGTCCGACGAATCGATGACCGCCGCCGGGCGCTCAGTAACGGCCGTACGACGCACCGGCGGGGGCCTTGGGGATCATCATCCACATGACCAGGTAGATGATGATCTGGGGACCGGGCAGGATGCAGGAGAGAATGAAGATCAGCCGGACCAGGGTCGGCGGCATGTGCCACTTCTCGGCGAGGCCCCCACAGACACCCGCGATGATCTTGTGTTCTCGTGATCGGTACATGATCTTTCCCCCGTCTCCTCTCGTCTGTCATTACTCCCAACGATCGTTGCCACTGCCCCGTTCCGGCGGGGGCATTCGTCTTTGCCGCGCCCCCGGCGGGGCCGCCACGCCGCGTGACCGGGCACCCTTTAGGGTGGCAATCCCCTGACCATGGAGAGCAAAGTGGACCTGCACACCCTGCAGGCGCAACGGCGCCTGCTCGTCCGTCAGAAGATCACCATGATGGTGAACCGCTATGTGGTGCATCTGGTGAATCCCGACGACACCGAGGGGCCGATGGTCGCCTTCGCCGAGCAGAAGCGGATGGCGTTCAAGGAGCAGGTGACGCTGTACACCGACGAGTCGCGGCAGTACGTGCTGGCGGGCTTCAAGGCCCGCAAGGTGCTGGACCTCGGCAGCGGGTACGACGTCGTGGACGGCACCGGGCAGCCGATCGGGTTCTTCCGCAAGGAGTTCGGCGCGTCGTTGCTGCGTTCCACCTGGCACCTCCAGCAGCCGGGCCTGCCGACCTTCACCGGGCAGGAGCGGAACATGGTGGTCGCCGTCCTGCGCCGCTTCGTGGACTCGCTGTCGTGGCTGCCGTACCACTTCGACTTCGGGGTGGGGGCGCAGATCGGCTTCTCGGTGGACCGTCAGTGGGGCCTGCGCGACCGCTACGCCGTGGACATCAACGACCCGCGGCTGGACCGGCGCCTCGTCATCGCGATGGCCGTGGCTCTCGACGCTCTGCAGGCCCGCTGACGTTCAGCACCAGCCAGGCGCCCCAGCCGACGATCAGCACGGCCCAGTACGAGATGAGCCGGTAGATCGCCACCACGGCCGCCGCCGCGGGCAACGCGAGCCCCGCGCCCGCGAACGTCGCCGCCATGCCGATCTCGGTGACCCCGAGCCCGCCCGGCAGCAACGCGAGCACCCCCGCGGCCTTGGCGGCCACGTAGCCGAGCAGCACCGTGTGCGCCCCCACCGAGACCCCGGTGGCGGCGCACACGGCGGCGAGACACGCGATGTCGAGCAGCCAGTTGAGCAGGGCCAGCGCGGGGAGCACGAGGCGGTCGCGCCGGGTCAGCGTGAGGGCGGACCGGGCGGCGCGGACCGCGTCGAGCATGGCGGTGAGCCGGGGGCCGTGCTCGGACGGCCGGTGGTGACGCTCCGGCAGGAACACCACCCCGAGCGCCAGCACGGAACCGGCGCCCGCGAACACCCACATCGCGGTGGGACGGGTGGCGGGCTCGGCGAGCAGGGCGACGACCCCGAGCGCCAGGAACGTCATGGTGGAGAACACCGAGGTCAGCACGAGCGTCGCCGCGATCACCGCCGGCGGCGCCCCCAGCCGCCGGAACTGCCGCGTCGTGTAGGCGACGCTGAGGATCTGCCCGCCCGGCAGCGAACTGGACACCGCGTTGCGCGCGTACGTGACCGCCATCGCCCGCGGCAGGCTCAGGTGGGTGCCGCCCACGACCAGCAGATGCCGCAGCAGCGTCGCGAACGCCCGCATCGACGCGGCCTCGGCCGCCACGGCGGCGGCCAGCCAGAGCGGGTTCGCCCCGGTGACCAGTTCCCAGACCTCTGCCGGCGCGGGCAGCTTGTCCCGGAGGAGCACCACCGCGCAGACGACCGCGCCGAACGCCGCGACCTTCGCCAGCACGCGCCCGTACCCGCGTACCGGCCGCGCCAGATCGGGGGGATCGGCGGGCTCAGCCACCGCCACGTCCTGACCCGACATCGTCACCTCCTCCACCTGAGGAGCATGACGTCCCCGAGCCACCTGAAGTACTGCCCGGTTCCAACCATTTTGCGGGGACAAGACTTCCGGTTTCCCGCAACTTTCCCCGCGTGACCTGGGAGGCACGCGGGGAAAGGGCGAGTCGCGTCGTGCTAGGCCTGTTTTCCGCACGAACCCGAATGTCCCTGGTCAGGTGTTCTGTGATATCCGGGTGCGGCGAGTGATCCGTGCAGGTCGTCGAGGGCGATGTGCGGAAAACGGGGCTAGGCACCGACGGCCACGACGGGCTCGGAGCCGCGTGCCGCCGCCGGGCGGGGACGGCGGGCCGGGACGAGGAGCAGGAGCACGCCCGCGAGAGCCCAGCAGCCGAGGACGGTGAGCGGGGCGGCCAGGGCGGCGCCGTCGAAGTGGACGACGTTGCGGATGAGTTCGCCGCCCGGGCCCACGGGGAGGACCTTGCCGACGGCCGCGTACCACTCGGGCACGAAGTCGGCGCCGAGCGGGCCGCCGCCGGCCGGGAGGCCGATGGGGATGAACAGCAGCGCGGCCAGACCCGCACCCGCGGGGCCCACCAGGCGGAGGAGGCCCGCGACCACGAGCGCGACGGTGAGGACGAGGACGGCGGAGGACAGGACCAGCGCCGTGAACGCGCCGGGAAGGGCCCCGAGCACGGTGTCCGCCAGCCAGGCGTTGCCCAGGGCGGCGGTGACGGCGCCGAGGAGCAGCACACCCGCGCGGGCCGGCGCGCCGAGGGCCGGCGCCACCTGGGAGAGGAGGACGGCGAGGCCGATGCCCGGGAGCACCAGGGCGAGGGCGTAGAACATGCCGGCGATGCCACCGGAGTCGCCGGGCGGGAGCGGGACGGCGTCCTCGACGGTGAGGGTGGCGCCCTGGGCCTTGGCGACGTTCTGGAAGACGGTGGTCAGGACCGCCGCGGCGGTGCGGCCGGCGGCGCTCGCGACCGTCAGCTTGGCGGCGGCCGGGTCGATGACGCCGTCCACGTCGCGGCCGAGGAGGGCGGCGCGTGCCGCCGCGGCCGTGGGATAAGCGGTGAGGTCGATGGCCCCGGGCCGGGCCTTGGACAGGGCGGCACCCAGCCGGTCCGCGACCGCCTGCGGCCCGACGACCCCGACGGGGACGTGGTGGGGTTCCGGGGCGTGCAGCGCGCCGAGGAAGGACGCGACGAACAGCATCCCGAGGACGGTGGCTCCGAACACGGCGCCGATGATCTTTCGCATTTTCATCACCCGTTGACTTCATCAGTGTTGAGTTCAACATAGATGAATTCACCGTGGTTGAATAGAGGTCTTCCGGAGGGAGATCCATGACCGAGCACCCCACCAGAGGCAGCGGCCGCCGTCCCGGCACGTCACAGACCCGGGAGGCCATCCTGGACGCCGCCATGGAGTCCTTCACCCAGAAGGGCTACACGACCACCACCGTCCGAGGAGTGGCCCGCGAAGCCGGAGTGGACCCCGCCCTGGTCATCCACTTCTTCGGCACCAAGGACGGCCTGTTCGACGCCGCCGTCCGCACCCGAGGCGTCCCCCTCCGCCGCCTCTCAGAGGTCGTCCCAGGCGACCCCGACCACCTGGGCGAACGCCTGGTCCACCGCTACCTCACCCTGTGGGAGGACCCGGAAACCGCCCCCCGCCTCCACGCCATCCTCCACGCCGCGGCAGCCTCAGAAGCCGCCGCCACCCTCGTGCGAACCTTCCTCACCGAGGAGGTCCTCCGCCCCATAGCCAAGACCCTGGCCGCCGACCACGCCGAAACCCGCGCCATCCTGGCCGGCTCCAGCCTCATCGGCCTGGCCATGGTCAGATACATCCTGAAGGTGGAAGCCCTCGCCCTCCTCCCCAAGGAAACCGTGATCAAAGCCGCCGCTCCCGCCGTCCAGCGCTACCTGACCGCCCCTCTGGACCTCCCCTAACCCCACCACCCACCCGCGGGCCACAACCGGCACCAGGGACGGGGGTGAGGTGGGCGGACAGGAACGCGGACAGGTCTCGGGGCGGGTCGGTTCTCGGGAGGACACGCAGGGCGGAGGACAGGTGGGTCGCTATAGGAGGCCAAGCCAGGTGGCCAGGGACAGGAAATCCACAGGCGACCGGAGGGCAGCAACGTGGCAAAGCCCCAAGGGTGAACTGCGCACCTGCGTACGACTAGGTGGGGTTAGCCGTCAACCAGCGAGACAGGAGCGCGCATCGCAGCCGCGACGTGACGTGCAGCGGACTGAAGCTGTTCCTCGAAGCTCGCCGACCAATGGAGCGGCGCATAGCCGACTTTCGGGTTTCGCTGGGCGAAAAGCACCTGAGCGTCAGAGGTGAGAACGATGCCATGCACGACGGCGATGCCGGGGAGAACCGTTCCTCCCAATGGCACCGGTTCTATCCAGGCGCCGTCCCGTCCCCGGCTCAGACGGAGCGGATCGCGCTCGAGTGCGATGTGAAAACTCCTGGATTCACTCCAGGTCGTCGGGGCCAAGCTGATGTTCAGCGAGTTGTCAGGTGTGTACTCGAGATCGACGAAGCGGAACTTCTGCTCGAGGTTCCGGCCCATCTCGAGGTTGCCCAGATCACGGAGAGTTGCACTGATCCCGGCGTCTATCGGGACGTCATCGATTCGCGTACGAAGTGAAAGGGCGCCATCCAAAGGCCAAGGCGGCATGACCTCCAGCGCTCCTGAGTCGACGAACCACCCGTCTCGCTCCTGGCCGGTGCAGGCGAGCCGTGTGAGTTCGCCAGCAACGGGCTCCGCCCCCCGAGACCGAGCGATCCTGGCGGTCTGGAGGAGAAGTAGCCGGCATTGCTGGCGCTGCCAGGCGTCAGACTTTCGTTCCATTTGCCGCCGGAGCGCGTCCAGGCACGCATCCCTGATCTCCGCGGGAAGGATGTCCTTGGTCAACTGGTCTAGCAGAGCACACGAGCCATGGGTTCATCAAAGCAGCCGAGAGCGGCAGCGACAGGCGACCCCACATAAACCATTTGATGTTGGAACGACGCGATGAGTGCATGACACACTTCCAGTCCAAATCCAGGAAGGTCGCGCATACGTCTTCTAGACATCTCGTCTTGGACGAAGGCGGCGTACTCCCGCACGACGTCCCAGTCGGACGTGCGGCCCTGTTCGCCTTTATCGCAAGGCCGTACACGATTTCGCGTTCGGTCCGATCGGGTACGGAACGGCCATCATGACGGCGTAGGACCTCATGGGCACGTCTTCTCGTCACAGGGTCGATCTCGGGATCTTGGGCTACGCGTTCCAGCAACATGATCGTGGAGCGATCAGCTTCGAACCGGTTGAGGCCCCGTGCGACGTACCGCAGACACGGCAGATCTTCGCGGGTGTCGAGCACCTTGTTACCGAAGTCCACGAGAGCTGTCTGCACCTCACGAGTGTTGTATCGGGCCAATGCGTCGATGAATCTGCCCTTCAACTCCCACTTCGCCAGTCCTTCCGTCAGAACGGGCACTACGTGGGGGGCATCGGCGACGTCGCCCCCGTTCTCCAAGCCAAGGAAGGCGGAAGCCACGCTGCTGGCCGCGTCCTGCGTCAATTGAGCGTCCTTGCCGATCCTGCTTCCCGCCATGTCCTCGGCGCCGGGACGCAGGTTGGGCACGGGAGTGCCACGCAGTGCCTCGATGACCAGCGGAAGCAGGATAGGAAGTTGCTCACGCAGTACGTAGGTGACCGCCCACGTCTGTGCCATGTAGATGTCGTTGAACCTTTTGCGGTCCAGGATCCTGAGAAACTCGCCGAAAATCGTCCTGAGCAGGTCTTCATCGCGATGATGGTGGGCCAGACGTATCAGCATCGACAAGATGGACCATCCGCACTCGCGTTCCGACCTACGACACACAGACATCGCCGACGTGTGCCGGTCCTCGGAGTCGTAGACGACGCGGGCCATGGAGAAACAGTCGAGCATGTCGTGGGCCAGGCGTAGCGTCGGCTCTCTGAAGTCGCTCAGCAGACTGTCGGGTGCTCGCTCCAGCACGAGACGCTCATCCTTCAGTTTCTTAACGGCGTGCTGGAAAATCTGAACAGGCAAGTGTGCCCTGGTCTCCACGGCGCGCCGAGTTATCTCGTAGTTCAGTTCATTCAGCTGCAGTTCCGCGAGAGCCTGAATGATCGCCCGTTTGCGAGGACCTGCGGAATCAGGAAGTGCTCCGCCTTCGCTTTCCGCGTCGCGGAACAGCCGCATGAGAAAGCTGATGTCGGTCCGTGGAATGATCCCCCACTTCTCGCGCCGCCGGATGGCGAAGTCGAGGAAGAAGGGTGTCCGTAGCAGCTTGTTCTCGGAGGCGTCGGGCAGCAGATGCGACACCATGCCGCTGTCCAGTTCCTCCACCTCGCGCACCGCGAACGGGAGGCGCTCCTTGTAGGCCGAATCCCAGACGTCGTTGCGGCAGGTGAGCACCAGCCGGCCTGCGACGGAGAGGTGTAACAGCATATCCACGGTGCGCGAGTGGTCCGGATCTGTAGCGAGCTACGCTTGATCGAGTCCGTCGACGATGAAGAACACCCGTATACCGAAGTCGTTCTGCAGGGCGGTCATGTGGCCGGGAAAGTCTGCGGCGTCCAGGGCCCCAAGGTGGTGCGCGAAGGCATCGATGCCCTGGTCCAAGACTTCTGGCCGCACCACGACCGGATAGGTCTTCTGCCGCCTGAGCACGCGATCCACGTAGTGGGCGGCAATCACAGTTTTACCCCGCCCGCCAGGAGCGACGATGGCGACCGCCTGTGCTCCCGAGATGAAGCCGTCCCAGATGTTCTCCCAGAAAGAGGGGGACGGCAGGTTGTCGTCCACCCAGGCCTGAGCGTCCTTACGATGTTCCTCGAGATTGATCAAAGCTCTTGCGAGACGCGGGCTTCGGTGAAGAAGAGCGGCCCTTAGGTGTTGCTCCAGTTTTTCAGGGTCGGCGCACGAGTCGCCGTCTCGCATGGCCTTGATGCGCTGCCGGGAGTTGTCTCCGAGAAGTACGGTGCTTGCTCCTTCGTCGAACTCAATCGGAATGATCTTCAACTGTTTTTCGGGGTCGGCGAGTGTCTCGCGAGCTTGCGCGGCCGCCAGCTCCCTCTTGACCCATTCGGGCCTCCGCACCGCCTCTTCTGTCGCCAGCAACAAGACGTACTGTGCCTGATCAAGAGCGTCTTCGATCTCTGCCAGCCATTTGGTGCCCCCAGGAATACGGTGCCGATCGATGAAAACCTCGCCGGCGAACCCCATTCGATCTTCCAGAATTCGCCGCACATCGTCACAGATTCCAGCACACTCATTGCTGTAGCTTATGAATATCTGATAGCGCGTGGAACTCTGACGTGCCGCGTCGTCCGCGAGGACCGGTGGGCGATGTGTACGCACGAACCAAGTTCGGTTCTGGTAGCGCCGGGTCAGCATCGATTTAAGACGTTGGGCCAACGTGCGCACACGGGGGGCCGGAGTGGGAACATGACCCAATGATTGTTTAGATCCTGGTCGAGCTCAACCAAAATGTCGAAATGCCTGAGAGCGGCTCAATATAGCTACATTCTCCCCAGCAAGGGGCGATCGACATAAATGGGATGAATCAGACAGAGGTGAATTCGGAGCGATTAGCGTAAGGTTACGGTCAATTGGAAATGCCGTTACCTGACTCACGCCGACCTTCGATATTGATCATCGCCTGCGCGTCGCGTACGCCAGCCAGCCTGGCGAAACCTACGGCGTAATCGTACATACTGCGTTGCAGGCGGCGGAGATCGGCCCGGCACTCGTCGTTGTCCGGCCAGTCCGCTTCCCGGCTTCCGGGATGGTTCTGCTCGTAGTCGCGCAGTCGGGGATGCCAGCGGCTGAGGAACGGCCTCAACTCCGCATTCAGCATGTGGATCGCCAGATGCTCGACGCTCTGCCCGCCCGGGACGTACTGGGAGGGCCGGCTGCCCTTCAGGGTTTCGCGGGTGTTCTGGAAGAGCGCGTACAGGGAATTCATGGCCTCACGGATCAGGCCTTCGTCGTCGCGAAGAGGCTGAGTCGATATCCGTGAGACCGTTTCGACGAAGAACTTCCAGGCCGCCTGCCTGCTGTCATCGTTGACCAGGAAAGTCAGCTCGCTCACCTGGGGGACGGTGACCCTGACCTCGGTGAGTCGGCCGCTGCGACGATACATCCGCAGCACGACCGCAGTGACCACACCGGCGATGCCGCCTGTGATGAGAAAGAGATTCCTGCCGTTGACCAAGGTCACTCCATGAACCAACAGGCCCGTCACCGCCCCCACACCGGCTGAAGCGATCAGACGGGCGGT
Organism: Sphaerisporangium sp. B11E5; assembly: GCF_039871875.1. Lineage (NCBI taxonomy): Bacteria > Bacillati > Actinomycetota > Actinomycetes > Streptosporangiales > Streptosporangiaceae > Sphaerisporangium > Sphaerisporangium sp. B11E5. The sequence continues at coordinate 160,811 of NZ_JBDPMD010000002.1, read as the reverse complement.
GCCACTCAGCTTCGGCCACCATTTGCTGCGCCTCGCCCTGTGTAACAGCACACCACTCCCCGCCTGTATCCCGGCTCCCAAGTCTTCCAGATCGGACTGTAATGGGTGCTGGGAGGTTCACGACAGGAGACGGCGTGGCTACCGGGCGGGTGGTGGAACCGGTGTAGCAGCCGGTCCCGTCCGCGGGGCGGACGGGACCGGGGGCGCGGGTCAGATGCCGATGGGGTGCCAGACGGTCTTCGTCTCGAGGAAGGCCGTCATGCGTTCCAGGCCGGGGTCGGCGAGCCAGTCGGTCTTGCCCGCCGGGCGCAGGACCCGTTTGAGGTTCTCCGCCGCGTCGCGCTCGCACGCCACGGCCAGGTCCTCGTCGCAGCCGGTGAGGTCGATGGCGTTGACGTCCATGTGGGACGCCAGCCACGGGGCCAGTTCGGCGGCGCGGCCGGTGAGCAGGTTGACGACGCCGCCGGGCAGGTCGGACGTGGCCAGGACCTCGCCGAGGGTGATCGCGGGCAGTGGTGCACGCTCGGAGGCCACCACCACGCAGGTGTTGCCGGTCACGATCACTGGCGCGATCACCGAGATCAGGCCGAGCAGCGGGCCCTCCGGCGGCGCGACGACCGCGACGACGCCGGTGGGCTCGGGGGTGGACAGGTTGAAGTAGGGGCCGGCGACCGGGTTGGCCGCGCCGCGCACCACGCCGATCTTGTCCGACCAGCCCGCGTACCAGACCAGCCGGTCCACCGCCGCGTCCACCAGCTCGCCGGCCCGTTTGACGGACACGCCGTCGGCGTCGGCCACCTCGGCGGCGAACTGCGCGCGGCGGCCCTCCAGCATCTCGGCGACGCGGTAGAGGATCTGCCCGCGGTTGTACGCCGTGGCGCCGGACCAGCCGGGGAACGCCTTGCGGGCCGCCACCACCGCGTCACGCGCGTCCTTGCGCGACGCCCGTGCGGCGTTGGCCAGGAAGTCGCCCTTGGAGGAGGTCACGACGTAGGACCTTCCGCTCTCCGAACGCGGGAACGCCCCGCCGATGTACAGCTTGTACGTCTTGCGTACGGCCAGGCGGCCGGGCTCAGTCATCGCCTCTCCAGGTCGTCTCCTCCGAGGACAGCCGGGCGGGCTCGGCGACCTGACGGCACCGGCTCACCCCGCCGCGGTGCGCGAACCACCCGCGGCGCGACCCCGCCACCGTGCGCCCGGCCCTCAGCCAGGACCGCCCGCGCGCGGCCCGCGACCGCCGGGAACGCCGGGGCCCCTGGCGGTGCTCGCAATGCCGGCTCACGTCAGACATCGAGATACGCCTCCAGTCCATGGCGGCCGCCCTCACGGCCGTAGCCGGACTCCTTGTAGCCACCGAACGGCGACGTGGGGTCGAACCGGTTGAAGGTGTTCGCCCAGACCACCCCGGCGCGCAGCCGGTCGGCCATCCACAGGATGCGTGAGCCCTTCTCGGTCCACACACCCGCGGACAGGCCGTACGGCGTGTTGTTGGCCTTCTCCACGGCCTCGGCCGGTGTGCGGAACGTCAGCACCGAGAGCACCGGCCCGAAGATCTCCTCGCGCGCGATGCGGTGGGACTGCGCGACCCCGGTGAACAGCGTGGGCGGGAACCAGAAGCCCTTGTCCGGCAGGGGGCACGGCGGCGACCACCGCTCGGCGCCCTCCGCCTCCCCCGCCTCGCTGAGCGCGCGGATGCGGTCGAGCTGTGCGGCCGAGTTGATCGCGCCGATGTCGGTGTTCTTGTCCAGCGGGTCGCCGAGCCGCAGGGTGGTCAGCCGCCGTTTGAGGGCGCCGAGCAGCTCCTCCTGCACCGACTCCTGCACCAGCAGGCGCGAGCCCGCGCAGCACACGTGGCCCTGGTTGAAGAAGATGCCGTTCACGATGCCCTCGACGGCCTGGTCCAGCGCGGCGTCGTCGAACACGATGTTGGCGGCCTTGCCGCCGAGCTCCAGCGTGAGCTTCTTGCGGGTGCCCGCCACCGACCTGGCGATCTGGCGGCCCACCTCGGTGGAGCCGGTGAACGCCACCTTGTCCACGCCCTGGTGCCCGGCCAGCGCCTGGCCGGTCTCCCCCGCGCCGGTCACGATGTTGACCACGCCGGGCGGCAGGTCGGCCTGGCGGCAGATCTCGGCGAACGCCAGCGCGGTCAGCGGGGTGGTCTCGGCCGGCTTGAGGACGACGGTGTTGCCGCAGGCCAGCGCGGGGGCGATTTTCCACGCCAGCATGAGCAGCGGGAAGTTCCACGGGATGATCTGCGCGGCCACCCCGAGCGGCCTCGGGTCGCCGCCGAACCCGGCGTGCCGCAGCTTGTCGGCCCACCCGGCGTAGTAGAAGAAGTGGGCGGCCACCAGCGGCAGGTCGACGTCCCGGGACTCACGGATCGGCTTGCCGTTGTCCAGCGACTCCAGCACCGCCAGCTCGCGGGCCCGCTCCTGGATGATCCGCGCGATGCGGAACAGGTACTTGGCGCGTTCGCGGCCGGGCATCCGGCCCCACACCGAGTCGTACGCCTTGCGCGCGGCGTCGACGGCGCGGTCGACGTCGGCGGGCGTGGCGTAAGCGAACTCGGCCAGGGCCTCCTCGGTGGCCGGGTTGACGGTCTTGTGGCGCTCGTCGCCGAGCGAGTCGATCCACTCGCCGTTCACGAACAGCCCGTAGGACGGCCGGATGTCGACGACGTCCCGTGACTCGGGCGCAGGTGCGTACTCAAATATGTCGGACATCGGCGGCCTCAGTCCAAAGTGAAGTAGTCGGGGCCGGCGTAGTGCCCGCTGGCCAGCTTCTGACGCTGCATCAGCAGATCGTTCAGCAGGCTGGACGCGCCGAGGCGGAACCACTCGGGGGTCAGCCAGTCGGGCCCGGCGGTCTCGTTGACCAGCACGAGGTTCTTGATCGCGTCCTTGGTGGTGCGGATGCCGCCCGCGGGCTTCACCCCGACCATGCGGCCCGTGCGGTCGCGGAAGTCGCGCACCGCCTCCAGCATCACCAGCGTCACGGGCAGGGTGGCCGCCGGGGACACCTTGCCGGTGGAGGTCTTGATGAAGTCCGCCCCGGCGATCATGGCGAGCCACGAGGCGCGGCGCACGTTGTCGTAGGTGGCGAGCTCACCGGTCTCCAGGATCACCTTCAGGTGGGCGTCCTCGCCGCCCTCGCGTGCGCACGCGGCCTTCACCGCGACGATCTCCTCGTGGACCTTGCGGTAGTCGCCCGCGAGGAACGCGCCGCGGTCGATCACCATGTCGATCTCGTCGGCGCCGGCCGCGACCGCCAGCGCGGTGTCGTCCACCTTGACGCCGAGGGACGTGCGGCCGCTGGGGAAGCCGGTGGCCACGCTGGCCACCCGCACGCCGGAGCCGCGCAGCGCCTCGACGGCGTGCGGCACGAGGTCGGGGTAGACGCAGACGGCGGCGACCTTGGGGACGGAGGCGTCGGCGGGGTCGGGACGTACGGCCTTGGCGCACATGGCGCGCACCTTGCCGGGGGTGTCGGCGCCCTCCAGGGTGGTCAGGTCGACCATGGAGACGGCAAGGTCGATGGCCTTGGCCTTGGCGGTGGTCTTGATGGAACGGGTGCCCAGCGTGGCGGCGCGCTGATCGGCGCCGACACGGTCCACGCCGGGCAGTCCGTGGAGGAATGCCCGCAGGGTCGCGTCCGACGACGCGACCTCCGTGAGCGAAGTCGTCAGTGTTGACACCTCACCAGCATCGCCGACCTGCCTGATAGTTCCAAACCGGTACCGCTGACCTGCGATGTCACCGATGTGTTCCCGCCGGGAGCCGCGCGTCCCGAGGGGGCCTAAGGCGGCTTACGCGGCGCCTAGGGGTCCTAGGACCCCTGGGTACCGGGAGATAAGGCATCCGACCGATGTGGCGGGGCGGGCCTTAGACCGAACCTTGAGATGTCAGAGAAGGACGACATCCAAGGAGAAGCCGACATGGCTCCCGAAATGCACTACGAACTGATCACCAGCAAGGTGGCCGAGCTGCACAAGCAGGCCGCCGACGAGCGCAGGGCGCGCCAGGCCACCAAGGCCAAGGCCGCCGAGTCCGCCGGGGAGTCCCGCTCCGGCCGCGGGCTGCGGGCCGCCTTCGGCAAGCTGCGCACGTCGTGAACCCCCGCCGTACCGCCCGCTCGTGGACCCGGGACCTCCGGGCCGGGTGGGCCACCCCCTGGACGGAACCGCCGCGCGGGCGTGAGAGCGCCCCGCGGACCGGCCGCGCGAACCAGAGACAGAACGCCACGACGCCCGGCCGGAACCTCCCTCCCGGCCGGGCGTCACACCCCCCGTGACGGCGTGTCCGGCACCCCCGGCCGGGCCCTGCCCTTATGACCTTTTAGCCAGGGATAAATACAAGGAACCTCTTCATCGCACATGACATGCTTGCTCCCATGGTGGGCCGGATGGTGAGTCCCGTCTTCGTCGGACGGAAAGCGGAGCTCGACACCCTCGCCGACGCGTTCGAACAGGCCCGCAAACAGGCGGCCTCCGCCGTGCTCCTCGGAGGGGAGGCCGGCGGCGGCAAGACCCGCCTGGTCACCCGCTTCACCGAGGAGGCCGGGTACGCCGGCGCGCACATCCTGGTGGGCGGCTGCGTCGAGCTGTCCAGCATGGGCCTCGCCTACGCGCCGTTCACCGCGGCGCTGCGCCAGCTCGTCCGCGAGAGGGGCGCGCCCGAGGTCGCCGCGTTGCTGCCCGACGGCGCGGCCCGCGACCTCGCGCGGCTGCTGCCCGAGTTCGGCGAGCCGAGCGGGGACAAGGAGACCGAGACCGGCAGGGCGCGACTGTTCGAGCAGTTCCTCACGCTGCTGGAACGGCTGGCGGAGCAGCGCTCGGTGATCCTCGTCATCGAGGACGTCCACTGGGCCGACCGCTCCACCCGTGACCTCATCGCCTTCCTCAGCCGCAACCTGCGCGCCGCCCCGGTGCTCATGATCATCACGTACCGTTCGGACGAGCTGCACCGCCAGCATCCGCTGCGCCCGGTGCTGGCCGAGCTCGGCCGGGTGAGCGGCGTGGTACGCATCGACCTGCCGCGGTTGTCCCGCGGCGAGGTCGCCCAGCAGATGGCCGGCATCCTCGGCGACGAGCCCGAGCCCGCGCTGGTCCGCAAGGTGCACGAGCGCAGCGAGGGCATCCCGCTGTTCGTCGAAGCGCTGATCGAGAGCGGCGTCGACTGCAGCGTCCCCGGCTCCCTGCACGACCTGATCATCGGCACGGTGGAGCGGCTGCCCGAGGAGACCCAGCGCCTGCTGCGCGTCGCGGCGGCCGGCGGGAACCGGGTCAGGCACACACTTCTGGCCGCCGTGACCGACATGTCGGACATCGAGGTGGAGGACTGGCTACGGCCCGCCATCGCCGCCAACGTCATCCAGGTCGACGGCCGCGCCTACGTCTTCCGGCACTCCCTGATCCGCGAGGCCGTCCACGAGGAGCTGCTGCCCGGCGAGCACAACCGCGTGCACGCCCGCTTCGCCGAGGAGATCGACCGCGACCGGAGCCTCGTGCCGCCCGGCCGGGCCGCCATCGAGATCGCCCACCACTGGCACGCCGCGCGCGACCACCTGTGGGCGCTCATCTCCGCCTGGGAGGCCGCCGCCAAGGCCGCCAACGCCTTCGCCTACACCGAGCAGATCCAGCTCCTGGAACGGGTCTTGTCGCTGTGGAACCACGTGCCTGACGCGGCCGAGCGCATCGGCGCGAGCCACATCACGGTCCTGGAGCGGGCCGCGGAGGCCGCGGCCATCACCGGCGACCCCGACATCGGCATGAAGTTCGTCAAGGCCGCGCTGGCCGACCTGGACGAGAACGCCGAGCCCGAGCGCGTGGCCCGGCTGATGGTGCGCCGCAGCCAGTTCAAGTCCGACAAGGGCAAGGCCGGCGCGCTGGACGACCTGCGGTACGCCGAGCGGCTGGTCACCCGGCCGAACGCCGCCCGCGCCCACGTGCTCACCCGGCTCGGCTCCTACCTGATGTTCGTCAACGAGACCGTCGAGGGCAGCTCGCTCACCACCGAGGCGCTGCGCATCGCCCGCGACGTCGGCGACGAGCCCCGCGAGGCCGAGCTGCTCACCAACCTGGCGCTCGGCCACTCCCTCGCCGGGGACCTGGAGGCCGCGATGCGCACCAACGAGCGGGCCATCGAGATCGGCACCCGGCTGTCGTCGGGCCGCATCGTGCTGCGTGCCGTCGCCAACAACGTCGACGGCCTGAACAACCTCGGCCGCTCCGAGGAGGCCGTGACCCTGGCGGCGAGCGGCGAGGCGATGGCCCGCGCGTACGGCCGCTACCGGACCTCCGGCACGTTCCTCGCCAACAACAGGGCCGAGGCCCTGGAGGCGCTCGGCCGCTGGGACGAGGTCGTCGAGATCGTCGACCAGTCCCTCGCCATGGACCCGGTGCCGCGCATCCGCGGCCACCTGCTGCGGGTGCGCGGCGACGTCGCCGCGGGGCGGGGCGAGACCGACCTGCTGCGGCAGATCCTCGCCGAGACCGGCACGCCGCACTCCGAGGACAAGGGCTTCGCCCAGGAGAGAGTGGCCGACATCCGGCTCCAGGCCGAGTACCACCTGCTGCGCGGCGCGCCGCTCGAGGCGCTCACGGTGGCCGACGAGCTGCTGTCGTCGCCCGCCTCGCCGTCCGGGCAGCCGCTGCTCGGCTGGTCGAGCAAGCCCATGCTCGGCTGGCGGGCGCTGGCACAGAGCCGCGTGGTGTACGAGAGCGCCGCCGCGGCCGACCCGGAGCGGGCGCGGGCCGTGCTGGACAAGGCCGAGAAGCTGGCCGCCAGCATGACGGTCGGCGGGCCCGTCGCCGAGGCGTACCGCCTGATGTTCCTCGCCGACTTCGACGGCGCCGCGGAGGTGTGGCGCCACCTCGGGCGGCCGTTCCCCCGGGCCCGCTCGCTGTTCCAGGCCGCCGTCGCCGCGGCCCGCGCCGGCGACAGGGACGGCGCCGCCGAGCGGCTGCGCGCCGCCCACCCCCTCGCCGTCGCGCTCGGCGCCCGGCCCCTGACCGGCGAGATCGAAGCCCTGTGCCGCCGCGTGGGCACGTCCCTGACCGGAGGCACCCCCGCCGCGGGCCTCGCCGCGGAGCTCACCCCCCGCGAGCGCGAGGTGCTGCGGCTGGTGGCCCTCGGCCGCTCCAACCGCGAGATCGCCGCGGAGCTGTTCATCTCGGTGAAGACGGTCAGCGTGCACGTGTCCAACATCCTCGCCAAGCTGGGCGTCGCCACCCGGGGCGAGGCCGCGGCCGCGGCCCACCGGTCGTCCCTGCTCACCTAGCCATTTGACGGGGTCCGCTAGAGTGTGGGGGAAATCCGAAGGGGAGTAGTCCCAATCGCGTGATCGACACACTGGCCGGTTCGCCGGCCCGGTCACGCGGGCCTCACGCCGAGGCGGACGAGACCTTCGGCCCAGCAGTCATGCACGCACATGCTGCCGGGCCGAGGTCCGTGTGCCCGGCAAGCTCCCCGGGTGCCGCTTCCGGCCCGGTCGCGCACGAGAAGGGCGACCCCCGTTGGAAGCGTTCTGGATCAGTCTCGCCGTCATCTTCGTCGCCGAGCTCGGCGACAAGAGCCAGTTGATGGCACTGACCTTCGCCACCAGGTTCAGGACCTGGCCTGTGCTGGCCGGCATCACCATCGCGACCACCGTGGTCCACCTGCTGAGCGTGGGCCTCGGCGGGCTGATCGGCAACGCGCTCCCCCACACCGCCATCTCCGTCGCGGCGGGCATCGCGTTCCTGGTGTTCGCGCTGTGGACACTGCGCGGCGACGAACTGAGCGAGGACGAGTCCCGCAGGGCGCGGCGCACCACCCGCAACGCCCTCGTCGCGGTCACCGTGGCGTTCTTCCTCGCCGAACTCGGCGACAAGACCATGCTCGCCACCATCACGCTCGCCACCAAGCACGGCTGGCTCGGCACGTGGCTCGGCTCCACGGCCGGCATGGTGGCCGCCGACGCCCTGGCGATCATGGTGGGCCGTCTCCTCGGCCGTCACCTGCCGGAGAAGGCGATCCGCTACGGCGCCGCGGCCTGCTTCGTCGTCTTCGCGTTCGTGTTGTTCGCCGAGGCGCTCGTCTAGAGGGTCACCCCGGCGAGGACCGGCTCGTTGACCAGCGTCACCCCGAACTTGGCCTCGACCCCCTGGCGGATCTCGCGGGCCAGCTCAAGCAGATCGGCGGCCGTGGCGGCGGGCTCCGCGTCAGGGACGGGCGGAGCGCCGGACACCAGGGCCTCGGGATCGGTGGGGAAACCGGTCACGTGGAGGCCCCCCGGGTTGGTCAGCGCCAGGGTGTGCTTGGTGGAGATGCGGGCCGGGCCGCGCCGGTAGCCCTTGGGGAAGCCGGCGTGCTCGATCAGCCACCCGGCGGGGACCTTGACGTGGTCCCCGGGCATCGCCCAGCGGGGGAAACCCGGGGAGCGGCGCTCCAGCTCGGCGGCCTCGGCGGCGCTCAGCACGGGGTTGGTGAAGAACGACCCGGCGCTGCACGTGTCGGGGTCGGCCGGGTCGAGCACCATGCCCTTGCCCCGGCGCAGCCCGATCACCGCGTCCCGCACGTCGTGCAGCCCCGCACGTGCGCCGAGCTCCACGCCGAGCCGGGTGGCCAGCTCCTGGTAGGCCACCGGCCCGGACAGGTCCGCGCGCTCCAGCGAGTACGTCACCGCGAGCACCACGTACCGGGCGGGATCCCGCTTGAACACGCTGTCCCGGTAGGCGAACCCGCAGTCCGCGGGCCCGAGGTCGCGGATCTCCCGGGCCCGGCGGTCGTAGACCCGCACCCCGGTGACCGTCTGGGCCACCTCCTGCCCGTACGCCCCGACGTTCTGGATGGGGGTGGACCCCACCAGCCCGGGGATCCCGGACAGGCACTCCACCCCGGACCACCCCTCGGCCACGGCGCGCTGGACCAGCGCGTCCCAGTCCTCCCCGGCCTCGGCGGTCACCTCCACCCGCCCGTCGACCTCGGCGACGCTCACACCCCGCGAGGCCACCTTCACGACGAGCCCGTCGAACCCCTCGTCCGAGATCAGCAGGTTGCTCCCGCCGCCGAGCACCAGCACCGGCTCACCCGCCCGGTCCGCCTCACCCACCAGCGCGGCGAGCTCCCCGGCGTCCCGCGCGGTCACGAAGGCACGTGCCTCCCCGCCCACCCGCAGCGTCGTGTACGGCGCCAGCCGCACCCCGCGTTCCCGTTCAGCCATGCACCTTCCCCTGCCACGAACACGGCGGCCGCCCCGCCCGGGGCCCAGCCTAAACCTCGGAGGCCAGCAGGCGTCTCACCCGTTCGTCGGTGCGGGACGTCTCGCGGTCGCGGTACCCGGGGTCGGCCTCGTGGTATGCGCGGTGGCGTTCGCGGTGCACGGGGAGGTGCTTCTCGGCGGCGACCAGCTTGCCGGGGAGCCGGAGGCAGAACTCCAGGTCGGCGTGGCGGTAGTAGTCGGCCTCCTCGGGGAAGCCGCCGGCCTTGAGCGCCGCCTCACGGCGGACCGCGAGCAGGTTGCCGCGCAGGGCCCGCACCTCGCCCGGGCCGGCCTCGCGCCACTCGTCGCCCTCGCGGTTCACGCCCTTCCAGCCGGCGGCGGCGACGCCGTCACGGAGCAGCTCGACCAGCGCGGTGATCGCGTCGCCGTCCAGCACCGTGGAGGTCTCCATCACCACGTGCACCTCGCCGGTGTCCAGCTCCAGGAGCTTGTTGCGTGCCGCGCCCCACCCGGCCGTGCCGCCGCGCCAGTGCGGCGTCTCGGCCACGTGCCACGCCGTGATGCGCCCGGGGTGCCGCTCGGCCAGCTCGTGCAGCACGGTGCCCGCGCCGTCCATGTCGCCGAGGTCCAGCGCGATGATCCGGTCCTGGGTGTAGGAGATGAGGGAGTCGACACATTTGCGCAGGTCGGACGGGTGTCCGTCCACCACCAGCGCCACCGTCACCGCGGACGCCGGCACCTCGTCGTGCCGCTGCGCCTCCGCGGCCGCGGTGATCGCCTCGTCCAGCCGCGAGGTGGCCAGGGTCGAGTCCCACAACACCTGGGAGGCGATCATGCTCTCGGTGCCGACGTGCTCCTCGGTCCGGCCGGCGACCCGCTCCTCCGGCCGCGTGCCCCGGGTGGGGGCCTGCGTGCGCAGCTCGACGCCGTCCTCCCGGTCGTCGCCGGTGCCGTCGTGGGCCTGGACGGCCGACACCGCCGGCCACACCGTGAACGGCGGGCGCGGCGCCAGCTCGTAGCCGTCGCCGGTGTCCCTGACCGTCCACCCGGCGTCCTCTATCTGCCGCGTCAGCACATCGGCGATCGCGTCGTCGTGATCGGCCCGCGCCGCCGCCCGCTGTTCGGCGAGTCCTTGTACATGCTTCGGTGCCTCTGTCACGTTCGCCCCATTACCCAGCAGGGGCGGAAGCATTCCAGGTCAGGCGAGCCGTACCGTCGCCCGTGCCTTGGAGAGCACCCGGGCGTCCCCGGAGCGGGCGGTGAGCGCGATCACCACGCGGTTGTCGTCGAGCTTCTCCTCCACGACCCCGCTCACGGTGATCACCGCGCCCTGGTCGTCGTCCGGCACGACCACCATGGAGGAGAAACGCACACCGTAGTCGAGCACCGCCCCGGGGTCCCCCACCCAGTCGGTGACGAACCGCCCGCCCTGCGCCATGGTGTACATGCCGTGCGCGATGACGTCGGGCAGCCCGACGGCCTTGGCGTGGCGCTCGTTCCAGTGGATCGGGTTGAAGTCGCCGGACGCCCCGGCGTACATCACGAGGTCCACGCGGCTCACCGGGTAGTCGACCGCGGGGATCTCCAGACCGACCTCGACTTCGTCGTACTTCACCGTCGCGGTCATCGGTTACGCCGCCCCTCCGCGCTCGACAAGGGTGTTGTAGGTCGTGCAGACGTGCTCGCCGTCGAGGGTCGTCACGTCACTGCGCAATGTCAGGAACTCGTTGCGGCCGACGCTGCGGATCTCGGTGATGGTGGAGGAGCACAGCAGCTCGTCGCCCGCGTAGATGGGGCGGGTGTACTCGAAACGCTGCTCGCCGTGCACCACCATGCTGAAGTCGAGCCCGAGACCGGGGTCGGAGAGGATGTCGCCGGCGCCGGTGAGGCTGAACACGATGGGGAACGTCGGCGGGGCCACCACGTCGGGGTGGCCGAGCGCCCGCGCGGCCTCGGGGTCGCGGTAGGCGGGGTCGCGGTCGCCGATGGCGGTCGCGAACTCCTTGATCTTGACCCGGCTGACCTCGTAGGAGCCGGGCGCCGGATAGGTCCGCCCGACGAAATCACGGTTCAACGCCATCGTGCCAGTGCCTTTCGCAGCCCTTCCGAATCCCGACGAGCCGACGGTAACAGAACGACTTCGCCCTATGATCACCCGGCACCACGCCACTGATCGCAGGGACGCGTCGAACCGGCGTCTCCGCTGGAGAACGCCGGTGGGCGCGTGACGAACGTCGTGCCGGGCGGCGCCAGGCCGCCCCGCCGGGGGGGACCGCGGAAGACTATCGGGTCTCGCGGTGCGGCCGGTGGCACTTGCAGTTGGGGCAGTACTTCTTCAGCTCAAGCCGGTCCGGGTCGTTACGCCGGTTCTTCCGCGTGATGTAGTTGCGGTGCTTGCACTCCTGGCAGGCCAGCGTGATCTTCGGCCTAACGTCTGTGGCAGCCACGTGGGAGTGCCTTTCTACGTTCGGGACACATGGACAACCCACACCGAGTCGCCTCATCTGGACAAGGTGACCCGGCAGGGTAGTAGCGGAGGCCGGACTTGAACCGGCGACACAGCGATTATGAGCCGCTTGCTCTGCCTGACTGAGCTACTCCGCCCCCGGGCAAGGCGGGAACTGTACCCGCCCAAGCGAAAAGCCCTGCCCGGAATGGCCGGAAAGGGCATTTACGCTGCCGAGCCCCTTTACGGAATCGAACCGTAGACCTTCTCCTTACCATGGAGACGCTCTGCCGACTGAGCTAAAGGGGCTTGCCCGGCGCTCCGCGTCTCCGCGTCGCCTGGACAGGTGTAACCATACACGGACCCCGCGCCCGGCGCGAATCAGAACCCCCGCCAGGGGACGGCTAGGGCACCGCTTCCTGACGCCGTCGCGGGGCACGCTCGCCGAAGGGTGCGGTGATCACCTCGCAGAGATCGGCGAGGTCCACGAAACGGCGGAGTTCGTCCACCGAGAAGAGATCGGCGAGGTGCTCGCCGTGGCGCCGGACGCGCAGGACCTGGCCGCGGCCATGGACCGCGACCGTGACCTCCAAGCCGTCCGGACCCACCCAGCGCGTCTCCATAACCGGACAGAGTATGCCGGGCGTCCGTCAAAACGCGGGACCAACACACTTCCCGGTATCAACTCCCATGCCATCCCTTTACCCGCGCGGCACGGCGTCACGCGAGTGGACAGAAAATGTCCTCCCAGCCTCTTGTCGAATCGTTCAACGATTTCTACTGTGGACGGTACGAGTACCCGCGCCACCCCCAGATCCCGTACTGATCGACGCGCAGGAGGTCCTCAATGTCCGTACGCGCCCCCCTCATCACCACGGTCTGCGTCGCGGCCGTCGTCCTCGCGATCCCCTCGCTGATCGGACTGCTCGGCGGCTACGAGAGCACCAGCGGCGGCGAGGTGGCCGTGGTCCGCGACGGAGGGCTGTTCGACGACAACCGGATCCGGCAGATCATCGCGCCGGCCTCCGGGCTCACCTGGACCGGCTGGTGGTCGGAGGTCCACCGGTACCCGGCGCAGCAGCGCTTCTACACGATCACCGCCGACGCCAAGCGCAGCACGCTGCTCGGCGTGGACGTGGTGACCGTCCCGAGCAGCGACGGCGTCAACATGGGCATCGAGGGCACCCTGTACTTCCGGCTCAACCTCGACCCCGAGACCCTGAAGCAGTTCGACGACAAGTTCGGCACCCGGCGCTTCCGCGGCCAGGACGACGAGATGCGCTACCCCTACGAGGGTGAGGAGGGCTGGTCGTCGTTCTTCGGCCAGGCCATCCGCCCGGTGATCGACAACGCCCTGCGCAGCCAGATCGGCGCGTTCCGCTGCCCCGAGCTGGTGTCCTCGTGCGCCTTCGTGGAGGGCGGCGCGGCGCAGGAGACGATCCGGCTCGTGGCGCGGGACAACAACGCCAGCCTCGTGAAGATCCAGAACGCGGTGAACGCCAGTCTGGACCGCGACCTGCGGCAGATGCTCGGCGCGCCGTACTTGGTGGACCTGCGCTTCAACCTGGTGCGCATCACGCTGCCCGCGCAGGTGCAGGCGGCCGTGGACCGGGCGCAGGCGGCGTTCGCCGGGGTCGCCGAGTCGCAGGCGGCCATCGCCCAGGCCCGCGCGCAGGCCGAGGCCAACAAGGAACGCCAGAAGGGCTACGACCTCTGCCAGACGTGCGCCGAGATCGAGAAGCTGAAGGCCCTGCCCCAGGGCATCACGGTCTACGCGCCGGGCAACCCCGGCGGCGTCGCCGTGCCCGGCAAGTGATCGCGGTCGTCACGCGCGGTGAGGGCGTTGAAGCGTCCCAGCATGTCGGCCAGGTGGCGCACGTCCTCCTGCGGCCAGGTGGTGAGCAGGGCGTAGAAGCGCTCCTGGCGGGCCGAGCGTGCCCGGTCCAGCCGCTCGCGGCCCTCGTCGGTGAGCGCCAGCAGGCAGGCGCGCCCGTCCAGCGGGTCGTCCTGCCGGCCGATCAGCCCGAGCCCCTCCAGCACCTTGACCTGGCGGCTGATGGTGGCCTTGCCGACCCGGAAATAGGTGGCGAGGTCGCTCGGGCGGGCCGGGGCCGCGTTGTCGATGCGGACCAGCAGGCTGTAGGCGCCGGGCTCCAGCTCGGGGTGCACCGCCCGCCCCATCTCGGCGGAGATCGCCCGGGACCGGCGGAGCAGCACTCCGAGCTGATGCTCCAGGGTGCAGTAGGCCTCGTACGCCTCGACGGGGATCGCCGCCTGTGCCTTGGCCGTCATGCGGCCCCACCTTTCCGAGATGGCCGGGACGTCACGACGTCACGCCCCGGGATCAACGAACACGCAACCGCCGGGACGCGCGCCGCCGCCCCCGGACGCCGCGGGACCGCCGGGCGTGCCGGCCCGGCCCCGCGCCGGCCGCTACGGGCGGCGTGGCGCTCGCTCCCGCGCGGATCTGCTCGGCGTTGAGCGTCCGCAGCGGAACTTCCTTGATGAACAGAATGGCGACCAGTGCCAGGAAAGCACACGGGGCCGCGTAGAGGAACACATCGCCCGCACCGTGTCCGTACGCGCCCTGCACGACGGCGCGGATCGGGGCGGGCAGGTCGGCCAGCCGGGGCACCGAGCCGTCGCTCACGGCGCTGGTGACGCCGAGGCGGCCGAACCCCTCCTGGACGTAGGCGACCACCCGGTGGGCCAGCAGGGCGCCGAGCACCGCGACGCCGACGGCGCCGCCGAGCGTGCGGAAGAACGCCACCAGGGAGCTGGACGCGCCGAGCTCCTCGGGCGGCACCTGGTTCTGCACCGACAACACCAGGTTCTGCATGGTCATGCCGACCCCGGCGCCGACGCAGAGCATGTACACCGCCATCAGCGGGTACGCGGTGTCGTACCGCAGCGAGCCCATCAGCGCGAACCCGGCGGACAGCAGCAACGCCCCGCTCACCAGGAACACCTTCCAGCGCCCGGTCCTGGTGATGATCCGCCCGGCGACCGTGGAGGCGACGGCGAGACCGAGGATCATCGGCAGTGTCATCACCCCGGCCATGGTCGGGGACTCACCCCGGGCGAGCTGGAAGTACTGCCCGAGGAACGTGGTGGCGCCGAACATCGCGACGCCGACGAACATGCTGGCCACCACCGCCAGGGTGATCGCGCCGCGCCGGAACAGCTTCAGTGGCACGATCGGCTGCGCGGCCCGCGACTCGGCCAGCACGAACAGCGCCCCGAGCGCCAGCGCGCCGCCCACCATGGCGGCGCTCTGCCAGGACACCCAGTCGTACCTGCCGCCCGCGAACGACACCCACACCAGCAGCAGCGAGACCGAGGCCGCGATGAGCGCCGCGCCGGTCCAGTCGATCCGCACCTCCCGCCGGTACACCGGCAGGCGCAGGGTCTTCTGCAGCACGATCCAGGCGAGAACGGCGAACGGCACGCCGACGTAGAAGCACCAGCGCCAGCCGAGCCAGGGGGTGTCCACGATGACGCCGCCGATGAGCGGCCCGCCGATGGTGGCCAGGGCGAACACCGCGCCGAGGTAGCCGGAGTACCGGCCGCGCTCCCGCGGCGAGATCATCACGGCCATGACGACCTGGGTGAGCGCGGTCAGGCCACCGGCGCCGAGGCCCTGGATCACCCGGGCGGCGATGAGCATGCCCGGGCCGCGGGCCAGCCCCGCGACGGCCGAGCCGGCCACGAAGACGACCAGGCCGAGCTGGACGAGCACCTTCTTGCTGGTCAGGTCGGCCAGCTTGCCCCACAGCGGGGTGGAGACGGTGGTGGCGAGCAGCGTGGCGGTGATCACCCAGGTGTAGGTGGTCTCGTCGGCGTGCAGGTCGGCGATGATCGTCGGCAGCGCGTTCGACACCACGGTGGACGACAGGATCGCCACGAACAGGCCGAGCAGCAGTCCGGAGAGGGCTTCGAGGATCTGCCGGTGCGTCATGGGGGTGGCCGTCATGTCCCCCGGGCCGGCCGTCGCGGCGGTTGCCATCGAGTTCCCTTCACGTCGCGGAACCGTGCGGAGCGGGTCTGCCTTCGGGACCGCCGCAATCTGGTTGCCTTGGGCAAATATATGTGATTGCTTCAGGCAACCTTTGTACGGGTGCCGCCGTCCGGTCTCCGGCCCGGGAACGACGACACCGCCCCGTCCCCGGGAGGGACGGAGCGGCGCGAAGGGATCTCAGGCGGGACTCAGTTGCCCTTGCCGCCGTCGCCGGGCCGGCGCCACGGGCCGGTGATGGCGAAGACGTACCCGGGCGACTGGACGCACGCGAACAGGATCTTGCCGTCCTGGCTGAACACCGGGCCGGCGAACTCGCTGTCGCTCTCCTCGTTGCGGGCCAGCGGGAAGGGGGTGCCCTTCTTGGTCACGCCGACCAGGTGCGACACGCCCTCGCCGTCCTCGGCCAGGATGACCCCGCCGTAGGGCGACACAGTGATGTTGTCAGGGCCGTCGTAGTTGGTGTCGGCCTCGGGGTCGGGGTTCACCCCGAAGATCGTCCTGAGCGTGACGGTCTCGTCCTTGGGGTCGTAGAACCAGACCTGGCCGTCGTGCTCGTTGACGCTGCCGTCGTCGTCGCGGGCGTAGCTGGCGACGAAGTACGCGCCGCCGTCACCCCACCACGCGCCCTCCAGCTTGCGGCTCCGGGTCACCTGGTCGTCGGTGAACTGCTTGCGCACCGAGACGGTCTTGGCGTCGCGGTCCGGCACGTCGACCCACTTCACCTTGTAGGTGGTGCCGGGCTGGGTCGCCGCCGACAGGTCGGGGATGTGCTTGCCGCCCTTGAAGCAGCTCATCGCCTGCAGCTTGCCGGCGGTGGCGCCGCCCGGGGACAGCGCGAGCCGGCGCAGGGCCCCCTTGCGGCCCTTGAAGCCGTGCGGCGGCACCCAGCGGAAGTACAGCCCGTTCGGGCCGCTCGCGTCCTCGGTGAGGTAGATGGCGTCGGTGCGCGGGTCCACCGCGACGGCCTCGTGCGCGTAACGGCCGAGGAACTTCAGCGCCACCGGGTCCTGGTTGGCCTTCTGGTCGAACGGGTCGACCTCGAAGACGTAACCGTGGTCCTTCTGGTAGACACCGCCGGCCCTCTGCTCGGTCTCCTCGCAGGTCAGCCAGGTGTCCCACGGCGTGACGCCGCCGGCGCAGTTGTTGTGCGTGCCGGCCACGCTGACGTACTCGCGCACGCGCTTGCCGCGGCGGTCCACCACGATGTTGGTGGTGCCGCCCCTGGCCCCCGGGTCGTAGGTCAGACCCGGCAGCGGGGGCACGCCGTACGGCTCGCTTCCGCCGATCTCGTGGTTGTTGACCAGCACGAAGCCGTCACGGGAGCGGAAGACGCCGGTGCCGTCGGCGTCGCTCGGGGTCGGCTGGCCGGAGTCCAGCAGCGTCTTGCCTGCCTGGGCGACGATCGTGTAAGAGAAGCCGCGCGGCAGGGAGAGCAGCCCGGCGGGGTCGGTGACGAGCGGGCCGTACCCCGTCACGCCCGGGGCCGCGACGGTCTGGGCGGCGGCCGGGCCGGCAATGGCCTCGACGCTGCCGGCGACGGCGATGCCCAGGGTGCCCGCGGCGCTGGTGCGCAGCAGGTCACGACGGGAGATGGAGGAGGTCACGAGAGCACCTGTTCCCATGTCGGAATTCCGTAGTACCCGGGAAACCCAAGTCCTCCCCATTGAACACCAGACCCCAAGAACCGGACATTCAGGTGAATGACCGGCTAATGTCCCCTAGTTCCGCACTACTGACCTGCCCCCGCCGTCCGGCCGCGCGACCAGGGCCGGCCGCCATCGCGATATGGCATTGTTCCCCGGCTTAGCCAGATCTTGTCTGTTATTTGCGGCCAAGATGGTTCTCATGAAGCTCTTCCCCGTTCGCCTCGCCGTCGCGGCCACGATGCTCGTCCCGGTGTCCCTGATCGCGGGCGGGAGCGCGCAGGCGGCCATCCCCTCGGTGCGTGCCGTGCCCGTCTGGACGGCCTGCGCCGCGCCGACCCCGCTCCAGGGGTCGGGCGAGAAGCCGGGGACACTGCGGGACGGGACGCCGTGGGAGTGCGCCAAGCTGCGGGTGCCGCTCCGCTACAACCACCCCGAGCACGGCACCATCGACCTGGCGCTGATCCGGGTGCGGGCCAAGCCGAAGCCCGGGCAGACGCGCATCGGGTCGCTGGTCTTCAACTTCGGCGGCCCGGGCGGCTCCGGGGTGGCCACCCTGCCGCTCGCCGCGAGCACCTACCTCAAGCTGCACGAACGCTACGACCTGGTGAGCTTCGACCCGCGCGGCGTCGGCGAGAGCGCCGGAGTGCGCTGCCTGCCCGACAAGGCGTACGACGCGCTGCTCGCCCTCGACGCCACCCCTGACGACGCCGGCGAGCAGCGCACCCTGCTCGACGGCGGCCGTGACTTCGCGGCCGCCTGCCAGGGCAACTCCGGCCGGGTGCTGCCGTACGTCGGCACCGAGAACGCGGCCCGCGACCTCGACACGCTGCGCCAGGCCCTCGGCGACCGCACGCTGTACTACTACGGCGCCTCCTACGGCACCGAGCTCGGCGGCGTGTACGCCCACCTGTTCCCGGAGAACGTCGGCCGCATGGTCTTCGACGCCGTGGTGGACCCGGACGGCGACACCGTGGGGCACTCGCTCGGGCAGGCCAAGGGCTTCCAGCTCGCGCTGAGCAACTTCCTCACGGACTGCGCCAAGCGGTCCGGCTGCGCCACCGGCAGGGACCCCGGGCGGGGCGCCGCGCAGATCACCGAGCTGCTGAAGGGGCTCGACGGCCGTCCCCTGCCGACCGCCTCGGGCCGCGCTCTCACCCAGAGCCACGCGACGTACGGCATCGCGTCCGCGCTGTACTCCAAGGAGTCCTGGAAGTGGCTCGACCGTGGCCTCGGCGCCGCGAAGGCCGGCGAGGGCGACCTGCTGCTGCTGCTCGCCGACGCCCTCTACGGCCGGGACGACAAGAGCCGGTACAACAACCTGCAGCCCGCCAACACGGCCATCAACTGCGCCGACACCTCCGACCGCTACACCCCCGCCGACGTGAGCCGCGAGCTGCCCGCGTTCCGCAAGGCCTCACCGGTGTTCGGCGAGTTCCTGGCCTGGTCCATCCTCCAGTGCACCGGCTGGCCCGTCACCGGGGCCGCCAAGACGGTGGAGGTGAGTGCCGACGGCGCGGCCCCCATCCTGATCGTGGGCAACACCGGCGACCCGGCCACGCCGTACGCGGGCGCGCACCGCATGGCGACCCGGCTCGGCGAGGGCGTCGGCGTGGAGCTGATCGTCAAGGGTGAGGGGCACGGCGCATACGGCGCCAACGCCTGCGCCACCGACAAGATCGACACTTACCTGCTCACCGGGACGGCGCCCCGCAACGGCACGGTGTGCGGATAGGTCCCGTGACCACGGCACAGGACATCAGCGGCGTTCCTGCGCGGCCTGGACGAACAGCCCTCCACCACGGCGGGGGCCCGCGGCGAACGACCGCACTGACCGGCTTCCTCCTTCAGGTCGGGGATCCGTCCTTGAAGAGGAGGCGCCGCGGGGCATGATCGTCCACGATGGAAGCGGATGCCCCGCGTAACATTCCGCCGAGGGAGGCCGCGTGCGCCACAGTGGACGTCCGCGGCCGGTCGGCACGGGCGAGCGGCCATCCCTTCACGAGATCGAGCCGCTGTCCCACATCTCCCGGGCGCTCCCGGCCGGCCTCGCGCCGCTGCTGTTCCGGCTGGGTGTGGTGATCGGCGCGCCGCTGCTGCTCGCCGGGTACATCCGCATGACGCGGCGGCTCGCCGTCCAGGCCGAGGGGCGGGCGCGGGCGGAGGCGCGGCGGGCCGAGGCCGAGGGGGACCGGGCGGAGGCCGAGCGGGGACGGCGGGAGTCCGACGCGCGGGCGGCGCGGGCCGCCGAACGGGTCACCATCGCCCGGGAACTGCACGACCTGGTCGCCCACCACGTCGCGTCCATGGTGCTGCGCATCGGCGTCGCCCGCCACGTGCTGCCGGCGCTCGACCCGCGGGCCGCCCAGGCGCTCGACGACGTGCACGCGAGCGGCACGGCCGTGCTCGGCGACCTGCGGCGTCTCGTCGCCGTGCTGCGCGACCCCGCCGTCCGCGACGGGCCGGGCCTCCCGCTCGTGGAACCCGACGGCCTGGTCGCCGCGCTGGAGGAGGTGGCCGAGCGGGGGCGCCAGGTGGGGCTCGTGGTCGACGCCACACTCGACCCGTCGATCAACCGGCTGGACGCGGTGCGGGGGCTCACCGTGCTGCGCCTCGGCCAGGAAGGGATCACCAATGTCGCCCGGCACGCGGGTCCTTCCACCCACGTCCAGTTGTCGGTCGGGGCCGAGGCGGACGGCGCGGTGCGGCTGGAACTCATCGACGACGGGGGCGGCGGGCCCGCGGAACCGGGGCAGGGATACGGGCTGATCGGCATGCGGGAACGGGTGGAGTTGCTCGGCGGGAGATTCCAGGCCGGACCTGACGGGGCCGGGTGGCGGCTGACGGCCGCGCTGCCCGCCGCACTCGTCGAGGAGGCACGACCGTGATCCGGGTTCTGCTCGTGGACGACCTGCAACTGGTCAGGGCCGGCCTGCGCATGTTGTGCGAATCCGCTGCCGACCTCGTCGTGGTGGGGGAGGCCGAGGACGGCCGGGCGGCCGTACGCCAGGCCGACCGCCTGCTGCCCGACGTGGTGCTCATGGACCTGCGCATGCCCGGCATGGACGGCATCACCGCCACCGAGCGCATCCTGGCGTCCCGGCCGGCCACCCGGGTCGTGGTCCTCACCACCTTCGACGACGACGACCACCTGTACCCGGCGCTCGCCGCCGGGGCCTGCGGGTTCCTGGTCAAGGACACCTCACCCGGTGAACTGCTCGACGGGGTGCGCAAGGCCGCCGCCGGCGAGAGCCCCTTCAGCCAGGACGTGCTGCGGCGCCTGGTGTCCCACGCCGTACGCTCCCGCGCCCACGCCGCCGAACCCCCTCCCGTTCCGGAGCCGAAACTCACCGGCCGGGAACGCGAGGTGCTGGCGCTGGTCGGTGAGGGCCTGACCAACGCCGAGGTGGCCGACCGGCTGCACCTCGGGCTGACCACGGTCAAGACCCACATCGCCAACCTGATGACCAAGACCGGCTGCCCCAACCGCGTCCGCCTGGCGGTCCTCGCCGTGCAGAGCGGCATCACACCCTCCTGACCTCCCGCCGCACCACGACGCCCTCCGCCGCCCCCGCGCCCGTTTCGCTGCCGCCGCCCCTCAGCGGACCGGCAGGGTGGGATGCGGCTCCGTCGGCATCCCCGGCACCATCGTGCTGGTGATCGACCACCGCTCGTGGTCCCGCCACGCCCCGTCGATGAACAGCAGCTCCGGCGATAGCCCCTCGTAGCGGAAGCCGAGCCGCCGCACCAACTGAAGCGAAGCGTGGTTGCCCGGCTGGATCTGCGCCTCCAGCCGGTGCAGCCGCAACCGTCCGAACGCGTACCGCACCACCAGCCCGAGCGCCTCCGTCATGTACCCCCGCCCCGCCGAGGGCGCGAAGGCCGCGTACGCGAGGGACCCGTTCTGGAACCGCCCGCGAATGATGCTGTTGATGCTGACGTGCCCCACGATCTCCCCCGTGTCCCGCCGGCAGGCCAGCATCCCCTCGGCGGCCAGCGGATCGTCGAACCGCCCGAGGAAGAGCTGGAAGTCCTGCGGCGTGACCGGCAGCGCCATCCACGGATGGTGCAGCCCCGCACTGGCCCGGGCCAGCCGGACGAACTCCTCCTGGTCCCCCCGCCCGATCCGCCGGAGAGTCACCCGCGCCGAGCCCTCGATCCCCTCGTCGTTCCACACGAACGGCACGTTATCGCGCGCTCGTTCGACCACGGGTTCCGGCCACGGACAACCCCTGCCCCCCACCGAGGCCCTCGCCGAGCCGGCCCGGTCGGAGTCCGGGCCGGCCCTGCGTGGTGGGGTGGGCGTGCGTTACGGCGCGGGGACGGCGTCGAGAATGCCCACCGCGTCGGTGCCCGGGGTGACGACGAGCTTGCGGGTGAGGGTGTAGGAGCCACCCGCCGGCACGTCGACGTGGAACCGGCTCATCACCCAGTTGCCCGCGGCGTAGACGTCGAAGGCGCCGGCCGGCGTGCCGTAGACGAGACCGAAGACCTGCGGGTCGGCCCCGGTCATGCCGATGTACGGCTTGGTCGGGGTGTACGCCGCCGTCGTGCCCGGGGTCACGACGCCGGTGCCCGGGATGACGCCGGCCTGGCCGGCCGCGTCGTGGTCCATCGCGTCACCCGTCCACACGCTGAGCGGAGCCGGGCCGGAGTTGCGCAGTTCCGTCGAGACCGTGGCGAAGTCGTCGCCCGGCTTCAGCGTGTACGTCGTCGCCGCCGTCAGGCCCGTGAAGCCGTTGACCGGCCCGGACACCCGGACGACGGCCTTGTCGCCAGTCGCCTGGACGATCTGGACGTCGGTCGCCGCCACCGAGCGGATGTCCCACGCGCTACCGCCGGTCGGCTGGGTCGCCGAGACGTAGGGCAGGTTGATCCAGTCGAACTGGTCGGCCCTGCCGCGGACGGCGATGTCGACCGGCTTGCCGCGGGTGCCACCGGAGAGCTGCGGGTCGTTGTAGGCGTCGGCGATCGCCATGGAAAGCTTGTCGTTCTCGAGCATGACGTCGCCGTGGCCCGCCTCGACCAGACCCGAGCCGATCTGCTTGCCGTAGCTCGCCTCGACCGTGACCGGGCTCAGCGCGACGTCGGCGACGCCGTTGCCCGCCGCCGGCACCGTGACCGTGCCGGTGGCCGTCTGGTAGCCCAGCTTGGACACCCGGACGTCGTACCGGCCGGCCGGGGCCTTGACGAGGTACTCGCCCCCGGCGTCGGTGCTCGTGGTCGCGACCACCGTGCCGTCCCGTTCGAGGACGACCCGGGCACCGGAGACGGCGACGCCGCCCGCGGTGATCGTGCCGGCCGCGCGAGCGGCGTCCGGGACGGCCGCGTCGTGCAGGTCGATCTCGCCGGCCCACTTCGCGATGGTGCCGGTGGGGTCGCCACCGGCGGTCGCGTAGTCGGTCAGGTGGTAGAAGCTGAACTGCTTGGTGGCACCGGGCGCCATGGTGGCGTCGTAGTACAGACCATCGACGTAGCCGTACGCACCGACCGCGGCCGGCGTGTCGAGAGCCCACGCGAGACCGTGGGCGGCCTGGCCGTTCGTGGTGGCCGCGTCGGCGCCGACGTAGACATGGTTCCCGGTCCAGCCCGAGGTCTTCAGACCCGGGTTGACGCCGCCGATCCCGGGGATGCGGCCGTTGTCGGCCGAGCTGTCGGGGTCGATCATGTAGTTGAAGTAGCCCTGGTAGCCCGTCGTGCCGGTGTTGGTCAGCTTGACCGTCATCTTCACGATCGGGGAATCGGGCAGGGTCTCGTAGCGGACCTGCGCCTTGATGGCCGGGTCCGCCCGGTACTGACCGTCGCCGACCACGGCGGCGCCGTCGACCGCGAGGTCGGGCAGGTCGAGCTGGTCGTTCGGCCGGTCCCACGAGTCGGGCGGCGTGAGGCTCGGCCGCAGCAGCATCTCCCCCCAGTCGAGGGTCTCGGCGCCGTTGACGTCGTTGAGCATGAGGTCCGTCAGCGCGCCCTGGCCGAGACCACCGGCGAGGTTGTTACCGCCGGCACCGTTGTCGCCGGCGGCGTACGGCGTCACAGACGCCCGGATCTTGTCGTTGGCCAGGTAGTAGTACTCCTTGCCGGTGACGACGTCCGTGCGCGTGCTGCCGCTGCCGTAGTCCGGCGCGTACGTCGACCTGCCGGCGGTCGGGTGCACCACCTTGATCAGCTTCAGGTCGGCCGTCGCGCCGCCGGTGGCACCGACCGTGACGACGGCGGCCGAGCCACCGTCGGCGATCAGGCCGCGCTTGGCCGCGGTGACGGCCCAGGTCGACGCCGGCAGACCGATCCGGTAGTGGCCCCGGGCGTCGGTGGTGGTCACCGCGGTGTCCTGACCCTCGGCGACGGCGGTGACCTTCGCGCCGTCGATCGGGGCGCCCGTCTCGGGGTCGCTGACCGTGCCGGTCACGGTCGCCCAGCGCCGCGCGGACTCGCCGCCGGGCACGTAGGCGTAGAGGTTGCCGTCCCAGGCACCCGCCACGACGGTGTTGCCGCTGACGGCCGGGCCGGCGCCCACCCAGGTGCCGATCTCGTGGCTCCACAGGATCTGGCCGGTGCCGGAGGCCAGCGCGTAGAACCTGCCGTTGTTGGCGCCGACGAAGAGCGTGTCGCCGGCCACGACCGGGCTGGACATGACGCCACCGTGGTAGATGTCGCCGGGCAGCGCCCGCTCCCAGATGAGGTTGCCGGTCCGGGCGTCGAGGGCGACGACGGCACCGCTCGGGAAACCCATGTAGACGACGCCCCGCTCGACGGCCGCGGCGCTCGGGGTCGAGCCGCTGGAGACGAGCGAGGAGCGCGAGCTCCTGTACGTCCACAGCGTCGCGCCGGTCTTGGCGTCCCGCGCGACGATGCCGTTGTTGGCGCCGATGAAGACCTTCCCCTCGGCCGCGGTCGGCACGCCGTCCTGCCAGCTGCCGAGCGACTCGGTGCCGGTCCACTTGCGGGCGCCGGTGGCCAGGTCGTAGGCGAGCACGCGGTCGGCGGTCTCGTTGCCGACGTACACGGTGCCGTCCATGACGGCGGGCGTGCCGTCGCTCATGGTCGCGCCGGACATCGGGGAGGCCCAGATCTGCCGCCCGGTGCGGGTGTCGAGCGCCTTGAGCACGCCCTGGCTGCCGATGCCGAAGCGGGTCTGGTAGGGCCAGAGCACCGTGTGACCGGAGACGGCCGGCGAGTAGTAGCCGTAGGTGCGCTGGTTGTTCGGGGCCGGCGCCTGCTCGGGCACGGCCTTCCAGCGCAGCTCGCCGCTCTTGGCGTCGACGGCGTAGAGCTCCGAGCCGAGGGTCGGCGCGAAGATCAGGCCGTCACCGTACGCGAGGCTGCCGTGGATCGACTGCGGCACCTCGACGTTCCACAGCTCCTTGCCGTTCTTCACCTGGACGGCGTGGATCCGGCTTTCGCCGTCGCCGTTCTCGTCGCGGGTGCCCGCGTAGACGACGCCGTCGTGGATGACCGGCGACCCGGTGAGGAAGGTGCCCTCGGTGCGGAAGCTCCACGCCAGCCGGCGGCCGGCCTCCTGCGCCCGCGCGACACCGGAGTGGGCCGCGTCGCCGTGGTGCTGGCCCCAGTCACCCGCGGCGACCGGCTTGAGCGCCGGCTCACGGGTGAGGGTGAAGTCCGCCGACCTGGTCCAGGTCTTGCCCGCCGCGTCGACCACCTGCACGTCGATGCGGTGCTCGCCGGCCGTCTGCCGGCTGCCCGGCAGGTTGCCCTGCCAGGTGAACTCGCCGCTGTGGTGCAGCGGCAACCAGTTCTTGTCGCCGGCGATCCGGTAGCGCGCCGAGACGACCTCGTCGCCGGTGTCGTACGCGTTGACCTGGATGCCGGGGAAGTTCGCGGCCGGCACCTTCGAGCCGGGCGCGGGACTGACGATGGTGACGCGCTCGTTCTCGCCGTACATCCGGAACGGGTTGTCGAAGCCCGGGCCCGCCATGTGGATGTAGCGGAAACCGCGGGGCGCGTTGTCGATCGTGTACGAGCTCGACACGGTCTGGATGTGCTTGGCGGTCGAGGCGAACGCCGAGGTGTTCTCGACGTGGTTGGAGTGCTCGTGGCCGACCAGGATCAGCTGCGCCTTGTACTTCTCGAGCACGTCACCGAAGGCGTCGTACTCCGACGGCGAGCCGAACGGGACGTTCATCGGCTGGTGGGTGAGGACGACGACCTCGATGTCGTTCCCCGGGTCGTCGTCGAGGGGAACGCTCGCGGCGAGGTCGTCCTTGAGCCAGGCGAGCTCCTCGTCGAACGGCGCGGAGCCGTTGTTCTCGAGCACCACGAAGTGCCGGTTGCCGTAGTTGAACGAGTACCACTCCGGACCGACGTTCCTGCGATAGTTGTCGATCTTGTCGGCGTACGCCGACCCGCTCGCGTACTCGTGGTTGCCGACGGCCGGCCACACACCGACGGCCGACTGCTGGGTGCCGCGGCGATACGTGTCGAACTGCCCCTGGCTGGCGTCGTTGGTGAGGTCGCCGCTGACCGCGATGAAGCGCAGGTCGGTGCCGGTGGAGTTGATCTCGCGGATCTGGTCGGGCAACTGCGCGTTGACGTGCGGGTCGGCGATGTTGGCCCAGGAGAAGGTGTCGCCGTCGGAGAGTTCGTCGCGGACGAGCGCGAAGTCCGCGGTCGGCGTGGCGTCGTCGGCGAGCTGGCCGAGGTTGGCCCAGAACCTCGGCTCCTTGTACTGGTCCAGGCCGAACCGGTAGCCCCGCGGCTGCCCGGCCCAGACGATGTCCGTCTTGCGACGGTCGGTGGAGATCGTCAGCGAGTAGGAGCCGTCGGCGGCGGTCGTGGTGGCGACCTTGCCGTCGGAGACACGCACACCGGCCAGGCCGGCCTCACCGGGGTTGCGCCGGCCGTCGTCGTTGGCGTCGACGTACACGACGCCGCTGACGGTGGCCTCCGGCGGGTCGATGACGGCCGCCGCGTACGACGCGAGCGGACCCGCCACGACACTGGCGGCGAGCCCCAGCGTGGTGGTGTACAGGACGACGCGCAGACGCGCGCGTGTCCAGAAGAACGCGGACATCGAAATCCTTCGAGAGGGGGAGGTGGGTGTCAGGCCAGGAGCGGGGAGCGTTCCACGAACCAGACCAGACCGGCACCGGCGACGGCGACGGTCGCCGCGACGGTGCCGAGCGTGAGGGCACGAGCGGCGACCGGCGTGGTCGCGGCCCCGCGCAGGAACAGCAGCACCGGGAAGGCCAGCGCGATGATCGTCAACTGGACGAGCTCGATGCCGACGTTGAAGGAGAGCAGATTGGCCAGCGTCGAGACCGACAACGGCCCGTCGACGCTGAGCGCGCCCGCGAAGCCGAGCCCGTGCAGCAACCCGAAACCGAAGACCACCGGCAGCCGGTGGCTCGTCCTCGGCGACAGCAGATTGTCGAGCGCGACGAACGCGATCGACAACGCGATGAGCGGCTCCACGATCCACCCCGGCACGCTCACCCAGCCGATCGCGGCAAGCACCAGGGTCACCGAGTGCGCGACCGTGAAAGCCGTGGCGACCTCGACGACGTCACGCAGCCGCCTCGCCCCCAGCAGCAGCGCCAGCAGGAACAGCACGTGGTCAAGCCCGAAGAGCAGATGCTCCGCCCCGAGCAGGACGAACCGCGGGATCTCACCGAGCAGATCGGTACGCCCCACCGTGACGCTGGTGCGGTCGACGTCGAGCAACGTCGAACCACGGCGCCCATCGACGTCGTAGGCCACCATCGTGGTGGTCTCGTCCACGACACCGTCAGAAGGCCGGAAGATGTCGTTGCGGACGGTGAGCGCCCCCGACGCCGGGCAGTCGTAAGCGAGCGCGACCCGCACCGCACCGGAGCCGGCGAGCTCGACGCGGCCCCCGTCCCCAGCGACACACCCGATCAAGCCCCGGCTCAGCCGCAGCCGCCCACCGACGTACGCCGCCACCTCACTCGCGTGCCCGTCCAGCGACCTGCGCCGCACCTCGGCCGGCACCTCGGCCTCCGCGCCGTCCGGGTCCGGGCTCAGCACCCCGTCAAGACCCAGCAACCGGCCGAGGACGTCGTACTCCATGTCGACGACAGCGCCGACACCGGCACCCTGGCTACGCAGATCGACCGCGACCGTGGTCGCACGGACATGCGCCCGCGCCGGAGCGGCGACAAGGAACACGGCAACAAGGACGGCGAGAAACGCCAGCAAACGCACGGCAGCACTTCCGACGTGGGGAACGGCGGTCGTTCCCCAACCCTGCAGTGCTCCCTCCACCCCCGGCAACAGAAGACGATCCAATTCACCGACCCTTCCGCTGCCGGACATTCCCCGGTCCGAAAGCCGGGTTCTCTGACCGCCGAAACCCCGGCCGCACACCGCGGCGTAGGCCACGTGGCGGACGCGTCACAGACACCGAGATCTTGTGCCGGGCGGGCGCTCCCCGATATGCTGAAAAGTTCTCCACTCCAGTGGAGGCGCCCCGCCGGGGCCTGACCGCGAACCGAGGAAAGGAGCGTGTCGCCGTGAAGCGGCGAACCTAGCCGCCCGCCCGGAAGGTCCGGGAGCCCGGGCGGCGGTTCCGTGAGGAACGAGATGTCCCGTACGGACAAAACCAAACCGCTGTGGGTGCGTTACGCCGAGCACAACCCCCTGCCGGTGCACGACCACACTTCCGGCCCCTGCGACCTCCCGCCGACCCCGTCGTGGGACGACGACGACACCCGCTGCCGGTGGCGAAACCCCTACTCGCTGCTGTTCGGCGGCACGTGCTGTTCAGGCTGCCACAGACGCGCCTGCGTCAAGGAGCGCCAGCAGTGGCACAAGGAGACCAACCGCAAAGACCGCTACGCGGCCCGGCGCGAGACTCGCCGCTACATCACCGGCGAGATCGACGACTGACCCGGCCTGTGATCGGACCTTGGCGCGGTCCGCCCGACGGCGACGCGCATACGACACAGGCACCCGCAGAAGCCCGTTGACGGCCGTGGGACCCCGGACGAACGAGAACGGCCCTGACCACGTTGACGCCGGTCAAGGGCCGTCTCCATTTGGGGTGACAGGTCCAGGGCTCGAACCTGGGCAAGCTGAGCCGACAGTTCTCACAGTCCCGCCATGAGAAGTCTCGCGCCCAGGGGTCACCTGAGACCCGTGCCCGCTTCCGTCGTCGGCACCCAATAGCGACGCTTCCGCGCGGTGATGTCGAGAAGCTCGCCACCGTTGGCTTCGATAACCCGCCGCGAAGCCGTATTCGTCCGGTCACACATCACCAGCGCCTGAGAGATGCCCAGCAATCGCGCGATCGGCAGCGCCGCCGCGAGCATCGCCGTCGCGTGCCCCTGACGACGCGCACTAGGGCGCACGTCATACCCGATATGCCCACCGATCTCCATCAACGCCGGCGTGAGCCGATGACGGATGGCCAGCCTCCCCAGAAACCGCTCGCCGTCGACCCACCACAGCGTGGTCATCGGCACGAACCCACTCCGTACCCCCGCCTGGGTCCTCTCGCCAAGCACACGCGCGACATATGCCTCGAACCCCCGCGCATCTGCCAGAGCTTGCGCATCGACGTCGTCAACGAACCAAGGAACCGGGTAGTCACGGTCGGCCCGAAACTCAGCCACCGCTACCAGAAACGACCTCCGCAGCTCGGGAGTCGGATCGATGAGGGTGGCAGGTCCAGGGTTCGAACACATAATCCGGATCATGAAGCGAGCACCTCTCCGCCCTCCCGACGCGGATCGCCGGTCACTTCCCGCGTTCAGCAGTATCAGCATGACGCGCCGCTGTTACTGGTGGGATCTGTCTGGCTGAATTCAATTCCTGCGCGCTTTCGAAACCGGTGGCCAACATTGCCGCATGTCAACTATCGCGCCGGAAAGAAAAATATGGCACTGATGCCGTCGGCGCACTATTGACCAGCGCCACCCGCGCGTGCAGGGCATTGAAAAGGTTTCCGGCCTCGTTTACATTCAGGACGCGTCGGGTAGGAGCGCGGTGATCAAATCGGCTCGAACCCGCCTATGTGATGAAGAGGTCAACGTGGCCCAGTCGCAGGACCCCTCTCTACCGGACAACTGGGAACTCGCACACCCATCGCGCGCGCCGCGCGATGAAACCGACCAGGGAACGCCGGCCCTCTTCTCGGAACATCTCCCTATCGGGAAGTCGGTCACCATCCAAAGCGCCGCAATGCAATACCCGGGACTAGGGCCGGTTATCGACGCCAACTCATGCTGGATAGTCGACGGAGCCGGGTCCTGGTACCTGATGCCGCTCGACCCCGACGGCAGGAAGTGGTGGGTCTGCAACGTGCAATCGGGGCGATTGGCCTGCTCGGCTCTTACCCCTTTAGGCGACGCCGCCATCCTGATCGCAGATTTCGAAATTACCTTCGGAGATTCCCGAGGGAAGTGGAGGTTGGAGGATGCCGGGGACGGCGGATTTTCCATCAAAGACGACCAGACCTTCAAGTACATGTTCATGATGGATCTCCACTCCCTGGGTGTATACGCCATGCTGACCGATGACAACTCCAGTCAGGCGACGACGTGGTTCTTCTATGCCGACGGCGTGTATGACGCGCCAGTGGTGCGGAACCTCAAAGCAGCCGGCACCCACCCTGACTACGGAGCACCCCCCGAGCAGACCAGCCTGAACCCGCCGCCCGAGCGTACCGACGAGATCATCATCGGCGAAGCCCTGATCCCGGCGGCGTGCGTCAACGACGGCGACCACAGCATGCAGTGGAAGCTCCAGCACAGTCCGTTCTACGTGCTGCGCCGCAGCAGCGCATGGAAGTCCCAGTTCCACGGTTACGACGGGTTCACCGAGACGACGCACACGGTGTACTGGGATGAGGGAATGACCGAATCTGTCTCCCGGACCCTTGAGTGGCACATCAACGCCTCGATCGGCTACACCGGCGGCTTCAACGTCAAAGCCCTGTCCGCCCAGATCACCGCCAATCTCGAAGGCGGCCTTTCGGTGTCCACCACCAAGACATGGGAGGAGTCGTACTTCAAGCACGAGGAGTACGAGACCACCTACCCCTCCAACGACGGCCGAGAATACGTCATCGCCGACTGGGAACGCGTCGACATCTACCGCCTTTACCGCGTCCCCGACGGCTGTACCGAACTCGACGACGTAGTCAACAGCTGGGAATTCACCCTCCCTCACTCCCAGATCGCCAAGTCCTACCAAGCGCCCAAACCCCGAGAGTGACCAGCGCTGACGCCACAGGAAGGACATGGGATGACCGACGAACAGCCACCTACCACCACCGTAGCGCCAGGCACGACACCTGGCGACCGTACATTGAACTCCCTCAAGGGCGTCGTCGACGTCGACGGCCAAGATTTCGGGTGGAGCGAGTGGAACCATCCAAAGGGCAGCAAGGTGCGCAAGTTCGACGTCTGGAGGACAGGGACCCAAGGGTCCAAGGTTCGCTATAGGCCGGACCCAAGCCCGATCGAGGAGGATGAGAAGGTGTATCACCGAGACGTGGAGCAGTGGTACGCCGCCGCCGCAAGAGCAGTGGCCAAAGCCTACATAGGCAACAACAACGAATGGCCGGAGCTAATCGAGCACGCGAATGTCAAGAGCCATAACTACAACATGCGCCGCGAAGAGGCGTAGTACCGGCAGACACGACCACAACTCACCAGCCCCGACCGCGCCACACCGCCGCCTGCTCGTTGGACAGGCCACGGACGGTGGTGGATGTCTGCCGATCGTGAGCGTAAGCGTCGGGCGCTTCGGAACTCGCTGACGCAGAGGACGCTGCCCTCGCCGGCCAGGCGCAGCCCGCCGGCCTCGTCGCGGGAGCGTGCCGGCAGTTCGTCCAGCAGCCGGTCATCGATCAGCTCTCGCAGTGGACGCTTGCCCATGTCCGCCAGCGTAGATGTGTGATCACGTACGGTAGCCGACGTTGGGTCGTCGACACTCTCGATCAAGGGTGCCCGGGGGGAGCGGCCGGCGGCTCTGTTCGCCTGCATGCACTTCGGGGCCTTACGGCCTGCGGAAGTGGTCAGTCTGCGCGTGGATGACTGCCACTCGCTGCCGCAGACCGCATGGACCGGAGAAGCAAAAGAGGCCCCGAAGGGCCTCTGAGCTTGGGTTTCTTTTGGTGGCAGGTCCAGGGTTCGAACCTGGGTAGGCTGAGCCGACGGTTTTACAGACCCGCCACAAAAACGCTCTGATCTGCGACTTCTTCACTGGGTGTCCACTCTCTGCCGCGCATTGGCCGCGACCACGCACAGGCATGGCTCAGTCGGCCTGTGACAGAAGCACTTCAGCCCCCAACAGAGAACACTCACCCTCCCACGATCGCCGCTCAGCGAGCACTACAGGGGCACAACTTCGATCCAGTGACCCACCATCATCCTTCCGCGCCCGGCACCGCACTCTCTCAGCCTGCCGCAGAATCCGCAGAACGAGCCAAAGGATCATCTTCTTACAGGTCAGTACAGACATCCCGTCCGCAAGATTGTCATCCGCAGAATGCCGCGATATCCCACAAATTGCTGGCGAAAGAACCAGCGTGGCGGGCACAGCCCATTGCCCGGCGTTGTGCGGCATTGTGCGGCGTTGTGCGGACGACAGCCAAACGTGACTCTGCACGTCCCTGACCTGCCAGGATGCGCCGCTACGACCGATTCTGCAGATCCTGCGACTTCTGCGGCAGCAATAGCAGGTGGACCAGGGTCACTGATCGACTATGGAACTGATCGCAGTGAGCCTACGGCGAGCTCTCACGACCATGGCGATCTGCTGTGCGGCAGCCATCGGGTCTTCGTGCTCCCACACCACGACCAACAGCCAACCAGCCTTGGCAAGGAGGTCTTCAAACTCCCGATCCCGCCTCCGAATGCGCTCGACCTTAGCCGACCAGTACTCCCGATTCGCTCGGGGGAGACGGTGGTGCGCCCGACATCCGTGCCAGTAGCAGCCGCGCATCTCTACGCAAACCTTGGAAGCCTGAAAAACGACGTCAGCGGTACGCGGCAGCGCTGTGATGGGTCGAGTACAGACCCTGTAACGCAGCCCCAGACCATGAAGGGCACGCCGAAGCGCTAGCTCAGGGGCGGTGTCTCTGCTCCTGTTCGCTTGCATGCTCTTGCGTGCAGCCGGCGAGCTAGCCCATGAATTCCCCACGTGCCGAATGTACCCGATGAGCACACGGCCAGTTCCGCAAAATAGGATGAATGCACCATAAGGTAACAGACTTCACAGTTCGCTAGAGAGCAAAGCATCTCCTATGGCAGCATCTGCGCATGGCAAAGATCGCCGAGGTCTTCGGTACACGTGTGGATCGAACGGTCCCTGCGCCACCTGCCGAGTGGCTATCGCACGGATGCCCTTTCACGGGCGGTGCCTGTGATGTGACCGGCAACAGGAGCAATATGTCTTTCTTGGAGCCCCCTAAGAGGGTGACAGACGAGGAGCGCGCCGAATTTGTCACACGCTACGGCGCATACGGAAAACCTCACTTCCCATTCTCCGTCTGCACCGTCTCCGCACAAAGACGCTCACTCTCGGATACGCGGCCATGGATCGTATGCCCGAAGCGCATGCTAGACCTGCGCCCCGAGGGCACCGGAGTACCGCCGGAGCTGCGGGATCTCATGCCCGATATTCACCCTGGGCAAAATGTGCGCATTTGGTGGGAGGTCAAATTCACCCATAAAGATGCCAATAGCCCCGGCAACTTCGAATACACGTTTGACTTTCTATTGGCACCAGTGGAGCAGACTGGAGCAAAGATACGCTTTGCTGGCCCTCCCTACGCAATAGAAGTAATGACATCTAGCACGCGAGGCGGCGGCCTTACTGAACACCTTTGGGATGTTCTCCTCGGCCGCCCCCAACGCCCTCTCTCGGGAGTGGTGGACTCACCATATACCCCTAATTATCGTCAGGTTTTCGGCAGGATGCTGAGCCAGTTCTTCGTCAAGTGCGAAACCCTAGCTGCATGGGGCGGGCGTACCGTTTGGCTCATACAGGACGAACTACTTTCATATATCGAGGAATCTACCGATTTCGAGCGTTCTCGGTTTAGGGGCAGTTCGGGAGCTGGCACACTCGTCGTCTACGACATGGCTGACGAGAGCAGTCACTATGAACTCAGATATTTGGAGACAGTGCAGGGGCCGACCCGCCCGCAGCGTAACACGATGGATGTCTCGTACATGACCGACATGGTCGGAGCCGGTTACATTCCTCCTATATCGGCACTAGAAGAAATGCTACTCATCCGCCCTCGCAGTAAGGCAGCAAGCAACTGGAGAGAGATCATTTGGTGACGTCTCAGGGCAACGTCGCAGGCTCGAAGGCGGCAGCTTGCGAGCTTAGTTACGCAGGCAACCAATCATTATTCTCTAGCCTTCTAACAACAGCGTCGCCCTTCAGCTCGCGAAGTTCTGAACGTGCAACACTGGAAAGCCCGTGCAGCGTAACTGTGTCCAGATATCGGACCACCTGTCGGGCAATTGCCCTCGCTAAAAGAGGAGGAACCGCGCTTCCTACCAGAGATGAGACATCTCGAATGGTGTAAGCGGGGAACTTGAAGTGGTCCGGGAATGTTTGCAAACGTGCAGCTTCCCGTATTGTGACCGCACGATCTTCATCGGGATGGCAGAACATGCCGGA
Organism: Sphaerisporangium sp. B11E5; assembly: GCF_039871875.1. Classification (NCBI taxonomy): domain Bacteria; kingdom Bacillati; phylum Actinomycetota; class Actinomycetes; order Streptosporangiales; family Streptosporangiaceae; genus Sphaerisporangium; species Sphaerisporangium sp. B11E5. The sequence continues at coordinate 126,886 of NZ_JBDPMD010000002.1, read as the reverse complement.
CCCAACGTGATAGACGAACTTAGTGATTGTGCGTGCAGGTTCCGCCCAGCGAAGGCGCGAGTACGCGTAGTGGTAGTGCACCCTATCCCGACGCCTTTGGTGCAACACATCAGCGTCCAGATTGTCTAGCTCTTTGACCCTTTGCAGGCCATTCTTACCCAAAGGGCGAGCGATGTGATTCCAGGTACCGCCTTCACTAGCCGCTAGAAATCTACGCAGGTCGGAGCTGGGATGATGACCTTCATAAGGAGTCCAGCCGTCCAGACGGCTAGCTTTGCCATCCGCTGGCCTAGGCAGATCACCGATCGCTTCCCGAACGGAAGGCCAGAAACCCATGTCTCCCGGGAACCACTCAGGATCCTTATCGAGCAGTTCATGCCCGAGTGGATATGGAGAGTGTGTGACATTAGGGAATTCTAGCCTCACCCTGGAAGTCTCATAATCTTCTTGACGGTAAGCAAGAAAGAATGCCCGCCTCCTGAGCTGTGGCACACCATAGTCTGCGGCGTTCAGCACCCTAGCCGTAGTGAGATATCCCAGCTCCCGAAGGTCTTCTATGATCTCCCTGGCCGTCTCCCCATCCCTATGTCGAAGAATATCCGGCACGTTCTCAATCAATATAACTCGCGGCTGAAGCTCGCTCGCTATCTCGATAAACCACTTAAACAGCTTATTTCTAGGATCATCTGTGAACTTGGTTATCCGTCCCCCGCTACCTTCAGCGCTTCGCTCTACCCGATTCTGACTGAAGCCCTCGCATGGCGGTCCGCCGATCAGACAGGAAAGTTGCCTTGGCCCGGTGATGCCATAGGTCCCAAGGTTTTGTAGCAGTTGTTCCTTCGTTACCGAGTCCCTTATATCTGTCGTCATCATCACCGGATCGTCAGGACAGTTCAGCGCGAAGCTCTCAGTTGCCTCAGGCTTGTTGTCCAGGCCAAGCAGCGTACGGAATCTGCGCGTCAGACTGAAGCCGTGAGACAGTCCTCCGCACCCGCAAAATAGATCGACGACCGTATAGACAGGTGGGATCGAAATCCCGCTCATCCCGGTGGGCGAAGCAACCTCGGGAGCCGACCGTACCGGGGCGCCGATCCTCTCAACCACAGATCTCCTCCCATTCTTTTTGATCCATCATTATAGCGAACCCCGACCTTATGTGCGACGTTTCGATCGCATGAAGTCCACCTATGAATAAAACTTGGCCACCAGTTTTTCGGATGAGGCCAGAATGAATTCCAACTAACGGGACATATTCCAGATCCGTGGCCAGCCTGGCAGTCGAGCAAGTCGGCTGGCCACGGTCGCAAGACTGTTGACCTCGGTCAACTTGAGCTACTGGTGAATTGCTCAGCCTCCCAGGTAGCGGAAGGCTGGCTTCGGATGCATAAGGAAGTCGTGGTGGGAGATGTTCCAGGCGTAGGCACCGGCCATGAGGAATTCGACCACGTCGCCCGTCTTCAGGTTCACCGGGATGTGGCGCGCCATGGTGTCCTTGGGAGTGCAAAGCTGGCCGACGATCGTGGTCGGCTCGCCCGGCTCTTGAATGACCATGGGCTGGCTATGTCCCTTGGTAGCGGGCGTCCGGATGTGGTGGGTTCCGCCAGCCACTACGGCGAACAGTTCACCGTGGACGCGCTTGACGTCGATGACCCGTGTGACGTACCGGCCGCAATAGACCGTCAGGGACCGGCCCGGCTCGATGCGCAGCGTTTCGCCTGGACGGCGCAGCACGGCCAGTCCCTCGCCGTAGGTCTTCCAGTCGAAGCGGGCGTCAGGGTCGGAGTAGGACACGCCCATGCCGCCTCCAAGATTGATCTCGGTGACGCCGAGGCCGCGGGCGTAGTCGAGGATCGCGGACGCCAGCTCAAGCATGGCCGGCGCTTCGAGCCCGCTGGCCAGGTGGGCGTGAATGCCGCGCAGATGTACGGCGTCCTGACCGGCGAGCATGTCGAGGCACTCAGAAATCCCCGCAGGGTCCATGCCGAACGGCGTGGCGCCGCCGCCCATGGCCAGGGATGCCCCGCTGATGGGGATGTCGAGGTTGACCCGGAGCAACACCTCGGCGGACCGGCCGGCCGCGAACAACCGGCGGATCTCACTGGGGCTTTCGATATGGAGCCTGGTCACGTCCGCGAAGAGTTCGGCGTCGGTCTTGCCGGGACCGCCCAGCGCAATGGGCATGTCAGGGAAGTGCGTGCGCACGTGAGTGAGTTCTCCCCCGGAAGCCACCTCGAAGCCATCAACGTACGGCGCGATGACCTGCAACAGCTTGGGGTCGGGGTTGGCCTTGACGGCGTAGTGGACCTCGATGTCGCCGAGGGCGCCTCGGACGGCGGACATGTGGGCGTCGAGGTCGCTGAGGTCGTACACATACGCGGGCAGTTCGCCAGCGCTGGCCAGTTCCGCGGCCCGCGCGTGCATCGGCAGTGTGGCTGTCATCGCATCGTCTCCTATCGGGTCGTGTCTGGCGTGCGTCAGGTGAGCGGGAAACTGTTCTCAATGATTAGGTAGTGAGCGGGCGTGACGGTGGTGGTCACTTCCACGGCCCGTCCCTCTGCGGTCTTGCCGACGTGGAAGATGTCGAGAACGGTTCGCTCCGGACTGATCTCCAGTGCATCCGCCTCGGCGTCCGTGGGCGGCCGGACGATGATGCGCTCTGTCGCTTCCGTCTGCCGATGCCCGAGTTCAGCCAAGGCCGACTTCACGCCGCCGACGATGACCGGCGCCGCTTCCTCCAGAACCGTCCCCTCGGCGATGGACAGCGGGAACCACGAGGCATTGAGGCGCACCGGGATGCCGGACGCGAGTAGGCGCCGACGTCGAACGAGGGCGTTCTCTTCACCGCGCGGCAGTCCGAGAGCTTCGGCGACGTCGTCCGGAGGGACGGCCTTCTCGGTCGTGATCTCATGCTGGGGTTCGAGACCGATCGCTCGGACCTCCGCGTCGAAGGCGCCGCGCGCCTGGCTGCCCTCGCGTGCCTCTCGCGAGTAGCGCGCCGGCGAGTGCAGCATCGGCGGAATGTAGGTGACCAAGGTTCCCCTCCCTTGACGAGGGCGGATCATGCCCTCTGCCGCGAGTACCTGCATTGCCCTGTTGACCAGGCTTCGCGATGCGCCGTACTTCTCGGCGAGCACCGGCTCAGCGGGGAAGACCGTAGCGGGTGGGTAGACGCCGTTCACGATCTCGTGCCGGATCTGCGACGCGATCTGACGGAAACCCAACTTTCCCGAGTGACTCATTTTTCCCTCTTTGATGCATTTCGTCCGATTCTCGGCATCGCTAGCCTGAATCTCAGACATCAAACGTTTGATGTTTCTTGACAGTACCGCAAGAGCAGGTCCATCATCGAGCCATCGACAAACGTTTGGCGTTTGAGGTGAGCAGCATACCTGCCCCGTCAGGCCGGAGTCGAACAGTCCGCTGGAGTGCCGAGGTGACCGCCTCGGCTACCTCACTCACCAAGGAGAGGGCAGCACCGATGATCCAGACGCCGAAACCCCACCGGGTCGTTCCCATCCTGCTCACGGTCTGCGCGCTGTTCTTCATCATCCGCCAGCCCGCACAGGCCGCCGTCGCGGCCACCAACGCCTTCCACGGGCTGACGGTCGTCACCGACGCGCTGATGACCTTCGCGTCAAACCTCGGCTGAGCCGACCAGACAAAGGAGAAGCGGCCCCCATCCGCCAAGACACGGACCGCTTCCCGCTCCTCACAACCCGTATGAGTCATCAAGGAGTAACTCCATCATGACGGAAACCGTCCCGATCAGCACGGGGAAACTCACCTCGGCCGAGCGCGCTTCTCTCCGGCACACGGTCGCTGTTGAGCTGGTGACCGCCGACCTGCGTCGGCAGACTCGGATCAGCGGCAACCGGTTATGGGCAGCCGTCGAGCGGTACGAGGGTCGTCTCGTCAAGATCTACGGAACCGCGGACGACCCGGCCGATCTGGTCACGTTGGCGCGTGCCGCGGCGCACGGCTACGGCGCCACCTTCACCCCCGCGCACCCCTCGGCACTGGCCACCCTCGGCGCGCCGGGCGCGCTCGCCGAGAACGCCGAGTGCGTCTATGACCCGGACCTGCACGTCGGCCCCGCGGGTGACGAGTCCGCCGACGAGAAGGCGGCACGCGAATCCGTCGCCCGCGACGTCTGCGCGTCCTGCCCGGCGCGTCTGGTCTGCGGCATCTACGCCTTGAAGGTCCGCCCCGCTTCGGGGGTCTGGGCCGGCATGACGGCTGACGAGATCAACGCCAAGTCCGCCGACTGGCAGGAGGCCGCGTGATGAGCTACACCAGCACGCGGACCATGTCCGCCCCGATGCCCGGCCCCGTCGTGCTAGACCTGGCCATGCCGCACGGGCAGATCAGCGTGAACGTCTACAGTACCGACCGCGCCGAGATCACCCTGACCGGCCCTGCCGAGGGCCCTGGGAGCACGGCCCTGCCCGGCGCCACGCTCGCCGCAGAAGCCCGCGTGGTCACCGTCAACGTCCCCATCACCGAGCAGCCGGGCTTGACCATCGTGACCGGCAACGGTGGCCGCACGATCATCACTGGCAACATCGTCGCCGGAACGGTCGTGACCGGCCTGGTCATCGGTGCCGATGGCAGCATCAACGGCCCTTCAGTGTCCGGCACACAGATCACTCCCGGCCTGCACGCTGAGATCCGTCTGCCGCACGGTTCGGCCCTGCGTATCCGGACCAAGTCCGCCACGGTGACGGCGCGCGGTGAGCTGGAATGGGTGGATTTCACCTCGGTGTCCGGTGATCTGGACGTGGACGGCTGCGGCAAGCTGACCGCCCGGACCACTTCCGGCGACGTGCGCGCCGAGTGCCCCGATCACGCCACCGTTCAGACCATCTCGGGGGATGTGCGGCTGGGCCGTACCGAGACCGTCTCCGCCTCGACCACCTCCGGTGACATCCACATCGCCGACTTCGGCGGAACGGGACGGCTGACCAGCATCTCGGGCGACATCAGCGCCTACGCCACCGACGAGGGCGTGTTGGTGGCGTCGGCGACCTCCGGCGACATCACCGTCAACGCCCCCGCCGAACTGGCCGCCTCCGGTGCCCTGACGGTCGACGCCCGCTCCGTCTCCGGCGACGTGCGCACCCCGCGCCGGCCGACCCCCGCCGCCCGGCCGCGCCACCCCCGCCGCCCCTACGGCGATCGGTGAAGGGAGAACACGTCATGACCGGTATCGACTACACCCACCCCATCGTCCTGACAGAAGGCGTACAGGAGGGTTGGGCGGATCCGGAGACGGACCCGGCCCGGATCGACTGGGAACCCCGCCGGCGCGCTGCCGCGATCCCCTTCCGCCTGATCGACGGCCGCCCCGTCAACCCCTGCCAGCAGACCGGCATCCGCTACGGCCGCAACGAGCTGGGCCACTGGGGAGAGCAGGTGTGCGCGGACGCCATCGTGACCGCGACCGACGAGCACGGGCAACGGTGGCTGGTCATGGTCGAACGCGGGGACGGCCACGGCTGGGCGCTGCCGGGTGGGACGGTGGACCCCGGCGAGGACCCGGCCGACGCCGCAGCCCGGGAGTTGAGCGAGGAGACCGGCCTGTTCCTGGGCGTGGACTTCCAGTCCCTCCCGGCACGGTACGTCCCCGACCCCCGCGCCTCGGATGAGGCATGGATGGTGACCGTGCCCGCCCTGTGCGACCTGGGGACGATCGCCCGCGGCAACCTGCCCGCCGTCACGGGAGCCGACGACGCCGCCCGCGCCGCCTGGGTGCGCGCCGACAGTTACGCTGGCCTGGAGCGGCATCTGACCGACGTCTACGGCAATGCAGGGGCCGTATTCGCCGCACACGTGGACCTGCTGCGCGATGTCCTCGACCAGCCCGCCCCCGCCGAGGTCACCGTCATGTCCTTCGGCTACGGCCACGCCGCCCCGCCCGCTGCGGACATCACCTTTGACGTGCGACGCTCGCTGCGCAACCCGCACCACGACCCGGCGATGCGCTTGCGGACCGGCCTGGACGAGCCCGTGGCCGAGCACGTCATGACCACGCCCGGCGCCGCCGAGAGCGTCCACGGGCTGGCCATGCTCGTTCTCAGCCTCCTGCCCGGCCTGCCCGAGGGACAGACGGTGCGCGTCGCCATCGGATGCGTGGGCGGCCGTCACCGCTCGGTGGCGCTGGCCGTCGCCCTGGCCGACCGGCTGCGCGGCATCGGTTTCGGCGCCGAGGTGGAGCACCGCGACATCACCAAGCCCGTGCTGTCGAAGGGGCACCACCGATGAGCCGCATCCGCGCCGCGTTCTGGGACCCCGCCGGCACCCGGTACGGCATCCCCACCTACCCGTGGCGGATGGCCCCGCCGCACCTGCTCACCCGTCGCCAGCTCACCGCCGAGGGGCTTCGCCCCGCAGGACAGGGCGTACAGGCGCAAATCCTGTGGAGGTCCCGCCGCCACGGCGCCCCCGGCTTCCGGGCCGCCTACCTGTACGACATCCGCTTCGCCCTGCCCAAGCGCGCCGCCACCGCCCGCCAGCGCGCCGCGCTGGACAAGGCCAACACCGCCCGCCGTACCTGCCCCGTCTGCCACATCGACGCCGGCTATGTGCTGCCACGCCACCTCGGCGTGTGCCTCGACTGCGCCGAGGAGTGTGCCGCATGACCACGACCGACGACATCACCTCCCCCCGTCCCCGGCCGTTGAGCGAGGGCGAGCACGCTGCGGTCATGGTGACCGCCGCGGTTACCGGCGTGCTCGGTCTGCTGGGGTTCGTCAACAGCTTCGAGCGTGTGGCCAACGTGGCCGCCCCCTCGTTCGGCTGGTTCGCCTGGACCGTCCCCCTCGGCATTGACCTCGGCATCGCCGTGTTCTCCGCGCTGGACATCGTGCTCGCCCGCATGGGCATGCGGCTGCGCTGGCTGCGATTCATCCCGTGGGCGCTGACCGCGGCAACGGTCTACCTCAACATCGCCGCCTACCTCGCCGCGCCCCGGATCGACTGGTTCGCCGTGGTGGCTCACGCGGTGCTGCCGCTGCTGTGGGTCGTGGCCGTGGAGGTCGGCGCGCACGTCATCCGCAAGCGCGCCGACCTGGTCAAGCCCGACCGGATGGACGGCATCCGCCGGTCCCGCTGGCTACTGGCCCCGCTCCCCACGTTCTCCCTGTGGCGCCGCATGGTGCTGTGGGAGATCCGGAGCTATCCCGACGCCCTGACCCGCGAACGTGACCGCATCATGGCCAAGACCGACCTCCAAGACCGGTACGGAACCCTGTGGCGGTTCAAGGCCACCCGCCGCGAACGCGCGCTCTACCGCCTCGGCGAACTCGCCCCCGCCAGCGCGCCGACCCCGGTTCAAATCACCGCCGAACGGCTTACGCCCTCGCCATCCATCTCAGCGGTGCCGCCCGCCCCGGCCCGTCCGGCGCTACCCGCCGCGCCACGCAAGCGGACGAGCGCCGCCGAGGCCGACGGCAAGCGTAAAGCCACCGCCCGGACGACCAGGCGCACCGCGCCGCCGGACGTGGACGAACTGATGCCGCTGGGATGGAAGGTCGCCGCCGATTTGGACGCCCAAGGGCTCGCCCTCACCCGTGACCGGCTGCTGTCCGCCATCCGCCAGACCGGACAGTCCGTCTCCTCTGACCGCGCCTCGGCGCTGCTGGCCCGGCTCAAGGCCGAGGCTCCGTCCGACCCCGCAGAGACCGGTCATGCCGTACCCGCCGCCCTCGCCGAGGGCGACCACTGACGCCGACGTACCGCACGGACGGTCCGCACTTCGGACCGCGGACCGTCCGCACCCAGAAACACCGGACGGACCGCCATGCCATGCAGCGGACCGTCCGCCCATCCGCCCGCGTCACCCGACAAGGACACACCGCTATGGGCAACCCGCTCGACCCCCGCGACGACCGCACCGAACACCCCATCGACCGCACCGACGCCATGGAGGACACCACGGGCGGCAAGGGCGCCGACGTCGTTCACCTGGACGCCATCCGCGCCGGACGCCATCCCTACCCGTCCGCCGCCGACACCATCGAGCACGCCGGACCGGCGGGACCGCCGCCTGCGGACGGACCGGTGTTGCAGGGCAACATCGTCCGGGTTGACCAGCCCGGCGGGGAGCGCCGTGACTGGCTGGCCGATCTGGAGGAGAAGGCCCGGACCCGTCAGCCGATCGTCCCGCTGTGGCTGCGCTCCCGCGCTGAAGCCGTCCACACCCTTCGCTGGGTCGGCGTGCATTACGCCCACGTCGCGGGCTACCAGGTCAGCCGGACCCCGCTGTACGCCGGACGGCTGGCCGTCCGTTCCCCACGCGGGCTGGCCCGGCTGGTCGGCGGAATGGTCAAGTGGACCTGGGACCTGGAGGGCGAGCCGGTACGGCTGGCCGCAGTCCAGAAGGCCGACCCCGAGAGCTATCTGAAGCTGTCGCGTCAGCGGGACGCCCGTGTGCGGCTGCGCGTGCCGGTCGCCCTCGGCGTGCTGGTGACGCTGCTGATCGTGGGCATCGTGGTCGCCACAGCGCCCACACCCGCGCAATGGGGCGCCCTGGTGGTCGCCCTGGCCGTTCTCGGCGTGGTCGGCAAGCCAGCCGACCGGCCGCTGATCGACCGTGCGGTCATCCCGGCGTCGGTGGACAAGCTGACCAGCGACATCGTGATCCGCGCCCTGACGGTGCTGGGCATCGCCGGCATCACTCAGGCCATGTCGAAGAACGCCAAAGACGCCATCCGGTTCGTCGCGCCGATCACCCGGGACGGCCCCGGGTGGCGTGCCGACATCGACCTGCCCTATGGGGTGACGGTGGGCGACATCCTCGACAAGCGGGACCGGATGGCCTCGGCGCTTCGGCGCCCCCTCGGTTCGATCTGGCCCGAGGGCGACTCCACCGTTCACGAAGGTCGGCTGATCCTGTGGGTCGGGGACAAGGACCTGTCCAAGACAGTGGTCAAGTCGCCGTTGGTCAAGGCTGGCTCGCACGATGTGTTCCGCGGCATCCCGTTCGGCTGTGACCCCCGGGGGCGTCCGATCACTGTGCCGGTCATCGAGCAGAACATCTTGATCGGCTCACAGCCCGGCCAGGGCAAGACGGCGTCGGTGCGCGTGCTGGCCTCCGGCGCGGCCCTTGACCCCTCGGTGGAGCTGTGGATTCACGAACTCAAGGGCACCGGCGACCTTGACCCGCACGAGCAGAACTCCCACCGGTTCGTCTCCGGCATCGATGACCCGTCCATCGCGTATGCGGCCGACTCGCTGAGCCTACTGCGCAAGGAGGTCATGCGGCGCGCCGCCGCGATCAAGACCCTGCCGCCGGACCTGTGCCCGGACAAGAAGGTGACTCGGATCATCGCCGACAAGCGCTCTCTTGGCCTGCATCCGCTGGTGGCCATCTTCGACGAGTGCCAGAACCTCTTCGCCCATGAGGAGTACGGCGCCAAGGCCGGCGAGGATGCCGAGTTCATCATCAAGCTCGGTCGCGCTCTGGGGGTGGTGCTGGTGCTGGCCACCCAGCGCCCGGACAAGCGCAGCCTGCCCACCGGCATCAGCGCGAACGTGACCATCCGATTCTGTCTGCGGGTTGCCGGACAGCTCGAAAACGACATGATCTTGGGCACGTCGTCCTACCAGAACGGCATCCGGGCCACGCTGTTCGTACCCGGCCCGCCGGACAAGGGCGGCGACGCCGGTACCGGCTACCTGGTCGGCGCCACCCCCATGCCCAAGGTGGTCAAGTCCGCCTATCTCGACACCCCCGCGACCCAGAAGATCGCCGATCGTGCGAACGCCCTGCGGCAGGCCGCCGGCACCCTGTCCGGTCACGCTCTCGGCGAGACCCCCCTCACCACCGCGCCGACTCATGACCTGCTCGCCGACATCCTTGCCGTGGTCGCTCCGTCCGAGGCCAAGGTATGGAACGAAGTGATCGTGGCCCGGCTGGCTGAGCTTCGCTCCGAGGTCTACGGGCCGTGGATGGAGTTGGAGGCAGACGCCCGCGCCGCGCAGCTCACCACCGCGCTCAAGCCCTACGGCGTGCGCACCGGGCAGGTGTGGGGCACCCCCGAGAGTGGCGGCAAGGGTGCCAACCGGCGCGGTATCACCCGCGACGACATCACCGCAGCCATCACCGAGCGTGACGGAAAGAAGGGTCACGGCGCCGCTTCCTGACCCGCGAACCGGTGCTAGGTCTAGCAGCTTCCCCTGCTAGACCTAGCACCCCCGCTAGCACCTCATCCGCTGATCTACCAGCGAACTAGCGTCTAGCGCTCCACCTGCGAAAACCCCGAAAACCGCTTTGGAGGCCCCCGTGGGATCCCTCATCGTCCTGCTAGTCCTGTGCCTGCCCGCTGTAACTGTCAGTTACATCGGCTTCTGTCTCGTCTCCCCGTGGGGCACCTGCCGACGATGCGGCCCCGCGACCACGGCCAACCGCCGCACCTGCCGCACCTGCGACGGCACCGGCATGCGCCCACGCATCGGCTGGCGCCTGTATGTCCACTTCCGCCGCCTGCACCGCGACGGCACCCGATGACCCACCACCAAGAGGGGCGCCCCACCATGCCCGCACCCGACGCCACCCGCCCGACCATCCCCACCCGGCAGCAGCTCGGGACCTACGATTTTCAGACCTGGCGCGTCGTCCCCGCCGAGTCCAACCCCAACGCCCACCCCGGCGGCCGGTGGGCCATCGCCGCCGGCGACGAGGAATGGGACCTCTACATCGAGGTAGCCGACGCCGAGGAATCCCGGACGGTCGCCGAGTTCGTCGTGTCCGCCGTCCAGACCCACGCCGAACACCTGCGCCACGCCGCCGCCGTAGACGACATCCGTACCGAGGTCGAACATCTGCGCGCCACCCGGCACGACGCCACCACCCCTTACCACCACGAAATCGCCCGCCTGACCGAAGCGACCGCCGCACTCGGCGAGATCGCCCAGCACATCGCCACGGCCAGACAGCACCGGCGCCACCCCGGCGACCAGGCCCTACGCGAGCGCGTCGTTCACCTGGCCGCGCTGCTGGCGCTGTGGCTTCACGCCGACAGCGCCCTCTCGTGACCACCGGCCACAGCGCCACCCGTAGACGACCGAAGGGAGACGACGCTATGACCGATCTGTCCGCGTGGTGTGAGCGGGTTATCCACGGCCCCGGCGGCAGAACTTCTGGGGGCGCCGCGTGACCACGCCGCTCACCCTCGGGTCGGTGTGCACCGGGTACGGCGGCCTTGACCTAGCCGTGGCCGCCGTGCTCGGCGCCCGGCCGGTCTGGGTCGCCGACCCCGGCCCCGCCGCCGCGCGCATTCTGGCCCACCGCTTCCCGCACTTGCCCAACCTCGGCGACATCACAGCCCTCAACTGGGCCGACGTCGAACCCGCCGACATCCTCACCGCGGGTTTCCCCTGCCAAGACCTCAGCTACGCCGGACGCGGCGCCGGTATCCGGGAGGACACCCGAAGTGGACTGTGGTTCACCATCGCCCGTGCCATCGGTGCGCTACGACCCCGCCTTGTCGTGCTGGAGAACGTCCGGGCCATCGTTGGTCGGCGACCTGGTCTTGACGTCGTCCTCGCTGACCTTGCCCGTCTCGGGTTCGATGCGAACTGGACATGTCTACGAGCGTCCGACATCGGCGCCCCCCACCGCCGCGAACGCTGGTTCTGCCTGGCCTGGCCTGCCGACACCACGCGCCCGCGACAGCAAGGGACCCGGCTACCGCGACGACCTGCCCACGACGGTGGAGACGCTGCTGCCCACCCCGACCACCTCAGAGGGCACCGGGACCGGGCACGCGGCCCGCGGGGGGATGAACCTGCGGCACACCGTGTCCCTGCTGCCGACGCCTCGGGCGTCGGAACGGGAGAACCGGCAGACCAAACGCTCACCCTCGCAGGAAGCGGGCAGGCACGGCCTGTGCCTGGCCGCCGAGGTGGCAGCCCTGTTGCCGACGCCGAGGGCGACCGACGGCACCAAAGGCGGCCCCAACCAGCGGGGCAGCTCGGGGGACCTGACGCTTCCCTCCGCGACCCACCGGATTGGGGACAGTACGGCCCCGCCATCGCCCGATGGGAAGCCATCACCGGCCGCCCGGCACCTCGGCCAACTGACCATCGACGACGCCTATCCCCCCGATTCGTCGAATGGCTGATGGATCTGCCCGGCGGATGGGTCACCGACGTCCCCGACCTGACCCGCAACCACCAGTTACACGCCCTGGGCAACGGCGTGCTCCCCGCACAGGCCATCGCCGCCCTTCACACCCTCCTACCCGACCACCTCGCCACCGACGTCAAGGACGCGGCGTGATCGGCCGGACCTACCTCGAACGCGGGCGCCCCGTCGTGGTCCTCATTCACTGGGGACCCGGCGGCGGCCCCCGCAACGTGCTCATTCAGCGCGCGGACGGCACCAAGGTCGTGCGCCCGTTCCGGGGCCTACGCCGCCCTAAGGAGGACACCAGCGATGCCACCGGTTGACCTGACGCGGTACGCCCTGGCCGCCGCCGCTCGCGGCTGGCACATCTTCCCGCTCACCCCCGGCGACAAGCGCCCTCTTCGCGGGTTCACCGACTGGGAGCGCCACGCCACCACCGACGCCGACCTCATCTGCCGGACCTGGACGCGCGGCCCGTTCAACATCGGCGTTGCGTGCGGTCCCTCCCGGCTCGTGGTGCTTGATCTGGACACGCCCAAGCCCGGCGATACACCACCATCCGCGTGGGACCTGCCCGGCGTCGCCGAGGGCGCCGACGTGCTCGCCCTGCTGTGCGAGCAGTCCGGCCATCCGTTCCCGACTCTGGAGACCTTCCAAGTCCGAACGCGCCGAGGCGGGACGCACCTGTACTACGCCGCCCCGGCTGGCAGCACGTTGGGGAACAGCAGCGGGAAACTCGGCTGGCTGATCGACACCCGCGCCGCCGGCGGCTATGTGGTCGGCCCCGGCAGCGTCGTCGATTTCCCGGACGGAGCCGGACGATATGAGGTCATCCACCCCGCCGACCCGGCCCCGTTGCCCGGTTGGCTGGCTGCCCGGCTGACGACGACCGCCCCCGTACCTGCCGCCGGTACCTCCGTGGGGGACGTACTGGCCTTCTCCGGCGGTGACCGCGCCGCAGGGTACGCCCTCGCCGCACTCCGTGGGGAGGTGGAACGAGTCCTCGCCGCGGCCCCCGGCACGCGGAACGACACGCTCAACGCCGCCGCGTTCGCCCTTGGGCAGCTCACCGCCGCCCGGTTACTGCCGCGCCACCTGGCCGAATCGGCGCTACAAACCACGGCCGAGGCCATCGGACTCGCTTCTCGCGAAGCCTTCGCCACTATCCGCTCAGGACTGAACTCCGGCGAACGTCAACCACGGAGGGCAGCATGACCGCTAACCGGCCGGACATCAGCGCCGACTCCATCCTGAACCAGGTCAGCGCCGGTCAAGTACTGACCGACTTGCACACACAAGACCGGCATAACTGGGAAACCCCCGCGCCGTTCGGGCAGCGGAGCGAGTTGCCGCCCTTCCCGGCCCACGTGTTCCCCACCTGGGTAGCCGAGCACATGTCCGCGGTCGCCGAGGAAACGCAGACCCCGCTCGATCTCGCAGGCTGCGTCGGCATGGCCGCACTGTCCACCGCCGCCGGAGGGCGAGCCGTGGTCAACGTCCGCGGCTCGTGGGTCGAGCCGGTCAACCTGTTCGTCATGGTGGCCATGCCACCCGGCTCGCGCAAGTCCGCGGTGTTCCGGGACATGACCGCACCGCTACGGCACGCCGAGAAGACCCTGACCGACAGCGTCACTCCGCGCATCGTTGAAGCCGAGGTGGCCCGCCGCCTCGCCCTGGAGGTCGCCGAGAAGGCTGCCCGCTCCGCCACCACTGCCCGCGGTGAGGCTGCGCCCGAGGCCGTAGCCGAGGCGCAAAGCGCCGCGCTGGCCGTGGAAGGCATCCATGTGCCCGTCAAGCCCCGGCTTGTCGCCGACGACATCACGCCCGAGGCGGCGGCAAGCCTCCTGGCCGAACAGGGCGGACGGCTGGCCGTGCTCAGCGCCGAGGGCGGCATCTTCGCCACCCTCGCCGGCCGCTACTCCGGAACCCCGAACCTGGACCTGTTTCTCAAGGGACACGCCGGAGACACGCTGATCGTGGACCGGCGAGGCCGCACCGAGCACGTTGAACATGCCGCCCTCACGCTCGGGCTCGCCGTCCAACCCGAGATCATCGCCGACATCGCGAGCATGCCCGGATTCCGCGGCAAGGGTCTACTCGGACGCATCCTCTACAGCCTGCCGAAAAGCAACGTCGGCTATCGACGCATCGACCCGCCCCCCGTCCCTCCGCACGTCACCGAACGGTACGAGACCAACCTCCAGAAACTCGTGATCGGCATGTACGACTGGGACGACCCGGCCCGGATCGTGCTCTCCCCCGAGGCCGCCGAAGTCTTCGCCAACCACCGGCGCCGGACCGAACCTCGGCTACGCCCGGACTCCGGCGACCTCGGCCACATCGCCGATTGGGCGGGAAAGTTCGACGGTGCCGTAGCCCGCATGGCCGGCCTGATCCACCTCGCCACCCACATTGACGACGGCTGGCGCCACCCGATCAGCGCCGACACCATGAACGCCGCCGCCACCCTCGGCGAGTACTTCACCGCTCACGCACTCGCCGCGTTCGACGCGATGGGCGCCGACCCCGAATTGGAAGGCGCCCGGGCGGTCCATGCCTGGCTACAACGCACACGCCCCGAGCGCTTCACCGTCCGCGAGGCGTTCACCGCGCTCCCCCGCAGCCGCTTCCGCAAGGTCGCCGACCTGGTAACGCCACTCGATGTCCTCGAACAACTCGGCTGGATCCACCGCGAGCCCGAACCACCCCGCACCGGCCCCGGCCGCCGGCCGTCCCCCGCGTACGCCGTCCACCCAAGCCTCTGCACTCAGCGATAGCGCACCCGCAACGGAAGGAGCTGCCGTATGCCCTCGGCTATCAAGCCGAACGAGAAGCTCACAGTCCGCCAACTCTGCGAGGAACTGCAAATCTCCACATCGACTTTTTACGACTGGCGCCAGAAAGGCACCGCGCCAAAGTGCATCCGCATCCCGAACGGCGACCTCCGTATCCGCAGAGCGGACTTTGAGAGGTGGCTGGACGAGCACGAGGACGCCGCTTGATGGACAACATCACCTACAGCGTGCGCTTCTGGAAGACCAAGACCTACAAAGGCGCGAAGGTAACGACCCACACGGTTCGGTGGGTCGTCGGTGGCCGCGAATGGAAGGAGCCATTCCGGAACGTAGCGCAAGCCGAAAGCTTCCGGGCGCGCCTGATGACTGCGGCCCGTGAAGGGGAAGCCTTCGACACCCGCACCGGCCGCCCGATCTCCTGGAAGCGCGAAGAGTCCGCTCTGAGCTGGTACGCCTTCACCCTGGCCTACGTCGATGCCAAATGGCCGTACGCTTCCCCGAACCACCGCCGAGGAATCGCCGAGGCCCTCACCGATGCGACCGAAGCCCTTCTGACCAGCGAGGCGGGTGCGCCCCGAGACCTCCGGCGCGCCGCACTTCGCTGGGCCTACAGCACACGCATTCGAGATAACGTGCGACCGCCCGCCGACCTGATTCAGGTCATTCGATGGCTGGAACAGCACACGGTCCAGGTGGCTGCGTTCACCGAACCCGGCAAGGGCGCGATCCTAGCTCGCGCCGTACTCGACAGAGTCAGCCGTACCAAAGACGGCGAATTGGCAGCGCCGAATACCGCCAACCGCAAGCGAATGGTTCTAAATAACGCAATGGAACACGCCCGCGAGATGGGCTTACTACCAGCCAACCCCCTCAAGGCCGTGAAGTGGACAAAGCCCCGCACCCTCACCACGGTGGACCCTCGAACCGTCATCAACACCGAACAGGCCCGGCGATTTCTCGGGGCAGTCCGACGGCGCGGCGAACGCGGAGCGCGAATGCAGGCATTTTTCGGCTGCATGTACTACGCCGCGCTACGGCCGGAGGAAGCCATTGACCTCCGGCGCGAACACCTCGTGAGTCTGCCGGACGACGGATGGGGAGAAATGCGGCTCACCAACGCCGAACCCCGCGCCGGAAGCCGCTGGACCAACAACGGCCGGCCACGCGAGCGCCGCGCCCTCAAGCACCGAGCGGACGGCGAGACACGGCCGGTACCGATTCACCCCGAGCTGGCGACCCTCCTACGGGCGCACCTGAAGGAGTTCGGCACTGGCCCCGAAAGGCGCGTGTTCATCGGCCCCCGCGGCGGGCTGATGACCGACCGCGCATACCTCAAGGTATTCCACGAAGCCCGAGAACAGGCGTTCACCGCCGATGAAGCTGCCTCACCGCTCATGGATGTCCCCTACGCCCTCCGGCACGCCGCCGTGTCCACGTGGCTCAACGCTGGCGTCCCTGCGCCTCAGGTCGCCGAGTGGGCAGGACACAGCGTGGACGTGCTCTTGCGAGTATACGCGAAGTGCATCCACGGGCAGCAGGGCGAAGCCCTGCGCCGCATTCTCGACGCCACGACATCCTGAACGGAGGGGCACCAATGTCATGACGCGCCAATGTGAGGCGTTCTCATTGTGCAGTGAAGGTGCTGCGCCGAAGGTCCCCGAGACGCATGGCGCAGCATTCACCGTCATTCCTACTTCTTTGACAACCGAGACCGGCGCCAGAAGACATAGATCATGACAAGGGCCAACGACTGGAGCACCATGAGTCCGATCGCCAGAGGGGCGGGGTACGAAGCCAAAACTTCAGCGTTGGCCAGGGGGATAACGAGCTGAGCAGCCATCGCGGCGGTCGCCACTCCCGCTTCGAAAAGCTGATCGAGATTTTTCGAGGTGACGTTGGCCCTGGCCGTCAGTCCAGTTCCATCAGGGGCCTGGAGGGCGATTGTGGCGTGTGCCTTTTCGGTGGGCTCACCCTCAGCGGTAACAGGAAGGGTACGGGGAGAGGTCGACATGAGTCTCCTTTCGAAGAGGACCGTTCTGCCAATGCAGAACTAGGGAGCCCTCATCCAATGCCGACCGTACGATCACCTATGGGTCAAACCAGGTAGATGCGGACGATCGTTTACGTGCTGTCATCTGTCTCTCCCTTTGTTGGCGCTACTGCGCTGGGACGGAGCTTAGCCCATCCCGAGACGGCTCTGCATCAGTTTGATGCAGACGGTACATGGATCAGTAGTGTTTTGACTGCTCGATGTGCGACCATGAGACTGGGAAGCTGTAGGTTTGATCACTGCCAGCGTCAACCAACCGATCCGAGGAGGTGCATGATGACTCCGAATCCAAGCCCTTCCCCTCGCCAGGTCGTGGCTGAGCGCATAACGGTTGGCCTCGTACCGCGCGTGGCGGAGCAACTTCAGAAGCTTCAGGAGAGCACGGGCCTTTCCAAGACAGACTTGGTGAACAGAGCGATCAGTGTCTACGAGTTCTTGGAGACCGAGGCAGCCCAGGGGAACGATGTCATGGTCCGCAAGCACGACACAGGTGAAACCTTGATCATCAAGATCCTGTAAGCGCCCACATCGCCGTATACGGGAGACGGATCTGGCAGATCCGTGCGTCCATCCCCAGAACCCCCCGCGACGCATGAGAAGTTGGCCGCGTATTGGCCGCAGCGAGCCGTAGAGCACCGTTGTCAGCCGTAGACGGCCGGACATACAGCAAGAGGCCCGTCACCACGTTTCCGCTGGTGACGGGCCTCTTTTGGCTGGTGTGGCAGGTCCAGGGTTCGAACCTGGGTAGGCTGAGCCGACGGTTTTACAGACCGCTCCCTTTGGCCACTCGGGCAACCTGCCTGGGGTCTCCTTGCGGGGACAGGTAGAAGAATAGCGGACTTCCGGGGTGACTGTGACAACGGGCGGGGTGGTGGGCTGCACAGGGGGGTGGGTTGGTCGCTAGGGTCGGGGTGGAGTAGAGAGGATCGTTGATTCGATGGCCGACAGTAGCTTCGATGTGGTTAGCAAGATCGACCGGCAGGAGGTCGACAACGCGTTGAACCAGACGGTCAAGGAGGTGGGGCATCGCTTCGACTTCAAGGGGACGGGGGCTTCGATCGGCTGGTCGGGGCAGAAGGACATTGAGATCAAGGCGAACAGCGAGGAGCGGGCCAACGCTGTCCTTGATGTGTTCCGGGAGAAGATCATCAAGCGGGGGTTGTCGCTGAAGGTGCTGGATCCTGGGGAGCCCAAGTTGTCGGGGAAGGAGTACCGGCTGGTGGTGGGGCTCAAGGAGGGGATCGACCAGGAGCACGCCAAGAAGATCTCGAAGATCATTCGGGATGAGGGGCCCAAGGGGGTCAAGGCGCAGATCCAGGGGGAGGAGCTGCGGGTCAGCTCCAAGAAGAAGGACGAGTTGCAGGATGTGATCGCCTTGCTGAAGGGCAAGGATCTGGACATCGCTCTGCAGTTCACGAACTATCGGTAGTTGCCGGGGTTGAGGGATTTGGTCCGGTGGGGGGCTGGGCGCTCGGGGGCCCGCCCCGAACCGGAGTGCACGCGCGGGGGCCCGTCCCCAATCGGAGTGCACGCGCGGGGGCCGTCCCGAACCGGGGTGCACGCTCGGGGGGCCGTCCCGAACCGGGGTGCACGCTCGGGGGGTCCGCCCCAAACCGGAGTGCACGTTCGGGGACCCGTCCCGAACCGGAGTGCACACTCGGGGGCCCGCCCCAAACCGGGGTGCACACTCGGGGGGCCCGTTCCGAACCGGGGTGCACGCTCCGGCATGCCGGGGGGCTCCAAGGGGGTCGTAGGGGGTGGGCCGGGTGTTGAGGGTGGCATCGTCGCGTCGGCCATGAAGGGGCTTACGCACGGCCGGAACCTGGTGGGAGGGGCTCTGACCATATGTGGTGGGCCGTGCGGGGGGGCTGAGGTGCGTGGGCGGTGGGCTTTTACTCCTTTGGGCGGAGATGCGTAACCCCGTCAAGTGAGCATTTCCGCGTGTGTACAGCGTGTTCTTGGTGGCGCACCATTGCCGGTTGTCACGAGAAGCTCGCGGAAGAGGAGTGACGCTGTGCGGAAGCTGACGTTGACCGCGTTCATGACGTTGGACGGGGTTGTGCAGGGGCCGGGGACGGCTGTGGAGGACACCAGTGGGGGGTTCGACAAGGGCGGGTGGCTGATGCCGTTCGCTGACGCGGACATGGACGAGATCGTCAACGAGTGGTTCTTGCAGGCGGACGACTTCCTGTTCGGGCGGCGGACATACGAGATCTTCGCGGCGCACTGGCCGAACGTCGTCGACGAGGACAACCCCGTTCCCACGCGGCTGAACAAGCTGCCGAAGTACGTCGTGTCGACCACTCTCACGTCGTTGGAGTGGAGCAACTCGTACCTCATCTCGGGGGACGTCGTCGAGGAGGTGGCCCGTCTCAAGGCGCAGCCGGGGAACGAGCTGCAGGTGCACGGGAGCGGGGTGCTGGCGCGGACGTTGATCGAGCACGGGCTCGTCGACGAGTACCGGCTGTGGTCGTTCCCGATCTTCCTCGGGAGCGGGAAGCGGATGTTCGAGGGGGGGAGCGTTCCGCGGACGCTCAAACTGGTGACCAGCCGGACGACGAGCACGGGGGCGATGGTCCACACGTACCAGCCGGCGTGAGCCTCAGGTGATCGGGTCGATCATGATGTGCGGGTCCAGGAGGGCCAGTTGGTCGCCCCGGTCGGTGAGGACGGGCCAGTGGGTCTGGCGGGCGCACCACACGACGTGGCCGGCGACGACGTCGTTGGAGCCGTCGAGCAGTTCACCGATGTCGGGGGCCTTTCCCGCGGTCAGGTCGTCGATGGTGACGCCGGGGCCCATGATGAGGTCGAAAAGCTCCGCCTGGGTGTCGAGCGGGGCGATCGAGTACACGGCGGCCAATGCGGACGACGGCACGCAGAGGCCGCCTCCTCGGTAGAGGCACATCGCGACGATGTGGCGCGAGTAGCGGGTCTTGGCGACGGCGATGTCGACGAGGGCGCTGACGTCCAGGACGCGTCCGGGGATCATGACACCCGCGTCCGGGGCACGGGGGGACGGACGGCCTGCGACCATTCCTCGTCGGTCAGCGGCTCGACGTTGAGTGCGGCCGCGGCGGCGGCGAGGTCCTCGCGGTCGAGACTCCAGCGGGCCATGAGGGTCACGGCGGCCTGTCTGCCGTCGATATGGCGCTGGACGGCGCCGCGGATGATGTCTTCGACCCTGCGGCCTTCCAGGTGCGCCTGGCGCATGAGGGCCTCTGTCTGGAGGTCGTTCAGACGGATGCTGAAAGAGGAGTGCCCCATATCCGTGACGGTAGACGCATATTCGTACGGAGGCACCCCCCAAGAGTGACGGGGTTGAACTTTTGTGGTCTCCCTGGTCACATATGCGCCACCGGCGTGCATGATCAGCCGCGTATCTGACGCCGAATCGTGACCCAACCATCCCGGTTTGTCCGGCATCTATTGAGGTGACGAAAGGAGCGCCATGAAGCGTGCGCGTACGCTCGCCCTGCTCGCGGTGGCCACCGCGGCGACGGTGAGCATGACGACGGGTCCGGCGGAGGCGAGGACGGGAGCCGCCTCCGCCACCATATCCTCGAAAAGCACCACAAAGAGCATGACTAGCGGACAAACCGTGCGTTATGCCTGGTTGAATTCATGCGTGAAAGGCGATTTCAGCCGCCCGTGCGGGTCGTGGAAGCTGACCTTGAGCAACGGCAAGACCGTCACTCTCGCCGACGCCACCGTGTTCCCGCGCCAGGCGGACGGCAAGGTGGACAAGTCGTCCAACGCGCCGCTGGCGATCAGCGGGGACGGCAGCCGGGTCGTGTACTTCCGCAAGTCCGACCGCAAGATCGTGTGGAGGAACGCCGCCGGCGGGACGGCGCGGGCCCTGCCCGGCAAGGCGGCGAAGGTGCCGAAGGGGCTCGGGATGGCGGACCTCGCGATCAAGCTGTCCCGGGAGGGGGACCGGATCGCGATCGACTACAACGACTCCGACGGTTCGCTGCCCACGTTGCTGGTGGACCTGCGGGGCGGGGGGACGGCGACGCTGCCGGGGGTGAAGGTCGTGCAGGGGTTCAGCCCGGACGGGACGCACGTGCTCACCACCGGCTTCACCGAGGACAACACGACCGAGTTCACCGTGTACGACACCGAGGGGAACGCCGGGGAGAGCCGGGTCGTGCCGCAGGTGGTGTCCAACAACGCGCCGATCGCGCTGGCGGACGACCAGGTGACGGTGGGGCTGGTGATCAACTCGCTGACCGGCGGCACGTCGACGCTGCGGCAGTACGACCTGTCGACGGACTCGGTGTCGCCCGCGTTCGACCTCAAGGTGCCGTTCGGCGAGACGCCGTACCGGCTGTACTGGGACGAGAACGGGAAGCTGATCGTGTGGGGGGTGCGGGCGAACGATGACGGGCTGGCGGATCGGGCGACCGCCCGGCGGATCGATCCGTCTACGGGAGAGTTGACGCGGATCGACGCGTTCCCGATGAAGCCGGATGTGTGGACGTGGTGGTTGCCCGGGGAGTGAGCGACTCTTTTCGGTCCCGTATCCCGGCCGGGATACGGGACCTTTCGCGTCAGCGGCGGTAGCCGGCCATGCGTTCCAGGCGGGCCACTCTTGCCGAGGTCGAGGGGTGGGTGGTGAAGAGGCGGGCTATGCCGGTGCCCCGGAAAGGGTTGGCGATCATCAGGTGGGACGCGGAGGCCAGGCGGCTGCCTTCCGGCAGCGGGGTGGCGCGGGTGCCCATCTCTATCTTGCGGAGGGCGGAGGCCAGGCCCAGGGGGTCGCCGGTCAGCAGGGCGGCGGATTCGTCTGCCTGGTATTCGCGGGAGCGGCTGATGGCCATCTGGATCATGGCGGCGGCCACCGGGCCCAGGAACATCATCAGGAGGCCGCCGAGGAAGCCCGGGCCTTCGTCGTCGTCGGTGGAGCCGCCGAAGAAGACGGCGATGTAGCTGCAGTACGTGATGATCGTGGCCAGGGCCGCGGCCACCGAGGAGATGAGGATGTCGCGGTTGTAGACGTGGGACAGCTCGTGGGCGACGACGCCGCGTAGTTCGCGTTCGTTCAGAGTCTGCAGGATGCCGTAGGTCATGCAGATGGACGCGCGGCGGGGGTGGCGGCCGGTGGCGAAGGCGTTGGGCTGCATGGTGGGGGAGATGTAGAGGCGGGGCATCGGCTGGCGGGCGTCGGTGGAGAGTTCGCGGACGATGCGGTACAGGGTGGGTTGCTCGACTTCGCTGACCGGGCGGGCCCGCATGGCGGACAGGGCGATGCGGTCGGAGAAGAAGTAGGCCACGCCGGTGGTCAGCAGGGCGAACACGACGGCCAGCCGGAGGCCCGGGCCGCCGCCCAGCCAGGCTCCGGCGAGCAGGATCAGGGACGAGAGGGCGGCGAGGAGGACGGTGGTGCGCAGGCCGTTGTGGTGCACGGTTCCTCCCCTCCGGTGTGCTGGCTCCACCCAACCAACGCTCGTAACCAGGTCGAACGTTCCCAGTGGTCCCGGCTATCCCACGACGGAGAGGATCAACTGGGGGGCGAGGGAGAACGCGACGGAGAGCGCGAGGGCCATGGCGACGGCGACGGCGGCGGGACGGGCGGCGGCGAGACGGCCGTCTGTCAGCGTGGGGTCGCCGACGGGCGGCGTGGCAGGGGTGGGGACGAAGAGCCGGGCCATCCAGGCGAGGTAGTAGTACAGGCCGATCACGGTGTTGACGGCCATGACGACGGCGAGCCACGCGCCGCCGCCGTCCACGATCTCGCGGAAGACGACGACCTTGGCGAACAGGCCCGCGAGGCCGGGGGGGAGCCCGGCGAGGCAGACGAGGAAGAAAGCCAGGGAAAGGGCCGCGGCGGGACGGCGGAAGGCCAGGCCGCGGTGGTCGTCCAGGTCGCCTGAGCCCGGTACGAGCATGACGACGGCGAAGGCGCCGATGTTCATCGCGGCGTAGATGGCGAGGTAGGCGGTGGCGGCGCCGACGGCGTTCTCGCCCTGCACGCCGAGGGGCGCGAGGATGTAGCCGGACTGCGCGACCGACGACCAGGCGAGCAGGCGTACGGGGTCGCGCTGGCGGAGGGCGAGCAGGTTGCCGGCGGTCATGGTGAGGGCGGACAGCACCGCGACCACAGGGGACCAGAAGGCGGTCTGCCCGGCCAGGGCGATGGTGAGCACCAGGATGAGCCCGGCGAAACCGGCGGCCTTGGAGATCACCGACAGCAGGGCGGCGACCGGTAGCGGGGCACCCTGGTAGACGTCCCCGGCCCAGAAGTGGAACGGCACGGCGGCGACCTTGAACGCGAAACCGGCGATCACCAGGACGACGCCGACCGCGAGCACCCCGCCGGGGGCGGCCCCGGGGACGGGGACGGGGGCGGTGAGGCCCGCCGCGATGCGGTCGAGGTGGACCGAGCCGGTGAGCCCGTACAGCAGGGAGACACCGAAGAGCATGACCGCGGTGGAGATCACCGAGACGAGGAACAGCTTGAGTGCCGCCTCTGAGCCCTTGGCGTCGTATCGCTTCAAGGCGGCCATGGCGAAGATCGGCAGCGAGACCAGTTCCAGCGCGACCACCAGCATGATCAGGTCGCGGGACGCGGGGAGGGTGACGGCGCCGGCGAGGGTGCAGAGCAGGAGGAAGTACCACTCCCCCACCGGGATCGCGCCGGGTCGCGTGAACTGGGTCGCGGACAGCAGCACGATGACGAGCGCGGTGGTGAGGACGACGGCGGCGAACACCAGGGTGAGGTCGTCGACCACGTAGGAGCAGGCCGGGGCGGGGTGGCGGCGGTCCGGGGGGACGCAGAAGGTGCTCAGGGTGCGGCCGGCGGTGGCCTGGAGGATCACGGCGACCAGGGACGCGAGGACGCCGGCGAAGGTGACGGCCGTCAGGAGCGTGCGGGTGCGCGGGAGGAAGGCGTCCAGGAGGAGGACGAGGCCGGCCATCAGCGCCAGGATCAGGGACGGCGCGATGGCGGCGTAGTCGATCGACTGGATCACGGCGCCCCCAGGAGTGCGCGTACGGCCGGGTCGGTGACGGCGAGCAGGGCCTTCGGCCAGAGCCCGAGGGCGAGGATCAGGACGACGAGCGGGGTCCACGCGGCGAGCTCGTACGCGGTCACGTCGGGGACGGCGGGGTGCTCCCGGGCGGTGGCGTCGGGACCGGCGGCTTGCGCTTCGCGGGCGGCGAGGTCGGCGGCGGCGGCGCTGTCCTCGGGTCCCGGCCCTGTGAGCACCGCGTGCCCTTCAGGTTCGGCGGCGGCGGCGACGCGGGACGGGGGGCCGTGGGTGATCAGGGCGAGGGTGCGCAGGAAGTAGGCGGCGGTGAGGACGGTGCCGATGCCGCCGACGGCCATGTAGGTGAGGTACAGCGGACGGGACAGGGTGGACGCGGGGTCGAAGGCCGCGAGGAGGGCCAGCATCTCGCCCCAGAAGCCCGCGAGACCCGGCAGCCCCAGGGACGCCACGCACGCGAAGGTCAGCAGGGACGTCAGGTACGGCAGGGTGCCGAGCAGGCCGCTCGGCAGGCTCGCCAGCGAGGCGGTGTGGTACCGGTCCTTCAGCGACCCGACGACGAAGAACAGCAGGCCGGTGATGAGGCCGTGGGCGATGTTGCCGAAGAGGGCGGCGTTCATGCCCGCGGGGGTGAGGGTGGCGAGGCCGAGCAGCACGAAACCCATGTGGCCGACCGAGGAGTAGGCGATCAGCCGTTTGAGGTCGCGCTGCGCGAGGCACGCCAGCGAGCCGTAGACGATGCCGGTCACGCCGAGCGCCCCGAGCCACGGCGCGAGGACCTCGGCGCCCTCCGGCAGGACGGGCAGGGCGATGCGGGCGAAGCCGTAGGTGCCCATCTTGAGCAGGACGCCCGCCAGCAGCACCGACCCCACGGTGGGGGCCTCGGTGTGGGCGGCGGGCAGCCAGGTGTGCAGCGGCCACATGGGCGCCTTCACCGCGAACCCGGCGCCGACCGCGAGGAACGCGATGATCTGCGCGGCACGCGGGATGCCCTCGCCGTGCCGTTCCGTCAGGCGCACCATGTCGAGGGTGCCGGCGTGGCTCCAGATCAGCAGCAGGCCGAGCAGCAGGACGGCCGAGCCGAGCAGGGTGTACAGGATGAACTTGACGGCCGCCGCGCGCCGCTCGGGCCCGCCCCAGACGGCGATCACGAAGTACATCGGGATCAGCACGATCTCGAAGAAGACGAAGAACAGCAGCAGGTCGAGCGCGAGGAACGTGCCGATCATGCCGACTTCCAGCACCAGCAGCGTGAACGCCAGCTCGGGGAACCTCCCCTGCTCGGGGCGGTGCCGCACGAGGTACAGGAAGCACAGGAACGTCAGCAGCGCCGTCAGCACGACCAGCGGCAGCGAGATGCCGTCCACGCCGAGGTGGAAACGCAGGTCGAGCCCGGGGATCCACTCCCGGTCCACCTGGAGCTGCATGCGGCCGGCCCTGCCGTAGTCGAACACGGCGGCGGCGGCGAGGGCCAGCGCCAGCGTGACCCCGGACACCACGACCCCGTACCAGGGCACGACCTGCGCGGTCTCCCCGGAGGAGGGACGGCGGGCGAGCAGCACCAGCAGCACGACGGCGCCGGCGAGCGGCGCGGCGAGCAGCGCGACGAGGATCATCGGGCCACCACCCGTGTGAGGCGCGCGGGGATCATCCGAACACCACCGCCCCCACCGCGAGGATGAGCAGGCCGGCGAGCACACCCGTGAGGTAGAGCTGCAGGTTGCCGGTCTGTCCGCGCCGCAGCAGCCCGGCGAGGGACGTGGTGGCGGTGCCCGAGCCGCGGACGGCGCCGTCCACCACCGTGTCGTCGGCGCGGGCGACCACCCGGGCCAGCCACATCACCGGGCGGACGAAGACCAGGGCGTACAGCGTGTCCACGTAGAAGGCGTTCTCGCAGGCGGGACGCAGCGGGCCGAGCAGCCGGGCCGGGTCCCGCGCGGGCGCGGCGCGCCAGGCGGCGTAGACCAGGCCCGCGCCGATCAGCGCGGCCAGCACGCTGAGCACGGCGGACGGCCACGCGACCAGCCCCACGCCGGTGAGGCCGAGCAGCAGCGCGGGCACCGCCAGCACGCCGATGGGCCACAACATGGACGAGGGCGCCTCCCGGCCGTCCCAGACGTGCGCCACGCCGGGCTCGGGCTCGGGCAGCGGCACGGCGGCCACCCGGGGCTCGCCGAAGAAGGTGCGCAGCCACGCGCGGGCGGCGTACGCGCCGGTGACCGCGACGGTGAGGATCGCGCAGACGAGCAGCAGCCACGCGGTGACCCCGGCGAGCGGCGCACCCTCGGCCGCGGCGTGCTCGACGGCGGCGAGCACCGCGTCCTTGCTGAAGAAGCCGCTGGCGGGGGGCAGGCCGGCGAGGGCGGCGAAGCCGATGGTCATCGCGGGGAAGGTGATCGTCATGGTGCGCCGCAGGCCGCCCATGTGGCTCATCATGTTGGACCCGACGGCGTGGATGACCGCGCCCGCGCACAGGAACAGCAGCGCCTTGAACGCGCCGTGCGTGACGAGGTGGAACACCGCCGCGGTGTCGGACCCGGCGGCGAGGCCGCCCGCCATGTACGCGAGCTGGCTGATCGTCGAGTACGCCAGCACCCGTTTCAGGTCGTCCTGGGCGAGGGCGGCGAGCGCGGCGCCCAGCATGCCGAGGGACGCGAGCACGGCGAGGGTGTTCAGCGTGGCGGGGGCGCCGAGGAAGGCGGGGTAGAGGCGGGCGACGACGAAGATGCCCGCCGCGACCATGGTGGCGGCGTGGATGAGGGCGCTGATCGGGGTGGGGCCCGCCATGGCGTCCGGCAGCCAGGTGTGCAGCGGCACCTGGGCGCTCTTGCCTGCCACGCCGAGCAGGAGCAGCAGCGTCGCGGCGACCAGCGTGCCGCGCGGCATCTCGGGGACGGCGGCGAGCACGTCGGTGACGCGGAAGCTGCCGGCGGACAGGCCGAGGGTGAAGATGCCGAACAGGAAGCCGACGTCACCGGTGCGGGTGACGAGGAACGCCTTGACCGCGGCCCGGGAGTTGGCGCGGTCCTCCCACCAGTGCGCGATCAGCAGGTAGGAGCACAGGCCCATGATCTCCCAGCCGACGTACAGCACCAGCAGGTCGGCGGCGTACACGACCAGCAGCATGGCGCTGGTGAAGAGGCTGATGAAGGCGCTGTACGACGGGTAGCGGGGCTCGGCGCGCATGTACCCGACCGAGTAGATCTGCACGGCGAGCGCGACCGCGGTGACCAGGACGGCGACCACCGCGGCGAGCTGGTCCACCCGCAGGCCCACGTCGATCGGGACGGAGCCGGTGACGATCAGCGACAGGGAGCCCTCGACGGAGCCGGCAAGCCAGACGGGCGCCGCGCCCGGGCCTTCGCCGCTGTAGTCGACGTAGCTGCGCGGGAACGGGTCGCTGGTCAGCAGGTGGAGCGCCAGCCAGGACGCCAGGACGAACGAGACCGCCGCGGGCAGGACGGCGATGAGCGCGGCCCGCCGGTACGCGCCCCGGTCGACGGTGCCGGGGGTGGAGGGCGCCCAGGGGCGGCGGGTGAGCAGGAGGCCCGCGGCGGCGGCCAGGAACGGCAGCAGCACGACCGCCGCCGCGGCGACGATCACCGGGCACCGCCCCGCGCCGGGGCGGGGACGCCGTCGCCCTCGGGGATCATGTGCCCGTCAGGGGCGTCGCCGTCCGGTAAGCCGCCGTGCGGCCCGGGCGTGTCGCCGTCCGGGCCCGCGGCGGGGGGTTCGCCGCCGGGCGGGATCTCGGCGAGGTCGCGCAGGTGGTCGATCTCGACGGTGCGGCGGTTGCGGAACACGGCGAGCACGATGGCGAGGCCGACGCCGAGCTCGGCGGCGGCGATCACGATGACGAACAGGGTGAGCACCTGCCCGCCGTGCAGCGCGTCGCGCAGCCACACGTCGAAGGCCACGAGATTGAGGTTGACCGCGTTCAGCATGAGTTCCACCGACATCAGCACGAGGATCGTGTTGCGCCGGGCGAGCACGCCGTACACGCCGATCGAGAACAACAGCGCGGCGAGGACGGCGGGGTAGACGACGTGCACGTCAGTCCTTTCCGCCGATGTCGGTTCTGGACAGCACGATGGCCCCGATCAGCGCGGCCAGCAGGAGCACCGACAGCGCCTCGAACGGCAGCACCCAGTTGCGGAAGATGCTCGCCCCGAGCGGCTCGGCGGCGCCCCGTCCCGGGGTGAGCTCCGCGTACGCCGTACCGAACCCGGCGATCACGGTCGTGACCAGGACGGCGGCGGTGGCGACCCCGACGGTCAGCGCGGCCGGCCGGTTGCCGGAGTCGAGGTCGTCCGACCGCCCGATGGGTGCCCGGGTGAGCATGATCCCGAACAGGAGCAGCACCACGACGGCGCCGACGTAGATGAGCACCTGCACCCAGGCCACGAACTCCGCGGTCAGCACCAGGTAGCACCCCGCGAGCGCCCCGAACGAGACCACCAGCCACAGGGCGGCGTGCACGATCTGCCGGGTCGTCACGACCAGCAGCGCCGACCCCGCCGCCACCACCCCCAGCAGCAGGAAGACGACCTCCTGGACGGTAGGCGGCCAAAGGCCCGGCGCCGCCGCCGTCACGACTCCTCCACCGCCCCTGATCCGTCGTCCTCCCGCCGTTCGGCACCGGGCGAGGCCGGTGGAGCCGCCGGAGTGCTCCCCGGCGTGACGGGTGAGGCAGGGGTGGCCTTGGAGATCGGTGGAGCGGCGGCGGTGTCATCGGTGGCCGGGGTGGCCGGAGTGGCCGCTGGGGTGGATGAGGCCGATGGGGCCTGCTTGTCGGGAGTGGTTCTCTTGGGGAGGGATCCCGGAGGGCGGATGGCCTGGACGGCGGCGTGGCCCGTCGGGGCCGCGGCGGCCGCCGGTCTCGCGGGGCGGCCGGTGGTGGCCGGCCCCGCAGGGCGGCCGGTGGTGGTCGGCCCCGCCGGGTGGTCGGTGGTGGCCGGCCCCGCCGGGTGGTCGGTGGTGGTCGGCCCCGCCGGGTGGTCGGTGGTGGCCGGTCCCGCGGGGCGGTCGGCGGTGGACCTGGCCGGCCTCGCGGGGCGGTCGGTGGGGCCGGCGCCCTCGGAGGTGGCTCTGGGGGCTGGGCGGGTGGGCTTGGGGGTGGTGGCGGCGGCTATTTCCTTGGGTGGGGCGGCGCCGGGGTCGTGGGGTGGAGGGATGGGGATGGTCTGGGACCACTCGGCGAGTCTGTCTTTTTCGTGGAGGAGGTCGCGGATGTCGTAGTCGGCGTACTCGAACTCCGGGGTCCAGAACAGGGCGTCGAAGGGGCAGACCTCGATGCAGATGCCGCAGTACATGCACAGGGAGAAGTCGATCGCGAAGCGGTCGAGGACGTTGTGCGCGCGGGCGCGGCCGCCCTCGGGGGCGGGGGTCGTCTCCTTGTGGGAGTCGATGTAGATGCACCAGTCGGGGCACTCGCGGGCGCACAGCATGCAGACCGTGCAGTTCTCCTCGACCAGCGCGATGACGCCGCGGCTCCGCGCGGGCAGATCCGGTCGTACCTCAGGGTATTGGCGGGTGTCCGCCCTGCTCAGCATGTGGCGGAAGGTGACGGCCAGCCCCTTCGCCAAACCTTCTCCTGGTATACGAGCCACGATCCAACATCATGACGCACACAGGCGGTCTCGTGAATGCGTGACCCCCATCCACCTCCCTGGTTTTCCTGAAACATCAGTCATTCGAGGGAATTTTCCGACACGCCGACCGGCACCTTAGACCGATGCAGGGCCCTGCGCGAAGCCGTATTGTTCCCGTTATGCACCCGACCAACGGCGGCCAGGGGAGCCCGGGATCGGGGCCACCGGACCCCTCGCGGCCCGGTGATCCGGGGCCCCGGCGACGCGAACGGCCCTCCGCCCCGCCGCCCCGGTACGAACGCCCGTACGCCCCGCCGCAGGACCCGCGGCGCCCCCAACCGCCGTACGCCCCGCCGCCCCCGCACGGGGACGCGCACCACGGGCCGCACGGCGGCCCGCACCTGGGCCAGAACCCCACGCACGGCCAGTTCCCGGTCGACCGGCCCGCGCCGCACCGGCCGGAGCCGCGCCCGCACGTGCCGCCACCGCCGTTCACCCAGGGGGTCCCGCCGTACCAGCCGCCACCGCCGTCCGGCGCGGGCAGCGTACTGTGGGCGCTCGCCCCGTTGTACACCTGCGGGTTCGCCACGCCGTTCACCATGGGGTACGCGGCGGCGCGGGCCCGCAGCGCGTGGCTCGCCCTGTCGGCGCTGGTCTACGCGCTCGGCCTGGTGCTGTTCGTCACCGGCGTGGCCGCCGACGCCCCCGGCGGGGACGACACGCTGGAGATCCTCGCGGTGCTCGGGTCCACGCTGAACTGGCTCGGCGGCACCGTCCACTCCCTGATCGTGCGCAAGCACGTCTTCGAGCGCAGGGATTCTCCCAACGACCAGGCCGTGGCCATGGCGCAGTACCGCCGCGAGCTGCGGCAGCAGGCGCGGGAGCTGGCCGAGCGCGACCCGGCGCTCGCCCGCGAGCTGCGCATCGGCCGTCCCGACCTGCCCCGGCAGTACGACGACGGCGGGCTCGTGGACATGAACCACGCGCCGGCCGAGGTGATCGCCACGCTGCCCGGCATGACGGCGGAGCTGGCCCGGCGCGTCGTCACGGCCCGGGAGGAGGTCGGCGGCTTCATCTCGGCCGAGGACGTCTCCATCGCGGTGAACCTGCCACCCCACCTGAACGCCGACCTGGTGGAGCTCACGATCTATCTGCGCTGACCCGCAGGGCCGGGTGGGGAAGGTCGCGGTTTAGCACCGCATTCTCTGGCACGGCCGGAAAAACGTGCGCACCATCATTCATCTCCGTATTGTTCGCGCTATGCAGCCAGTCAGGCCCTCTTCCTCCACCACGGCGCTGAGCATCGTGTGGGCACTGGCTCCGCTTCTGACCTGCGGCATCGGCACGCCGTTCACCATCGGCTTCGCCGCGGCCCGCAGGCGTGCCCCCGTGTTGTGGGTGGCGGCGGTGCTGTACCTCGGATGCCTGGTGGTGATGACCGCGCTCGCCGCCGCGTACGGCGACTCCTCGAACATGCCGGACTGGGTGGCCATGGTCATCGTGGTGGCGCTGTTCACCGTCTGGATCGGCGGTCTGATCCACTCGCTGGCCATACGCTCGGTGGTCTTCGGCCCCCGCCCGCCCCGGCGCGGCGCCCTCCCGCCGCCGCCCCACGGCTACCCGGCGGCGCGTCAGCAGTCCCCCTACCCGGCCCCGTCGTGGCAGCCGAGCCCGGCGCGGCCCGCGAGCCACTACCAGCCCGCGCCGCCGAGGCCCTACCCCACCCCGCAGGAGCGCCCCCCGTACGGCCAGAACCGGCCGTCCTACCCGCCGGCCACGCCGCCGCGGTACCCGCACGGCGCGCCGCCCGCGCCTCCCGACGCACCCCGCAACACGCCGCAGGACCGGCCCTCGTACCCGCCGGCCGCGGCGCGGGAACGGCCGTCGTACCCGCCGCAGGACCGCCCCGCGCCCCCGCCGCCGAAGCCCACGCTCGTGGAACGGCCGGAGCCCGGGCCGTCACAGACGCTGCCCACGCCGGACAAGACGTCCATCCTGCACAGCGGCGCGACGCTGCCCGGCCGGGACCCCGGGCCGCTGCCCGTGGGCGAGCCCACGCAGATCGGGCGCTACCGGCTGATCGGCAGCCTCGGCGAGGGTGGCCAGGGCGCGGTGTACCTGGGCGAGACGCCGGAGGGCACCCGGGTCGCGATCAAGGTGCTGCACGCGCGGCTGGCCACCGAAGGCAACGCGCGGCAGCGGTTCCTGCGCGAGGTGGAGGCCGCCCGCCGGGTGGCGCCGTTCTCCACCGCGCGGGTGATCGACGCCGACGTGGCCGACGAGCGGCTGTTCATCGTGAGCGAGTACGTCGAGGGCGCGTCACTGGAGCAGCTCGTGCGGGAACGGGGACCACGCAGCCAGGACGGCCTGGTGCGGCTCGCGCTCGGCACCTCGGGCGCGCTGGCCGCCATCCACCGGGCCGGCATCGTGCACCGCGACTTCAAGCCGAGCAACGTGCTGATCGGCACGGACGGGCCCCGGGTGGTGGACTTCGGCATCGCCAGGGTGCTGGACAACGCCACCGCGACCTCCAGCGGGGCGCTCGGCACGCCCGCGTACATGTCGCCCGAGCAGGTGTCGGGCGAGCGGGTCGGGCCGCCGTCCGACATCTTCAGTTGGGCGGGCACGATGTACTTCGCCGCGACCGGCACGCCGGCGTTCGGCGAGGACAACATCGCCGCGGTGTTCAACCGGATCTTCACCAAGCAGCCTGACCTGTCGGCGCTGCCGGACGGGCTGGCGGACGTGATCGGCAGGTGCTTCGACAAGAAGCCGGAGAACCGCCCCACGGCCTCGGACGTGATGCTGGCCATCGTGCATTAGGCGGCCGGTGTCACCGCATGACGGCCGGTACCGGAACACGCGGGGAATGCGGGGATAAGCGGGGGTTCGGTAATTTCGATTTTCGGATTCGGTAAGCCTGGCAGCCCGGCACGCGCTTCCCTTAGGTTTACACGGCGGTGTCAGCCGCCGTGTCCGGCCGCTCCGCAGGGAGGAGTTCGCATGCCGCCGTCGCCCGTCGCGCAGTGCCGTGCGGACATGGCCGAGGTCGCCGAGGCGGCCGGTGAGATCCTGCAGGCGCTCGCCGCCGTCCCGCCGCTGTTCGGCGACGCCACCTGGCACGGCGCCGCGGCCGACCGGTGGGCGGCGGACTGGTACGCCCGGTACGCGAGGCTGGTCAGGCTCCTGCACGACGTGCTCGCCGAGCAGCCCCATCTGATCGCCCGCCTTGAGGAGGCGGAACGCCGGAAGGTCGCGTTGTAGCAGACCCGGACGGCGGGCCGTCCGCGAGAGGGGGGACATGGACGAGTTCGTCGGTGTCGAACCGGCCGGCCTCCAGGAGCTGGCACGCCGGCTCCAGCGGCTGGAGTCCCTGCTCGCCGAGCACGGCCCGACGATCCAGCGGAAGATGCTCCAGTGGGACAGCACCCTGTCGTTCGCCGCCCTCCCCCACCTGGCCGACGAGGCCCTGCGTGACGCCCGCGACATGGCCGCCCGCGCCGCCAAGGCCCTCACCCTGGCCGACCCCCCGTCCGCCCCGGCACCGGCCTCCGGCGGATCACCCGCCACGTCCGCGACGACCGTACGCCTGGACTGGGAGGCCACCGGGCACGCCGGCGAGCAGGCCGAGCGACACGTGGAGGCCCTGTCCCGGGTCGTGGCGGGCGAGAACCCGGCGGGCGGGAGCCCGGTGGAGGGGAACGCGGCCAACGGGCACGCCGCGAACGGCGGCGCGGCGGACGGGAACGCGGGCCACGGGAACGCGGCGGCGCGTCTGCTCGCCGAGGATCTGGTCCGGCGGCTCGGGGACGCGGGCTATCTCGCCGCGTTCTGGGGGCAGGCCTGCCCGGTGGCCCTCCAGGCGGCGCGTACGCTGATCAACCGGGCGGGGCCGGGGCTGTTCGGGCCGGAGAGCGCGAGCATCCTGCGGGCTCTCGGCGGTGCGCTGGCCGCCGCCACGCGGATGCGGCGCGGGAACGGCCCCGACGCGCGGCCGCTGCTGCCGGACGCCGTGCTCGACGAGATCACCAAGCACCCCGACCAGTGGTCGGTCGCCATGCTCGTCAAGTACGGCCCGGACGGCAGGAGCTGGGACTGCGACATCCTCGCCGCCATCACCCGCGCCGTGCTGGAGGCCCACTCCACCGGCCGCATCGACCTGCCGGACCGGGCGCGGGGCACGGACTCCGACCCCGTGGCCGCCGTGCTGCGCCGGGCCGCCGAGAACGGCCGGGCCGCGCGGCGCCTGCTCGACGACCCCGCCACCTGCCCCGAGCACGCCGCGCTGCTGCGCGAGGCTCTCGCGAGGGTGTCAGCCGGCGAGCACCTTGACGACGCCGGTGAGGGCGAGCTGGAGCAGCGCGGCCGGGACCAGCCCTAGCCAGGCCAGCTTCTGCAACTGGTCGGCCCGCAGGCGCGGGAAGCTGACCCGCACCCAGATCACCACGAACGCCAGCGCGAAGACCTTCAGCAGCGTCCACACCGGCCCCGGCAGCAGCGGCCCCTGCCACCCGCCGAGGAACAACACCGTGGTCAGCGCGGACAGCACCACGATGCCGACGTACTCCGACAACATGAACAACGCGAAGCGGATGCCGGTGTACTCGGTCATCGGCCCCATGATGATCTCGGAGTCGGCGATCGGCATGTCGAACGGCGGCCGGCGCAGCTCGGCGAGGCCAGCGACGAAGAACACCACCGCGCCGATCGCCTGCCACGGCAGCCACCACCACTGCCAGGCCTCCACGATGCCGGGCAGCGACAACGTGCCCGCCGCCATCGCCACCGACGAGGCGGCCAGCACCAGCGGCAGCTCGTACGACATGAGCTGCGCGGCCGAGCGCATGCCGCCGAGCACGGAGTACTTGTTGGCCGACGACCAGCCCGCCATGATCGAGCCGAGCACCCCGACGCCCATCACGGCGAGCACGAAGAACAGCCCGGCGTCGAGGTCGGCGCCGATCAGCCCGGGCCCGACCGGGATGACGATCATCACGACGAGGTACGGCACCAGGGCCACGGCCGGGGCCAGGGAGAACACCCTGCGGTCGGCGGCGGCCGGGATGACGTCCTCCTTCTGGACGAACTTCACCCCGTCGGCGATGAGCTGCGCCCACCCGTGGAAGCCGCCCGCGTACATCGGGCCGAGGCGGGACTGCATGTGGGCCATGGCCTTGTGCTCGGTCTGCCCGACGATCAGCGGCAGGGTGAGGAACGCGATGACGATCACGGCGAGCCGCAGCGCGACGTCGAGCACCTCAGCCATCGCTCGCCTCCCCGGGCGCGGCGGGCTTCCCCCAGTCGGCGGGCACGCCGGGCGGCAGCACGCGGCGGCGGCTCGGCGCGCCGTGCCCGGACTCGCCGGGTTCCTTGGCGCCCGGCCACGGCTTGGCGACCCGGGCGGCGAGCACGAAGTCCTTGCGCAGCGGGTGGCCCTCGAAGCCGTCGGGCAGCAGCAGCGGCACCAGGTGGGGGTGGCCCTCGAAGACCACGCCGAACATCTCGAACGTCTCGCGCTCGTGCCAGTCGGCGCCGCGGTAGACACCGGTGACGCTCGGCAGGCGCGGGTCGGCGCGGGAGACCTTGGTGCGTGCCAGCAGGTGGACGTGCTCGACGGGGTCGAAGAGGTGGGCGACCACGGTGATGCTCTCGGGCGGGTCGTCCACGCCGGTCAGCCAGTCGAAGTACACGCAGCCGAGGCCGTCGCGGGCGAAGCGCAGCAGGTCGAGCCAGTCGGCGGGACCGATGTCCACGGTGGTCTGGCCGAAGGAGTCGGACACGGTGGCGCGTTCGCCGTACCGGTCCTCGACGGCGGCCCTCACGCGTCCACACCCTTCGGCGCGTACCGCTCGCCCAGGGACTCGCCGGCGATCTTCTCCTGCAACTTCATGATGCCGTACAGCAGCGCCTCGGGCCGGGGCGGGCAGCCGGGCACGTAGACGTCCACCGGGATGATCTGGTCGACGCCCTTGGTGACGCAGTAGGAGTCCCAGTACGGGCCGCCGCTGTTGGAGCAGGCGCCGAACGAGATGACGTACTTGGGGTCGGGCATCTGCTCGTAGAGCCGCTTGACGGCCGGCGCCATCTTGTCGGTGACGGTGCCGGACACGATCATCAGGTCGGCCTGCCTGGGGCCGTTGGCGAACGGGATGACCCCGAAGCGGATGAAGTCGTGCCTGCTCATCGAGGTGGCGATGAACTCGATGGCGCAGCAGGCGAGCCCGAAGTTGAACACCCACAGCGAGTAGCGGCGCCCCCAGTTGAGGATGAACCGCATGGGTTTCGGAGCGAGCCGGGAAACCGGCCCGACCGTGGGCATCGGGAGATCGCTGGCGGCCATGGTCGCATTCTCCCTCCTGCGACGTGATCCGGCGAGGCCCAGGTGCGCCGAGGGCCTGGTCAGGTCCAGGTCAGCACGCGCTTGCGGTAGGCGTACAGGATGCCGAGCGCGATGAACGCCAGGAAGACGAACATCTCGACCAGCGTGGTGAGGCCGAAGCCCGGCGCCGCGAAGACGGTCGCCCAGGGGAACAGGAACACCGCGTCCACCGCGAACACCACGTAGAGGTAGGTGAAGACGTAGTAGCGGATCTGCGTCTGCGCCCATCCCTCGCCGACCGGGTCGACGCCGCACTCGTAGGTGGTGAGCTTGTCGGGGGTGCTGTTGCGGGGGCTGAGCATGCGGCTGGCCAGCATCGCGCCGGCGAACACGGCACAGCCGATCAGCAGCAGTACGGCCACGACCAGGTAGGAGCTGTAGTAACCGCTCGTACCGCCCATACCGCCTCCACCTCCACGGGGCCGGCTCCCCTAAAAGTACACCAATGCCCCTGCGTCCCCCAGGCACTACCCAGCGGGACCGACGCACCCCCACGCCGCGGCTCCCCCGCTGGTACTGAAGGGGCTGGCGCGCCGCGGTTATACCTTTGTCACCGTCCCCGACCTGCCGGGTCCGGAGAGCATGGCGGCAGGACAGGTCCACGACGCCGCGCCGGGTGCCCGAAGCCGCGCCACACAGGCGAGGCGAGACTGGGGCCATCGGCATGAGCGACATATAGTTGGTGAACGTGACCAGTGACGTGCTCTACTCCCGCTTGCACGTTGATCTAGGCAGGCTCGCCGCAGGGCTGTGTACCTGGATCCGCTTCCGGCCGTGATGAGGCCGTGAGCGGACGTCTCCGACCCCCGTACGACCCCGGGTCCTCCCCCGGGAAGGACCACCGCCATCCACGGCCGTCCCCCTGACGGCTTGCCGGAACCGCGGAGAACACCGCCCGCCGTCCCAGAGACGGGTCACACCTCTGATCGACGCGCATGCGGAAAGAAGCCGAGCCACCCTTAGGGATCTAGCATGGAAGTGACATCGTGCCACCAGCGACGACGCCGCGCCGCGTCGAAGAGGAGTGAGCTGTGACCAAGCAGGTGCAGCAACTCGATCGCGTGATCATCCGATTCGCGGGCGACTCCGGCGACGGCATGCAACTCACCGGCGACCGATTCACCGCCGAGACCGCCGAGTTCGGTAACGACATCTCCACACTGCCCAACTTCCCTGCGGAGATCCGCGCCCCCGCGGGCACGCTCCCCGGAGTGTCGAGCTTCCAGCTCCACTTCGCCGACCACGACATCCTCACCCCCGGTGACGCCCCCAACGTCCTCGTGGCGATGAACCCCGCCGCCCTCAAGGCCAACCTCGGCGACCTGCCCCGCGGCGCCGACATCATCGTCAACACCGACGAGTTCACCAAGCGCAACCTGCAGAAGGTCGGCTACGCCGCGAGCCCCGTCGAGGACGGCTCCCTCGGCGAGTGGCGCGTGCACGCGGTGCCGCTGACGTCCCTGACGGTCAAGTCCCTCGAAGGCTTCGACATCTCCAAGAAGGACGCCGAGCGGGCCAAGAACATGTTCGCCCTCGGCCTGCTGTCGTGGTTGTACCACCGGCCGACCGAGGCGACCGTCAAGTTCCTGCGCGCCAAGTTCGCCAAGAAGCCCGACATCGCGAACGCCAACGTCGCGGCGTTCCAGGCGGGCTGGAACTACGGCGAGACCACCGAGTCGTTCTCGGTGTCCTACGAGGTCAAGCCGGCCAAGCTGGCCCCCGGCCTGTACCGCAACATCTCGGGCAACCAGGCGCTGGCGCTCGGCTTGGTGGCCGCGTCCGTGCGGTCGGGTCTGCCGTTGTTCCTCGGGTCCTACCCGATCACCCCGGCGTCGGACATCCTGCACGAGCTGTCCAAGCACAAGCGGTTCGGGGTGCGCACCTTCCAGGCGGAGGACGAGATCGCGGGTGTGGGCGCGGCCCTCGGCGCGGCGTTCGGCGGGTCGCTCGGCGTCACCACCACCTCCGGCCCCGGCGTGGTGCTGAAGGGCGAGACGGTGGGCCTCGCGGTCGCCACCGAACTGCCGCTGATCGTCGTGGACGTGCAGCGCGCCGGCCCGTCCACCGGCATGCCGACCAAGACCGAGCAGACCGACCTGCTGATGGCCATGTTCGGCCGCAACGGCGAGTCGCCGCTGCCGATCGTCGCGCCGTCCACCCCGTCCGACTGCTTCGACGCGGCGATCGAGGCGGCCCGGCTGGCCGTCAAGTACCGCACGCCGGTGATGCTGCTGTCCGACGGCTACCTCGCCAACGGCTCCGAGCCGTGGCTGCTGCCCGAGGTGGACGATCTGCCGGACCTGTCCGCCGACTTCACCGTGGCGCCGAACGGCGACGACGGCACGACGTTCCTGCCGTTCCGCCGCGACCCGCAGACGCTGGCCCGCCCCTGGGCGGTGCCGGGCACGCCGGGTCTCGAGCACCGCATCGGCGGCATCGAGAAGGCCGACGGCAGCGGCAACATCTCCTACGACCCCAACAACCACGACCGCATGGTCCGCCTGCGCCAGGCCAAGATCGACGGCATCGCGCAGGACATCCCGGCGCTGGAGGTCGACGACCCCGAGGGCGACGCCCGGGTGCTCGTGCTCGGCTGGGGCTCGACCTACGGGCCGATCGCGGCGGCGATACGGCGGGTCAGGCGGTCCGGCGGCAAGGTCGCGCAGGCCCACCTGCGTCACCTGAACCCCCTGCCGGCCAACACCGGCGAGGTGCTGCGCGCGTACGACAAGGTGCTGCTGCCGGAGATCAACCTCGGCCAGCTCGCGCTGCTGCTGCGTGCCCGCTTCCTCGTCGACATCATCAGTTACAACCGCGTGCGCGGTCTCCCCTTCAAGGCCGAGGAACTGGCCGGAGTGATCCAGGACGTGATCGACAGTGAGTGAAACCACGACCAACGGACATGTCGGTGATGTCGAGGGGCTCAGGGGCAGCGGGCTGACCCTCATCCCGCGGTCCGACGCCAAGCAGAGCCTGAAGGACTTCAAGAGCGACCAGGAGGTGCGCTGGTGCCCGGGGTGCGGTGACTACGCCATCCTGGCGGCGGTGCAGAGCTTCCTGCCCGAGCTCGGGCTGCGCCGCGAGAACATCGTGTTCGTCTCCGGCATCGGCTGCTCGTCCCGCTTCCCTTACTACCTGAACACCTACGGGTTCCACTCGATCCACGGCCGCGCCCCGGCCATCGCGACGGGCCTCGCGGCGTCCCGCCCCGACCTGTCGGTGTGGGTGATCACCGGGGACGGCGACGCGCTGTCCATCGGCGGCAACCACCTGATCCACGCGCTGCGCCGCAACGTCAACCTGAACATCCTGCTGTTCAACAACCGCATCTACGGCCTGACCAAGGGGCAGTACTCCCCCACCTCCGAGGTCGGCAAGATCACCAAGTCGACGCCGATGGGCTCGCTCGACAAGCCGTTCAACCCGATCTCGCTGGCGCTCGGCGCCGAGGCGAGCTTCGTGGCGCGCACCATCGACTCCGACCGCAAGCACCTGCAGTCGGTGCTGCGCGAGGCGACGGCGCACCGCGGCGCGAGCCTGGTGGAGATCTACCAGAACTGCAACATCTTCAACGACGGCGCGTTCGACCAGCTCAAGGACCCTGGGCTGCGTGACGACATCACGCTGCGCCTGGAGCACGGGCAGCCGATCGTGTCCGCCACCAAGGCCGCGCGCCGCGCGCCGGGCGGGGGCATCGAGGTCGTGGACCGCGCGGGTGTGCCCGAGAGCGACATCCTCGTGCACGACGCGCACAACCCCGACCCGTCGGTGGCGTTCGCGTTGTCCCGGCTGGACGAGCCGGCGTTCGAGCACGTGCCGATCGGCGTGTTCCGGTCGGTGGAGCGCCCGGCGTACGACACGCTGATGGAGCAGCAGGTCAACGACGCCGTCGCCGACCGCGGGCCGGGCGTGCTCTCCGACCTGCTGCGCGGCGGGGACACCTGGCGCGTCGGCTGACCCCGGCCACTCGCCGCCACCACGCACAAGGGAAGGCCCCCGCGGAAACGTCCGCGGGGGCCTTCCCTTGCCGGTCCTCCGGGCTCAGCCCGCGGAGACGGGCTTGCCGTCCTCCCAGACGTTGTCCCGCCACTCGTTGCCTGTCCCGTTCTTGTCCCAGTACGCGACCGGGCCGTGGTAGCCGCCCTTGGCCCAGACGTCCTTGCTGAAGACGTTGCCGACGACCTTGATGTTGGACGAGACGCCCTTGCTGCCCGCCCCGGCGTACAGCGAGTAGCCGCCGCCGGCCAGGAAGTTGCCCTCGACGGTGACGTTCCTCACCACGCCGAAGTCCTGGAACAGGGCGATGGCGCCGGTCTGGTCGAGGTTGTTGATCACCGTGTTGCCGCGGATCACCAGCTTGGCGCCGGACGGCGGGCCGGCGGTGCACATGATCATGTCGGTGTGGTCACCGGAGAAGTACTTCGGATCGTGCAGGTAGGAGTCCTCGATCAGGCCCTGCTCGGTGAGGATGCCGTTGCTGATCGTGTGGATGTCGGCCCGGCGCACGGTCAGGTCGCCGCCCTGGTTGATGATGCCGAACTGCGTCTGCTCCTTGCCGTTGCCGAACACCTCGCTGTCCTGCACCACCAGGCCGCTGCGGCCCTGGCGCTGGATGATGCCCCACTGGCCGGGCGACGCCGCGACCCGCGTGTTCTTGATGGTGACGTTGTCGGCGTCCACGTTGATCTCGCCGCGGACCTCCATGCCGTCGATGACCGTGCCGTCCTTGGTCACAGTGATCGACTTGCTCTCCTTCAGCGTGACCCCCGCGGGGACGCCGGTGTCGGCGGCGCCGGGGAACGAGCCGGTGGGCGGCGGCGGCGTGGAGCTGCGCGTCGGCGTGGGTGTCGCCTCCCGCGTCGGCGTGTTCGACGGCGTCAGCGAGGGCCGCGGGGTGGAGCTGCGGGTCGTGCTCGGCGTCGCGCTCGGCGTGCGGCTGCGCGTCGGCGTCGGCGTGGCCTCGGGCGGCGTGGGCGTCAGGCTCGGCGTGCTGCTCGGCGTGCCCGGCTCGGTCGGCGTGAGGCTCGGGGTCGGCGTGACCTCGCCGTCGGTGGGCGACGGCGTCGGCACGACCGTCGGGTCGGTGGTCGGCGCGCCGGTCGGCCGGCCGCTCGGGCGCGGGTGGTGCCAGCGGCGCTCGCGGTGCCGGAAGACCAGGTCCACGAAGTAGCTGACCCGGCGCGGGTGCACGCGGGAGGGGAAGCCGGCCTGCTCGGTGACGCCGAACACCCCGGCCTCCGCGGTGAGCGGGCCGGAGGTGACGGGCCGTTTGAAGGCGCCGGGCTTGGCGACGTACCCGCCGTTCTCGGTGTGGTAAGAGACGGTGTAGGTGCGTCCGGCGACGGTGCGGACCGGCTCGTCGAACAGCGCCTGCTGCCAGCCGCTCTTGCTCTCGCCGGTGAAGGTCACCTTGGCGAGCAGCTTGCCGCGGGAGTCCCACAGGCTGCCGCGGTGGACCCCGGTCTCACCGGCCGGCTTGTAGAAGCGGACGCCCGCGACCTCGCCGTCCTTGTTGGCACGGAATCGGGTGCCGAGCTCCAGCGGGGTGTTCTCCATCTGGGCCGTGCCCGCGACCTTCTTGGTCTTCCACAGGCTCGACTCCAGCGTCACCTCCGACGACACCGGCGCGGTGCTCGCGACCGGCGGCGGGGCGGGCGCCCGGTTGACGATCACGACCGTGACCGTCGCCCCCAGCAACGCCGCGGCGGCCAGTAAGGAGACCCGTCCGAGCACGGGGAACCGGGACGGCCTCCCGGCTCTGCTTCTCGTGGACCGGCGCTCGGGGCGCGAGCGGTCCGCATGCCGGCGAGTGCTCACTGGCACAGCCTCCACTCCGGCGCACCTGAGCGCCGATCATGTTTCAGTGCGAGGCCATTGTTGCGGTTGGGAAACGATGAGACAACCGGATCGCCTGGTTTTAACTGCTAATTGGGCCCAATTGGTATACGTAATGCGATTACGGCATCCCTTTCTCGCTCATCTCAGCAACCGGAAACGCAACAGACGTCCGGTTTCGCCTGATCAGCAGTGGCACGGTTCAACCGGACGAGCGGGCACGCAGCTTGGCGTAGTACGCGAGGCAGTCGTCGTACTGCGGCAGCAGCCCCTTCTCGCGCGCCTCGGCCAGGGTCGGCGCGGCGGCGTCCTTGGGCGACAGCAGCGGCCGCACGTCCGCGGGCCAGGCGATGCCGAGCGCCGGGTCCAGCGGGTGCACGCCGTGCTCGCGCCGCGGGGCGTACGGCTCCGAGCAGGCATAGATGACGGTCGCCTGGTCGGTGAGCGCCATGAACGCGTGGCCGAGTCCCTCCCCGACGTACAGGCCCCGCCGGGTGCGGTCGTCTAGCTCGACCGCCTCCCACCGGCCGAAGGTGGGCGAGCCGACCCTGATGTCCACCACGACGTCGAGCACGGTGCCCGACACGCAGGTGACGTACTTGGCCTGGCCGGGCGGCACGTCGGCGAAGTGCACGCCGCGCAGCACGCCGCGGCGGGACACCGAGCAGTTGGCCTGGGCGAGGTCCAGCCGGTGGCCGACGACCTCGGCCATGCGGTCCGCGCGGTACCACTCCAGGAACGTTCCCCGCTCGTCGGTGTGGAGGCCGGGGGTGTGCAGGTAGGCGTGCGCGATGCTCAGTTGCTTCACGCGCCCAGAGTGACATCTCCGTGTCTCAGTGCGCTATCGAATGGCCCGTGCCGCTCCGCGCGGCGGCGGCTTCTGCGATAGTTGGGCGGTCTCGTTTTGGAACGTGCCCAGCCCGCCCTCCGCCGGCCCGTGCCGCACCGCTCCGCCGTCCCCCCCAGTCTCCTAACCGCCGTCAAGGAGAGACAGTGAGCCGTCTGAACGCCCTCCGGAGTCGCTTCGTCGACGCCCCCGACTCGCTCGGGGCCAAGGCGAGGGCGCGACGCTGGAACTGGTTCGCCCAGCGCTTCCCCGACCTGTCCGAGATGTCGGTCATCGACCTCGGCGGCACGGCGGGCGCCTGGCTGCGGGCGCCGGTGCGCCCGGCGCGGGTACGCGTCGTGAACCTGGAGAAGCCCCCGGCCGAGTTGCCCGACTGGATGCGCGCCGACGTCGCCGACGCGTGCGACCTGCCGCGGGAGATCCGGAACGGCGGGTACGACCTGGTGTTCTCCAACGCGGTGATCGAGCACGTCGGCGGCCACCTGCGCCGTCAGCAGTTCGCCGACGCGGTGCACGAGCTGGCCGACCGCCACTGGGTGCAGACGCCGTACCGCTACTTCCCGGTGGAGCCGCACTTCCTGTTCCCCGGCTTCCAGTACCTCCCCATCGCCGCCCGCACGGCGCTGCTGCGGCGCTGGCCGCTCGTGCACACGCCGACCTCCGACCGGGAGGCGGCCCGCAACATCGTGATGGAGGTGGAGCTGCTCAGCATCACCGAGATGC
Organism: Sphaerisporangium sp. B11E5; assembly: GCF_039871875.1. NCBI lineage: Bacteria > Bacillati > Actinomycetota > Actinomycetes > Streptosporangiales > Streptosporangiaceae > Sphaerisporangium > Sphaerisporangium sp. B11E5. The sequence continues at coordinate 83,553 of NZ_JBDPMD010000002.1, read as the reverse complement.
GGCATTACTTCCCCTCGTCGCACATCCGGTTCGAGCGGCTCGGCGGTCTGGTGAAATCGGTCATCGCGCTGAAGGAGAAGGCCGGGTGAACACTTTCCCGGCCGTTCGGGAAACCCGCCTTACCCAGAAATGAATACCAGCCGCGAAGCCCCCGCGGCCGGGCGAGGCCGCCCGGCGCGGGACGCCCTGGCACGGGTCAGGGCCCCTCTGGCGAGGTTACGGGTGTGACAGAAGGGTCCCGATTGCCTGTCCCTGGTAAACCGGCGTCACCGTACGGGCGTCGATTCGTCGGGACCACGCTCCGCAGCGTGAGCACCACCGGGGATCACTCACCCATATCGTCACGTGGGAGCACCATGACATCGCGCAGTGCCGCGCGCCGGCCTTTGTCGGCGATCGCCGCGGCAGCGTTAAGTTTCATCGCATTTCTCACCGTGCCGGCCACGCCGGCCGGTGCCGCCGGCCCGTGCGACGCGGGCGGCAACAAGATCACCTGCGAGAACGACCAGCAGGGCAACGACCGGAGCGAGTGGGAGACCAACCCGCAGGGCACCGTCGAGGGCTACGCCGACCAGATGAGCGTCAACCTCGGCCAGACCGTCAACTTCAAGATCAGGTCCGCGGCCCTGACGCTCCAGGTCGACATCTACCGGATGGGCTACTACCGCGGCGACGGCGCCCGCAAGATCATCTCCGTGCCCGCCACCACCTCGGTCTCCCGCTTCCAGCCGAGCTGCCCGGAGAACGCCACCACCGGCGAGGTGTCCTGCAACTGGGGCACGGTCGCGAGCTGGACCGTTCCCACCACGGCCGTCTCCGGCATCTACTTCGCCCACGTGATCCGTCCCGACACCAACGACGACACCCACGTGGTCTTCGTCGTGCGCGACGACGCCAGCACCTCGGACCTGCTGTTCCGCACCGCCGACAGCACCTGGCAGGCGTACAACTCCTGGGGCGACATCCCCGCCACCGAGGAGAACCCCAACAAGGTCCACAACAGCCTGTACCGCGGCGACAGCGTCGCCGCCCCCGGCCGCGCCGTGAAGGTCAGCTACAACCGGCCGTTCAACACCCGCGAGTCCACACCGTGGGGCCGCGACTTCGTCTTCGCCAACGAGTACCCCATGGTCCGCTGGCTTGAGGCCAACGGCTACAACGTCACCTACCAGTCCTCGCTCGACGCCGCGCGGTCGCCCGCCACGCTGCTCACCCACAAGACGCTGCTGTCGGTCGGCCACGACGAGTACTGGTCGGGCGAGGAGCGCGCCGCGTTCGAGGCGGCCAGGGACGCCGGGGTGAGCCTCGCGTTCTTCAGCGGCAACGAGGTCTACTGGAAGACCCGCTGGGAGAACAACTACCGCACGCTGGTCTCCTACAAGGAGACCCACGCCAACGCGAAGATCGACCCCACGCCCAACGTGTGGACCGGCACCTGGCGCGACAACCGCTTCAGCCCGCCCGCCGACGGCAACCGGCCGGAGAACGGCCTCACCGGCCAGTTGTTCACCGTCAACTGCACCACGTCGGCCAACGGCTGCCAGGCGATCCCGCTGACCGTCCCGGCGGCCGACGGCAAGATGCGCTTCTGGCGCGGCACCACGGTGGCGAGCCAGTTCACCGGGTCGATCAGCTTCCCGGGCCTGGTGGGCTACGAGTGGGACGAGGACATCGACAACGGCGCCCGGCCGAAGGGCCTGGTGCGGCTGTCCAGCACCACCTCGATGGCCGAGCAGGTGCTCATCGACCAGGGCACCAACGTCGCCGAGAGGAGCGCCACCCACCGCATGACGCTGTACCGCGCGCCGAGCGGCGCCCTGGTGTTCGGCGCCGGCACCGTGCAGTGGAGCTGGGGCCTGGACGACGAGCACGACAGCTACGACTCCAACAGCTACGCCGACCAGCGGATCAGGCAGGCCACGGTCAACCTGTTCGCCGACATGGGCGTGCAGCCGAAGTCCCTGGTCTCGCCGCTGAGCCTCGCCGTCAAGTCCACCGACGTCACCGCGCCCACGGCCACGATCACGGCCCCGGCGTCCGGCGCCACCGTGAGCAACGGCTCCACCGTCACCGTCAGCGGCACCGCCCTGGACCTCGGCGGGCAGGTCGGCGCGGTCGAGGTCTCCACCGACAACGGCGGCACCTGGCACCCGGCCTCCGGCCGTACCGCCTGGACCTACTCGTGGAAGGTCACCGGCGTCGGCGCCACCACCATCAAGGTGCGCGCGGCCGACGACAGCGGCAACGTCGGCGCCGAGGCGACCAGGAACGTCACCGTCGAGTGCCCGTGCAGCCTGTTCTCGCCGTCCACCGTGCCGAACAACCCCGCGGAGAACGACGGCAGCGCGCTGGAGCTCGGCGTGCGCTTCACCCCGTCGGTCAACGGCTACCTGACCGGCGTGAAGTTCTACAAGGGCACCGGCAACACCGGCACCCACACCGGCACCCTGTGGTCGAGCACCGGCGACCCGCTGGCCTCGGGCACCTTCGGCGGCGAGTCCGCCACCGGCTGGCAGACGCTGAACTTCGGCTCCCCGGTGTACGTCACCGCGGGCACCGAGTACGTCGCCTCCTACTTCGCGCCGAACGGCCACTACGCCGCCGACGGCAACTTCTTCCGGTACCAGCCGCTGGTGAACGCGCCGCTCACCGCGCCGAAGGCCACCGAGACGGCGGGCAACGGCGTCTACCGGGCCGGGGCGGGCTTCCCGAACCAGACCTACAACGGCGGCAACTACTACGTCGACGTCGTCTTCACCGTCAACGACGTCTACCCGCCGGCGGCCACCTCGGCCACGCCGGTGCCCGGCTCCTCCAGCGTGGCCACCACGGTGCAGCCGAAGATCACCTTCGGTGAGCCGATCCAGTCCGGCACGGCGGTGTTCACCGTGAAGGACTCCACGCAGGCGAACGTCGCCGGCACCGTCTCGCTGGACGCCTCCCGCAAGAACCTCACCTTCGCGCCGGCCGCGCCGCTCGCCCCCGGCGAGCCGTTCACCGTGTCGGTCAGCGGGGCCAAGGACGACGCGGGCAACACGATGACCCAGCCGTACGAGTTCACGTTCACCACGGCCAAGGCGTGGGCCGCGGGCGTGTGCCCGTGCACGATCTGGCCGGACGTCACGGTGCCGGACAACCCGAGCGTCAACGACCCGGCGGCGGTGAACCTCGGCGTCAAGTTCCAGGCCTCGCAGGACGGCTTCATCGAGGGCATCCGGTTCTACAAGGGCCCCGGCAACACCGGCACCCACACCGGCACCCTGTGGAGCGCCACCGGGCAGGAGCTGACGACGGCGACCTTCACCGACGAGTCCACGCAGGGCTGGCAGGAGGTCTACTTCGGCACGCCGTGGCCGGTGACCAGGGACACCACCTACGTCGCGTCCTACCACGCCCCGAACGGCCGGTACTCGGCGACGTCCAACGGCCTCGCCTCGGCGGTCACCGCGACGCCGCTGCGCACCCTGGCCAGCGGGTCGAGCGGCGGCAACGGCGTCTACCAGTACGGCGCGCGTGCGTTCCCGACGAGTTCGTGGGGCGCGAGCAACTACTGGGTGGACGTCATCTTCACCAAGCTGGCCGACACCACCGCGCCGTTCATCACGATGCGGTCGCCCGACCACGGCGGCACCGGCGTGGCCACCGGCACCGCGGTGACCGCGACGTTCAGCGAGCCGATCGTGGAGAGCACCGCCACGATCACGGTGAAGAACGCCGCCAACCAGGCGGTCGCGGGCACCCGCTCGCTCAGCCAGTCCGGCACGCTGCTGACCTTCACCCCGGACGCGCCGCTGGCGCAGAGCACCACCTACACCGTGACGGTCAGCGGCGCCGAGGACGACTCGGAGAACGCCATGACCACCACGTCGTGGTCGTTCACCACCGGCGGCCCCGCGAGTTGCCCGTGCTCCATCTTCGCGAGCAACGCCGTGCCCGCCACCCCGTCGATCAACGACTCCAGCTCGGTGGAGCTCGGTGTGAAGTTCACCGCGGAGATGGACGGCGTGATCAACGGCATCCGCTTCTACAAGGGCGCGGGGAACACCGGCACCCACGTGGGCAACCTGTGGAGCGGCACCGGCACGCCGCTGGCCAACGGCACCTTCGTCAACGAGACGGCGAGCGGCTGGCAGACCCTGCTGTTCGACGTCCCCGTGGACGTCGTCGCCGGCCAGGTGTACGTGGCGTCCTACCTGGCGCCGAACGGGCACTACGCGGGCGACGGCGGCTACTTCAACGCCGGGCCCGTGGACAACTCGCCGCTGCACGCGCTGGCCAACGGCGGGGCGGGAGGCGCCAACGGCGTGTACCGGTACGGGTCGTCCTCCGGCTTCCCGACCGCCAGCTTCAACGGGGCCAACTACTGGGTGGACGTGCTGTTCACCCCCGGCAGCTGATCCCGCCATCCGTGTGCGATTCGATCGCCTGACGAACGAAAGGAGTGCCACGTGACGATCGGCCTTGCCGTGATCGGCGCGGGCTACTGGGGGCCCAACCTGGTGCGGAACGCGATGGCCACCCCCGAGCTGCGGCTGGAGTGGCTGTGCGACCTCGACGAGGAACGGGCCCGGGCCGTGCTCGGGCGCTACACCACGGTGAGGCCGACGGCGTCGTACGAGCAGGTGCTCCAGGACCCGGCGGTGGACGCGGTCGCCGTCGCCACCCCGGCGCGGACCCATTTCGACCTGGTCCGCGCCGCCCTGGACGCCGGCAAGCACGTGCTGGTGGAGAAGCCGCTGACCCCCACCCACGCGGAGGGGGCCAAGCTGGTGGCGCTCGCCGAGGAGCGTCAGCGCGTGCTCATGCTGGACCACACGTTCTGCTACACCCCCGTGGTCCGCAAGATCCGTGACCTGGTCACCACCGGGGAGCTCGGCGACGTCCAGTTCGTCGACTCGGTGCGCATCAACCTCGGGCTGGTGCAGCCGGACGTGGACGTGTTGTGGGACCTCGCGCCGCACGATTTGTCGATACTCGACTTCGTGCTGCCCGGCGGCCTCGACCCGGTCGCGGTGTCGGCGCACGCCTCCGACCCGATCGGGGCCGGGCGGCCGTGCCTGGCCTACCTCACCCTGTGGCTGCGCTCGGGCGTGCTCGCCCACGTGCACGTCAACTGGCTCAGCCCCACCAAGATCCGCACCACCGTGATCGGCGGATCGCGCCGCACGATCGTGTGGGACGACGTGAACCCCGCCCAGCGCCTCGCCGTGTACGACCGGGGCGTCGACCTGTCGTCCGCCGGGGCGGACGAGCGCCGGGCGGCCCTCATCTCCTACCGGACCGGTGACGTCGTCGTCCCGGCCCTGCCCGAGCGTGAGGCCCTGCGCGGCGTGATGAGCGAGTTCGCCGCCGCCATCACCGAAGGACGCGCGCCGCTGACCGACGGACGGTCGGGGCTGCGCGTCCTCGCCCTGCTGGAAGCGGCCGGGCGAAGCATCCACAATGACGGCAGAAGAATCGACCTGGGGGACCTTCTCGATGATTGACAACAGCCGCTGCCTGGTGACCGGCGGCGCGGGCACCATCGGCTCGACCATCGTCGACCAGTTGCTCGCCGCGGGCGCGGGCGAGGTCGTCGTCCTGGACAACTTCGTCCGCGGGCGGCGCGCCAACCTCGCCGCCGCCGAGGCCGCCGCGGACGGGCGGCTCCGCGTCGTCGAGGGCGACATCCGCGACACCGCGCTGGTCCGGTCGGTGACCAGGGGCATGGACCTCGTGTTCCACCAGGCCGCCATCCGGATCACCCAGTGCGCTGAGGAGCCCCGGCTGGCGCTCCAGGTGCTGGTGGACGGCACCTACGAGGTCGTGGAGGCCGCCGCGGAGGCGGGCGTGCGCAAGGTGGTCGCGGCGTCGTCGGCGTCGGTGTACGGCCTGGCCGAGACGTTCCCCACCCGCGAGGACCACCACCCGTACGACAACGACACGCTGTACGGCGCCGCCAAGACGTTCAACGAGGGCCTGCTGCGCAGCTTCCACGCCATGCGCGGGCTGGACTACGTGGCGCTGCGGTACTTCAACGTGTACGGGCCCCGCATGGACATCCACGGCCTGTACACCGAGGTGCTGATCCGGTGGATGGAGCGCATCGAGTCCGGCACGCCGCCGCTGATCCTCGGCGACGGGCTGCAGACCATGGACTTCGTGTACACCCAGGACATCGCCCGCGCCAACCTGCTGGCGGCGGCCTCCGACGCCACCGACCGGGTGTTCAACATCGCGAGCTCCGCCGAGACCAGCCTGCGTGAGCTGGCCGAGACGCTGATGCGCGTCATGGGGCGCGAGGACCTCGGGCTGGAGTTCGGCCCGGCCCGCGCGGTCAACGGCGTCACGCGGCGGCTCGCGGACGTGTCCGCGGCGGCCGAGGCGCTCGGCTGGAAGGCCGAGATCGGGCTGGAGGAGGGCCTTCGCCGGCTGGTGAGCTGGTGGCGGTCCGAACGCGCGGCGAGCTTGTGAACGGCTTACTGGTCTACGCGGGCGGCACACGGTACGACGGCGTGACCGGCACCGACCGCCACATGGCGGACCGGCTGGCCGGGTTCGCCGACGTGCTGTACGTCGACCCGCCCCGTCCCCTCACCTCGGGGCTGCGCGACCCGGAGACCGGCGAGGCCGGGCACCTGCTGCGGGAGGTCCGGCCGGGCCTGTGGCGGCTCAGCCCGGTCGCGCCGCCCGCCGCGTACCGCCCCGGGGTGGACCGGCTCACCGCGGCGCTGGCCCGGCGTGCCGTGCGCGGCGCCGCGCGGCGCCTCGGGCGGGACATCGCGGCGGTCGTGGTGGCCGGGTCCACCGACCTGCTCGACGTCGCGCCGGGGGCCCGCACCGTGCGGTACGTCACCGACGACCTGGTGGCGGGGGCCGGGCTGATCCGCATGCCGGCGGCCCGGCTCGCCCGCGCCGAGCGGAGCATGACGTCCCGCGCCGGTGCCGTCGCCGTGGTGTCGCCCGGCCTGGTGGACCGGGTGTCACGGCTCGGCAGGAAGGCGTCGCTCGTGCCGAACGGGTGCGACGTGTCGGCGTACGCGGGCATCGATGACGCGCCCCTGCCGGCGGACCTGCCGGAGGAGCTGTCCGGCGTGCCGGTCGCCGGGTTCGTGGGGCACGTCAACGCGCGCATCGACATCGCGCTGCTGGAGGCCGTCGCGGACTCCGGCACGCCGCTGGTGCTGGTCGGGCCGGTCTCGGCGGGGTACGAGCCGGCGCGGTGGCCGCTCCTGGTGGAACGTCCCAACGTGCACTGGGTGGGACGCAAGGCGTACCAGGAGCTCCCGTCGTACCTGCGGGTCATCGACGTCGGGCTCACGCCGTACACGGCGACCGCGTTCAACCGGGCCAGCTTCCCGCTGAAGACGCTGGAGTACCTCGCGGCCGGGCGTGGAGTGATCTCCACCGACCTCCCGGCCACCGAGTGGCTGGCGGCCGGGCCGCTGATCCCGGTCGCGCGGACCCCGCACGAGTTCGCCGCCGCGGTCGCGGCGGAGCTGAACGTGCCGCGAACGCCCGCCCTGGTCCGGCGGCGGCGGGCCTTCGCGGCGCGGCACGACTGGCACCAACGGGTGCGCCTGCTGGCGGACCTGCTCGGCTTGGACATCAGGGAGGTGGCCGGGCGATGATCCCGGTGATGCGGCCGTGGTTCGGCCCGGAGGAGCAGGCGGCGGCCGGCGAGGTCATCGCGTCGGGGTGGGTCGCGCAGGGGCCGAAGGTGGCCGAGTTCGAGCGCGCGTTCGCCGGGCACGTGGGGGCGGAGCACGGTGTGGCGGCCTCCTCGTGCACGACGGCGCTGCACCTCGCTCTCGTGCTCGCGGACCTCGGGCCCGGCGACGAGGTGATCGTGCCGTCGTTGTCGTTCATCGCGACCGCCAACGTCGTGCGGTACGTCGGGGCGACGCCGGTGTTCGCCGACATCGACCCGGCGACCGGCAACCTCACCGCCAAGACCGTCGACGCCGCCCGCGGGCCGCGCACCCGTGCGGTGATCGTCGTCCACCAGGGCGGGGTGCCCGCCGACGTGGACGAGATCCGCGCCGCGCACGGGGAGCTGCTGATCGTCGAGGACGCCGCCTGCGCCGCCGGGTCCACGTACCGGGGGCGGCCGGTCGGCGCGGGGGCGGCGGTGGCGGCGTGGTCGTTCCACCCGCGCAAGCTGCTCACCACCGGTGAGGGCGGCATGCTGACCACCGACGACGCCGCGTGGGCGGCGCGGGGCCGGCGGCTGCGCGAGCACGCCATGAGCGTCAGCGCGGCGGACCGGCACGCCGGCGGGTCCAGCGCGCCCGAGGAGTACCCCGAGGTCGGGTTCAACTACAGAATGACCGACATCCAGGCGGCGGTGGGACTGGTGCAGCTCGGGCGGCTGCCCGCGATGGTGGAGCGGCGGCGTGCGCTCGCCGCGCGGTACCAGGAGCTGCTGGCCGGCGTTCCCGGGCTGGTCACCGTGCGCGATCCGGCGCACGGGCAGGGCAACTACCAGTCGTTCTGGGTGGCGCTGCCCGACGGGTTCCCGATGAGCAGGGGCGAGGTGCTGACGTTCCTCGCCGGACGCGGGGTGTCGGCCCGGCGGGGCATCATGGCGGCGCACCTGGAGCCGGCGTACGCCTCCGGCGGGCCTTACGACCTGCCGGCCACCGAGTGGCTGACGGCGAACTCGCTGATCCTGCCGCTGTTCCACCAGATGACCGAGGACGAGCAGGACCGGGTCGTCGCCGCGCTGTACGCCGCCGCGGGGCTGTGACGTGCGCGTTCTCGTTTACCCCCACGCGATGGAAGTCGGCGGCAGCCAGCTCAACGCCGTGGAGCTCGCCGCCACCGTGCAGCGGCTCGGGCACGAGGTCGTGGTGATCGGCGAGCCAGGCCCCATGGTCGCGCACGTCACCGCGGCCGGGCTGGAGCACCTGCCGCTGGACCCCGGGCGGCGCCGGCCGTCCGCCGCGACCGTCCGCCTGCTGCGCGACCTCGCGGTGCGGCGGCGGCTGGACGTGGTGCACGGCTACGAGTGGCCCCCCGGGGTGGAGGCCTTCTACACGAGCCTCACCGGCCCCGCCGCCGCCGTCTGCACCGTGATGTCGATGGACGTGGCGCCGTTCCTGCCCCCTTCCCTGCCTCTGGTGGTCGGCACCCGCGAGATCCAGGAGCGGGCCGCCCCGGGCCGCCGTCACGTCCACCTCATCGAGCCTCCGGTGGACGTGACCGCCAACGTGCCCGGCCACCCCGTGGGCGCCTTCCGCGAGGAGTTCGGCCTGGAGGAGGGCCCGTTCGACCTGGTGGTGGTCGGCCGCCTGGTCCGCGAACTGAAACTGGAAGGCGTCCTCACCGCGATCGACGTGGCCGGTCGCCTCGCCACCGAGCTCGACCTCCGCCTGATCGTCGTCGGCGACGGCCCCGCCCGTCCCGAGGCCGAGTCCCGCGCCGCCGAGGCCAACGCCGCGGCGGGCCGCCGCGCCGTCGTCCTCACCGGCCAGCTCCTCGACCCCCGCCCCGCCTACGCCGCCGCCACCGCGTGCCTCGCCATGGGCGGCTCGGCCCTGCGTTCCCTGGCCTTCGCCAAGCCCTTGATCGTCCAAGGCGAGCAGGGTTTCTTCGAACTCCTCACCCCCGACACCGAGAAACTCTTCCTCTCCCAAGGCTGGTACGGCCTCGGCGCGGGCCCCGAGGAGGGCCCTGCCCGCCTGGAATCCGCACTGCGCACCCTGGCCGGCGACCCGGCCCTCCGCCACCGCCTGGGAGAGTACGGCCGCCGCCTGGTGACAGACCGCTTCAGCCTGGACCGCGCCGCCCGCACCCAACTGGACATCTACCAACAATCCATCGCCGAACGCCCCGCCCCCCTGGACGCCCTGACCACCGCCACCGGCGTCCTCCGCCACAAACTCCACCGCCGCTACCAACGCCTCCGCGGCACCGCCTCCCGCGACGACTTCAACAACGTAGCCAGGAGACCCGTGTGACCCCATCCCCTCGGGCCACACCACACCCCCCGGACAGCGCCACACCCCGCCACCTGGGCCCGCTCCCCCCCACCCCGCCACCTCCGGGTCGCTTCTCCCGGCGCCGCGACGGTGGGATCCACCTACGGCGAACCCGGCGCCGCGCTGCGGCGGCGAGCGGTCATCCCTTCGTCAGGAGGTCCGTGTGAGCGACACCGCCTCGTTGCGCACGCGCGCCGGAAAAGCGCTGGGCTGGAGTTTTCTCAGCACGCTGGCGTCGCGGCTCGGGACCCTGGCGATCGGGATCACGCTGGCGCGGGTGCTCGGGCCGACCGAGTTCGGGACGTTCGCGGTGGCGCTGGTGGCGTTGCTCGCCATGCTGAGCATCAATGAGCTCGGGGTGAGTCTGGCGATCGTGCGGTGGCCGGACGATCCGCGCGGCATCGTGCCGACGGTCGCGACGCTTTCCGCCGGATTCAGCCTGGTGTTGTGCGGGATCTTCGTGTTGATCGCGCCGGTGTTCACCGAGGCCATGGGGAACCCGGAAGCGACAGGGCCCGTACGGTTGCTCGCGGTCAGTGTGGTCACCAACGGGCTGGTGTCCACCTCCGCCGCGCTGCTGCAACGCCACTTCATGCAGGGACGCAAGATGATCGCCGACCAGGTCGACAGCTGGCTCGGCGCGGTCGTGTCCCTGGTGCTCGCCCTGCTCGGCTGGGGGGCGATGAGCCTCGCCGCGGGGCGCGTCTGCGGCTCCCTCGCGGGAGGCGCCCTCCTCGTGTACTTCTCCCCGGAGAAACTCAGGTTCGGGTTCGACCGCCAGGTGGCCAGGCGGCTGATCCGCTTCGGGGTGCCGCTGGCGGGGGCGTCGCTGCTGGTCTTCGGCGTCGGGTACGCCGACCAGATCGTGGTCGGCCACGTGCTCGGCCCCACGGCCCTCGGGTTCTACGTGCTGGCGGTGAACCTCTCCGGCTGGCCGGTCGCGGTCTTCTCCCAGCCGGTGCGCGCCGTCGCCCCCGCCGCCTTCTCCCGCCTCCAGCACGACCGCCCGAGGCTGAGCCGCGCGTTCGTGGCGGTCGCGGGCCTGCTGGTGGGCGTCACCCTGCCGGTGTGCCTGCTGCTCAGCGGCGCCGCGCCGGCCGTCGTCCGGTTCGTGTACGGCGACGAGTGGGCCCCCGCCGCGGTGGCCCTCGCCGGGCTCGCCGCCCTCGCGGGCCTGCGCATCTTCTTCGAGCTGATCTACGACTACCTCGTGGTCCTAGAGCGCTCCCGATCGGTGCTGGCCGTCCAGGCGATCTGGCTGGTCGTCCTGATCCCCGCCATGTGGACCGGAGTCCAGGCCGACGGCCTGCGCGGCGCCGCCGTCGCGCTCGTCGCCGTGGCGGGAGTCGTGATCCTGCCCGTCTACCTGTGGCAGCTCGGCCGCTCCGGCATCCGCCTGCGCACCCTCGGCCTCCGCCTGTGGCCCGCTGTCCTCGCCGGTCTCGCCACCGGCGCCTTCGCCGTCCTCGCGGGCCGCGTCATCGGCCCCGACCTCGCCGTCGCCGCCGCCGCCGGCACGTTCACACTGCTGGTCGTCGGCCTGTACGGCTACCGCAGCCGCCGCGTCCTGCGGGAGATGCGCGACACCGAGGCCCCCCAGGAGGAACCCCCCGCGATGACCCCGCTCAGCGGCCCGGCCGACCCCGCCAAGGAGACGACCCCATGACCCCCGCCGTCACCACTGGCACGACCCCATGACCCCCGCCGTCACCACTGGCACGACCCCATGACCCCCGCCGTCACCACTGGCACGACCCCATGACCCCCGCCGTCACCACTGGCACGACCCCATGCCCCCGGCCGTCACCACCGAGGAGCGCACCGCATGACCCTTTCCTCGCTGCTCATCGTGGGTGCGGGCGGCTTCGCGCGGGAGACCGCGCAGCTCGTCCACGCGATCAACGACGTGTCCCCCACCTGGGACCTGCTCGGACACCTGGACGACGACCCCGCCAGACACGGCACCAAGGTCGACGACGTGCCGGTGCTCGCGGGCACCGGCGCCGTCGCGGACTTCCCCGAGGCACGGGTCGTGGTCTGCACCGGCAGCCCCCGCGACTACGCCAGCCGTGCCCGCATCGTGGCCCGCCTCGCCCTGCCGTCCGAGCGGTACGCCACCCTGGTGCACCCGAGCGCCTGCGTCTCCCGCACGTCGTGCGTCGGCCCCGGCTCGGTGGTGCTCGCCCAGACCGTGCTGACCGCCGCCGTCACCGTCGGCGCGCATGTCTGCGTGATGCCGCACGTCACGCTCACCCACGACGACGAGGTCTCCGACTTCGCCACCCTCGCCGCGGGCGTGCGGCTCGCGGGCGGGGTGCGCGTCGAGCCGGGCGCGTACGTCGGCTCGGGCGCCCTCGTGCGCGAGTCCCGCGTCATCGGCTCCTACGCCCTGGTCGGGATGGGATCCGTCGTGACCCGCGACGTCCCCCCTGAGCAGGTCTGGGCCGGAGTGCCGGCCCGTTTCGTCCGTCCCGCCACCGTAGACCACGGAGCTCTGTCATGATCCCATTCGCCGATCTGCGCGCCGCCCACGCCGAGGTGGCCGAGGAGGTGTCCGAGGGCTTCGCACGGGTCCTGCGGGACACCGCGTTCGTCCAGGGCCCGGACGTCGCGGCCTTCGAGGAGGAGTTCGCCGCCTTCTCCGGCGTCCCGCACTGCGTGGGCGTGGGCAACGGCACCGACGCCATCGAGCTGGCCCTGCGCGCCCTGAACCCGCCCGCCGGCGCGAGCGCCGTACTCCCGGCCAACACCTTCGTCGCCACCGCCGAGGCCGTCGTCCGCGCGGGCCTGCGCCCCCTGCTCGCCGACTGCGACGACGACCACCTGCTGCTCGACCCGTCCGCCGCCGCCACCGCCGTCGCACCCGGCACCGTGGCGGTGCTCCCCGTCCACCTGTACGGCCAGCAGGCCCCCATGGGCCCGGTGCACACCCTCGCCGGCCGGCGCGGCCTCGCCGTGCTCGAGGACGCCGCCCAGTCCCAGGGCTCCGCCCAGGACGGCCGTCCGCCTCTGGCCCTGGCGGCAACCAGCTTCTACCCCGGCAAGAACCTCGGCGCGTACGGCGAGGCCGGCGCGGTGCTCACCTCGGCCCCCGGCCTGGCCCGCGCCGTCCGCCTGCTCACCAACCACGGCAGCGAGGAGAAGTACGTCCACGAGACGCTGGGCTTCAACTCCCGCCTCGACACCCTGCAGGCCGTCGTGCTGCGCGCCAAGCTCAAGCGCCTCGCCCGCTGGAACGACCTGCGCCGCGCCGCCGCCGACCGCTACGCCACGCTGCTGGACGGCATCGACGGCGTCCGCCTCCCCCGCACCGCCCCCGGCAACCTCCACGTCTGGCACCTGTACGTCATCCGCGTCCCCCAGCGGGACCGCGTCGCCGCCGCCCTGCGCGAGGCGGGCGTCCAGGTCCAGATCCACTACCCCGTCCCCATCCACCTCCAGCCCGCCTTCCGCGACCTCGGCCACGGCCCCGGCGACTTCCCCGTCACCGAGACGGCCGCCGGGGAGATCCTCTCCCTCCCCATGCACCCCCACCTCACCGCGTCCCAGCAGGAGCAGGTCGCCGAAGCACTGGACAAGGCCCTGCGGCAGCTTTGAGTGCGGCACGATAGCCCTCATGGCATGGATCAAGGATGTCGTGGTCGACTGTCGCCATCCCGCGTCGGCCGCCCGCTTCTGGGCGGCCGTCCTTGACGGGTACGACGTCGCTCCCTATGACGAGGCCGAGCTGGAACGTCTGCGCTCGGAGGGCATCTTCTCCCCCGAGGACGACCCGGCCGTGAAGGTCGAGGCCGCCCCCGGCGTCTGGCCGCGGTTCTTCTTCGTGCTGGTCCCCGAGCCGAAGACCGCCAAGAACCGCTTCCACCTCGACCTGGTGAGCGAGGACCTGGACACCGAGGTCGAACGGCTGACCGGCCTCGGCGCCAGGGTCCTGGACACCTACGACGACCACGTGGTGCTGGCCGACCCCGAGGGCAACGAGTTCTGCCTCTTCCCGTCCTAGCGCCGCCGCGCCGAGGCCAGTCCCGGCGGGGCGGCGGCGAGCGCCTTCTGAATGGCCTCGATCAGGGCGAGCGCCGACTCCTCGGTCAGCTCGACCGCCACCCGCGCCGACGGCCCCTCCGCCGGGTTGGTGAAGTCGATGTTCACCGTGTGCTCGTGGCAGGCGTGGTAGGGGTGGTCGACGTAGACGGCGCCCTGGCTGACCGTGAACCACCCGGTGGCACCCTTGCCCGCGCCGTCCAGCTCGATCTTCTCGGTGAGGTAGGTACACATACCGGTCTCCTGTCGGGCGGCGGAACGGCGGCGGTGGACAGCGAAGATACCTCACCGGACGTGCGTGGCCCGGCACGGTCCTCCGCGGCACCATGCCGGACCGCGGTGAATCAGGTGGAGGTGCGGACCGCCCCGTTCAGGGCGAACGACGCGGCGCCGGTGGAGCCGTCGCGGTTCGCCTGGAACCCCGGCCTCAGCCGGCGAGGTGCCGTCCGAAGAAAGCGAAGATCCTCTTCCACCCGTCCACAGCCGCGGCCGGCCGGTACGCGGGCCGGTCGACGGAGAAGAACGCGTGCCCGGCACCCGGATAGACATGGAACTCGTGCGCCTTCCCCAGCCGGTCCAACTCGGCGTCGAGCACCCCGACCTCCGCCGGCGCCGGGAAGGAGTCCTCCTCCCCGAACAACCCGAGCACCGGACACGACAACCCCGGCGCCTTCGGCAACAGCGACCTGACCTTCAGCGGATGCCCCGCCGGCGGATCGGACGCCACGAACGCCCCGTAACAGTCCACCGCCGCATCGATCCCGAGCGAGCACGCCACCAGAAACGCCTGCCGCCCCCCGGAGCAGTACCCGATCACCCCGATCTTCCCGTTGGCATGCTCCAACGAGTTCAGATACGCCGCCCCACCCGCGACATCCCCCACAAGCTGCTCATCCGGCACCCCACCCCTGGCCCGCACCGCCGCCGCCTGATCGTCCGGACTGACCCCGACCCCTTCCCGCGAGTACAGATTCGGACACACCGCCGCATACCCCTGAACAGCAAAGCGCCGGACGATCTCCTTCGTCCCCGCGTCATACCCCGGCAGATGATGAATCACCACCACCCCCCCACGCGAGAACCCCCCAAGCGGCCGAGCCAGATACCCCTCCAACTCCGCCCCCTCATACCCCGCGAACGACACCGTCCCCGCCCAGATCGCGTCACTCATGTCCACGCCCTTCCACGCGGCCAGGGACCCGGCACGACCACCGCGTCCAGACGACCGTCCACCCAGCGAATGTTAGTGATTCCAACCGCCACGCCCTCGCACCGCACGTCCTCACAGCGCACCGAAGAGTTGACTCTGAGTACTTGATCGGATACAGTGGCTGTGTTGTCAGATCCACTGCGGTGAGGTCTGAAAGTGAGCCTCGGGAGTTCCTGCTGGACGACAGGGCCCGGGGCTTGCGCGTTTCCGGCGTCAGAGCTCGGGGGCGATCAGCCGCACCGTGACGCGCGAGGAGATCCTCTCCAGGTATACCGGCTCTCCGGCACGTGCCCGGCTCACCGCACCGCAGAGAACATCTGGAATCCAGAGCATAGGGTCGTTCGGCCCGGCTTCGTGCGACGAATGCAGCCCACCACCGACTTCCCGGCTTTTACGCATATGGTTCATCATTTGGCGATCGCGCTCATCGTCAGCCGGTCCTCTGGACTCAAGGACAAGGCCGGTGCATCCAAGGCTGTCGAGTTCGCGGAAAGCGCTTCCAGACACTTCCGGCGCCGCCGCTCGACCCTGCCGGAACCCCGCAGGGACCTCACCACCACGAGACCTTCGATCGGCATGTCGGCTATCGCGTCGACCAGCTTCAACCTGCGATCAGAACTCTCCGCCCGCCAGTGCACCTTGCGCTGCCCCTTGAGGAGCAGGCCCCGCATCGCTTCGCGTGAGTGGGTTATATCTACCATTTCACTCATAGCGGCCGCCATCATGTACGTCCCGGAGTCCAACCGCCCGCATGTAACGGACTCGTCCCCCCAGGCCATGTACATCTACACCATTTCCCTGCCTCAGCTTTTCTGGCCCCAAACATAGAACAAGGTCGAGCGGAGCGATGAGCGTTTCCGGGAGGCAGGGTTCTCCGACAGCATCACCGTGGCGCATTCAATGAGAATTGGACGTACATAAGCGGCCTTGTTCGCTTGTGTACGGCACGGCATCACAACCGGGTCGGCCGCGTGGACAGCCAGAGCGGAGGACCATTTCCGGGAGGCCGGCGTCCGGCCTTGCAGAGGACTTTCAGGTGGTGGGGCGGTGGGCTGGGGGGCGGGTGGTCTGGAGGCGCCATAGGGCGCCGGTCAGGCCCAGGAGGAGGAACATCACGTTGGCGATCATGGGGAAGCTGAAGGCGTCGAAGGTGCCGAAGCCGAAGATGGCTACGGCGCTGCTGGCGGCGAGGCATTGGGCCAGGTGGCGGGTTTCCTCGTTGGTGGAGGCTTTTCTGGCGCGGCGGGCCAGGACCCAGCCGGCCAGGAGGAAGGTCAGGAGGGCCGCTACGCCTACCAGGCCGGTTTCCAGGGCGGACATCAGGTACTGGTTGTCGATCACGCGGTAGATGCGGGGGAGGTAGGTGGCGAAGCCCTGGCCGAACAGGGGGCGTTGGCTCACGGCTTGGACCACGGCGTCGTAGTCGCCGGTGCGGGTGGTGGAGTTCTCGTCGGCGCCGATCACCGAGATCAGGTTGAGTACGGTGCCGATCAGGCCGGGGATCATGATGCGCATGACGATGGAGGCGGCGCCGAAGATCAGGATGGCTCTGAGGCGCCATTCCGGTTTCCAGGTCGGCAGGAGGACGATCATCGCGACGAACAGGCCCAGGATGGCGGAGCGGGAGACGCTCATGGGGAGGGCGGTGGCGATGAGGGCCACCATCAGCCAGCGCTTGCGGCGGGCTTCGGGGTCGCGGCAGTAGATGGCGCCGTGGAGGGCCAGCGGGAGGATGGCCGCGAGGACGACGCCCAGCTCGATGGGGTGCGTCGCGGTGCCGGAGGGGCGGAAGAAACCCTCGCGTTCGAAGAGGACGCCGGCGCCGTTCTCGACGAGGCCGGGGAGGGCCAGGTACTGGGTGATCTCGATGCCGGTGAAGAACTGGATCATCGCCACGGCGGCCGGGAACGTTCCGCCGAGCACGATGCGGTGGCGGAGGGTCTCCAGGCGGTCCATGTCGTTGATGCCGTCGGCGGTGACGAGCGCGATGCCGGCCCAGCCGGCCACCAGGACCAGTCCCAGGTCGGCGGCGTTCAGTTCCTCGGAGGACAGGGGGCGGGTCATCGCGGCGACGTAGCTGGCGAGGACGGCGAGCGCGAAGAACACGATGACGGCGCGCACCGGCTGGCGGCCCCGCAGCGGGGTCCACCTCGGGGACAGGGTGGACAGCAGGTACCAGACCAGGAGCATCACCGCGACCATGGACGCGGGTGAGCCGGCGCCACCGAGCGGCCCCACGACGTACCGGGCCGGCATGACGAACAGGATGACCAGGAAGAACGAGATGATCGTCACCGGGTCGACCCGGGTCTTCGGCAGCCGCGTGCGGCGCTTGAGCGGCCGGCGGGCGGGTGGGTGGACCCTCGCGGCCTCCGACGTGCTCGTCACCGACCGGGGGTGGTGGGATCGAACACGACGTAGGAATCGTCACCGGCGCCGTTCTGCGGGGCCTTGCCGTTCGCGCCGGGTCCGGGGGACTTGGCGCGGCGGCCCTTGCTCGGCGCGTCGCCGGGGCGGACCGCCGCGGCCGGGGGCGCGCCCCGCGGCCGGTCCTTGTCGTCGGTCCAGACGTAGAGGTCCTCGGTGGCCTTCACGACCGGCATCTGCGTGGTGAACTCGTCGTCGGCCGACGACGGCCCGTCCCACGGGTCCGGGGGCTCGGCCGGCGACCCGTGGCGTCCCGCGGGGGCCGGCGGCGGCGTGCCGATGCGCCGGTCGTACACCCGGGGCTCAGGCGGGTCGAGGGAGCGCTGCACCCTGGCGGGGGGACGGCTGCGCGGCACGGTCGGGCCGGTCGGGCGCGGGCCGCCCGCCGAGCCGCGCGGAACGCGCTGGGTGTGGGACACGCCGGGCGGCGGCCCTAAGTGAGAAGGCTGGGGCTCCGGCTGGCTCTGGCGCCGGCGCTTCTGCGCCTGGGACTCCAGGAACAGCGGAATGCCGAGGGTGAGCAGGCCACCACCCGCGAAGATGATCAGCAGCATCCGGATCTTCTTCTCCGGCGTGAGCTCGGCCTTGTCGGTGGACGTCACCATCTCGGCGCGGATGGTCGCGTCCGGCATGATCGACGACTTCTGCTGCATCTCGGTGAGCCGCTGCGCCGACAGTGCCGCCAGCGCCTCCATGGTGGACTGCGCGATCTTGGGGTCGGGCGCGGTGGCCGTGATGTCCAGCAGCGGGCCGCGCGAGTCCTGGGCGAGGCCAACGGTGAACTCGGCGGTGTTGCCCTGCTCCTTGAGCTTCTGCATCGTGCGCTCGTCGCTCATGCCCCGGGCGATGACCTCGGCCGTGATGGTGAGCGACCCGTCGAACGCCAGCCAGGGGTTGCCCCCCACCGGCTGGGCGCCCTTGCGGGACGACAGGAAGACGACGGTGGCCTTCGATTCGTACTGCCACGGAATCGCCAGGTACGCGCCGAACGTGGCCGCGACCGTGGCGACAAGCAGCGCCACGGTCACCGGCCAGCGTCGCGCGAGCGCACGCAGCGAATCAAGCAGGTCCATTGTGTCCCTTCACCCCCGCCCGGCCGGCCACGCGACCGTGTCTCCCACCCCGCCGGGCCGTCCGGGGTAGGACGCTGGAGAGGCCTGGCGCGTTGTCATCGCCCCAAGTGTTTCCTCTGTCTGGTTTCTTTACCAGGCCTGTCCCGAAACTCCCCCTGCCTGTGCCACGATGTGTCGGTGCGAAGGCGAGTGGTTGCGCGGTGCTGCTGCCTGGCGCTGATCTTCCTGGTCGCCGCCTGCGCGGTCTATTGGGTCCGATATCGGTCACCTCTTTACCAGACTTCGGTCACGGTCGCGTTCGTCACGAAGACCAGCAAGTTTCAGGGCGAGGTGTACGGCCACTTCACCGACAATCACATCTACATGGCGCTCGCCACGGAGCGCTATTTCGACAACCCGGGCACTCTGTTGCGGCTGCGCAAGCTCGGCGGCACCGCGAAGTTCGACTACAAGGTGGCGCATTGGGGCAACCAGGAGCTCCCGGTGTACGGCCAGCCGTACGCCTCGCTCCAGGCGCTGTCCGACGACCCGCAGGAGTCCAAGCACACGCTCGACCTCGCGCTGCGGCTGCTCACCCAGAAGCTCAACAACCTGCAGACCTCCGCCGGTGCGGACGGCCGGGTGATGATCAAGTGGGAGCCCATCGGCGACATCATCGGCCCGCAACGCCAGGGCCTGCAGCGGGGACGTTCCCAGGTGGGCATCGCACTGCTCGCCGTGTTGTCCTCGGCCGCGGTGATCGCCTTCACCCGCGACCGGAACACGCCCGGGCCGGGCTCGGGGTTGACCGGCGGCCATGTGGCGGGCCGGCGTCCGGTGCGGCGCGGCGCCTCGCTCGGCGCCGGGGTGGGCGCGCATCCGTAGATCCGCGAGCGGATGACCGCCTTGTGAAAACTGATGAATTGGAGCGTTCCGACCATCGACCACCGGGAGTACGCAATGCGCTCTTCCCTGCCGGGGCGGCTCGCCCTGCTGACCGTGGGCGCGCTGCTCGCGTCGGGCTGCGGAGGCGGTGCCGCGGGTGCCCGCGACCCCCTGCCGCGCCGCACGCCGAGCGGGCTGGAGAGCGTCTTCCCCGGCCCCGCGACGCCCACGCCCGCGGCCACCCCGACCATCGCGGAGCAGCCGATCCCGGCCGGTTTCCCGTCCGCGGCCACCACGGGTGTGCGGCCGGGCACCAAGCTGACGAAGGTCGGTGAGGTGACCGTGGAGAAACCCGGGGCCGTGGTGGAGAACCTCGAGGTGCACGGCAAGCTGAACATCAAGGCCGACGACGTGACCGTGCGCAACGTGCGGGTCATCGGCGAGGGCGACTGGTCCGTCATCCAGGTGAAGGGCGCCTCGGGCGCGGTCATCGAGGACAGCGAGATCTCCGGGGACGGCGTGGTGAAGGCCCAGTGGGGGGTGCTCAACCAGGGCGGCGACATCACCGTGCGCCGGGTGAACATCCACACGGTGCCGAATTCCGTCGGCACCGACCACGGCCTCATCGAGGACTCCTACATGCACGACTTCAAGGAATGGCCCGGCGACCACGTGACCGGCCCGCAGGCCAACGGCTCGCCCCAGAAGGGGCTGTCGCTGACGATCCGCCACAACACGATACTCAACCAGTTGTCGCAGACCTCGGCCATCTCGCTGTACCAGGACTTCAGCCGGGCCCACGACGTGCTCGTCGAGCGCAACCTGCTCGGCGGCGGGGGTTACGCCATCTACGGCGGCGAGGGGAAGTTCGGCACCCCCACCGGCATCCGCATCGTGAACAACGTGTTCACCCGCCGCCTGTTCCCCAAGGGCGGGTTCTGGGGGCCGGTGACGTACTTCACCACGGAGGGCAAGGGGAACCGCTTCGAGGGCAACACCTGGGAGGACACCGGCGAACCTGTCGTGCTCTGACGGCGGTCCCGTGCCTCGGCTCACGTCGCCACCGGGGAGTACGCGTCGCGCAGCAGCAGCGCCGGGCGGCCGGAACCGTCGGCGGGGACCGTCCACACGTCGGAGCTGTCGCCGCGCAGGCGGCTGTACATGACCGTGCGGTCGTCCAGCCAGGCGGCCTGGTCGTCCACGTCGGCGGTCTCCGCGAGCGGCGTCTCCCGGCCGGTGCGCAGGTCCAGGGTGTACAGGCGCCACGGGTCCGCGGTGCCGCCGGTGCGCTTCTTGTACACCAGGCGCTCGCCGCCGGGGGACAACGAGGGGCACTCGGCGTTCTCGCGCAGCGTCTTCATGCGGCGTTCGGCGAAGTCGCCCTCGACCAGGTACGTGTGCCCGGCGGTGGACACGGTGGCGTAGAAGCGGTTGTCGTCCGCGGCGAAGGTGACGCCCCAGTAGTTCAGGTCGGCCGCCCGGTACGCGCGCCCGTCCTTCTCCAGCGCGAAGTCCTCCAGGCTCTTCACCAGCGTGCCGGTGCGGGTGTCGAGGATGCCCGCGCGGGTGGAGAACCCGGTGCTGAGGTAGGAGTCGCCGGTGACGAAGAACGTCCACGCCGCCATGCGCCCGCTCGCCGAGACCCGGGCCCGGCTCGGCACCCCCGACAGCGGGACGACCCGCTTCTCCCGCAGCCGGTCGTCCAGCACGACGGCCTCCGAGCGGGTCACGAGACCGGTGGTGACCCGCAGGCACACCCCGGTGCCCTCGGCCGCGTAGAACCGCTTGCAGCGCAGCCCGGTGGTGCGCGCCGTGCCCTCCCCGCGCCCCGGCACGGCCAGCACGGTGCCGCTGTCGGCCGACGGCCCGGCCCGCACCAGCATCAGCACGCCGGACTCCAGCGCCGTCTCCTTCGGCAACGGGACGGCCGCGGGCGCGCCGCCGGCGGGCGCGGGCGGCGGCGCCTCCGGCCGGGCCCGAAGGACGTACCCCACCGCCCCCACGGCGGCCACCAGGACCGCGACCGCCAGGATCAGGGCCTTGGACCGCCCGGACAACTCGGCGACGTTCACAGTGGTCCTCCGGACAGCTCGGCGACACTCACAGCGGGCCCCCGGAGAACTCGGCGACACTCACAG
Organism: Sphaerisporangium sp. B11E5; assembly: GCF_039871875.1. Taxonomy (NCBI): domain Bacteria; kingdom Bacillati; phylum Actinomycetota; class Actinomycetes; order Streptosporangiales; family Streptosporangiaceae; genus Sphaerisporangium; species Sphaerisporangium sp. B11E5. Next base: position 61,838 of record NZ_JBDPMD010000002.1, on the reverse strand, counting down.
CGGCCCCCCGGACAGCTCGGCGGCGTTCACAGCGGACCGCTGAGGTGTCCGTCGCGCTCGGCGTACAGCTCGCCGGTGTCCGGGCAGCGCCAGCTCCCCGGGGCCTGCTCGTGCAGCGTGACGCCCGCGCGGCCCACCCAGCCGATGCGCCGGGCCGGGACGCCGGCGACGAGCGCGAAGTCCGGCACGTCCCTGGTGACCACGGCCCCGGCGGCGACCAGCGCGTGCCGCCCGACGGTGCGCCCGGCCACGATGACGGCCCGCGCGCCCACCGAGGCGCCCTCGCGCACGATGACCCCCTCGGCCGACCAGTCACCGTCCCGCTTCAGCCCGCCGTCCACGTCGGTGGACCGCGGGTACACGTCGTTGGTCAGCACGGCGGCCGGCCCGACGAACACCCCGTCCTCCAGCACGGCGGGCTCGTACACCAGCGCGTAGTTCTGCAGCTTGACCCGGTCGCCGATCCGGACCCCCGGCCCCACGTAGGCGCCGCGGCCGAGGATGCAGCCCTCGCCGAGCACGGCCTTCTCGCGGACCTGCGCCAGATGCCAGACGGTGGTACCCGCGCCGAGCTGCGCGCTCGGATCGACGTCCGCCGTGGGCGCGATTCGCGGTTCGGTCATCGGAGACTCCCCTTCTGGGTGAATACTTCGGAGCTATGCCAAGCGCGAGCGTCGTCATCCCGGCGCACAACGAGGGCCGGGTCATCGGCCGGCTGCTGGAGAGCCTCCTCCGGCAGGCCGAGCCGGGCGAGTTCGACGTGGTGGTGGTGGCCAACGGGTGCGACGACGACACCGCCGAGGTCGCCAGGGGCCACGGCGCCCGGGTCGTCGAGACCCCGGTGCCGTCCAAACGGGAGGCGCTGCGTCTCGGCGACGAGGCCGCCACGAGTTTCCCGCGCGTCTACGTGGACGCCGACGTGCAGGTGAGCACGGCCGACGTGCGGGCGCTGCGCGACGCCCTGGCCGCCACGGGCACGCTGGCCGCCGCGCCGGAGCGTGCGCTCGTGCTGCGCGACCGGCCGTGGCCGGTGCGCGCCTACTACGCGGTGTGGACCCGCCTGCCCGCGGTACGCGAGGGGCTGTTCGGCCGCGGGGTCATCGCGGTGTCCGAGGCGGGCAACCGCCGCATCATGGACCTCCCGCCGGTGATGGGCGACGACCTCGCGGCGTCGCTGGCGTTCACCCCCGGCGAGCGCCGGGTGGTGACGGGCGCCCGCGCCGTGATCCACCCGCCGCGCACCCTCGGCGACCTGATGCGCCGCCGCGTCCGCGCCGTCACGGTGGTCGCCGAGATCGAGCAGGGCGAGCTCGGCGGGCGGGCCGAGGCGGGCGGGCAGGGGCCCGGGCCGGCTCGGGAGGCCCGCACCGGCGCGCGCGACCTGCTGGCCATCGCCAGGCGTGCCCCGTGGCTGGCGCCGCACCTGGCGGTCTTCCTGGCCGTCACGCTGGTCGCCCGAGCCCGGGCGCGCAAGGCCGTGCGGGCCAAGGACTACACCACCTGGCTGCGGGACGAGAGCAGTCGCACCTGACCCGCTGTGGAACGGTCCGGCGGGGAGGATCCGGGGCACCGCGCTACCGGCGTTTCTTCCGGTCGTTGGCGTACTCCTTGGCGACCATCCAGGCGAACCGGGTGTTGGTGGACAGGTAGCGGGGGCCGAGGCGCACCGGCTCCTGGAGGAAGCGGTAGAGCCATTCCAGGCCGAGCCGCTGCATCGGCACCGGGGCCCGGCGCACCTTCCCGGCGAGCACGTCGAACGACCCGCCGACGCCGTGGACGACGCCGGCCTTGATGTCGTCGGCGTACCGGGCCAGGAAGATCTCCTTCTTGGGGGACGTCATGCCGAGGAACAGCAGGTCCGGCCGGGCCGCGCCGATCGCCGCGGCCACCCGCGGAGCGTCGTCGTCGGTGAAGTAGCCGTCCCTGCCCCCGGCGACGCGCAGGCCCGGATACTCGGCGCGCACCCGCTCCACGACCTTCTCCAGCACCTCGGGCCGGGCACCGAGGAAGTACGCCGAGTGGCCGCGCCGCGCGCCCTCCGCCATCAGGGAGGTGAACAGGTCGATGCCGGCGACCCGCTCGGGCAGCGGCCGGCCGAGCAGCCGGGACGCCCACACGATCGCCTGCCCGTCGGCCACCACCAGGTCGCACGAGGTCACCGAGTCGCGCAGCAGGGCGTCCTCGGCCATGCGCACGGCCTTGGCCGCGTTGACCACGCCGATGGTGAGGTTCTCACGGTTGTCCACCGCCGTGACGCACCGGGCGACCGCCTGCTCCATGGTGAGCGGGTCGAACGCCACCCCGACCAGCTCCCGCCGCGGCGCCGGCGGCGCGGCGCCGGTCACCGGACGTCCCTCGGCAGCGAGGACATCCACGCGTACAGCAGCCAGCCGAGCTCGTAGGGACGGCACTCGCGGTCCACGGTCATCGGCGGGTAGATGCGGTCGAGCACGCCGAGCCGGGCCCCCTGGTTGATCGCGGTGGCCACGGCACGGGCGCCGCGCACGATCTTCTTGGGGTCGTCCCTGGCGGCCTTGCGCCACGTCAGGTCGAGCTCCTCGACGATCAGCTCGTCCCCGACCTCGGGCCTGGACGTCATCCAGTGCAGCCCGAGCGCGATCTCCTTGAGGTACGCCGTGCCGCCCGCGTCCGCGAGGTCGAGCAGCGCCATGGGCCCCATGGAGAGCTGGTGCACGCTGTAGACGGGGTAACCCTCCACGACGCCGCCGGTGCGCGCGTCGTAGTGCCACCACCACTGGCCTTCCGGCCCCTGGGCGGCGCAGATGCCCTCGGCCACCCGCCCGGCGGCGCGCAGCGCGGTGGTGTCGCCGACGGCGGCGTGCAGGCGGGCGAGGGCCTGCAGCGGGTACACCTGGTCGGCGAAGCAGCCGACGTGCGCGCGGTACCACGAGGCCGGGCCGATGACGTGCCGGTACAGCCGGTCGTCGCCGAGTCCGCCGAGCAGACGGTCCCTGGCGTGCGAGAGCCACCGGTCGACGTCCGGGGTGCCGCCGGTGACGCGGTGAGCGGCGGCGAGCGCGGCGAGCGCCCAGGCGGCCTCCACGGTGTGCACCGGGTCGCCGGTCCGCGCGGCGCGCTCCAGCTCGGCCAGCCGGTCCAGCGCCCTCGGCAGGTCGCCGTGGCCGGTCTCGGCGGCGGCCCACGCGATGAGGGCCGCGTCGCCGAGGTTGGTGACGGACGGCAGGCCCTTGACGAGCCGCCCCACGAGGTCGTGCACGGTGTCCCCGGCCAGGGCGGCGCGCTGCGCGTCACCCGGCAGCGGGGCCACGCCGAGCGCGACGATGGCGCTGTAACGCACGCTGCGGCCCTCGGGCACGGCCGTCCAGCGGCCGTCCGGCCCCTGGCCGCCCCGGCGGGTGAAGACGAACTCCCCGCCCACGTACCCGGGCGGAAGCCCGCGGATCGCCAGATCGACCATGCGGTCCACCAGATCGGCCGCGGAGGGATCGACCGCGGCGAGCGCCCCGATCCGACCGTCGTGGCGAGTCATCGCCCACTCCCCCAACTTTGTCAGTGAGAATTCGGTTTCGTTGATCAACGAGCTGTCACGGCCTTCGAGCGGCATCCCAGCCTCCGGACCAGGTGTCCCTGGCCGCCCACAGCTCGGCCCAGTCGCCGCGGCGCGCCATCGGGCGCCCCTGACGCTCTGCGTCCACCCCGGCCGCGCGCCCGCTCATCGCTCCGCGCAGCCACACGCCGAACAGCAGGGCACGCGCGCCGGCGCCGCGCAGCCCGCGCGGGAAGTGGCGGCGCACCACGGTGGCCTTGCCGGTGAACAGCAGCACCAGCTTGCCCAGGCTGGACGACGACCGCCCGCCCTCGTGCACGAAGACGGCCCGGTCGGTCACCATGGGCCGGTAGCCGGCGGCCCGGGCGCGCAGGCACAGGTCGGCGTCCTCGCCGTACATGAAGATGCGGGTGTCGAAGCCGCCGGTCTCGTCCCACAGCCGCCGGTCCACCAGCATCATGGCGCCGGTGACGATGGGCACCCGCCGCTCGCCGCTCCACGTCACCGGGGACTCGGGGTCGAACAGCCGGTGGCCGGGGAACGCCGTGGAAAGACCGGTGGCGAAGCACACCACCGACCACGGGGTGGGCCTGCCCCACCAGGAGCGGGGGTCCACCTCGCCGTCACCGGTGACGCAGCATCCGCCGACGATGCCCGCGCGGGGGTTGCGCTCGGCGCAGTCCAGCAGCGCGGTGAAGGCGTCCGGCCGCACCTCGGCGTCGGGGTTCACGAAGACCAGGAAGCGGCCCTTGGCGACCTCGGCCCCGGCGGCGCAGCCGTCGGCGAAGCCGCCGTTGACGTCCCTGGCGACGAGGTTCGCCCAGGGGGCGGCCTCGCGGACCACCTCCACGGTGTCGTCGGGCGAGTCGTTGTCGACGACGATGACCTCGGCGTCCAGGCCCTCGGTGGCCCGGCGCGCGGCCTCCAGGCAGCGGGTGACGTAAGCCGCGCTGCGGTAGGTCAGGATGATCACGGACAGGTTCACCGGCGTGCCTTCCTGAGCAGGGGGACGGCGACGGCCAGCGCCGCGCACAGCGCGACGGCCATCACCTGGACGGCGGTCTCCGGCCCTTGGGCGGTCCACAACGCGCCGAAGGCCCACGAGGCGGCCATCAGGCCGAGAGCTTGCCCGGTCTGCACGACGGCCAGGCCGGTGGCGCGGCGCTCCTCGGGCAGCAGCGGGCCGGCCAGCGCGCTGATGACGCCGTCGGTGGCCGCGTACGCGAGGCCGCGCAGCAGCAGGACCGCGACCAGGGCGGCCGGGCCGGGCGGCAGCAGCACCAGCAGGTAGCAGGCCAGCAGGGCGGCGTACCCGCCGACCACGACGGTGGCACGGCCCACGCGGTCGGCCAGCCGCCCGAGGGGCATCGCTCCCACCAGGTACGCCGCGGCGACGCCCACCGGCAGCAAAGGGAGCCACCCGGCGTCGATGTCCATGCGCTGCTGCAGCATGAGGTAGAGGAACGAGTCGCTGATCGTGGCGAGCGACAGCGGCAGCGTGGCGAGCAGGACCCGACGGTAGGTGCGCTGCCGCAGCAACGCGCCGGTGCCGCGCAGCGTGACCTTCGGGCGGCCGCCCGCCGGGGACGCGCCGCTCGGCTCCCTGACGAACAGCACGAGCACCAGCACGCCGATCAGTGCCACGCAGAAGCTCACCACGAACACCGCGTCGTACGCGGCACCCGCCGCCACGACCACGGCGAAGGCGAGGATCGGCCCGAGCAGCGCGCCGGCGGTGTCCAGCGCCCGGTGCAGGCCGAAAGCCCGGCCCTGCGCCTCCGGCGGCGCGCTGAGGGAGATCATGGCGTCCCTCGGCGCGGTGCGCAGCCCCTTGCCGGTGCGGTCGAGACCGACGACCAGGCCGATCAGCGGCACCGAGCGGCCCGCGGCGAGGAAGCCGAGCTTGCAGACCGCCGACAGGCCGTACCCGAACCCGGCGACCAGCTTGCGCCGCCGGAACCGGTCGGCCACGTGCCCGCCCACCAGGCGCAGCACCGCCGTCGCCCCCGTGTACACGCCGTCGAGCAGGCCGAACAGCATGGGGCTGAGCTGGAGCTGGTAGATGAGGTACAGCGGCAGGACGGCCGTCACCATCTCCGAGGAGATGTCGGTGAACAGGCTGACCATGCCGAGCGCGACGACGTTCCCGGCGAGCACGCTCTTGGTGCGGCTGGTGCCAGGAGCTTTGCCGGGTGGCGCGCCGGGACGGCCGTTTCTCCCGGGCAGGCCGTCTCCCGGCGCGCCGGCCGGGGCTCCCTCACCCGCGGGGGACACCGTGGCGTCGGCCCCGCGGGTCTCCGACAGGTACATCAGGCAGGGCCTCCGGCCATCGACGGCCTCGCTGCCGGCCCCGCCGTCGCGTCTGCCGGCGGGCCCGCGGGCGCCACCACCGGCGGGCTCCCCGGCGCGACCACCGGCGGCCCCGCCGGCGCGACCGCTGACGGCCCGGCCGGCGCGCCGGCCCGCGGCCGCAGCGCCGGCCACGCCGCGTGGAGCGCGTCGCGCCAGTGGCGCATGGGGGCCAGGCCGGCCTCGGTCCAGCGGCCGTGGCCGAGCACGCCGTACGCGGGGCGGGCGGCAGGGCGGGGGAACGCGTCGCCGCCGACCGGGCGCACCCGGGCGGGGTCGGCGCCGAGCAGGGTGAAGACCTCGCGGGCGAGGTCGTACCACGTGGCGGAGCCGCCGCCGGTGCCGTGGTAGACGCCGGGGGCGGCGCCGGACCTGGCCAGCAGCACGAGCTGCGCGGCGAGGTCGCCGGCGTAGGTCGGCTGCCCCACCTGGTCGGCCACCGCGTCCACCGTCTCCCGCTCCGCCTCGAGCGCGATCATCGTGCTGACGAAGTCGCGGCGCGGCCCGCCGTACAACCAGGCGGTCCGCACCACGTAGCCGGTGCCGGGCAGGGTCTCCAGGACCGCGCGCTCGCCGGCGAGCTTGCCCCGGCCGTAGGCGCTGACCGGCGCGGGCGTCGCGTCCTCGGCGTACGGCGCGCGGGCCGTGCCGTCGAAGACGTAGTCGGTGGAGATGTGCACCAGGGTGGCGCCGAGCTCCGCGCACGCCTCGGCCAGGGTGCGCACCGCGTCCCCGTTGATCGCCGTGGCGCTCGCCTCGTCGGTCTCGGCGGCGTCCACGGCGGTCCACCCGGCGCAGTTCACCACCACGTCGGGCTTGTCGCGGCGGACGGCGTCACGCACCGCGGCGGCGTCGCACAGGTCGAGGCCCTCGCGGCCGTACGCGGTGACCTGCGGCCCCAAGGGGTCCGCGGCGAGCGCGGCGACCACGGCCCGGCCGAGCATCCCGTTCGCGCCGGTGACGAGCGGGCGGTTCACCGCTGACCCTTGAGCGGCTTCCACCAGGACGGGTTGTCGGTGTACCAGCGCACGGTGGACGCGAGGCCGTCGTCGAACCCGGTCATCGGGGTGTACCCAAGGGCGCGCAGCTTGCCGTCGTCCAGGGAGTACCGCCGGTCGTGGCCCTTGCGGTCGGTCACCCGCTCCACCATGTCCCAGCCGGCCCGCAGCTCGGCGAGGATGCGCTCGGTGAGCTCGACGTTGTCCATCTCGGCGGTGCCCGCGATGTGGTACACCTCGCCGGGCTCGCCGCGCTCGGCCACGAGCTGGATGGCGCGGCAGTGGTCCTCCACGTGCACCCAGTCGCGCACGTTGCCGCCGTCGCCGTACAGCGGGACCTTGCGGCCCTCCAGCAGGTTGGTGACGAACAGCGGCACGACCTTCTCGGGGTACTGGTACGGCCCGTAGTTGTTGCCGCACCGGGTGATCGACACCGGCAGCCCGTGGGTGACCGCGTAGGCCTGGGCGATCATGTCGCCGCCCGCCTTGGCCGCCGAGTACGGCGACCGCGGCCGCAGCGGGGCGTCCTCCGCCCACGAGCCCACGTCGATGGAGCCGTACACCTCGTCGGTGGACACCTGCACGACCTTGGACACACCCGCGTCCAGGCACGCCTGGAGCACCGCGTGCGTGCCGAGCACGTTGGTGCGCACGAAGTCGGCGGCGCCGTCGATGGACCGGTCGACGTGCGACTCGGCGGCGAAGTGCACCACCACGTCGTGGCCCGGCACGACGTCGGCCAGCAGCGCCCCGTCGCACACGTCGCCGTGCACGAACTCGTAGCGGCCCTCCACCGGCGCGAGGTTGGCGAGGTTGCCCGCGTACGTGAGCTTGTCGAGCACGGTCACCTTGGCCCCGGCGAACGCCGGATAACCGCCGGTCAGGACGGTGCGGACATAGTGCGACCCGATGAACCCGGCGCCGCCGGTCACAAGAAGCCTCATGAGCTGATCTGCACCTTGCTGTGATCGCCGAGCACCAGCCGATGGGCTCGCGGGGTGTTGGGAGCGGGCGTGACCTCGACGTCGTGCCCGATCAGGGACGCCTCGATACGGCGGACCCCGATGATTGACGCGCGGCGCAGCAGGATCGAGTACTCGATCTCGCTGTCCAGAATCTGACAACCTTCGGCGACCGAGGTGTACGGCCCGACGTAGGAGTCGCGCACCACCGCCCCGGCCCCGACGACCACCGGCCCGACCACGCGCGAGCGGGTCACCTCGGCGCCCGGCTCGACGACGACCCGCCCGATGATCTCGCACTCGTCGCCGATGGCGCCGACGAGCCGGCGCTCCAGGCCGTCCAGCACGATGCGGTTGACCTCCAGCATGTCGGTGACGTTGCCGGTGTCCTTCCAGTACCCGGAGATGACGGTCGACTCGACCCGCCGGTCGTCGTCGATGAGCCACTGGATCGCGTCGGTGATCTCCAGTTCGCCGCGCCACGACGGCTTGAGCGAGGCCACGGCCTCGTGCACCGCGGGGGTGAACAGGTAGACCCCGACCAGGGCGAGGTCGCTCTTCGGTACCGCGGGCTTCTCCTCCAGCCCGACGACCTGCCCGCCGGCGTCCAGCTCGGCCACGCCGAACTGCCGGGGGTCGGGCACGCGGGTGAGCATGATCTGCGCGGCCGGGCGCTCGGCACGGAAGCGGTCCACCAGCGGCTCGATGCCGCCGACGATGAAGTTGTCGCCGAGGTACATCACGAAGTCGTCGTCGCCGAGGTACTCCCGGGCGATCAGCACCGCGTGGGCCAGCCCGAGCGGCGCCTCCTGCCGGAGGTAGGTGACGTCGAGACCGAACGCCGAGCCGTCGCCGACCGCGGCCTCGATCTCCTCGTGGGTGTCGCCGACCACCATGCCGACCTCGCGCACCCCGGCCGCCGCGATGGCTTCGAGGCCGTAGAACAGCACGGGCTTGTTCGCGACGGGTACCAGTTGCTTGGCGGAGGTGTGGGTGATCGGTCGCAGCCGTGTGCCGGCTCCGCCGGCGAGCACGAGTGCCTTCACTAGTAGGCCCCTCCCCCGTGGACGACGGCCGACCACGTCTTCCACAGAATTTGCAGGTCAAGTATGAGGGACCAGTTCTCGACGTAGCGAAGGTCGAGACGGACGGACTCCTCCCAGGTCAGATCGGAGCGCCCGCTCACCTGCCACAGGCCCGTCATGCCCGGTTTGACGACCAGGCGGCGGCGCACGTCCGTGCCGTACTGCGCGACCTCGTCGGGCAGCGGAGGACGCGGCCCGACGAGCGACATCTCGCCGCGCAGGACGTTGAGCAGCTGCGGCAGCTCGTCGAGCGAGTACCGCCGCAGGAATCCGCCGACCTTGGTGATTCTTGGATCGTTCCGCATCTTGAACAACACGCCGTCAAACTCGTTGTCATCCAGCAGGTCCAGCCGCAGTTTCTCGGCGTTCTGGACCATGGTGCGGAACTTGAAGACCCGGAACGTGCGCCCGTCGCGGCCCACCCGGGTCTGGGTGAACAGCGCGGGGCCCTCGCTGGTGGCCCGGATCAGCACCGCGATGAGCAGCATGGGAATCGCCAGCACGGCCAGCGCCGCGGTCGCCACGAGCCGGTCGAACAGGCTCTTGACCACCTGGCGGGTGCCGTCGAACTCCGGGTGCTCCACGTGCAGCAGCGGCATGCCGGCGACCGGGCGGATGCTGGTGCGCGGCCCGGCGACGTCCATGAGCGCCGGGGCGACGAACAGCTCGGTGCCCTTGGTCTCGATGCTCCAGGCCAGGCGGCGCAACGCGGCGCCGTCCAGCTCGGGGCAGGCGAGCACGGCCACCGCGTCCGCGCTGACCTTGTCGGCGACGGTGGCGACGTCGGCGAAGTCGCCGTAGACGGGCACGCCGTCGATGTCGAGGCCGTTGCCGGGGAACTGGCCGGGCGGCAGGCACGCCGCCACGACCCGCATGCCGTGGTAGGGCTGGCGCCGGAACTGCATCACGAGGTCGAGCACGGCGGTGCGGTGGCCGACGGCCACCACGCGGCGCAGGTACTCGCCCTCGATCCGCCGCCGGTGCAGCCGCTTGCGCATGCGGTAGCGGAACACCAGCGTCAGCACGGTCGCCAGCGGCAGCATCGCCATGACGTAGCTGCGCGCGATCATCGTCTGGGTGGCGTAGGCGCCGATGGCCACGGCCGCCGTCACGCCCACTCCGCCGTCGAAGACGGCCCTGAACTCCTCGCTGCCTTCGCCGTGGCTCTTCTCTCGGTAGACCCCGGCGAGGGCCATGGCGAGCGGCCACGCCAGCGCCAGGCCGAAGCCGAAGAGCAACTCCGACCACGGGATGAAGGCCCCCACCCAGAGCCTGAATCCCATGACGACCTCACAGGCGATCAAGGCGCACGCCATGTCACCCGCTAACAGTGCCCGCATATAGGAGCGCGTCCAGATGCTGGACGCCTTCAGCGGGCTCGCGTCGAGGGGCGTGACGACACGCTCCTCCAGCCCCACCCTCATGCCCACCCCTACCCTGCTCCTGCGTCATCGTGCAGATAACAGACGGCTGTTGCGTCACTTTGGTTGTCACGCTCCTCCGTAACAACACGAGCACGGGTACCCGTTCAAATACTAAAGATCATTACTAACCAACGAAATAGCTGGGCAATGGCCACATTCGGCCTAGAACCGGGGGGAGGGCCACCCTTGACGGAACGGTCCAAACCTGTGTAGCAAACGCGTCCCCGTTACATTCACACCATGTCTGGCATACATGTGCGGCGCTCCGGGGCGGTCACCACGGTGGTCATCGACCGCCCCGAGGTCCGCAACGCCGTGGACGGGCCGGCGGCCGCCGCGCTCGCCGCGGCCTTCCGGGAGTTCGAGGCGTCCGACGCGTCGGTCGCCGTGTTGTGGGGCGACGGCGGCACCTTCTGCTCCGGCGCCGACCTGCACGCGATCGGCACCGAGCGCGGCAACCGGACCGCCGAGGACGGCGACGGGCCGATGGGGCCGACCAGGATGCGGCTGAGCAAGCCGGTGATCGCCGCGGTCGAGGGGTACGCGGTGGCGGGCGGGCTGGAGCTCGCCATCTGGTGCGACCTGCGGGTGGCGGCGCGGGACGCCACGTTCGGGGTGTTCTGCCGCCGCTTCGGCGTGCCGCTCATCGACGGCGGCACGGTGCGGCTGCCGCGGCTGGTGGGCGCCGGGCGGGCCATGGACATGATCCTCACCGGCCGGGCCGTCGGCGCCGAGGAGGCCCTTGCCATCGGGCTGGCCGACCGGGTGGTGCCGCCCGGGCAGGCCAGGGAGGCCGCCGAGAAGCTGGCGGCCGAGTTGGCCGCGCTGCCGCAGGAGTGCCTGCGCGGCGACCGGATGTCGGCGCTGGAACAGGAGGGCCTGCCGCTGGAGGACGCCCTGCGTGGCGAGTTCCGGCACGGCGTGGAGTCGCTGCGCGCGGCGGCGGACGGGGTGGACCGCTTCCGCTCCGGCGCCGGACGGCACGGCGGGCCGGCGTCCTAGCCCCGTTTTCCGCACATCGCCCTCGACGACCTGCACGGATCACTCACCGCACCGAATATCACAGCACACCTGACCAGGGACATTCGGGCTCGTGCGGAAAACAGGGCTAGCGTCCCTGCGCGCGGACCGGCCGCGCCCCTGGGATCAGTCGTATTCGAGGTCCGGCAGCGGGGACGGCGGATCGGGGCTGCGCCAGACGACGACGTAACTGGAGTTCGCGGTCAGGAACGCCTCGCTGAGCCGGTCCAGGTCGAACTCCGGCAGGTAACGGAGCCTGGCCAGAAAGGTCGCGTCGGTGGCGGAGCGCGGCACCACGCAGCCCTGCCCGTCCCGGTCGAGAAGGACGATCAGGATGTCGGATTCGGTGACGCCCCCGACACGCACCTCGACGACGTCCTCCCACGCCAACGCCTCGACGCTGCCGTCGGCGTAGTGGCGGGTGACGCCTTCTTCGGTGACGTAGACATAGGAATCCGGCACAGAGTTGCCGTGCATGGGCGCGATTGTGACGACTCCCGAGCCATCCGTGCAAGGGAAGTGGCTAATCAGCGCCCCAGGTGTGATCCAAATGGGCCGCCATCGCGCGGCGCGCCACCTCGGCGGGACCGGTGGCGATGGCCCGCAGCAGCCCGAGATGCTCGGCGACCAGCCGTTCCCTGTCCTGGTAGACGGTGCGCAACCGCACGAGGCCGAGCCGGGTCTCGGCGGCCAGCGTGCCGTACAGCCGTTCGAGCCGTGGGCTGCCCACGGCGACGACGAGCGCCTCGTGCAGGGCCATGTGCTCGGCCACGACGTCGGCCCACGGCGCGTCAGGCGGCAGGGCGGCCATGCGCGACAACGCGCGGTCCGCCGCCGGCACCCGGCTGCCGGCGAGCTTGGCGGCCATCAGGTTCTCCAGGGGCCGCCGCACGAACATCAGGTCCGCGAGGTCCTCCAGGGTGACCTCGGGCACGTGCGCGCTGCGGTTGGGCTCACGCCGCAGCAGCCCCTCGTGCACGAGGACGGCCAGGGCCTCGCGGACGGTGGGGCGGGCGACGCCGTACCGGCCGGACAGCTCCTGTTCCGGCAGCGCGGTGCCGGGGGCGATCTCGCCGGAGAGCACCCGCCGGCGCAGCTCGGCGGCCAGGGCGTCGACCGTGGAGACAGGGCGGAGCTTCACGCCGACGATTCTGCCTCTCCCCGCGCCTGGGACGGTACCGGGACCCGCGGGACGGCCCGTCCGGGGACGGCCACCAGCACCAGGGCGGCGCCGAGCAGCACGAGGCCCGCCCACGAGACCGGCGCGAGCCGCTCGTGCAGGAGCAGCACACCGAGCAGCGCGGCCACCGCGGGCTCGGCCAGGGTGAGGGTCGCGGCGCGGGCCACCGGCGTGGCGCGCAGCCCCCGGCCGTACAGGTGGGCGGCGAGGGCGGTGGTGGCGCAGCCGAGGTAGACGGCGGCGAGCAGGCCGGGCGGCTCGGCGAGCCAGCCGGTGCCCCGCCACAGCAGCACCGGCAGCATGATCACGGCCGCGCCGCCGAACAGCACCCCCATCACCGCGCCGGACGGCGCCCCGGCCGTGATAGACCCCGCGGCGACGACGGCGTAGAAGGCATAAAGGAGTCCGCCCGTCAGCGCGAGCAGCACGCCGAGGGGGTCGCCGCCGACCGCCTGGCCGCCCGAGACCAGGACGGCGCACCCGGCGACGGCGGCGGCCGTGGCGAGGGTCCAGCGGCGGCCGGGCCGCGCGCGGTCCCTGAGCCACGTGAGGAGCCCGGTGAAGACGGGGCCGCTGCCGATGGCCACCACGGTCGCGATCGCCACGCCGGTGCGCCCGACCGCGGCGAAGTAGCACAACTGGTACGCCGCGGCCGCGGCGGCCGAGGCGATCATCGGCGCGGGCCGGGACCGGATCACGGCGGCGACGCTCGCGAGGCCGGCGAGCACGGCCACCACGGTGCCGCCGACGACGAGGCGGGCGGCGGCGAGCGCGACGGGGTCGGCCGTCCCGCCGAGGGCGAGGGTCCCGGCGGTGCCCGCGGTTCCCCACAACACGGCGGCGGCCACGACGGCGGCCGCGCCCGACGGGGTTCCACGCGCGGGGAGAGGCGCGACGGTAGGCACGGTTGTCATGACATGGATTGTCTGACAACTAGACAGTACGCGCTACCGGTTAAGTTGGAGTTCCTACGTAAAAGGAGCCGTTTCGTTGCTTCGGGGCACTACCTCCGCACGATTCCCATTGGTAATGTTTCGCCACCGATAACCCGCGTGTAACGATCCGGTTCCCCTGCGAGGTCACATGGGCGGGCAGAGAAGATCCATCAAGTTCAAGATCCTGGCCCTGGTACTGGTTCCACTGGTCTCCCTCATCGGGATCTGGGCGTTCGCCGCGACGATCACCACACAGGACGGACTGCGGCTCCTGCGGATCAGAACGGTCTACGACAACGTGATCAACCCGGCACGGGCGGTCACCGCGAACATCCAACAGGAGCGCTATTTATCCTTGCTCTACCTCGGGTCCAGCTCCGCCGACCGCAGTGAGCTGGACGAGCAGCGGGCCAAGACCGACCGCTCCCGGGCGACTCTGGAGCGCCTGGCGCTGGCGGACAACGTCCGCGCGGTCACCGCTCCCCCGCTGCTCGCGGCCGTCACCGACTTCGTCACCGTCACCCGGCGGCTCCCCGACATCCGCGCGCGTGTCGACACACGCAGCTTCACCCGCATGCTGGCGCTGGACGCTTACCGGCTCATGTCGGACGCGGTGACCCGCATCTACGACAAGAACCAGATCTCCGACGACCCCTCGCTCAGCGAGCCGACCCGTGCCCTCACGCTGCTCGCCCGCAGCCGTGAGCTGATGAACGAGCAGGCCAGCCTGCTGGCCGCCGTCGTCGGCCTCGGCGCCATGACCGCCGAGGAGAAGACGCTGTTCACCTCGATGGTGACCAAGCGGCGCCTGCTGTACGACATGGGCTTCCAGCTCCTGGACCAGGAGCTGCGCCGGCCCTACCTCGTGCTGCAGAACTCTTCGGCGTACACGCGGTACGCCTCCATCGAGGACTCCGTCAACAACGAGGTGCGGCCCGGCCGGCCGCTGCCCGGCTCGTCCGCGACGTGGGGATCCACGATCCAGAGCCTCAACATCACGTTCGACAAGCAGGCGGGCATCGCCTCCCAGCAGGTCGCGGACCGCGCCGCCGGCATCGCCGGCAAGACGTTGTGGCAGGTCGGCATCGTGGCCCTGCTCGGCCTTGTCGGCATCGGCCTGTCGCTGTACGTCTGCGTGCGCCTCGGCCGCCGCCTCACCGCCGAGCTGGTCGGGCTGCAGCGCGCCGCGCTGGAGCTGGCGCACCGGAAACTGCCCGGGGTCGTCCAGCGGCTGCGGCGCGGCGAGGACGTCGACGTGGCCGCGGAGACGCCGCCGATCACCGCGAGCGGCACGGAGGAGATCGAGAACCTCGGACGGGCGTTCACCTCTGTGCAGACCACCGCGATCGAGGCCGCCGTCGGGCAGGCCGAGATCCGCAAGGGCGTCGGCAAGGTGTTCCTCAACCTGGCGCGGCGCAACCAGTCGCTGCTGCACCGGCAGCTCACCATGCTGGACTCCCTGGAGCAGCGGGTGTCGGAGCCCGACCTGCTCGAGGACCTCTTCGGCATCGACCACCTCACCACGCGCATGCGGCGGCACGCCGAGGGCCTGATCATCATGTCGGGGGCCCAGCCCGGCCGCGGCTGGCGCAACCCGGTGGCCCTCTACGACGTCGTGCGTGCGGCCGTGGAGGAGGTCGAGGACTACCTGCGGGTCCACATCACCATCCCGGAGAACATGGCGCTGAGCGGCGCCGCCACCACGGACGTCATCCACCTGCTGGCCGAGCTGGTCGAGAACGCCACGATCTTCTCCCCGCCGCACACCCATGTGGAGGTCCGCGGCGAGGCGGTGGCCAGGGGATTCGTCATCGAGATCGAGGACCGTGGCCTCGGGCTGACCCACGAGGAGATGGCCGAGATCAACCAGCGGCTGTCCGACCCGCCGGAGTTCGACCTCGCCGACAGCGACCGGCTCGGGTTGTTCGTCGTGGGACGTCTCGCGGCCCGGCGCGGCATCCGCGTGTCCCTGCGCGCCTCGCCGTACGGCGGGAGCACGGCGATCGTCCTGATCCCCGAGGAGCTGGTGACCCCGATCCCCTCGGGCGGCTCGCAGGGCGGGCACTACACCGTGGAGCAGATCACCGCGCTGGAGGCGGGCACGGGCCCCGGCGAGGGGAGCCGGCAGGCGGACCGCGAGGGGTACGTGCCCGCGCACCGCGCACCGGTGGCCGAGATCTCCGACGGCTTCTCCGAGAGCGAGATCCTGACCGTAGGGGACGACGCCGCCGAAAGGTCAGGGAACGGGCGCCGTGCCGGGCTGCCGCACCGGGTGCGCCAGGCGAGCCTCGCACCCCAGTTGCGGGAGTCGGCGAAGAAGGCCGCCGCCGAGCGCCGCGCGGCCGAGGGCCTCGAGGAACGGCCGCCGGAGGTGCTGCAACCGTCGCCGGACATGTTCTCCTCGTTCCGGGCCGGCTGGCAGCGCGCGCGTGACGGGGAGGGGGACGTTTCATGAGCGACGGAGAGCGCTGGCTCGACGAGGACGCCGGGCCTCTCGTCCGTCCCTACACCGTCACCCGGGGCCGCACCCGGCCGACCGGCCCGGCGTTCGACATGGTGGCGCTCGTGAGCGCCGTCCCCGGGGCACGGCCGCGCCCCGGGCTCGGGCCCGAGCACATGCGGCTCCTGCGCATGTGCGCCGAGCCGACCTCGGTGGTCGACCTGGCCTCCGACAGCGGCCTGCCGCTGACGGTGACCCGCGTGCTGCTCGGCGACCTGCGCGACCAGAACCTCGTCACGGTGCGGCCGCCCGCCGGCGTGTCGTCCCTGCCGCAGGAGCGCATTCTGCGGGAGGTGATCCAGGGCCTTCGCGCCTTGTGATCCGTCTCCCGGTCGTGGGGGTACCCGGTCCTGACCGGGTACCCCCACGGCTTTTCCGTCACCCCTGCCCGCAAGGGCTCCGCGGGCTCCGAGGTCAGGGGTCGAGTGGTCCCAGGTAAAGCTTTCGTACCCATTTGGGTGGTATGGGTAGCGAAATGGGTACTTATCCCGTTACTTGGTATTAACCGATCGAGGCATACTCGACGTGTTGGCAAAGCTCAACAGGCGCGAGAAAGATCAGATACGAAGGTAACTGCCATGTGTCACCACGAACCTCAGTGCCCATCCGCGGACGCCGTCGACCACGAAGCGGCCTGCATGGTGGCGTTCCACCCCGAGCAGGGCTGGGGCCTGCTGTGCAACGGCGTGGTCGTTTTCGAGGACACAGGCGAGCTCATGCCGGACGGGCGCAGCGTCCCCATCCACCGGGCGCCCCACAAGCGCTCATACGGACAGGCGGCATGACGATGACGGTCACCACGCCGATGATCCGGGTGCAGGTCGGCGGCCAGAACCGGCCCGTGCGGCCCGTGCGGTCGGCATGGCGCGACGGGACACGGGCCTCCTGGGTGCTCGCGCCCGAGCCCACCACGGTCCCGCGCATCCGCAAGCGGGTGCGACGGCAGCTCGCCGAGTGGGGCGTGCCGGCGTGCGGCGACGTGGTCGAACTGCTGGTGAGCGAAGCAGTGACCAACGCGATGCGCCACGCGTGGGGTGCGGTGCTGACGCTCTCGGTGGAGAACGGCGTGTGCCGCTGCGAGATCCGTGACACCAACCCCGCCATGCCGTCCATCTGCCACGCCCACGACGGTGACGAGGGCGGCCGCGGCATGTACCTGATGGAAGCGCTTTCCGACCACTGGGGCACCTATCCCGTCCCCACCGGCAAAGTCGTGTGGTTCGAGGTCGCCTCACCCACCCTGTCACCGGCCGCCCGCGATGCCTGACACGCCGCCCCCCCCCCCCCCCCCCCCCCCGCACAGCACCCCCGCGCCCGCGCCCGTGCCCCGCCACCGCGAGCTCCGCCTCCGCCGCGCCCGCCGCCGCCCCACTGACGACGCCTACGACCCCCGCACCCCGTCGGGCCGCGTCCTGCCGTACTGATCCCCGCGCCACCCGCTTCCCGCCCCCGGTGCTCGGCGCCGCCGCTTCCCGCGCCACCTGCTTCCGCGCCACCCGGCTCCCGCGCCACCCGGCTCCCGCGCCACCCGGCTCCCGCGCCACCCGCTTCCGCGCCACCCGGCTCCCGCGCCACCCGCTTCCGCGCCACCCGGCTCCCGCGCCACCCGGCTCCCGCGCCACCCGCTTCCGCGCCACCCGGCTCCCGCGCCACCCGCTTCCGCGCCACCCGGCTCCCGCGCCACCCGCTTCCGCGCCACCCGGCTCCCGCGCCACCCGCTTCCGCGCCACCCGGCTCCCGCGTCGCCTGCTTCCCGCGCGGCTCTCTCGGTGTCCGCTTCCCGCGCCGCCCTACCGATCGTCCCGCGCCTTGTGGTCCTCCGGGGTGCGGTTTTCCTGGACCCAGGCGGCGATGTGGCCGCGGGAGTGGACGTTCAGTTTGCTCATGATGTGCTCGATGTGGCCCTCCGCGGTGCGCTGGGAGATGACCAGGGCCGCGGCGATCTCCTTGTTGCTCAGGCCGCGGGCCACCAGTTCCGCGATCTCGGTCTCCCTGCGGGTCAGGGGGGACGGGTGTGCGGCGGGGGCGGACGGCAGGTCCCGCTCGCCCAGGGCGTAGGACAGGATCTCCTCGAGCGGGAGCCGCGCGCCCTCGTCGGCGGCGCGGGTCAGGCCGGCGGGGCCGATGGCCGTCCGGATCCGGGTGGTGCACTCGTCGTGGAACTCGGCGAGGTGGCCGAAGCCCGACAGGGGCATGCCGGGGGTGCGCCGGATGGCGCGCAGCGCGCCGAGCATCCGGGCCGCGCGGAGGGCGTCCCCGTCGGACGCCGCGGCCCAGGCCAGCACTTCGAGGGCGATCCTGATGCCGAACCAGTCGTTCAGGGGGCCGGTGATCCGCAGGCTGTCGCGGGCCAGGGCCACCGCCCGCGCCGCGTCACCCCGCCGCCACACCTCGACGGCCAGCGCCATCAGCGCGTACGCCCGGTGCCAGCCCTCGCCGTGCGCCACGCAGATCGCGATCGACTCCTCGGCGGCGGCGACGGCCTGCGCCGACTCCCCCTCCTCCGAGAACGCGAGGCACAACCGGTTCAGCGTGAGCGCCGTCCGGCAGTCGTTCCCGGCGGACCGATGGCCGGCCAGCGCCTCGTGGTACAGCTTCTTCGCCGACTCGGGGTCCCCGTCGTCCATGGCCACCATGCCGGAATACAGCACGACGTCGGCCAGTACGTCGTCAAGGCCGAGCCGCTCGGCCAGGCTCCGGCTCTCCATGAGCATCGCGAGGGCTTCGGCCTTCTCCCCGTGGAAGATCGCGAGCCAGGCGTTGCCCGCCAGGGCGCGGGCCCGCAGCGGCGTCGGCTCGGTGGCCGCCGCGAGCGCCTGGTCCAGCCACTGGCGCCCTTCGCGCACGTGGCTGCTGGTCTTCCAGTGGTACAGCAGGTCGATGGCCATGCGCAGGCAGACCGCCGCCTCGGCGGGGCGGTCCAGCGAGAAGCGCATGGCGGTCCGCACGTTGGCGTGTTCCAGCCTCATCCGGGTCAGCAGCTCGAGCTGGGCGCCGCTGAACAGCCGGGCATGGAAGTCCGCGGCCATCTCCGCGTAGTAGTCGCGGTGCCGCAGGGCCAGCCGCTCCTGGTCGCCCTGGGCGGCGAGCCGCTCGGCGCCGTACTCCCTGATGCTGTCGAGCAGGCGGTACCGCACGCCGCCGGGGTGCTCCTCGCGCAGCAGCACCGACTTCTCGACCAGCCCGATGACGAGATCCAGGACCTCCTCGCGGGCGATGCCGTCCCCGGGGCAGACGGCTTCGGCGGCCTCCAGGTCGAGGCTGCCCTCGAAGACCGAGGCCCGGGCCCAGAACAGCCGCTCCGGCTCGGTGCACAACTCGTACGACCAGTCGATCAGCGCCCGCAGCGTCCTGTGGCGTTCGCTGACCGCGGTGGAGCCCGCGGTGAGCAGGCGGAACCGGTCGTCGAGGCGATCGAGGAGCTGTTGCACGGACAGGGCACGCAGCCGGACCGCCGCCAGCTCGATCACCAGCGGGACACCGTCCAGGCGGCGGCAGATGCGCACGACGGCGTCGCGGTTCTCGTCGGTGACGGCGAACCCCGGCACGACGGCCGCGGCGCGTTCGGCGAACAACCGGATGGCGTCCACCCGGGCCAGCGACCCGGTGGACAGGGGCGGGTGGTCGTGGTCGGGGAGCGGCAGGGGCGGCACCGAGAGGATCTGCTCGCCGGCGATGCCGAGGGCCTGGCGGCTGGTCACCATGACCTGCAGGTCGGGGACGCTGGCCAGCAGGTCGTGCAGCAGGACGGCGCACTCGCGCACCCGGTGCTCGCAGTTGTCCAGGACCAGCAGGGCCCGCCGGTCCCTGAGGTACTCGATGACCGAATCCAGGGGCGAGCGTGCCGGGTCCTCCTGGATGTGCAGCGCGTCCGCCACGCTCTGCGGCAGCAGCCCGCACCCGTCACTCGCGCCGAGCTCCACGAACCAGACCCCGCCCGGGTAGGTCCGCCTCACCTCCGCCGCCACCCTGGTCGCCAGCCGCGTCTTGCCCACACCGCCCGCGCCCACCAGGGTGACCAGCCGCGACGTGGACAACATCGCCCGGACGTCGGCCATCTCGCGCCGCCGCCCGACGAAACTCGTCACCTCGGCGGGCATCCCCCGCGCCCGCCGCCGTTCCCCCGTCATAGGTGGCATCGCTTCCCCACTGCCCGGCCCGGCTCACCCCCCCGCGACCCGGCGACCGGCCTGACACGGCGCCTTCCCGGCCACCGCACGGCCCGCCCGGTGCGACCGGCCCGATCGGCCGCACCCATGAAGGCTCGAACCCGGCACAGCCCTCTATGCCCACCCTCCGTCGGCAGCACCGCGGGGGACGCACCGATCCCCCCATCCGACCGCAAAACTTCGGTCATCTTCTGCCCAACAACCGGCCCGGCGCCCCACCCCGGCCGGGCGGCCGTCCCTCGACCCAAGGTGTGGCGCACCGGACGGGACGGCCTCAGCCCACGTCCAGGGAGCCGTCCTCGTGGAAGGGGAAGGCGCCCCACGCGATCTCCCACAGATAACCGTCCGGGTCGGTGAAGTAGCCGCCGTAACCACCCCAGGAGGTGTCGGCCGCCGGTTTCACGATCTCGGCCCCCGCGCGGGCCGCGAGCTCCAGCACCTCGTCGACCTGGTGACGTTCCCGGACGTTGTGCGCGATGGTGATCCCGGTGAACTTCGAACGCGGCACTTCCCAGCCGGGCCCGACGTCACCGGCGAGGTCGGAGTAGGGGTACAGCGCCAGCACCACACCGGAGGTGCGGAAGAACACCACCCCCTCCTCCGGCTTCCGGCTCGTGGGCAGCCCGAGCCCGTCCCGGTAGAACTCGTAGGACCGGTGAAGATCGGCCACACCCAGCGTGATCAGCGAGATCCGAGGTTCCATGTTTCCGAGTATGGCCACCCCCACCGACATGTCCGCTCATGAACGAGCCCCGACAAGTGCGGCCGCCCCCCAACCGGCGGTACGGCACGTGAGCGGGCGGGCCCGAGCGACTGCGGCCGTCCCCAGTGGCGGTACCGCACGTGGGGCGGGCAGTCCCAGAAGGCGGAGGCCGGGGGGTGCGGCGGCTGGGGAGGCGGCGTCAGGGGGCGTTCGGGGCGACCTTCTCGGGGGCGCCGGCGTAGACGACCATCCAGTGGGGCTCCAGGCGGTAGTAGACGACGCCGTCCCAGTCGCCGGGGGACTCGCCGGGGGAGTCGCCGTAGTGGGCGGCGAGGTGGGCCTTCACCGAGGCCCAGCCGGGGTCGGGCGGGGCGTCCTGGGGGTTGAGGACGTGGGCGGTGCCGTGGGTGAAGACGCCGATCTCCTCGCCGCGCATGTACGCGGCGCTGACCGCGGGGCGGGCGCTGATGTGGCGGGCCTTGGCCGCGGTGACGGAGGTACCGAAGATCCACTTGCCGTGCAGGAAGTGGCCGTCCACGCCGCTGATCCTCGGCTCGCCACTCGCCGTCACGGTGGAGAGGGCCAGCGTGCACATGCCGGTGAGGACCTCGGTGAGCCGCCGCGCCGGCAGAGTGCGCTCGCCGGGCGTGACGATGGACCTCAGGTGGGCGGTCGAGCGCGCCAGCGAGGCGTCGAGCAGGGCCTGGAGCTGGTCGAGCTCCGCTTCGGTCTCAAACATGCCCCATACTCTGACGCACGCCACCGACAGTTCCGGGCCGTCAGCGCAGATCGCGCGGGACGGCGGCGCGCCCGGAGTGGGCGGACAGGAGCCAGACGGCGGGCAGCACCACCAGGACGGCGGTCGCGACGCCCAGCATGGCGTAGGAGCCTGCGGCGACGACCACCCCGGCGACCACGGTGCCGGTGGCGCCGCAGACGTTCATCAGCAGGTCGGACAGGCCCTGCGCCGAGGGGCGGTGGTCGATGGCGACCGACTCGCTGAGCAGCGCGGAGCCCGCCACGAGGCCGCAGGACCACCCGGTGCCGAGCAGGAACAACCCCAGGCTGAGGAGGGCGACGTCGCGCGGCCCCGCGGAGGCGGCGAGCGCGGCGGCGAGCAGGAGCTGGAACAGCCCGACGACCAGCACGGGGATGGCGCCGGCGCGGTCGGCGAGCCAGCCGACCAGCGGGGAGAAGACGTACATGCCGGCGATGTGCGCGCTCAGGACGACGCCGATGATCGACAGGCCGATGCCGCCGTGGTCCAGGTGCACCGGCGTCATCGACATGATCGACACCATGGCGGTGTGGCTCACCGCGATCGCCACCAGCGCCCGCCGCGCGTCCGGCGTCTCCCGCACCACCCGCCACGACCCCCGCAACGTCCGCTTCGGCCCGGCCGCCCCACCGCCGGAGCCGCCGTCAGGGGTGCCGGAGTCCCCGGGTGTGCCGCGGGCCACGAGCAGCGGGTCGGGGCGCAGTCCGGCGACCACGATCAGGGCGGCGAGGGCGAACGTGACGGCGGCCAGGGCGAACGGGCCCTCCTCGCCGCCGAATCCGAGTGCGACGGCGGCGTCCTCGGCCGGGTCGGCGAGGTTGGGACCCGTCACCGAGCCGATCGTCGCGGCCCAGACCACCAGGGACAGGTGCCGCCCGGCGTGCCCCGGCGGGGACAGGTCCGTCGCGGAGTACCGCGCGGCGAGGTTGCCCGCGCTGGCCCCGCCGAACAGCACCAGCCCCACGAGCAGCAGCGGCCACGACCGCAGGGCGATCGCGCCCACGCAGATCAGGCACCCGATCACCGCCAGCCCGTACGCGAGCAGCAACCCGGCCCGCCGCCCCGACCGCCCCGCCACCTGCGCCGCGGGAATCGCCAGCAGCGCGGCGCCGAGCACCGTCGCCGTCCCCGCGAACCCGCTGATCGCCACCGACCCCGAGATGTCCGCCACCACGAGCGAGCTGAGCGCCGCCCCGGTCGCCACCCCGATCCCCCCGGCGATCTGCGCCGCCGACAACACCCCCAGCGTCCGCCGCTGCAGCCGCCGCAGGTCCGGCCGGTCGTTCCTGTGGGTCGCGGCAGCGGTTTGCCCGGATTGTGGAGTCACGAGTGAAGTGTGCCATCACTCCTGTCCTCGACCCCACCGAGTTTCACCGCTCGTTGCCGGACACCGGCCGCGAGCGTCCTCGGTGAGGCCCGCCGCCCCATGAACGAAGATGGAGAGCGCGCCAGTCCCAGCGAAGTGGGAGGTACCCCCGGTGATCCACCACGTGCAGCTCAGTTGTCCCCCCGGCAGCGAGCCCGCGCTCCGCGCCTTCTACCAGGGCGTGCTCGGGCTGGCCGAGATCCCCAAACCTCCCGTGCTCGCCGCGCGCGGCGGCTGCTGGTTCCGCGGCCACGGCATCGAGTTGCACCTCGGCGTCGAGGAGGACTTCCGCCCCGCCCGGAAAGCCCACCCGGGCCTCCTCGTCCGGGACCTCGACGACTGGGCACGCCGCCTCACCGAGGCCGGCTACCCCGTCACCTACGCCGACGAGATCCCCGGTCTGCGCCGTTTCCACTCGGAGGACTGCCACGGCAACCGCTTGGAGTTCATCGAGCCCGTCTCCAGTCGCTAGCGGCCGGGTACGCCCCGGGTGTCACGGCACATCTGGGGGCGGCAGTGCAGACCTTCCTCCCATATCCAGATTTCAGGCTCACCGCCCGGGTGCTGGACCCGAGGCGGCTCGGCAAGCAGCGGGCCGAGGTGATCCAGGTACTGCGGGCGCTGACCGTGCCGGGTTACGGCTGGCGGCACCACCCGGCGGCGCGGATGTGGGCCGGGTACGAGGAGGCCCTGGTCAGATACGGCCTGGAGATCTGCCGGCGGTGGTGCGCGGCGGGCCGGGCGGACACGTGCGCGGAGACGTTGCGGCGGGAGCTGGCGGAACGCTGCGGCGTCGCCGAGCCCCGGTCCCAGCCGTCGCTGGGGGCGGCCGCCGAGCTGCCTCCCTGGCTCGGTGACGAGGCCCTCCACCGCAGTCACCGGTCCGCGCTGCTGCGCAAGGCCCCGGAGTTCTACCGCCCCCTCTTCGGTGACGAGCCAGACGACCTGCCCTATCTCTGGCCCTCCTCGGGCCGCCCACCGGCCTGCCCGCCCGGCTGAATCTTTCAATGGGTTGTCCGGGGGTGGATGACCGTTATCCGGCTTCCGGACGACGTTTCCCGAGGTTCCGCGCCGATTGGGTCATGCCGCCGTGCCCTATTCACGGGTTATCCGCTCACCACAGGAGGTGAGCGGCGGCGGCGTCCTGTACACGTTCGCGAAACATGCCGAACCTTGAACACACCGACGTCCGGCAGTGGGAGACCTGGTGGGCGGGGCAGCGGCCGTCGTACGGGGACGGCTGAACAACGGTCTCACTGATCACGGAGATGATTGTCCATGGGGCATGCTCAGACTCGGGTACCGCACAAGGTCCTCACGATCGTCATGGCGGCGCTGGTCGCCGCGGCAGGGCTGGTGCTCGGCACCTCGGGACGGGCCGACGCCGCGGTGGCCTGCGAGGTCACCTACACCACCACCACCTGGGGATCGGGCTCGGGCGGCTTCACGGCGTCCATCGCGGTCAAGAACACCGGTGACCCCCTGTCGAGCTGGACGCTGGCCTTCACCTTCCCGGGCAGCCAGCGGCTCACCCAGGGCTGGTCGGCGAACTGGACCCAGAACGGCCAGCGGGTCACCGCGACGAGCCAGACCTGGAGCGGGCAGGTCGCGACCGGCGGGTCCTTCACCGTCGGCTTCAACGGCACCTGGACGGGGAGCAACCCGCCCCCGACGGACTTCGAGATCAACGGCGTGCCGTGCCGGGTCATCCTGGTCCCGAGCCCCACACCGACGCCGACCCCGACCCCGCCCGCGCTGCGCATCATCGTCAGCCCCACGTCGGTGAACGTCCCCGAGGGCGGCCGGGCGAGCGTGCAGATGCGGCTCAGCGCACGGCCCACCCGCGACATCATCGTCGGCACCGCCCGCGTCCAGGGCGACACCGACCTCGTGGGCAGCCCTCCGCTGACCTTCACCCCGGACAACTGGGACGTCCCGCAGAACTTCGTCGTGACCGCCGCCGAGGACTCCGACCGGACGAACGGCCAGGCCACGTTCGACACCCGCAGCAGCCAGATCACCGGCAGCAGCGCCGTGCTGTGGAGCGCCACCGAGGTCGACAACGACGGCCCCGACGTCGACCCCGCCGCCCCTGCGCATCATCGTCAGCCCGGCGTCGCTGACCGTGCCGGAGGGCGGCCGGGCCAGCGTGCAGATGCGGCTCAGCGCGCGGCCCTCCCGCGACACCATCGTCGGCACCGCCCGCGTCCAGGGCGACACCGACCTCGTGGGCAGCACTCCGCTGACCTTCACCCCGGACAACTGGGACGTCCCGCAGAACTTCGTGGTGACCGCCGCCGAGGACTCCGACACCGACAGCGGCCGTGCCACGTTCGACTCGCGCAGCAGCCAGATATCGGGCAGCAGCGCCGTGTTGTGGACGGCCGTCGAACAGGACAACGACACCACTCCCGGCGTGCCGGTGGACAACCCGTTCGCCGGGGTGTCCGGCTACGTCAACCCGGACTGGACGGCCAACGTCGAAAGCTCCGCCGTGACGGCCGGCGGCACCGCGGCCGAGCGCATGCGGCGCCTGAAGACGGTCCCCACGGCGGTCTGGCTGGACCGCATCGCCAAGGTCACCGGCGGCTCGGGCGTGACGCGCAACCTTGAGGCGCACCTGGACGCCGCCGTGGCCCAGGGCGCCGGCTACGTCACGCTGGTGCTGTACAACCTGCCGGACAAGGACTGCCTGTCGCTGGTGTCGCCCGCCGAGCTGCACGCCCAAGAGAACGGCCTGAACCGGTACAAGACCGAGTTCATCGATCCGATCGTCTCCGTCATCTCCCAGGCCAAGTACGCCGGGCTGCGCATCGCCACGGTCGTGGAGCCCCGCTCGCTCGCCAGCCTGATCACCGGGGTCCACTACATCTCCTGCGAGCAGGTGGTGCAGTCCGGCGCCTACCTGTCCGGCCTCCGTTACGCCCTGGACCGGCTGGCCCCGCTGCCCAACGTCTACACCTACCTCGACGCCGGGCACGCCGGGTGGATCGGCTGGGACGCCAACTTCGCCGCGATGGCCTCGTTGATCACGGACGTCGTGCGGGGCACCACGCAGGGGGCGGCGAGCCTGGACGGCATCGCGACCAACGTCGCCGACTACATCCCCACCGAGGAGCCGTACCTGCCGGACCCGTACCTCATGATCGGCGGCGCCCCGGTCCGCTCGGCCACCTTCTACGAGTGGAACCCCTACTTCGACGAGCGGGACTACGCGACGGCGATGCGCAACGCCCTCATCCAGCGGGGCCTGTCCAGCACCATCGGCGCCGTGATCGACACCTCGCGCAACGGCTGGGGCGGCCCTGACCGGCCTGGCTCGGGCGGGGGCGGCGAGGGCGGCGACAACCTGAACGACTACGTCGACCGCAGCCGCCTCGACCGGCGCCCGTACCGGTTCAGCTGGTGCAACCAGAAGGGCGCGGGCATCGGGGCCCGGCCGGTCGCGAGCCCGTTCTCCGGCGTGGACGCCCTGCTGTGGATCAAGCCGCCGGGTGAGTCGGACGGCGCGGGCGGCCCCCTCATGCCGCCGGGGTCGAGCCGGCTCGTGGACCGCATGTGCGACCCGTACGAGAACAACCGGTTCAACCCGAGCGTGCCGACCAACGCCCTGCCGAACGCGCCGATGTACGGCGACTGGCACCACGACCAGTTCGCCATGCTGGTGGAGAACGCCTTCCCCGCCCCCTGACCCCCGCGGCCAGACGCCCGGCCGCGAGCTCCGGAGAGGAACCCCATGGGAACCGGGAACAGCCGCTCCCGCTGGTACCGCGCGCTGACCGTGCCGGTGGTGCTCGCCCTCGCCGCCACCGGCCTGTTCGCCGCGCAGGGCACCGCGTCGGCCGCCGCGTCGTGCGAGGTCACCTCCACCGTGCGGGAGTGGGGCGTCGGCTCGGGCGGCTTCGTCGCCGACCTGACGGTGAGGAACACCGGCGACCCGGTCTGGGGCTGGACGGTGGCCTTCACCTTCCCGGGTCCCTTGGGGAGCCAGATGCTCCTCCAGGGCTGGAACGCGTTGTGGCAGCAGTCCGGCACCCAGGTGACCGCGCGGAGCCAGCCTCCCTTCCACGCCCTGCCCACCGGCGGTGTCCGCACGCTGGGCTTCCACGCCACATGGCAGGGCGCCAACCCGCGCCCGGCGGTCATCACCCTCAACGGCGTGGCCTGCCGCCTCCCGGCCACCCCCACACCCACACCCACACCCACACCCACACCCACACCCACACCCACACCCACACCCACGCCGACCGCGGGTACCCCCGCCAACCCGTTCCTCGTCGGGCGCGGCTACGTCAACCCCGACTGGGCGGCCAACGTCGCCGCGTCCGCCACCACGGCGGGGGGCGACGCCGCGCGGCGCATGCGGGCCGTGGAGAACACCCCGACCGCCGTATGGCTGGACCGCATCGCCAAGGTGACCGGCGGCCCCGGCGTCACCCGCACGCTGGTGGACCACCTGGAGGGCGCGCTGGCGCAGCAGGCGTCGTACGCCACCTTCGTGCTGTACGACCTGCCGTACCGCGACTGCACCAGCCCCGCGGGCGGGGGCGAACTCGCCTCACCCACCGGGCTCGGCAGGTACCGGGCCGAGTTCATCGACCCGATACGCGAGATCCTCGCCCGGCCGCGCTACCAGGGCCTGCGCGTCGCCTTCGTCGTCGAGCCGCGCTCGCTGGCCTCCCTGGCTGTCGCGCCCTTCCAGCCGACCGCGATGTGCCAGACCGCCGAGGCGAGCGGGGTGTACACCGACGGCATCCGGTACGCCCTCAACACCCTTGGCGCGCTCCCCAACGCCTACCTCTACCTTGACGCCGGGGTCTCCCATTGGACCGGTTACGACACGATCTTCCCGGGTCTCGCCGACCGGATCACCACCACCGTGCGCGGCGCCGCGGCGGGGCTGTCCGCCGTGGATGGCTTCGCCACCAACGTCGCCGACTACGTGCCGATCGAGGAGGTCTTCCTGCCCGACCCCTACCGCCTGGTGGGCGGGAACCCGGTGTACACCAGCAGGTACTTCGACCGGAACCCGGTGTTCGACGAGCGCGACCACGCCGCGGGCCTGCGCAACGCCATGATCAGCCGCGGCTTCCCTTCCGCGATCGGCATCGTCGTGGACACCTCGCGCAACGGGTGGGGCGGGCCCGGCCGGCCGGGGGCGGTCTCCACGTCGGCCCAGCTCGACACCTACGTGGACGAGAGCCGGATCGACCGCCGCTCCTACCACCACAACTTCTGCAACCAGACCGGCGCCGGCCTCGGCGAGCGCCCGCGGCCCGCGCCGGTGAGCGGCGTCCACGCCTACCTGTGGATCAAACCGCCCGGCGAGTCCGACGGTGTCAGCCGGCCGCCCATCATGGACGAGGACGACCCGAACGCCCGCTACGACGTGATGTGCGACCCCACGAGGTACGGCCGCGTCGACCAGGACGAGCCCACCGGCGCCCTGCCCGACGCCCCGCACACCGGCCGCTGGCACCACGCGCAGTTCGCCATGCTGGTCGCCAACGCGTTCCCGGCCCTGTGACGATCACCACGGGGACGGCGCCGGTGGCGCCACGACCGGCGGGCGGTCGTCACAGGTGATGGTGTTGGGCAACTCCCAGGGTGCGAGCCACGGGCCGGTGGTGCCGCCGCCGTCGTTGCCGCCGAGGTCCACCAGGGAGAACTCCGAGCCCGCCGGGGTGAAGTGGAACGACCCGCAGTTGTTGACGCCGACCGCGCCGACGTGGCGCGCGTCCACGTTCTCGAACGTCGCCGAGCCGGCCACCCGGGCGCTGACCACCGAGGTGCCGGTGCCGTCCACCCTGATGTCCTTGAAGTGCACGTTCGAGATCGAGTACAGGTCCTTCACCGACCACTCGCTGACCAGCATGATCGCGTTGTAGGTGTTGTCCAGGAAGTGGTTGCCCACGACCTGGACGTCCGCCTCGATGCTCTTCTCCAGCGCGTAGAACCAGATCGCCCCGAGGCCGATGTTCCAGTTCAGCTCGTACGTGCCGGCGCGTACCGTCGTGTTGTCCTTGATCCACAGGTGCCCGGTGAACGGCTCCGCGCCGAAGCGGGAGCCGACCTGGATGCCGCTGCCCTCCCTGATCGGGTCGGCGACGAGGTTGCCGGTCAGCGTGTTGTCCTCGCCGCCGTAGACGGCGATGCCGTTGGCGAGCACCGGCGTCTGCACGGTGTTGCGCTCGAAGGTGTTGCCGGTGTCGGCGGTCTTCTCCGACCACATGGCGAGGCCGTCGTCGCCGGTGTTGCGGACGAAGGTGCCGGACACCACCGAGTCACGCACGCCGGTGTGGAAGTTGATGGCGTCCGCGATCTGGTCGACGATGATGGTGTCCGTGACGCGCAGGTTCCGCATCGGGCCGTCGAACCACATGCCGACCTTGGTGTGGCGGATGTACAGGCCGTCGACGGTGGAGTCGCTCATCGCGCCGCCGACGCCGTTCACCTGGTCGGTGTCGACGCGCTCGCGCACGTCGCCCTCGATGGCGAAGCCGGACAGGTGGACGTTCCGGCTGCCGCCGTCCGCCGCGTCCTTGCCGTAGAAGCCGACGCCGGTGTGCACCGAGCCGTCCGGGGCGGGTGTGGGCAGCGCCACCTCGCGGCCCTTGATGATCGTGTACCAGTTGCCCGCGCCCTCGATGGTCACGTCGTCCACGATGATGTGGCGGTTCACCTGGTAGGTGCCCGGCGGGACGTACACCTTGAGCTTGTTGCGCTTGGCGAACGCGATGGCCCTGTCGAACGCGCCGGCCGAGTCGCGCCGGCCGAGCGGGTCGGCGCCGAACAGCAGCACGTTGGCCGCGACCAGCCGCACGTGCGGCGCCCCGACGAGCTCGGAGTCGAGCAGGTCGATGACGGTCCACGCGGCGTTCGTGCCGGCCGGGGCGGTCAGCCGCACCCGGTCGCCCGCGCGGTAGGTCCTGCCGAGCAGCAGGCGCTGCTCGTCGTAGAAGTGGGACGGCCGGAACGGCTTGGTGATCACCGGGGCGGGGGTGGTGGCGTTCGGCACGCACCGGCACTCGGTGATCCACCAGTCCGGGTGCAGCAGGTCGGCGTCCGGGTCGTTGCTGAACGGGTACTGGTTGTACAGCCACGCGTACTGTGACGTGAGGGTCATGACCTTCTTGCCGCCGCCGTTCACCGTGACGTCCAGCGGCGCGGTGATGCCGCCGCCGCCCGGGGCGTCCGGGATGCTGTAGCGCACGGTGATCGCGTTGGCGGCGCTCGGCAGCGTGAACTCGACGTACTGGCCGGGGGTCAGCCGGACGGCTTCACGGCCGGACGCCTCCGACGGCAGCGTGTAGGCGGTGCGGTCCGGCCCGATGACCGTGCCGTTCGTCGCGGCGTTCTCCGCCTCCTGCTCGAGGAAGGCGACCTCGGCGCCCCGCCCGGCCACCAGCGACGGGTCGAGGGCGGCGCGCGTCACGACGGGGGCGCGGCCCCGGTCGGCGAGGGCGGGCCCCGGCACCACGCCGAGACCGGCGGTCGCCGCCGCCACCGCCACGACCGCCACCGCGGCCCGCCGCGACGACCTGCCGGACCACCTCGCCAGAGCCCCTGTGATCCTCCGTGACATTCGAATGCTCGTTTCTCTCGGGGGGTGAGCCCCTCACGACGTTTCGACGGCAGCACGAAGGCCGTGAGGGTGAGGTGACAGTAGGCGGGGGACGCCCCGTTGCACAAGGGCTCTGTGAAATAGTTTCGCGAGTTTGTTCCTTGCGTACGACATCTTCTCAGTCTTCTTGCGGCAAACAACGCAAGTCGTTGCAAGCTTTCGCAAGACGCAGGCACGGCCGTCCGATGGGTTGACGCGGCCGATCTTCGGGGGTAGCACGGGAGGATGCACCGCCCTCAGCGAGCCGCGGCCGTCCTGATCTGGTCGACGAGCCTTGCGGTCGCCACCGGGTGCACCTCGGAGCCGCCGCGGGAGAAAGCCGCGCCGGCGACCGGGGGGACGTCATGTGCCGTGACGAAAGTCCGGAAAGACGCACTTCCTGAAGGGCTGGATCGGGGATTCAGCGACCCCGGCTCGCCCCCGCCGTGGATGGGCACCACCGATTTCGTCGCCGTGCTTTTCTACGCCGCGGGCGGCGATCCCACCATCGCGCCGGGCGGGGAAAGCAAGGAGGGCGTGAGCTCGAAGATCCTGTGGATGGTGCGGGGAGCCGACGGGCCGCTGACGATCCGCGGCACCGAGGCGGTGGGACGCACCGAGTACACGCAAGAGATCAACCCGGTTGACGACGTGTCCTACCCCAGCATCGTCGCCGTGCCGTCGGCGGGCTGCTGGACGCTGGAAGTTTCGGTGGCCGGGCGGGTGGCCGGATCCATCACCGTTCCGGCCCGCTGATACACCGGCGTCCCCCTCGTCGGCATTTCAGGCTGTTTCGGGGTTCCTTACCTGGTCACCTTGACCACTGTGCGCGGTGCTTGACATGCCCACAATGAAAATCTAGATTGCGTGCCGCATGGTTATGTCGGGAATTTCATGAAAGTTTCATCACACCGACTACGAAGCGAATAGGCGCGCGGCACGCGAAACGCTTCATGAGGCTCGTCGCGCCACCCCTATCGACAGGCAACGAGCCGCGGGCGAGCGCCCCCGGCGTTCGAGTACGGAGAACCGCGTGGAGCCAAGGACAACGTCCCGCCGTACCTTTCTCACCCTCTCCATGGGCCTGCCCATCGGAGCCGTGCTCGCCGGCTGCGGCACCGGCGGTCCCGGCGACACCGGCGGCGGTGGCGGGGCCGGCGGCGGGGGCGGCGGCGGCACCAAGGCGGGCTACTGGATCCTGACGGCCCAGCCGGCGGAAGGGGTGCGCCGAGCCGTCGTCGACCGGTTCAACAAGGCCAACCCCAACAGCCAGCTCGCGGTGACGGCGTTCCAGAACGACGCCTACAAGACGAAGATCAAGACGGCGATCGGCGCGGGCCAGGCCCCCACCCTGGTCTTCGGCTGGGGCGGCGGCACCCTGCGCAGCTACGTGCAGGCCGGCCAGGTGGACGACCTCACGCCGTGGCTGGACCAGAACCCGGCGGTCAAGGACCGGCTGTTCGACTCCGCGTTCGGCGCCGCCACCGTCGACGGCAAGATCTACGCCCTGCCGATCGAGCGGGTGCAGCCGATCGTCCTGTACTACAACAAGAAGGTCTTCGAGCAGGTCGGGGTGTCGCCGCCGGAGAGCTGGGGCGACATCATGGATTTGGTGCCGAAGTTCAACGCCAAGGGCATCGCGCCGTTCTCCCTCGGCGGCCAGTCCCGCTGGACCAACATGATGTGGCTGGAGTTCCTGTTCGACCGCATCGGCGGCCCCGAGGTGTTCCAGGCCGTGTTCGACGGCGAGAAGGACGCCTGGTCCAACCCCGCCGCCCTGGACGCGCTGACCAAGATCCAGGACCTGGTCAAGGCCGAGGGCTTCATCAAGGGCTTCTCGTCCATCACCGCCGACTCCAACGCCGACCAGGCCCTGCTGTACACCGGCAAGGCCGCCATGATGCTCCACGGAAGCTGGTCCTACGGCATCCTCAACACCGAGGGCGGCGACTTCGTGCCGAGCGGGGGCCTCGGGTACATGAACTTCCCGCCGGTGGAGGGCGGCAAGGGCGACCCGAGCAACACCGTCGGCAACCCCGCCCAGTACCTCTCGATCTACTCCAAGGCGACCCCCGAGCAGAAGGAGATCGCCAAGAAGTTCCTCGCCACCGGCCTGTCCACCGACGCCGAGGTGAAGGACTGGATCGCCACGGGCTCGGTCCCGATCGTCAAGGGCACGGAAAGCCTGCTCAGCGCCTCCAAGGACGCCGCGTGGCTGAAGTTCGTCTACGACATCGCCAGCCAGGCCAAGACGTTCGGTCAGTCCTGGGACCAGGCCCTCAGCCCCACCGCGGCCGAGGTCCTGCTCGACAACATCGCCGGCTTGTTCCAACTGAGCACCTCCCCCGAGAAGTTCGTGGCCAACATGAACGCGGTCATCGGCAAGTGACTCCCTGACGGCCGCCGCCGCGGCAGGATCGCGCCACGGCGGCGGCCCGCGGGCTCTTCCCCGCCCGGCTCCGGGGGGTGACGCCCGGTACCGCGCGTGGCGTAGGAGACGGACCGCGTCCACGCCTCCCGCCGTACCCGAGCGGCCGTCCCCGGAGGGATGACCGCCGGCCGGCGGTGGACGACGATCTCGAGTCATGGACGCGACCAAGAGGCCCGGTGATCCCGCCGCCACCAGGCGGCCCGGCGGCGGCACCCGGGCGAGAAGTTCCACCACGCCACCCGCCGGGGCGGGCGCGGGCGCGACCGGCACGAGTGCCACCGCGCCGCCCGGCCGGGTGCGCGCGGCCGTGACCGGCCTGGTCCAGGGGTTCGCGCTGCTGGCGAGCGGCCTGCTCGCGGGCACGTTCGCCTACGGCGCCGTCAACGTCGTGCCGTCCTTCAACGCCGTGCCCCTCGACGTCAGGCTCACCTTCCACGCCGCCATGATGCGGATGAACGAACCCGTCATGCGGACCGCGATGGCTCTCGCGATCATCGGGGCCCTCGCCCTCGCCGTGATGTCACGCGGCGCGCCACGCCTCCTGGCCGCGGGGTCCGCCGTCCTCGGCGTATCCTCCCTGCTGATCACCCTCCTCGGCAACGTCCCCCTCCACCAGGACATCAAGCGCTGGGCCGCCGCGGGCGCCGCCCCCGCGGGGCACGAGCAGGTCCTGCGGCAGTGGGAGACCTTCCACGGCTTCCGCACCGCCACCGGCCTGGCCGCGTTCCTCCTGATCATCACCGTGGCGGTCCTCGCCCGCAGGACCCGCGCCGGCGCTGACATCCCCCGGTGGCAGAATCGGTCCCCGTGACCGACAACCGCATCTCTCCGCCCTACATCGCCGACGAGCGCACCATGCTGACCAACTTCCTCGACTGGCACCGCGAGACCTTGGCCGTCAAGTGCGCGGGCCTCTCCGAGGAGCAACTGCGGGCACGCTCGGTGCCGCCGTCGACCATGTCGCTGCTCGGCCTCGTCCGTCACATGGCGCACGTGGAACGTGTCTGGTTCCGCCGCGTGCTGAACGGCGAGGACGTCCCGCTCCTGTACAAGACCCCCGGCCCCGACTCCGACTTCGACGACGTGGACACCGCTTCCACCGAAGAGGCCTTCGCCACCTGGCGAGCCGAGGTCGCGCTCGCCCGCGAACTGTCCGCCGAGGTCCCCCTGGACGCCATCGGGAAGCAGCAGCGTCACGGCCAGGACTGCTCCCACCGCTGGATCCTCGTCCACATGATCGAGGAGTACGCCCGACACAACGGCCACGCCGACCTGCTGCGCGAGCGCATCGACGGCGCCACCGGCGAGTAGCCCGATCGCACGGCCGGTTTGGGGGGAAATGTCGGCATAAGCTGGTTCGTTGTGCGGAGCAGAAGGTGACCCAGCGTGATGCCTGACGGGGGCTCGGACACGGAACTCACCCTCGGTGCCCAGGCGGGAGACGTCGCGGCTCTCGGGGTCCTGCTGGCGCGGCACCAGGCCGGCATGCGCGCGGTGGCGCTCAGCCTGCTGGGACACGGACCGGACGCCGACGACGCGGTACAGGACGCGGCGCTGGTGGCGCTCCGGCGGATCGGCGACGTCCGGGACCCCGCCGCCGTGGGGCCGTGGCTACGGATGATCGTCCGCAACGCGTGCCGCACGCGGCTCCGGGCCGCTCGCACGATGTGGCCCGTCGCCGAGTCGGCGCTGCCGTCCACGGACGCGACCCCCGAGCAGACGCTGGAGCGGCACGCCCTGCGGGACTGGATCTGGCACGCCGTCGAGGAACTGTCCCCGCCGATCCGCATGGCCGTCATGCTGCGGTACTTCAGCACCGGCGTCACGACCTACGAGCAGATAGCGACGGCCTGCGGCGTACCGATGGGCACCGTCCGCAGCCGTCTCAGCCAGGGGCGGGCCAAGATGGCCGAGTCCCTGCTCGCGTCCGCGGCGTCCGCGCACGGCGACGCCGCGGGACTGGCCGAGGCGAGCCGCCGGGAAGCGCTCGAGACCCTGGCGGCGGCCGAGGGGGGCCGGTTCGGCGACGTCCTGGCCGAACGGTGGTCACCGGAGGTCACGCTGCTCGGCGGGCCGCGGCCGATCGTCGGCCGTGAGTACCTCCTGCGGGGGATGGAGTGCGACCTGGAGGCCGGGGTCCGCCAGCGCCTCGCCCACGTGGTCGCCGGTCGTGACATCACCGTCTGGGAGATGGACATCGTCAACCCCGTGGAGGACCCGGACCACTGCCCGCCCGCCGTGACCTGGCTCATGTCCCTTCAGCGGGGCCGGGTCCACCGGCTGCGTCTCCACCATCCGCGGCCCTCGGGAGCCCCGGCGACGTGACCGGCGCCGTGTGACCACGATCACATGTGCCGAATCGAACTTCGCCGCCGTCTCCGCGTCCTGCCGGTGTCCACGACGACACCACGACCGGAGATCCCCATGAGCGACCCACTGTCCGCCGGCCCCCACACCATCGAGGTGAACGGCGTCACCCAGCGCTACCACGTGCACGGCACGGGCCCGGTGTGCCTCGCGCACCCCGGCGGCCCCGGAGTCCTCTGGGACTACCTGCGGATGCCGGAGGTGGAGCGGCACCTGACCATGGTCTACGTCGAGCCGATCGGCACGGGCGGGTCGGGCCGCCTCGCCGCCCACCCCCACGGCTACACGCGGGACCGCTACGCACGAATGATCGACGGCCTGCTCGACCACCTCGCGCTCCCGCGGGTGCACCTGCTCGGCCACTCCCACGGCGGCTTCGTCGTGCAGCACTACGCGTCACGCCACCCCGGCCGCGTCGCCGGGATCGTCCTGTACGACAGCGCCCCCGTCACCGGGCCCGAGCACATGGCGGAGGCCATGCGCAACGTCGGGGAGTTCGCCCGCAGGAACGCGGGCATCCCCGGACTGGCGGCGGTGCTCGACGCCCTGCGGTCGACCGGCTCCATCTCGAACGACGAGGAGTTCACCACCGCCGTCCGCGGCCTGCTCCCCGCGTACTTCGCCGACTACTGGGGCCGGGAGGACGAGTTCGCCCCCATGCGGGCCACGGTGAGCGGGTCACACATCTCCGGCCTGGACGAGCACCTGGTCCCCGACCTCGTCGACGACCGCGAGCCGCTCGTGACGCTCACCGTCCCGGCCCTGGTGATCGCCGGCCGGTACGACGTCATCTGCGGGGTGCGCTGGGCACACGAGCTCCACGAGCTGATCCCCGGCTCCACGCTGCTCATCCTTGAGAAGAGCGGCCACTTCGGGCACCTGGAGGAGCCCGGGGCCTTCGCCCGAGCGGTCGCCGGCTTCGCCGCCGGCCGGGATCTTTAGACCCTTTCCTTCAGCGATCTGCGGGCGCGTAGCGTCTCGAAGCCGATCAGGTCGTCGGGGAGGGCGTCGGGGACCAGGTCGTCGAAGTCCCAGAGGACGCGGCGGCGGCGGGCGACCAGGACGCACAGGGCGATGGCGGCGCCCAGCAGCACGTAGAGGAAGCCGATGCCGCGGCCCTCGCCGGTGCCGATGAAAAGGCCCACGGTGTTCGCCAGGGCGCCGCCGTCCATGAGCAGCGGCTCGAGGAGGGCGGTGCCCAGCGGCGCGATCACCGCGTAGCCCAGCGGCAGCGTGGAGAAGGCCACCATCTGGTTGAGCGCGAAGACACGTCCGTGGTACCGCTGCGGGATCTTGACCTGGACGATCGTGGTGTAGACGCCGTTGAGCAGGGTCAGCGACAGGAACAGGCCGAACACCCCGGTGGCGATCACCACGAGGTCCTCCCTGACCCCGATGATCATGGCGGCCACCGCCAGGGACAGCGTGAACATCAGTTGCCCCCGGAACCGCCGTACCCGCGGGCCGCCCCAGATCGCCATGACGATGCCGCCGGTGAACACCCCGAGACCGCCGAAGAAGGAGACCGTGCCGACGTCGGTGAGCGACGCGAACGACAACACCAGCGGCGAGATCATCATGAACAACGCGGACATGAACAGGTTGACCACCGCGAAGAAGGTGATCATGCGGCGGAAGCCCTTGTTGCCCCACGAGTAGCGGAAGCCGTTGACCAGCTCGGCGGTCATCGACTCGCGGCGCCGCCAGGCCATGGTGGCCGGGAAGCGGATGAGCAGCAGGCTCCCGATCGCGATGGCGTAGCTGACCACGTCGACGACCAGGATGCCCTCAAGCCCGATGAGGGCCATCAGGCCGGCCGCCGCGAGGGGGACGATCAGTTGCGCGACCCCGTTCATCATGCCGACGAGGCCGTTGGCGTGGCCGAGGAAACGCTTGGGCACCAGTTGCGGGATGGCGGAGCCGTACGCGATCCGCTGGAAGGCCAGGGCCACCGACAGGCAGGCGAGCAGCGGGTAGATGTGCCAGATCTGCAGGTTGCCGGTCCACAGCAGCACGCCGAGCGCCAGTTGCGTGCCCCCGGCGCAGGCGTCGCCGAGCAACATGACGCGGCGCCGGTCGCTGCGGTCGACGATGGTGCCGGCGAGAGGCGCCACCAGCATCCCCGGCACCAGCGCCAGGATGGAGAACAGCGCGAAGTCGACCAGCGAGCCGGTGGTGAGGTAGATCCAGATCGGGACGGCGAACTCGGTCAGCGCCGACCCGATGATGGAGACGCCCTGACCGACGGCGACCCCGAAGAAGCGGTGCATGCTGGGCGGCGGCCCCACCGGCCGCGATGCCCCGGCCCCCTCCCGGACCCCGGAACCGTTCGAGCTCCCCACGCCGTTCGAGCCCCCGGCGCCGTTCGAGCTCCCGGAGCCGTTCGAGCCCCCGGAACCGTTCCGGCCGGCCGAGGTCCCGGAATTCCCTCCCGGTCCGCCGGTGACCGGCGTCGGCGGGGTGGCGAAGGAGACGCCTTCCAGCCACCAGGTCCTCTCGCCGGTGCCGCGTTCGATCGGGGCGGTCTCACCGGTCCCGACCGCGAGGTGGACCCGCGTGAGGATCTCCGCCAGCTCGTCCGCCCGGTACTTCAGGAAGAAGTGGGCGGCCTCGTCGAGGACCACGCAGGCCGTGACCGGTGACAGGACATGCCACTCCCGGTACCGCTCCTGGTAGAACTCCATGACAGGGTCGCGCTCCCCCGCCACCGCGATGACCGGCGCCGCGAGCCGGCCCGCCTCCCCCTCGAACAGCCGGGTGAAGTACCGTTCGGCGGCCCGGGTGCCCTTCCTGCGGTTGTCGACGATCAGCCTGAGCTCCTCGGGGCTCAGATCGGAGACGTCGAGGCCGGCCGCGGTGAGCGCGTTCACCCGGCCCTGGGCGCCGCGCAGGTCCTCCAGCCGGTGACGCAGCTTGGTCAGCCGGCCCTCCGGCCGGGCGAACGGGAAGATCCCGCCGAGGTAGACGGCCTCGACGTCCCGTCCTTCCGCCTCCAGGCGCCGGGCGATCTCCGCGGCGATCATGGCGCCCAGCCCGCAGTGGCCGTACAGCACGACAGGGCCCCGGATGTTCGCCAGGATCTCCTCGGCGCAGATCCGCGCCACCTCGTCCGGCGGCATCGCCTCCTCCCCGAGGTCGTGGCCGGGGACGGCGATCGAGTACAGGGCCCAGTCGGCGGGCAGGGCGTCCGCCAGCGGCTTGTAGATGACCGCGCTGCCCCCGCCGTACGGCGCGCAGACCAGCGTCGTCGTCGCGGCGCGTGCCGGGGTGAGCCGGTGCAGCAGACCGTCCGGCCCCGACCCCGGGCCGGATTCGAGCAGCGCCGCCGTCTGCTGGACGGTGGTGTGCTTGAACAGGTCCATCAAGGTGAGCCGGTGCTCCGGCGCGGCCCTGCGCAGCCGGGCCAGGACCTGCATGGCGAGCAGGGAGTGCCCGCCGAGCTCGAAGAAGTCGTCGTACGCGCCCACCTGGGCGAGGCCGAGCACGTCGGCCCAGATCCCGGCGACGGTCTCCTCGGCGGGGGTCCGCGGCGGCACGAACTCGGCGCCGCCGTCGAGCCGCTCGCCGCCGGGGTCCGGCAGCGCGGCCCGGTCCACCTTGCCGTGCGACTTCAGCGGCAGGTGATCCAGCCAGACGTACCGGGACGGGATCATGTAGTCGGGCAGCCGGTCGCGCAACCAGGCCCGCACCTCGGCGGCGGGCATGCGCTCGGCGTCCCCGCCCGCCTCGGGCAGCAGGTAGCCGACCAGCCGGCCGTCGCGCAGGTCGGCCACCGCCTGCGCGACCCCCGGGCAGCCGGACAGCACGGAGTCGATCTCGCCCAGCTCGACGCGGTAGCCGCGCACCTTCACCTGAAGGTCGCGGCGTCCGAGGAACTGCAGGTCGCCGCCGGGCAGCCACCGGCCGAGGTCACCCGTCCGGTACATGCGCGCACCGGGCTCGCCGCACGGGTCGGGCACGAAACGGCCGGCGGTCAGCTCGGGCTTGTCGAGGTATCCCCTGGCCAGCCGCGGGCCGCCGAGGTAGATCTCCCCGGCCACGCCCACCGGGACCGGCCGCAGCCGCTCGTCGAGCACGTGGACGTGGGCACCGGGCAGCGGACGGCCGATCGGCAACGTGGTGCCCTGCTCGGGGACGGCCGGGTCGACGGTGTAGGTCGTCATGCCCACCGTCGCCTCGGTGGGGCCGTAGTGGTTGACCACCGCGCAGCGGCCGAGAGCGGCCAGTTCCCTGGCCCAGGCCCAGCCGGAGGCCTCGCCGCCGAGGATCAGGAGCTTGCGGGGCAGCAGGTCGGCGGCGGGGGCCTCGGCGAGCAGCGCCGCCAGATGCGACGGCGTCATCTTCAGGTAGTCGGCGGGCGTCCGCCCGAAGTACTCGGCCAGTTCGCGGGCCGAGGTCCTCGACGGGATCAGGTGCAGCCGGCCGCCGGTGAGCAACGCCAGGTAGAAGGTCGTGACGCCGAAGTCGAAGGCCAGCGACTGGAGCAGCGCGAACGAGGAGCCCGGCTCGACCGCGAAGCGCTCGCGGACCCCCGCCAGGTAGTTGACCAGCTCGCGGTGCTGGACCGCGACCCCCTTGGGACGGCCCGTGGTGCCCGAGGTGTAGATCACATAGGCCAGGTCGTCCGGCGTGACCGCGGCGTCCACCGCCTCGGGAGGCGCGTCCGCGGCCTCGGGGGCGTCCTCGGGCAGGCCCCGAGCGTCCAGCGCGACCTCGGCGAGCCCGGCCGGCAGCGGGTCCCGCGACCGCGCCGAGGTGACCACCGTGCGGACCCCGGCGTCGTCGATCATGTACGCGATGCGCTCGGCGGGCTGCTCCGGGTCGAGCGGCACGTACGCGGCGCCCGCCTTCAGCACGCCGAGGAGTGCGACGGCCAGCCCGGCGGACTGCTCCAGGCAGACCCCCACGCGGTCGCCGGGCCGTACGCCGAGGTCGCGCAGGCGGCGGGCGAGGTGCCCCGCCCGCAGATCCAGCAGCTCGTAGGTGAGCGTCTCCCCCGCGAAGATCACGGCCGGCGCGCCGGGGGTGCGCGCCGCCTGTGCCGAGACCAGTCCGTGCAGCAGGCCCCCGGCCGGCGGCGCGGGTGCGGGGGCCGTGCCTGAGCCCAGCAGGCGGGTGTGCTCGGCGGCCGGGAGGATGTCCAGGTCGGCGAGGCGGGTGTGCGGGGCGGCCAGGGCGGAGCGCACCAGGCACGCCAGGCCCGTCCCCATGCGGTCGACGGTGTCCGGGCCGAACAGGGCGGTGTTGTAGACGAACGTGCCGTCCAGGCCGTCAGAGCCCTCGTGCAGGTACAGGCTGAGGTCGAACCGGCTGACGATGGTGTCGGCGGCGAACGGCGACAGCTCCAGTCCGCCGGAGCCGGCCGGCCGCGTGGCGTAGTTCTGCAGCGCGAACATCACCTGGAAGACCGCGGGGCGGCTGACGTCGCGCTCCACGTTCAGCTCGTTGACGAGCTGGTCGAAGGGCAGCGCCTGGTGGGAGAAGGCGTCCAGGGCCGACTCGCGGGTGCGGGCCAGCAACTCGGCGAACGTCGGGTTCCCCGCCAGGTCCGCGCGCATGGCCAGCGTGTTGACGAACATCCCGGCGACGCCGTCCAGCTCCGGCAGCCCGCGTCCGCTGACCGGGCTGCCCACGGCGAAGTCGGTCTGCCCCGCCCACCGGCCGAGCAGGGCCTGGAAGGCGGCCAGCAGCGTCATGTACGGCGTGGCGCCATGGGTGTCGGCGAGGACGCGGACGGCCTCGGCCGTCCGCGCGTCCAGGTGGAACCCCCGTGCCGCCCCCGCGAACGTCTGCTCGGCGGGGCGCGGCAGGTCGGTGGGCAGTTCCAGCGGCGGCAGCCCGGCGAGCCGCTGCCGCCAGTAGTCGACGTCGGCCCGGTACGCCGGGGTGCCCACGCGCCGGTGCTGCCAGAGGGCGTAGTCGCCGTACTGCACCGGCAGAGGGGGCAGCGCCGACCCCGCGTGCAGGGTGAGCAGTTCGTTCAGCAGGATGTCGCTGCTCCAGCCGTCGGTGACGGCGTGGTGGGCCGCGATGAGCAGCACGTGGTCCAGCGGGTCCAGCCGTACCAGCAGCACCCGCATCAGCGGCCCCGCCGCGAGGTCGAACGGGCGGGCCAGTTCCGCGGAGACCAGGGCGCGGGCCGACTCCACGGAGCCGGCGTCGGTCACCTGGAACACGGTGGCAGGCTCCGGGTCGATGACCAGGCGCGGCGTGCCGTCCTCGGAGGTGAGGAAACGGCTGCGCAGGCTCTCGTGCCGGGCGGTCACCTCGTGGACGGCCCGGCGCAGGACGTCGGCGTCCAGTGCCCCGGCGATCCGCACCGCGCAGGACACGGTGTAGGCGGGCGTGCCGGGAAGGTACTGCTCCAGGAACCACAGCCGCTCCTGCGCGTGGGAGAGCGGCGGCACCGTCCCCTCGGGGCGCGGGGTCACCGTGAGCGTGGTGGTGGCACCGCGGCGCCGCAGCCGCTGGGCCAGCAGTGCCTGCTTGGCCGGGGACGGGCTCGTCACGGCACCTCCGTGGAGTCGAGCAGGCGCATGGCCTCCTCATCGGACAGGTCTTCCAGGTCGGCGAGCAGGATCTCCTCCACCACTCTCGCGAACTCCTCCAGGGTGCGGTGGGTGAAGAAGGCGCGGATCGGCACCTCGGTCTCGATCAACGCTCCCAGCCGCGCCGCGGCGCGTACGGCGAGCAGCGAGTGGCCGCCGAGGTGGAAGAAGTCGTCGAACGCCCCGACCCGGGCGACGCCGAGCAGGTCGCTCCAGACGTCGGCCACCAGGGCCTCGGCGTCGGTGCGCGGTGCGACGTAGGCACGCACGGCGCCGGGCCCCGCGGCGGCCGAGCCGATGACCGCCTGGTCCTCGATCCGGCCCAGTTTCTCCAGCCGTCCGTCGAGGTGGCGGCGGGCCCGTTCCCCTGTGCGGCGCGGCTCGCCGTCCTCCCCGCCGGGGGCGTACAGCTCCCCCGCGGCTCCGGGCGGGACCGGCCCGCCCCAGGGGTCGAGCAGCCGTTCAGGCAGCCCGGCCCAGGCCGACAACTGCGCCTCGTCGGCCGGGGTGTGCAGCGGCAGTTCGGAGATCCGGCGATCCGGCCCGGCCGCCACCCGGTCCAGCAGCACGGCGAACCGGTCGGCGAACCTCTGGACGGTCGCCGCGTCCAGCAGCGAGGTGTCGTAGGTGAAGGACAGGGTGAGACCACCGGGCTCCGGGTGCGCCGTCAGGGCCAGGTCGTGCACGAGCTCGGCGGGCCGCGGGGCGAAGGGGGCGCAGCTCAGACCGCCGAAGGTGTCCGGCGGCGCCAGGGTGAAGGAGGCGTCGCGCAGGGTCAGCTCGGTCTGGAACAGCGGGGCCTGGCCCGCGTCGCGCTCCACCTGGAGGGCGGAGACCAGTCGTTCGACCGAGATGTCCTGCTGCTCCTCCGCCTCACGTTCCGCGGCCCGGGTGCGGCGCAGCAGGTCGGTGAAGGCGGGATCGCCGGACAGGTCCCCTCGGATCACCAGATACCGGGTGAGGTGGCCGACGACCCGTTCCAGCTCGGCCTGTTCGCGCCCGCTGATCGGACGGCCGACGACGAAGCCGGTCTGCCCGGTGTGCCGGGCCAGGGCCACCTGGTAGGCGGCGAGCAGCGTGGTGGACAGGGTCCCGCCCGCCTGCCTGCCGAGTTCCGCCAGCCGCTCGGCGTGCGCGGCGGTCAGCCGCAGCTCGTGCGCCCCCGGCGTACGGGCGGGCTCCTCGGGCCTCGGCCGGTCGAGGGGCAGCTCCAGGATCGGGGCCCCGGCCAGCCGTCCGCACGAGCTCTCCAGCGCCGCCCTGGACAGCTCCTCGCGCCTGCGCCGCCAGATCGCGACGTCGCCGTCCTGCACGGCCGGGGGCCGCGGTTCCTCCTTGGCGTACAGCGCGGCGAGATCGGCCGACAACACGCCGAGCGACCACTCGTCCGCGATCAGCGGATGGGCCACCAGGCACAGCACGTGGTCGTCGGCGGCCAGGCGGATCAGCGCCGCCCGTACCGGGGGAACGGCGGACACGTCGAACGGCTCCGCGGCGCAGGCGTCGCACAGCCGCACGGCCTCGGCTTCCGCGCCGGGCAGCCCGGTGAGGTCGTGCCGCGCGACCGGTGGTGCGTACGCCGGCTCGATCACCCGCCGGGGGTGACCGCCGTCAGCCGGGAAGCGGGTGCGCAGGGCCTCGTGCCGGGCCGTCAGCGCGGCGAGGGCTCCGGCGAGCGCGTCCTCGTCGAGAGGGCCGCGCAGGCGCAGGGCCGCGGACTGGTGGGCGGAGGGATCGCCGTTCCGGTAGGAGTGGAAGAACCACAGCCCCTCCTGCACCGGGGACAGCGGCGCCGGCGTGCCCTCGGCCCTGGGACGCAGCGGCACCTCCGGCCGGCTGCCGGGGGCGGGCAGGGCCTTGCGGTCGATCTTGCCGTTGGGGGTGAGGGGCAGGGCCTCCAGCGGCACGAAGAGCGTGGGGATCATGTAGGCCGGTAAGCGCTCGGCCAGTGCCGCGCGTAAGTGGTCGGGGTCGGGGGTGCCGACCACGTAGGCGACGAGGGTCTCGCGGTGGACCGCGACGACGGCTTGGCGGACGTCGGGGTGGTCCTCCAGGACCGACTCGATCTCGCCGAGCTCGATGCGGTGGCCGCGCAGCTTGACCTGGTTGTCGGTGCGGCCCAGGTACTCCACGGTGCCGTCGGCGCGGTGGCGGGCGATGTCACCGGTGCGGTACAGCCGGGCGCCGGGAGGGCCGTAGGGGTCGGCGACGAAGCGGGTGGCGGTGAGGTCGGGGCGGTGCAGGTAGCCGTGGGCCAGGCCGTGCCCGCCGATCAGCAGCTCACCGGGGGTGCCCTGGGGCACCGGCTCCAGGTGGTCGTCGACGAGGTAGACCTGGGTGTTGGCGATGGGACGGCCGATACAGACCCGGTCGGGACCGGCCGGGACCTCCCACGCGGTGGACCAGATCGTCGTCTCGGTCGGACCGTAGACATTCACCAACCGGCCGGTCACCGCCCGCAACTCCCGCGCCAGCGGGAGCGGGAGCGCCTCGCCGC
Source organism: Sphaerisporangium sp. B11E5 (assembly GCF_039871875.1). Classification (NCBI taxonomy): domain Bacteria; kingdom Bacillati; phylum Actinomycetota; class Actinomycetes; order Streptosporangiales; family Streptosporangiaceae; genus Sphaerisporangium; species Sphaerisporangium sp. B11E5. The sequence continues at coordinate 17,394 of NZ_JBDPMD010000002.1, read as the reverse complement.
CGACCAGCGCGGTCAACCTCCGATCCTCGTACCCGGCGGCCAGCAGCACCCGCCACCCCGACGGCGTGGCCTGCGCGTGCGTGACCCCCTCGGCCCTGACCAGGCCGGCCAGCAGACGGCCGTCACGAGCGGTGTCGGCGTCCGCCATGACGGTACGGCCACCGGTGACCAGCGGCAGGTACAACTCCAGCCCCGAGATGTCGAACGACAGCGAGGTCAGCGCCAGCCACACATCGTGCGGCCCCGACCCCAGCAACTCCCGCATCCCCACCAGGAAGTTCAGCAACGCCCCATGCGGCACCACCACCCCCTTGGGACGCCCCGTCGACCCGGAGGTGTACAACACATACGCCGCATCGGCCCGGTCCACCGTGATCGGCGGGTCGACGGCCGGAAAGCCGGAATGGTCGGCGTCCAGCTCCAGCACCGTCCCGCCGAAGGACGGCAGCCGCTCACGCAGCCCGCGGGACACCAGAGCGACGCGCGCGGCACTGTCCTCCAGGACCAGCTCCACCCGCGCCGCCGGGTACTCCGGATCCAGCGGCAGGTACGCCGCACCCACCTTCAGCACCGCCAGCATGCCGGCCAGCGTCCACGCCGACCGGTCGGCGTACAGGGCCACCAGCCGGCCGGGCCCGGCCCCGGCCTCGCGCAACCGCCACGCCAGCCGGTTGGCGGCCGCGTTCAGCTCCCCGTAGCTCCACCGCGCCTCACCGGCCACCACCGCGACCCGCTCGGGCGCGACCGCCGCCCAGTGCTCGAACAGCTCCACCATCCCCGGCGACGCCGGCATCACCGTCGCGGTGTCGTTCAGGTCATGGAGGACCCGCTGACGCTCGGCGCCGTCCACCCTCAGCAGCCGCGACAGCCGTGCCTCCGGCCCGGCGACGACGCCGTCGAGCAGGCGGACGAACCGGCCGGCGAAGCTCTCGATCGTCTCGGGGTCGAACAGCGCCCTGTCGTAGCCGAAGGTCAGCTCCAGCCCGGTGTCCGACATCCAGGCGTCCACCATCAGGTCGAACCGCGCCGGGGTGTGGTCGGCGTGGAACACCCCCACCGTGGTCTCCCCGAGGGTGTCGCCACGGGCGCCGACCTGGGTGTGCAGGATGAACATGGTCTCGAACACGGCCGCCGGGCCGGAGTCACGCCCCCCGCCCGGCCCCGCGAAGAGCCGTTCCATCGGGATGTCCTGGTGGGTGAACGCCTCCAGGACCGCGTCGCGGGTCGTGCCGAGCAGGTCGGTGAAGGCGGGATCGCCGGACAGGTCGCCGCGCACCACCACGGTCCCGGCCAGGTAGCCGATCACGGACTCCAGCTCGACCCGGTCCCGCCCGGCGACCGCGGTCCCGACCGCGATGTCGTGCTGCCCGGTCTGACGGGCCAGCAGCGCCTGGTAGGCGGCGAGCAGCACCATGAACAGTGTCGTGCCCGTCGTCCGGCCGAGGCTCTCCAGCGCGGACACCGTCCCGGCCGGCAGGGTGGCGCGGTGGAAGGCGCCCCTGCGGCCACTTCCTGGAGAACGCGGATGGTCGGTGGGAAGGTTCAGGGCGGGGACGCCGGCCAGGCGCTCCCGCCAGAACTTCACGGCGGCCTCGCCTCCCGCCGCGTCGCGCTCCCGCCGCCAGTGCACGACGTCGCCTTGGTTCAGCACCTGCTCGGGCAGTTCCCGTCCCTCGTAGAACGCGATCAGATCCGCCAGCAGCACGTTCTGCGACCAGCCGTCGCTGATGATGTGGTGGAGCACCACGCAAAGGACGTGCTCGCGCTCGGCGAGCCGGATCAGGACGGCCCGCAGCGGCGGTGCGGCCGCCAGGTCGAAGGGCGCGTTCACCCGTTCTGTCACCAGCCGCCGGGCCTCGGCCTCCCGCTCGCCGTCCGGGAGGTCCGACAGGTCGGACCGTTCGAGCGGGTAGGGGGCGGGCGGATCGACGACCGCGAGGAGCATGCCGTCGGTCTCGGGGAACCGGGTGCGCAGCGCCTCGTGCCGGGCCACGACCCGGGTGAGCGCGTCGGCCAGGCGGTCCTGGTCGAGCGGGCCGCGCAGCCGGTGGGCCAGGTAGACGTTGGAGATGTCGCCGGGGTCGAGCCGGTGGAGGAACCACATCCGTTCCTGGGCGGCGGACAGCGGCGGCGGGGTCCCGGCGGGACGGGGGCCGAGCGGCACCGAGGACGACTCCAGGTCCTCCACGGCCGCGGCGAAGGCGGCCACGGTCGGACGGGCGAACAGCGCCTGGACCGGGACCTCGACCCCGAGCCGCGCGGTGAGCCGCGCCGCGGCCTTGGCGGCCAGCAGCGAGTGGCCGCCGAGCAGGAAGAAGTCGTCGCGGACGCCGACCGTTCCGAGCTCGAGGACCTCGGCGAACACCTCGGCGACGTGGCGCTCGGCCGCGGTGCGCGGCGCCTCGCCCGACCCGCTCTCCGGGAGCTCGGGCCGCGGCAGCGCCTTGCGGTCGATCTTGCCGTTGGGGGTGAGCGGGAGGCTTTCCAGCGGCAGGAAGATCGACGGGATCATGTAGGCCGGCAGCCGCTCGGCCAGCGCGGCCCGCAGGCCGGCGGGGTCGGCGTCACCGACCACGTAGGCGACCAGGGTCTCGCGGTGGACCGCGGCGACGGCCTGACCGACGCCGGGCTGGTCCTCGATGACGGACTCGATCTCCCCCAGTTCGATGCGGTGGCCGCGCAGCTTGACCTGGTTGTCGGTGCGGCCCAGGTACTCCACGGTGCCGTCCGGCCGGAGGCGCGCGATGTCCCCGGTGCGATAGAGACGCCCACCGGCACGGCCGTAGGGATCGGGCACGAACCGCTCGGCGGTCAGGTCGGGGCGGTTCAGATAGCCGTGGGCCAGGCCGTGGCCACCGATCAGCAGCTCTCCCGGGGTTCCCGGAGGGACCGGATCAAGACGGTCGTCGACGATGTGAACCTGGGTGTTGGCGATGGGACGGCCGATCGAGATGTGGCCGGGATCGGCCGGGACCTCCCACGCGGTGGACCAGATGGTGGTCTCGGTGGGCCCGTAGACGTTGATCAGCCGGCGGGTGCGCGCCCGCAGCTCCCGGGCCAGCGGAACGGTCAGCGCCTCGCCGCCCACCAGGGCCGTGACGGAAGGATCGGCGTAGTCGGCGGCGAGCAGCACGCGCCAGCCCGAAGGAGTCGCCTGCACATGCGTGACCCCCTCGGCCCTGACCAGCTCCGCCAGCAGACGGCCGTCACGGGCCGTACCGGAATCGGCGATCACCGTCCTGCCACCGGTGACCAGCGGCAGGTACAACTCCAGCCCCGAGATGTCGAACGACAGCGAGGTCAGCGCCAGCCACACATCGTGCGGCCCAGAACCCAGCAACTCCCGCATCCCCACCAGGAAGTTCAGCAACGCCCCATGCGGCACCACCACCCCCTTGGGACGCCCCGTCGACCCGGAGGTGTACAACACATACGCCGGATCTGCCCCGTCCACCACCACCGGCGGAGCGTCGTCGCGATACCCCGAACAATCACCCTCCAGCTCCACCACCGTGCCGCCGAACGCCGGGAACCCCTCCCGCGCCTCCCCCGACACCACCGCCACCCGCGCACCGCTGTCGGCCAGCACCAACTCCACCCGCGCCGCCGGATACCCCGGATCCAACGGCAGATAGGCCCCACCCGCCTTCAACACCCCCAGCATCGCCGCCAGCGTCAACGCCGACCGGTCGGCGTACAACGCCACCACCTCACCCGGCCCCACCCCCGCCTCACGCAACCGCCACGCCAACCGATTGGCCGCCGCGTCCAACTCCCCGAAACTCCACCGCACCCCGCCCGCCACCACCGCCACCCGCTCGGCCGCCGCCACCACCCACTCCTCGAACAACCCCACCGCCCCCGCCGCCTTCGGCAACACCAGTTCCGTGTCGTTGAGGCCGTTCGGCGCCGGCTGGAGCGAGTCGTTCGAATTCTCCCGTTGCGGCGTTCCGCGCATCGCGCCATCCTCTGTCGTACGGGTGGGGTCGTCCCAGCTCGAAGGTAGGATCAGGCGCCCGCCGACAGGTGCCAGGTGGTGCCCCTTGACGCCTCGCGCTTCGCGCGGGAGCGAGCACGACGGCACCCGTCATTCACGACGAGAGCGGCAAGCCTGGTGGGAACGCTCCCACGGAACGTCAGGTTAAGGAGCTGCTCACCCCAGGTCAAGATCGAGACGATTCCCGTCCTCGCCCTGATCGCCGAAAGTGTGAATAACGCCTGGCTGGAAAGCTTTACAGCGGAGTTTCCAGTACATTACAAAGTCTGTTCACTTGACATCTGTCACCCGTGATTTCACTCTCTTGCTGGAAGCGTTCCGGGCGATATATGGGAGCGCTCCCACCCCACCACTTGGCCGACGGAGACCGGAGAAGGGGAATGACACCGATCGAGGACGTCAGCGGCTCCGGTCGCACCGGTTCGGCGAGGCCGGACCTCCATGAGCGCCGTAATCACTGAAGGAGCCGAGTGCGGGCTGTCGCCCCTCGCCGACGACGACCTCGACCGCCTGCTGCTGATCAGGCACTTCGAGACCACCCTGCTCCGGCTCTTCGGTGAGGGCCTGCTGAGCGGCACCACGCACACCTGCCTCGGTCAGGAGTACGTGCCCGTGGCGCTGAACCCGCTGCTGCGCGAGGACGACTTCACGCTGAGCAATCACCGCGGCCACGGCCACTTCCTCGCCCGCTACGGCGGCGAGGCCGCCGGGCTGCTCGCCGAGATCATGGGCAGGGAGGGCGCGCTGTGCGGCGGGGTGGGAGGCAGCCAGCACATCCATCACCGTGGTTTCCTGTCCACCGGGGTCCAGGGCGAAAGCCTGCCGGTGGCGGTCGGCATCGCCCTGCGGATGCGCCGCACCGGCCGCGGCGCGCTGGCCTGCGTGTACATCGGCGACGGCACGTGGGGCGAAGGCGCGGTCCACGAGGCGCTCAACATGGCCGCGCTGTGGAACGCGCCGGTGCTCGTCGTGGTCGAGAACAACGGGATAGCCCAGTCGACGCCCACCGAACGCGAGATGGCGGGCACCGTCGCCGGCCGGGCCGCCGCGTTCGGCGTCCCCTACCACGGGGTGGACTCCATCGACGTGAACACGATCCGGGCGGGGCTGGCCGGCCCGGTCGCCGCCGTACGCGAGTCGGCGTTCCCGCTGGTGGTGGAGTTCTTCACCCACCGGTTGGGGCCGCACAGCAAGGGGGACGACACCCGCACCCCCCAGCAGCTCGCGGCGGTCAGGGACCGCGACTGGCACGCACGCTACGCCCGCGCCTTCCCCGGCCGGTTCGCCGCGGCCGACGAGAAGTGGCGCCGGCACGTGGACGCCCTGGTCGCCGAGGTGTCCGCACGCCCCCTGGCCACCCGATGACCGGCCGATCATCCGGCACCCGCCACGGGTGCACCACGGACGGGCCGGGGTCACCGGCCACCCCGACCGGCCACCGCCGGCGAGGCGACCGACGCCGATCCGGACGTGTACCCGCTCGGCGAGGCCGCCCGGCCGTACCCTGCCCCTGGGGAAACGGGCGGCCCGCCCCGGCCTCATCCCCCCTACCGAGAACGCGAGGTGCCCGTGCACGCACATCCCGTCCGCCGCGCCGCCATGGAGCCGCCGGCATGACCGGCACCGTCCATGACGAACCCGGCGCCCCGTCCGCAGCCGCGCCGGCCGAGGACACCCGGTGACGGAGGGCCAGGCGGCGGAGCGGCTGGCCGGCCTGTCCGACCGGCGGCGAGAGCTGGTGACGCGGCTGCTCGCCCAGAAGGCGGCGGCCACGGCCATCCCCCGGCTGCCACGCACCGGCGCCCCGCTGGAGTGCTCCCACGAGCAGCGCAGGATCTGGCTGGCCGCGCAGGCCACCCCGGACGCCGCCCCGCCGAACGTCACGCTGGGTGTGGCGGTCACCGGTGAGCTCGACCTGACCCGCCTCTCGGCGGCGCTCAGCGCCCTGGTGGCCCGGCACGAGTCGCTGCGCACCCGGTACACCGCGATCGACGGCCTGCCCTGTCAGGTCGTCCGTGCCGCGCAGCCGGTGCCGCTGGAGTTCGTCGACCTGACGTGCCTTCCCGAGCAGGAGCGGGAGGCCGAGGCGCTGACCCTGTCCCTGGCCGCCGCCGCGGAACGGTTCGACCTGGCGCACGGGCCGGTGCTGCGGCTGACCGTGTACCGGCTCGGACCGCTGGAACACCGCCTGTTCCTGGTCTGCCACCACATCGCCTGCGACGGCGGCTCCGTCGGGCTGGTGGCGGCCGACCTGGCCGCGCTGTACTCCGGCTCGGACGTCCCGCCTCCCCCGTCCCCGGAGTACGCCGACTACGCCGCCTGGTCGGTGGAGCGCGCACGGGAGCGTGCGCCGAAGCGCCTGCCGTACTGGCAGGAGCGGCTGGCCGGAGTCGAGCCGGTGTTCCCCCGGATACCCCACAAACCGGGCACCGGGCGCGGCAGCGCGACCACGTACTCGAGGATCGGCCGCGACGTGGTGGACGCCCTGCGCGAGAGCGGCTCCACCACGCCGTTCATCGTGCTGCTGTCGGCCTACCTGGTGCTGTTGCACCACCTGACCGGGCGGCGCGACCTGGTGGTGGGGATGGTGACGAGCGGACGCGGCCGGCGCGAGACAGAGCCGGTCGTGGGGTGCTTCATCAACCTGGTGCCTCTGCGGGTGAGCCTGCCGGACGACTTCCCCGCCCTGGTCGGCCGGGTCAAGGAGGCCGTGGCCGGCGCCCTCGCCAACGAGATCCCCTTCGACACCCTCGTCTCCGGGCTCGGCGCTCACCGCCTCCCCGGCGTCCACCCCGCCTTCCAGGCCGCCATCGTCCACCGGGACGACCCGGCCCCTCCACCGGGCTGGGAAGGACTGGACGCGCGCCTCTGGGACCACGAGGTGGACGACGCGAGCTTCGACCTCGGCCTGACGGCCACCCCCAGAGGCACCGACTACGACCTGGCCCTCACCGGCCGCCTCGCCCGCTACACCCCCGGCGACCTGGCCGGCCTCACCGAACGCCTCCTCGCCATCCTGCGTGAACCGGCCCTGTGAACACTCGCCGCCGTTTCGGCGGCGGCGCCACCGGCAACGCCCAGAAGGGAGGAACGGGAGGCGCGGTCATCGACCTGTTCGACGTGCTCGCCCGGGACCACGAGCTGGTCAGGGCGTTGCTGCGCGAGCTCGAAGCGGGGCCGCCGGCCGGGGCGGGCCGGCGCCGCCTTCTGCCTGCGCGCAAACGGCAGGTCGACCGGCTCATCACCGAGGAGAGCGGGCACGAGGCCGTCGAGGGTCAGTACTTCTGGCCCGAGGTGCGCAGGGTCGTCCCGGACGGGAGTGACCTGGCCGATCGCGGGATGGCCCAGGAGCGCGTGGCGAGGTTCCTGCTGGACGAGCTGCTGGCGTTCCAACCCGGCGAGGCGGCGCACGAGGAGATGCTCGCCGGGTTCCTCAACACCGCCAGGGAGCACCTGAAGTACGAGGAGCACCAGGTCTGGCCGGCGCTCCGCCCCCGGCTCAGCCGCGAGGAGGCCGCGGACCTCGGCGCGAGGATCATCCGCGCCAAGACGTGGGCCCCGACCCGCCCGCACCCGCGTTCGTCGATGAGACCGGCCCTGCTCCGGGCCACCGCCCCTCTCGTGGGCGCCACCGACCGCTTCCGCGACGCGGTCAGCGGCCGCCATCGGCACTGAGGACCGCCCGATGCGTGCTTCGCGGCCATGTCCTCTCGCCGAGCGATGAGCCGGCGCCGGCGTCACGCCGCGGTCGTGGCGTAGGAGCCGGAGGTCAGCTCCTCCAGCAGGCCGGGGGCCGCGGGGGTCCAGCCGTAGAGTCGGCGGGCGCGGGAGGCGTCCAGCGGGGTGGAGCGGGTGAGCACGGCGGCGAAGGGGCCGAGGGCCTCGATCGCCTGGTCCAGGGAGATCGAGACGACGCCGACGCCGGCCGTCCGCGCGACGGCCGCGGCGATGCTCCGCATGGGGGTGGGTTCCGCGGCGGCGGCGTTGACGACGGCGCCGGGGTCGCGGCGGGCCAGGACGGCCACGTACAGGGCGGCGAGGTCGTCGACGTGCACGGAGGACCACGCGTTGGCGCCGTCGCCGACGTAGGTCACCGCGCCCTGCTGCCGGGCGGAGGCCAGCATGCCCTGGAGCAGGCCAGAACCGGCCCGGCCGTAGATCAGCGACGCGCGGATCACCGTGCCCGCGACGTGGCCGGCGTCCAGGACCTGACGCTCGCCGAGGATCTTGTACGGCTGGGGCGAGGTCTCCGGGGCCACCGGGTGGTCCTCGTCCACCGTGACGCCCTGGGTGTCCGGGTAGACCAGACCCGTACTGGTGTAGAGGAAAGCGGACCCTTCGTTCGTCCCGTCCAGCAGTGACCGCACGGCGTCATGTTCGATCTCGCCCATGTCCGGGTCGCCGTAGTCGACCGCGGTGTGGACCACGGCGTCGGCGGCGGCGGCCCCGGCCCGCAGGACGCCGAGATCGCGCAGGCCGCCGTGCATCGGCTTCGCGCCGAGTGCCTCGGCCCGCTCACGGGCCCGCGGGGAGCGGGTGAGGGCGACCACCTCGTGGCCGGCCCGGATCAGGTGCTCGGTGACGACGCCGCCGAGATAGCCGCTGGCGCCGGTGATGAAGATGCGCATGGTTTCGATCCCTTTCCGGGGTGACGGGTGATGCCGGCCGGCAACCCCACCGTCGCGCCCGCCGGCCCGCGCAGCCAGGGACCATGAGTCCGTGGCTGAGCGCCGCCGTCCCGGCATACCGTGGGCGGCATGGACAGACGCGCACTGGCGGACTTCCTGCGCAGCCACCGCGAACGGGTCACCCCCGCGGACGCGGGCCTGCCCGAGGGCCCCCGCCGGCGTACCCCCGGCCTGCGGCGCGAAGAGGTCGCCCAGCTCGCCTACATCTCGGCCGACCACTACACCCGGCTGGAGCAGGCCCGCGGCCGCCACCCGTCCCGCCGGGTCCTCGACGGCATCGCCCGCGCCCTGCGCCTCACCGCCCAGGAACGCGCCCACCTGTTCCACCTGGCCGGGGAACGTGAGGAGGACGAGGCGGCCGGCCCGGCCAGCGAGGTCCAGCCCAGCACGCTGAGCCTGCTCAGCCGCCTGACCGACGCCCCGGCGATCGTCGTTGACCCGACCTGCAGCGTCCTCGCCTGGAACCCGCTGGCCGCCGCCCTGTTCGAGGACTTCTCCGCCCTCGCGGGCGAGGAACGCAACATCATCCGCCGCTACTTCCTCCACCCCGACCCCGGCCGGCGGCACTACGGCATGGGCACTCCCGAACGTTTCGTCGTGACCGCCGTCAGCTACCTCCGCGTCGCCGCCACCCGCTACCCCGGCAACCCGGAGCTGAAGGCCCTGATCGCCGACCTCCTGGCCGGCAGTGAGGAGTTCGCCCGCCTGTGGAACTCCCACCACTTCCACATCGACCGCCATCTCCAGCAGACCGTCCACCACCCCCAGGTCGGCCCCATCGACCTCGACTTCGACGTCCTCACCATCCCCGACCAGGAACAACAAGTCGTGATCTTCACCGCCGCCCCCGACTCCCCCGCCTACCGCTCCCTGCAGCTCCTCAGGATCATCGGCCCCCAGCCGGTGACCGTCGAAGCCTGACGGTGATCCATTCTTGTCAGGGAAGGTTCCCCGGGGTGTGGGTTCGCTGTCACCGGACGGTGGCCGGAGAGCCGATAGATGTCCTTCATGCGTAAATCTCTCCTCGCCACCGCTCTGATCGCCACGTCGCTCACCGCCGGTGTCGCCTCGTCCGGTACCGCCGGGGCCGAGTCCGGTCACACTCAGAACGGCCGGGGCCCGTCCTTCACCTTCGCCCTGCTCGGCGACACGCCCTACGGGGAGGCCCAGGAGGCCGCGTTCCCTGAGCTGGTCAAGGACGTCAACGCCGCCAAGGGCGTCAAGCTCGTGCTGCACGCGGGGGACGTCAAGAGCGGCTCCACCTCCTGCGACGACGCGCACCTGACGGCCACCGCGCGGCAGTACCAGACCTTCGAGGACCCGTTCGTCCTGACCCCCGGCGACAACGACTGGACCGACTGCCACCGCACCGCCGCCGGCGGCTTCCTGCCCACCGAGCGCCTCGACGCGGTCCGCCGCATCTTCTACCCGGTGCCCGGCCGCACGATCGGCCGTCGCACCATGAAGGTGGACACACAGGCGAGCGACCCCCGGCACCGTCCCTACGTCGAGAACGTGCTCTTCACCGAGAAGGGCGTCGTCTTCTCCACGGTGCACGTGGTCGGCAGCTCCAACGGCCTCGCCCCCTGGAGCCAGCTCCCCGGCGGCGACCAGCCCGCCCCGCGCCTGGCCGAGTTCGAGGCCCGCAAGGCCGCCGCCCTCGACTGGATCGACACCACCTTCGCCACCGCCCGCCGCACCGACGCCCCCGGCGTCATCATCATGATGCAGGCCGAGCCCACCGCCACCGACCCCGGCTTCACCGACATCCGCGCCCGCGTCGTCGACCTCTCCCGCGCCTACGGCAAGCCCGTCCTCCTCGTCCACGGCGACGAGCACATCCAGGAAGCCGAGCCCAACTACGCCGGCGTCCCCAACCTCACCCGCCTGGAGACCTTCGGCGACACCGCCACCCAGTGGCTCAGCGTCACCGTCACCCCCAAGTCCCCCGAGGTCTTCTCCTGGGAACAGCGCACCGTCCCCACGAGCTGAGACCCCCGCGCCGGGCCGCTCCGTCCTCAAGGGGGCGGCCCTTGCCATCGCCCGGCGAAAGACGAGCGCACCGGGATTGTCGGTCCTCCGCGGTACCTTCGGCGCACAGAAACCGAACAGCCGTTCGAATCAGGGCGGCCAACCCCTCGGAGGTCCTGTGAGACTGCGGTCTCTACTGGCGGGCACCGCTGTGCTCGCCGTCACCGCGACGGCCGCGCCGGCCGTCGCGGCACCCGCTCACGCCTCGGCCGCGCCCGTCGTGGCCGAGAACCTCGCCGCGGAGGTGGTGAGCGGCAAGAAGGCGCGTGCGATCGTCGAGGTCAGGGGCTATGTCGCCCGGGTGGCCGAGACGCTCGAAGCGGCCTCGGGCGAGACCACGGTCATCGACAAGACGAGTTCCGGCGATTTCCTGGTCGCCACCATCGACCAGCCGACCCTCGCCGCGGCCGTGGCCGACCCCATGGTCAAGGCCGTCTACAAGGACGAGCTGAGCAAGCCGGCACTGAACGTCAGCACCAAGCTGATCGGCTCCAAGAGAGCCAACCGGGCGGGGTGGACCGGCAGGGGCTCCACCATCGCGATCCTCGACACCGGCATCGACCGCGACCACCCGTTCTTCGCCGGGCGTATCGTCCGCGAGGCATGCTTCTCCACCTCCGATCCCGACCCGCTGTACCAGGCCCACTCGTTGTGCCCCAACGGCGAGCCGTCCCAGGTCGGCGAGGGCGCGGCAGACGCCGAGACCGCGAAGTGCGTCGTGGACGGCGTGGTCAGATGCTCCCATGGCACGCACGTCGCGGGGGTCGCGGCCGGGAAGAGGGCCGGCGACGTGCGCTTCGACGGCGTCGCGCCGGAGGCGGGCATCCTGCCGGTGCAGGTCTACTCCCGGTTCGACGGCCCCGTCTGCGCGGAGCAGGGCACCTCGGCGCCGTGCTTCCTCAGCTTCACCTCCGACCAGAAGCTCGCGCTGCAGTACGTGGACCAGGTGCACGCCGGGCTGAACGTCGTGGCGGTCAACCTGAGCTTCAGCGTGGGCCCCAAGCACACGGCCCCGTGCGACCAGGACCCGGCGTACGGGGCACTCAAGTGGGAGATCCTCTGGCTGAAGGACTTCGGCGTCACCACGGTGGCGGCGTCCGGCAACGACCGGCACCGGGACGGCGTCGCGAGCCCCGCCTGCCTCTCGTCGGTCGTGGCGGTCGGCGCGACCGGTGACGACGACCGTCCCGCCGCCTTCGGCAACCGCGGCCCGCTGCTCGACCTTCTCGCGCCCGGTGTGGCCGTCAGGTCCGCCGTGCCCGGCGGCGTCTACCGGGCCCGCAGCGGCACCTCCGTGGCCGCGGCCCACGTCGCGGGCGCCCTGGCACTGGTCCGCCAGGCCAACCAGGACCTGCCCGGTGAGGGTCTCGTCGAGAAGCTGCGGACCACCGGCAAGAGCGTCGCGTACCGCAGCGGCGGCACCACGGTGACCACCAAGCGAATCGACCTCGTCGCCGCCCTCTCGCTCAGGCCCACCGCCACTCCGCACGAACACGTCGACCAATAGCGGCCGGCCATGAGAGGGACGCCGGTCACGCCGCGCGGCGTGACCGGCATCCCCATGTTCCGCCGGCCGCTCATCCGAAAGGCGGGACGTGCGCACCAGGCCGGCGAACACCCCCGCATCGAGGAGTCAGCGGTCGCTGGACGCGAGCCGCGTGACGGACCCGTGCATCCGCTGGCGTACTTCATCGGTTCGTGGGGAATTTCGGGTCGTCGGCCGGCTGCCGTGAGATTCCCCCACCGCCGGGTCAGGAGGGCACGGGGAAGCTGACGGGGCTGCGGTGTCCGGCCTTGTCCACGGATCTCACGCCGAAGAAGACGTTGTCCTTCGACAGGTCGACGCGGACCTCGGTGACGTCGCCGACCGGGATGACGTGGGTCCAGTCGGGGCTGGTGGTCTCGCGCCAGACCACCTCGTAGCCGGCGAGGTCGGGTTCGGTGCCGCGGGCCCACACCAGGTCGGTGTCGTTGGTGAGCCGGTCGGTGCGGATCCTCACGGTCTTGGGGGTGCCGGGTGCCTGGGAGAGCGACCACAGGGTGGCGGCGTTGACGCGGGCGACGCGGGCGATGTAGGGGAAGTCGCAGAACTCGGGCAGGTCGCCGTACTGCTTGCCGTCCTCGACGCGGACGTCCTGGTGCTGGTGGGCGTAGTCCTCGTTGGGTTCGGTGAAGCGGGCGGCGGGATAGCCCTGTTCGAGGAAGCCGATGTGGTCTCCGCCGCGCAGGTAGCGGTCGCGGCGGTAGATGACGCGGATGTTCATGCCGGTCTCGTCGTTGTCGGCGACGTTCGTGACGAACCGGGCGAGCTGGCGGGCGGGGGAGTCGTTCTCGCCGCCGACCGAGCGGCGGATGTTCGCCTCGGCGGGGGTCTCGGCGGTGGGGACACCCTCGGCGAAGAGCCGGACGGTGCGCGGATCGCGGGTGCCGTCGTCGGCGACGCTGCTGCCCACGATGTCGTTGGTGAACATCGCCTGCACGTCGGTGGCCGCGGCCTTGTACCGGGAGGCCATGTAGCGGGCGCCGTAGAGGTTCTGCTCCTCCCCCGCGACGGCGGCGAAGACGATGGTGGCCTTCGGCCGGCGGGTGGCCATGACGCGGGCGAGCTCCATCGCGACGGCCACACCCGAGGCGTCGTCGTTGGCCCCGGCCGAGTCCGCGGTGGCGTTCATGACGTCGGTGACCCGCGAGTCGTAGTGACCGGACACCACGTACACCCGCTCGGGTGTCACGGAGCCGCGCAGCGTGGCGACGATGTTGGTGATCTGGGTGGCGACCGGAATCCGGGTGCCGGGCTGCTGGAGGTACGACTGCAGCTCGACGGCCATGCGCCCGCCCGACCCCGCGGCGTACCGCTGCATCTCGGCGAAGATCCAGTCACGGGCGGCGCCGATACCGCGGTCCGGGTCGTCCTGGGCGGAGAGCGTGTGCCGCGTCCCGAAACTCACGAGCTTGCGGACGGTGGCCTCGATGCGCCGGTGGTCGATCTCCCGCAGCAGAGCACGCAGCTCGGCGTCCGGCCGCTGCTTGCCGGCGGGCCGCCCCGGCCCGGTGGGCCCGCCCGACGCCGCCGCCGGGCTGCCGTCGAGGGTGACGCCCGCGGTCGCCGCCGCCGCGGCCGCGGAGAGGGAGATGAACGTACGACGCGTGGGTTGACTAAGCGGTTGAGAGTCTTTGTTAGCCACAAGGCGGGTTTATCCGGACATAAGGACTTTGTCTAGACGTGAGTAAAACGCCGGGCCGCATCCCTGGTGGGGATGCGGCCCGCGGGTTCCCGGCCCGGCAGGTCAGCGGACGATGCCCTGGCTGTCCTTGCCGTCGCCGTCCCAGTCGCCGATCACGGGCAGGTCGGGGGTGTCGCCGTAGGCGACCGAGTGGGTGGTCTCGGTGGCCGTCGTGACGGGGCTGGTCCGCAGGTAGAACCGGTTGCCCATGCGCACACCCACGTTGTCCTTGCCGTCGGCGTCCCAGTCCCCGACGAACGGCACGGCGTTGGGGTTGCCGTAGAGGAAGCTGTACTGGGCCTGCCCGGTGGCGGGGTTGTCGCTGAGCAGGAAGCGGCCCGAGGCCGGGTCGTAGGCGCTGACGGTGTCCCTGCCGTCACCGTCCCAGTCACCCGCCAGGGGGATCATCGGGGTGTCGCCGTAGGCCACCGACTGGGTGGTCTCGGTCGCGGTGGTCACCGGGCTGGTCCGCATGAAGAACCGGTTGCCCATCCGCACACCCACGTTGTCCTTGCCGTCACCGTCCCAGTCCCCCACGAACGGCACCGCATAAGGATTGCCGTACAGGAAGGTGTACTGCGCCTGCCCGGTCGACGGAGTATTGCTGATGAAGAACCGCCCCGCCGTCGGGTCGTAAGTGCTCACGGTGTCCTTGCCGTCACCGTCCCAGTCCCCGGTGATCGGCACCATCGGGCTGTTGCCGTACTGGAACACCGGCCGCGTCGCCGCACCCGAACTCTGATCATCCGACAGGTAGAAGTCCAGCACCCCGTAGTTGCCGGTGTTGTTCCACAGGGCGTCGACGAGCAACTGGGCGTCGTGCACCTCGCGGCCGTAGGCGTCCGGGAACGCGGAGACCTGCACCCGCTGGCAGATGGCGCCGATGTCCCCGCTCATCCACGTGTTGTTGGGGTACTTGCGCAGCATGGCGTTGATGAACGCGTTGGTGGCGTACACCGGGTCGACGAGCTGCGCCGGGGTGCCCCATCCCTGGGAGGGGCGCTGCTGGAACAGTCCCAGGCTGTCGTGGTCGACGGCGACCGTGTAGTTGTGCAGGGTGCTCTCGGTGATCGCCGTGGTCACCGCGATCACCGCCGCACGCTTGTCAAGTCCGCGGCCCTTGACGGTGGCGGTGATGATCCGGGCGCACGACACGTTGTAGGCGTTGACGCTCCGTCCCAGGCGGGGGCCGTTCATGTACGGCCTCACCTGGTTGGCGACCGCGCCGTCGGCCGCGGTCTCCCCGCCCGGCACGCACGCCGCGTACGCCAGGGCGGCCGCGAGCTCCGCGGGCACCGGGGGGCCGGCCGGGCCGGGGACGGGGGGTGTGGGCCCGGGTCCGGTGGCCTCCGCCGCCGGAGCCACGGCGGCGGAGACGAGCAGGCCGCCGACGAGAGCGGTGAGCGCGATCAGCGGACGGACGACGGGGGAACGAAGGCGCAGGGCAGGGCTGTTCACGATGTTCTCCTGGGGGTGTGCCGGGTCAGGGGGGTTGTCAGCGGACGATGCCCTGGCTGTCCTTGCCGTCGCCGTCCCAGTCGCCGATCACGGGCAGGTCGGGGGCGTCGCCGTAGGCGACCGAGTGAGTGGTCTCGGTCGCGGTGGTCACCGGGCTGGTCCGCAGGTAGAACCGGTTGCCCATCCGCACACCCACGTTGTCCTTGCCGTCGGCGTCCCAGTCCCCGACGAACGGCACGGCGTTGGGGTTGCCGTAGAGGAAGCTGTACTGGGCCTGCCCGGTGGCGGGGTTGTCGCTGAGCAGGAAGCGGCCCGAGGCCGGGTCGTAGGCGCTGACGGTGTCCCTGCCGTCACCGTCCCAGTCACCGCTGAACGGCACCATCGGAGTGTCGCCATAAGCCACCGACTCAGTGGTCTCGGTCGCGGTGGTCACCGGGCTGGTCCGCATGAAGAACCGGTTGCCCATCCGCACACCCACGTTGTCCTTGCCGTCACCGTCCCAGTCCCCCACGAACGGCACCGCATAAGGATTGCCGTACAGGAAGGTGTACTGCGCCTGCCCGGTCGACGGAGTATTGCTGATGAAGAACCGCCCCGCCGTCGGGTCGTAAGTGCTCACGGTGTCCTTGCCGTCACCGTCCCAGTCCCCGGTGATCGGCACCATCGGGCTGTTGCCGTACTGGAACACCGGCCGCGTCGCCGCACCCGAACTCTGATCATCCGACAGGTAGAAGTCCAGCACTCCCAGGTCGGCGGAGCCGCCGCAGTTGTGGCTGGTGACGTACCTGTTGGTCTGGTTGTTGGCGCCGCCGTACGTGACGCCGTTGAACGTGGGCCTGACCCGCTCGGCGCCCGCGTAGCCCCAGGTCGCCTCGCCGTTGCCGTTCGCGTCGTACCCGAGCTCGAAGTGGAGGTGGGGATGGTTGTTGGACGTGGGCCCCGTCCGGCCGACCCTGCCGATGAGGGCACCCTGCGCGACCCTGGCCCCCACGCCGACGGCCCGGGACTGCAGGTGAAGATAAGTGGTGAAATAGCCGCCACCGTGATTGATCTGGATCACGTTGCCGGCGTTCTCGTGGTAGTACGACTTGTTCACCGTTCCCGGAGCGGGCGCGATCAGCGACGCGCCCTCCGTGCCCTGCTGGTCCGGTTCCTTGACCATGTCGAGCGCCGGGGCGTGCCCCCAGGTGTCCAGCCGCCACTGCTGACCGCAGAGGAAGGGGAGCTGGAGGTTGGGAGCGGCCGCGGCGGAGGCCGTGTGCGCCGGAAGGTTCGCCAGACCGCCGACGAGGACGGTGAGCGCCGCCGCGGTCAGTGCTCTCCCCCACGCGGGGTGCCGTGTTCCTCGCTGCGGAGCGGGGGAGGAAGTGAACGGACGCATGATCATGCATCTCCTGACGGTCGAGTGGTCCGTGCGACCGGTGGCTGCCGAAGCAGATAGTGATCTTCTTCGCCTGACGGTCATCACCGTGGCCGGACGTCCGTCCCACAGCAAGGGGAATGGGACAACTCAGGGCCTGTGGGATAAGGAACGGCTCTTACCAGCGCAATCCCGGGCGCGTTGGGACAAGGTGGGATATATCCGTAGATGCTGGTGGTTCTGCTGTTAACCTCTGGGGTGTCGTACTCGGGTCGGAACTCGAGGAGTCAAGGTGACAGAGCCGCCTGCCGCCGATGATTTAGCCACATATCTCCGCCACCTGAAGAACAAGACCGGCCGTAGTTACGACGCCCTCGCCAAGCGGCTCGGAGTCAGTAAAAGCACCCTCCACCGCTACTGCTCCGGCGACAGCGTGCCGCCACGCTTCACCCTCCTGGAACAGTTCGCCAAGGAATGCCAGGCGAACCAAGCAGAGATCATCGAACTCCACCAGCGATGGGTCCGCGTCCAAACCGCCCAGCCCCCCGCACCCGAACTCCCCCCAGAACACCCCACCGACCCCACCAGCCCCATCGACCTCGCGGACACCCACCCCGAGCCACCCGCCCCGCCCCC
>NZ_JBDPMD010000019.1:0-124011 GCF_039871875.1 Sphaerisporangium sp. B11E5 | reverse complement strand
AGCCCGGACACCTCCGCACCGGACACCCCCACCCCGGACGCCTCCGGCGCCACCGGCCTCAGCCCGGACACCCCGAGCCCGGACGTCCCCATCTACGTCTCCCCCGCTCTGGCCGGTGACCTCTCCGGCCTGCCCCCCACCTACATAGACGCCGGCACGGCCGAGGTCTTCCGCGACGAGGACGTCGAGTACGCCACCCGCATCTGGGCCGCGGGCGGCCAGGCCGACCTCCACATCTGGGCAGGCGGCTTCCACGCCTTCGACGCCCTGTTCCCCGAGGCCAGCCTCTCGATCACCGCCCGCCGCACCCGAAACGACTGGCTCACCCGGGTCCTGACCCGGACCGACCACCCCCTGTCCCCGGCCCCCCATGACCGATCAGCCTGACCGTCCCTGCCCCGGCCGTGCCCCTCGTCCCCGGCCGGCCCGTCCAGCCCTGCCCCGGCCGTGCCCCTCGTCCCCGGCCGGCCCGTCCAGCCCTGCCCCGGCCGTGCCCCTCGTCGCCGACCGGCCGTCCAGCCCTCCTCCGGCCGCGCCCCGTGACCTCGGCCGGCCCGGTCGGGCCGGCCGAGCCCCAGCTCGGTACCGCTACATGGGTCCGCCGCCGAAACCGATCTCGTTCCCGTCCGGATCACGGTAAATGATCTTGCGTACGCCGTTGCCGTACGTCTCCCGCTTGGCGGGCTCGAGGCCCGCCTCGGCCACCCACGCCGCGACCACGTCGAGGTTCTCGAAGAACACGGTGAGCACGGCGCACCCGGCACGCTCGGGATCACGCACGACGTACACGTACCGATGCTCCGCCAGCTCCCACACGGCCTCCGTCTCGTGCGGGAAGAACGCCGGCGGCACTCCCAGCAGCCGTTCGTACCACTCCAGGGCCTCCGCGTAGTCGCTGACCGGAATGCCCGCGAACAGGTCGACGTTCATACCCCGATCCTAGGGATCGCCACCGACAAAACCCGTGCTCAGAACGTGGAACGGCCCGCCGCTGGACGCGGCGGGCCGGTGCGCGGAGCCGGGGCTACCCGGCCGTCCTGTCGGGGCGTTCGGTGACCCGGATGAAGCTGAGGAGAGGGTCACCGGTCCTCGGGACGAAGGCCACGTCGAGCCGTCCGTCGGTGACGTTCACCGTGTACTGACGGGTGAGGGCGGTGTTCTGCCCGGCCAGGCGGGCGATGTCCAGGGCCTCCGCCACGAGGGTGCCTTCGGCGCGGATGTCGAAGACACGCTTGCCGGGGGACTTGCCGTGGGTTTCCGCGAAGCCGAGCTCCACCGTGTACACGCCGTCGGGGACGTCGTCGAAGCGGTACTCGCGCATGCCCTCGCGGGTGGTCCTGAACAGGGTCTGCTCGGTGGTGCCGGCGATGGGCTTGGCGGTGGTCCTCTCCTTGCTGTCGCCGACGTAGCCGTGGCCGCCGGGGGTGTACCTGCGGTCGGGGGTCCAGGTGTCGCCGGCGGAGTCGACGAGCCTCGTGCCGCCGGTCTCCACGGCGACCTGGAGCTTCGGCACCACGACGGACACGACGACCGGGAACGCCGGGGTGCGGCCGCTGGCCGAGCGGACCACCAGGACGCCGGTGCGGACGGTGCCGGGCTGGACGTCCGCGCTGGACGCGGTGACCCCCAGCGTCACCGAACCGCCCGCTTCGATCCCCCCGGCGGCGGGGGTCGCGGTCAGCCAGCTCTCGGTGCTCTCGACGGTGTACGTCGTGCCGGCGCCCGTGTTGGACAGCTCGACGGTGGCCTCGCGGATGGCCCCGGTGGGCATGACCAGGGTGACCTGGCCGGTGGACGCCGTCACCCGGCCGGTGGCGAGGGCCGTGTCGAGCCGGGTGCGGGTGCCGGCGGTGACGGTGACGTCCTTGGTGAGCGTGCCGTAGTTCTCCGCGGCGACCTCCACCGGGTGGTCCCCGGCCGCGACCTGGCCGAGGAACGTGCCGTCGGGGCCGGTCGCGAAGGAGGTGTCCCCCACCTTGACCGTCGCGCCCTCCAGCGGCCCGCCGTCGTTGGCGTCGGTGACGGTGCCGGTGACCAGGCCGTGGCCGCGGGCGGCGAAGACGAGGCTCTGGTCGTCACGCAGGGTGGGGCGGTCCAGCGAGTACTGGAACGCGTCGTCGCCGGTCTCGATGCCGACCGTGGTCTTCTCACCGGCCGCGTAGCTGTTCTCGATGCCGCGGTAGCGGAACCCGATGGAGCCGTCCTCGCCGAGCAGCACCTCGAACGAGATGAGCGCGTCCACGCCGTAGAACCGTGCCTTGCGCCACTCGACCACGAACGTGCGGTTGGGGGCGGTGCCGAGGGTCGCCGTGTAGAGCCCGGCGCCCTCGTCGAAGAACCCGAGGTCGGTCCAGTACGGGTAGACGGCCGCGTCCGGCCCGTCGCTCCCCGACAGCGCGCCGTGGGTCGGGTAGGAGTACCGGTCGCCGCCGAAGCTCAGGAACCCGTTGGTGCTGGCCACGCCGCTGGTGTAGGTCTTGCCGTAGAACGGGAAGGCGAACGGCAGCGGGAGCGTCTGGGTCTCGTCGTCCCAGGCGAGCGGCTGCAGCGTGGTGCCCTCGACGTAGGCGTCCGACCCGCTCCGGCAGGTGTGGCCGAAGGCGTCGATGCGGCTCGACAGCTCGGCGTCCTTGGTCAGGTCGCCGGTGACCGTGACCGGCACGGTGGTCACCTCGGCGCACAGCGACGACGCGGTGATCTTCAGGTCGTAGGTCTTCCGCGGCAGCCGCAGCTCGTAGTGGCCGTCCGCGTCGGTGACCGTGGTGGCCGGCGTGCCCACCGCGGTCACGGTGGCGCCCGCCTCGGGCAGGCCGACGCTGGTGACGGTTCCCGACACCGTGCCCATGGCCTGCGGCGTCAGGGACACGTCCTGGGTGACGGTCTGGTCGGTGTGGACGGTGACGGTCACGGTGGCGTCGTCATAGGTGAACTTCTTCACCGTGAGCCGGTACTCGCCGCTCAGCAGGCGGGGCAGCGTGTACGTGCCGTCCTGCGCGGTGGGGACGGTGCGGTCGAGCGGCCCGGAGACGCTGACGGTGGCCCCGGCCACCGGTGCGCCGCCGGAGGTGATCGTGCCCTTCAAAGTGCCGAGCTCGCCCGCCGGGGTGGCTTTGACCGCCGCGTAGGCGTCGAGCATGCCCTCGCCGTAGACGAAGTTGTCCGCCGCGGTGCCGCCGCAGCCCTGGTCGTCCACGTCGGCCGCCGTCCCGTCGAGCAGCGCCCGCGTGCTCTCGATGTCGTTCCTGAGGAACGGGGAGGCCGACCACATCAGCGCCACCGTCGCGGCGACGTGCGGGCTCGCCATCGACGTGCCGGACTTCACGCCGTACTCGCCGCCGGGCAGCGCGGAGCGGATGTTCACGCCGGGCGCCGCGATGTTCGGCTTGATCTCGCCGTTCTCGCCGGGACCCCGGGACGAGAAGTACGCGATCTGCCCGTTGACGTCGACCGCCCCGGCGCTGTAGCTCGCCACGTAGCCGCCGGGCGTGCCGGTGGTGCCGCACGCCGGGCCCGCGTTGCCGTTGGAGAACGCCGGGAAGATGCCGGCGGCGACCCACGCGGCCACCATCTCGCTGTACCAGAGGTCGATGCCCTCGCCGCCCCAGGAGTTGTTGACGACGTCGGGTGCGAGGTCGGGCCGCGGGTTCTGGCCGTTCAGGTCGGTGGGCGCGAGGATCCACTGCCCGGCGGCGAGCAGCGCGTAGTCGGGGCAGCCGCCGACGAGCAGGCACGCCTTCGCGGCGATCCACGTGACGCCGGGGGCCACGCCGATGCCGTTCCCGCCCGCAATGGTGCCCACGGTGTGGGTGCCGTGCCCGCGGTCGTCGCACGGGACGCCGGCCGGGCACGCGCCCGCCGGGTCGAACCAGTTGTAGGCGTGGTCCGCGGTGCCGTCGGGCTTGGTGCCCCGGTACTGCGAGACCAGCGCGGGGTGGTCCCACTGCACTCCGGTGTCGATGCTGGCGATGGTGACGCCCTCACCGTGGTCGCCGAGCTCGTCCCACACCTTGGGGGCGTTGATCCGGTCGATGTTCCACTCGACGGACGCGGCCCTCGGCTCGGCCTTCGCCGGCTCGGGGTCCGGCAGCGCGATCATCGTGGACGGCTCGATCGCCGCGACCTCGGGCAGCTCGGCGATCCGCGCCGCCAGCTCCGCGTCCCCGGTCACCTTGACCGTGTTGACGATCCAGAAGGGGGTGAAGTCGGCACGCGCGGCCTTCAGCAGCTTGCGCAACCCGGCCTGGGAGGAGGTGGCGGTCTCCGTCTTCGCCCGGTAGACCTGCCGCCCCCTGTCGGCCTTGCTCCGCGCGGTGCGCGCCGCCCGCAGGTCGGTGTTCTCTTTCATGCGCACCCAGAAGGTGGCCTTGTCGTCCTGGGAAAGGTCGGCCCGAACCGCTCCGTCGATCTTGTCGGACGCGGGTGCGGCCTGCGTGGCGCTGTACGCCACGCTCTGGGGGGCCAACAAGGCGAACGCGGTGATCCCGATCAGGGCCGCTCGCCGGAGGGGGGAAATGGACACTCGATCTCCTTCATGGGCCGTGGGAAACCCATGGGGGATATGGGGTGATAAGTCGTAATTGCTATCCCACGCGGAGAATCGTGGAGGTGCCCTGCCCCTACCGACAAGGGAAGTGCACCAGATTTAACACCCCGACCCGGACGAGACCGCCGCCGGTTCCGGTGTTCACCGCGCCTTCACATACACCGTTGACCTGCGGCGACATCGACGGTTCCGAGCGCGCAGGACCGGCCGGACGTGGCCTGACCGGACGTGGCGTGTTTCCGACACCGACGTGGACACGACACCATGTCACTCCTCGCGATCAGCCCGTACCTGCTCGGGCCCGGCGGCCCCGACCGCCGCGAGGGACGGTTCACCCGGGGGAACCTGGGCACGTGAAAGTGCCTCCTTGCGGGGTGACCGGGGCTCTGACCAGCATGGATGACGGCTGCGCGGCCTGCTCGTGAGCACGGCGGCCGCGCGGCCCCGATCAGACCCGCGTCGAGGAAACGAGGCTCACGATATGTCCGAGGGATTGGCGTCGAAGGTCGTCCTGGTCACCGGCGGCACGATGGGGATGGGCCGGGCCTTCGCCGTCCTGGCCGCCGCCCAGGGCGCGAAGGTCGTCATCGGCGCCCGCGACAAGACCAGAGGCGACGAGGTCGTCCGCGAGATCACGGCGACGGGCGGCACCGCACTGTTCGTCCCCACCGATGTCACCGTGGAGGAGCAGGTCGCCGCGCTGGTCGGCACGGCGGTCGAGGAGTTCGGCCGTCTCGACGGGGCCTTCAACAACGCCGGCGGCGGCAACGCCCTCGGACGGGTGCGGGACGCCGACGAGGCGTTCTGGCGCACCACCATCGACCTCAACCTGACCAGCGTCTTCTTCAGCATGAAGCACGAGATCCCGGCGATCGCGGCCTCGGGCGGCGGCGCCATCGTCAACAACGCCTCCACGGTGGGAGTGGCCGGCGACCCGTCGGTGGCGATCTACTCGGCCGCCAAGCACGGCGTCATCGGGCTGACCCGCTCCGCCGCGCTGGACGTGGCCCGGGAGGGCATCCGTATCAACGCGCTGGTGACCGGCCTGGTGGACACCCCGCTGTGGCGGCAGGCGGCCCAGGACCCCCAGGTCGAGAAGCACATGATGGACCGCCAGCCCCTCGGCCGGGCCGGCAGGGAGGACGAGGTGGCCGCGTTCGCCGCCTTCCTGCTCGGCGACGGGGCCACGTACATCACCGGAGCCGCGCTGCCCGTCGACGGCGGCCGGACCGCCGCGTAACCCCTTCAGCCGCGCCCGTCGTAAGCGGCCCGCGCCGCGTCGATGTGGCGCCCGTTGTCCTCGGACCAGGCGGCGACGTCCCGCACGAGCGCCAGGAACCCCCGCCCGGTGCCCGTCAGCTCGTACTCCACCTGAGGCGGGACGGTCGGACGGACGGTGCGGGCCACCAGGCCGTCGCGCTCCAGCCCCCGGAGCGTGACGGTCAGCATCCGCTGCGCGATCGGCTCGGCCCGCCGCCGCAACTCGTTGAACCGCAGCGGCCCGTCGTCCAGCTCACAGATGAGCACCACGGACCACTTGTCCCCCATCCGGCCCAGCACACCGCGCACGAGCGTGTACGTGCAGGTCGGCGCGACGATCGCGGCGTCCGCGACATCGGTCATGAGTCCTCCCCCGGTGGTACGTACGTTCTGCGAACGGGCGCGGGACAGGCCCTATTCCGTGATCAGAGGACCCGGGCCCACCCTCGCGCGGGCCCGGGTGGGCTCGTCACGAACGCGGCGTGCCGTCGCCCGGCCACCGGGAACCGGCCGGGAGCGGTGGAGGGGCGGTCATGCCGAGTCGCTCGGCGAGCGCATGCATGATCATCAGTGCTTCCTCGGCGACGAGCGACTCCAGAGCCGCCGCGTCGCGCTCGCCGAAGTAATCGCGGTCCATCTCGAACTCGGCTCTGACGATCCTCCTGCCGCGTTCGATCCGGACGCGGTTCCTGTCGGAGTTCACGACGATCCCGGCCTTGACCCTGTCGAGCGACGCCTGCCGCCACCACGCACGCCATTCCCCGGAGTCGTTCAACGCCTGATCCAGGGCGTGCGCGGCCTTCTCGTAGCGTCGCGGCGCGCTTCTCCAGGCCGATCCACGGCTCGTCGCGTACCAGCGCGTCTCGGCCGGCAGACCGGCCAGGAAGGGATCGAAATCGTCATGCCAGTCAAGGCCGGCCCGGTCCCACAGGACGGTCGCCACGGTATCGACCAGGAGCTCGGCCTCCCCCGCGTCCCACTCCCCCTCCTCGACGGTCGAGGGATCCTCGACCGCGGCCGAGAACCCTTCCCGGCCGGAGGCGACGACCGCGTACAACGAATTCTCGAGTGAATCCCCGAGCGACGGACACGCGGCCTCACCCGTGTCGGGAACCGGGCCCCCTTCGAAAGGGGTCGCCGCGAGAACGCGCACCTTGTCCGAGAGCTGAGCCGCGAAGCCTTCGATCTGCTCGGCCGTCAGCGACGAGAGACGGTCCCGCAGGACTTCGACGCCGTCCTCGTCGATGACTCCGCCGAGCGTGTCGACGAGTTCCCAGAACACATCGTCCGTCACCGCACCGGCTCCGGTCCCTGACGATGGGGCTCCACGGACGGCACCTGGTCGCCGATGAGTTCCAGCAGTGCCGTGTGCGTCTCCCGGTCGGCCGCGGCGACGAGGCCGCCGACGCCGGTGTGGAGGGGCTGGCCGTGGAGGCCGGTCACCACGCAGCCGGCGGCTTGGCACAACGCTGTCCCGCTCGCGAAGTGCACGCTGTCCTGGAGGTGGCCGTCGGTGACGTACGCGGCGCGGCGGCCGGCGGCGACCCAGGCCAGTGCCAGGGTGGTGGAGACGACACGGGGGCTGAACCGCTCGCCGAAGGCGGGGGCGGCGAGGAGGCGGGCGGCCAGGAAGGACGGCGCGTTGGGGAAGGGGGGGTCGAGGTTGACGTCCACCAGGCGGGAACCGGAGGACGGGGTCAGGCGCTCGTCCGTGCCGGCGCGGCGTACGTAGGCGGCGGTGCCGTCCGTCCAGAACGTCTCGGCGGCGAACGGGTCCGCCGAGACGGCCACCGTGGTGGCGGTGCCTACGCGCAGGGCGACGTTCACCGCCACCAGCGTGGTGCGGGCGGCGTAGTTGAGGGTGCCGCACAGGGGGTCGACCAGCCACGTGCGTCCCTCGCCTTCCGGTCCGGTGTGGCCGGTCTCCTCACCCGTCACGGCGTCACCGGGGCGGGCGGTGCGGATGACGTCGAGGATGGCTTTCTCGGCTTCGATGTCCGCGGCGGTGGCGAAGTCACCCGGGGTCTTGTCGAAACGCTCCATCGGGGCGCCGTACATCGCGCGGACGACGTCGGCTCCCGCCTTCGCCGCCGTCAGAGCCAGCTCCTCGTCGGTGATCGTCATGTGCGCAGGATACGGGTGTGGCCGCCCGGGAGTGCCGGGCGGCCACGTGGTGCCTCTGGTCAGTGGTGGTGGTGTGCCGGAGGGGCCGATCGGGTGGTGCCCGAGCGGGTGAGTGCCGACTGGCCGCTGTACGCGGTGGCGCCACGCCAGATCACCAGGTCGTCGACGACCATGCCGCAGCATCCGTCGGTACTGGAGACCCCCCGCAGGGTCAGTGTGTGGCTGGACGCGGTGGCGGTGAAGGTCTGGACGAGGGTCTGGAACGGCCCGTTGGACGGGTCCGACGCCGACCAGGTGTGGTTCAGGCCGGCGATGGACACGTTGGCGGAGACCGGGCCGGTGACGGCGAGGTGGCGGGCGTGACGCAGCGACAGGCGGTACGTGGCACCCGGGACCAGGCCCGAGACGGTGCGCTGCACCTGCCCGTCGTCGTCGAGGTCCAGGTGGTGGCCCACGTAGCCGAAGCCCGTGTGGTGGGCGGCATGGTCGCGGGACACGGCGCTGCTCACCGACCACGGGCCGAACGTGTCGCCGGGCTCGTACCCGACGTGGTCGCCGTACGCGGCCATGTCGCCGGCCTCCATGCCGTCGACGAGCAGCGGCGCGAGCGCGGGGACCCCGGTCGGCACGATGGTCAGATCGTCCACGATCATGCCGTCCGTCGCCGATGGGCTGGAGACTCCTCGCACGGTCAGCGTGTGCGAGGTGGCCGTGGCCGTGAACGACTGGCTGTACGGGGCGAACACTCCGCTTGAGGGGTTGAACGCCGACCAGGTGTTGTTCAGGTTCGCGATCGCCAGGTTGGCCGAGACCCCACCGCTGGTGATCGCCTTGGCGCGTGCGTACCTGAGCGTCAGCGTGTACGTCGTGCCCGGGGTGAGGCCGGTGACGGTGCGCCGCACCTGCCCGTTGTCCTCCAGGTCGATGTGGTGACCGGTGCCGCCGAGGCCGCCGTGCGCGGCCGCCTGGTCGCGGGAGACGCCGTTCGTCACCGTCCACGGGCCGAAGGTGCCGCCCGTCGTGTAGGCGATCGAGCCGCTCGGCGGGGCCACGGCGCCGTCCTCGAACGGTTCGAAGACCTTCGCCGGGGCGCCGCTGCCGCCGGGCGGGTTGATGTTGACCAGTTTCGCCACCGACGGCGTGCCGGTGGCGTCCACCACGAACAACAGGTACAGGCCGGGCGGTGCGACGGTGGCACTGGCGGGCGCGGTCACGCTGCGGCTGGCGCCGGTGCCGGTCATGGGGAGCTCGATGAACCGCTGGCCGCTGTTGAACGAGTGGGTCACCGCACCGGCCCGGACCAGTGTCGCGCGGGCGCCGGACGCCGGCAGGCCGCTGGTCGTGAGGCTGAACGTCGAGCCGTAGCTGAGCGTGGTGGGGGCGGACGAGATCACCGGCCGGGCGGCCGGGGCGTTCCCGTCGAACAGGTACGGCGGCGAGTAGATCTGCGCGTCGAGATTGGTGACCGGCCCCGGCGCGCCGCCGCCGCCGACCAGCACCCGGCCGTCCGGCAGCAGGGTGGCGGTGGAGTGGTAGAGCCGCATCTGCGTCTCGGCGGGCAGCACGGTCCACGTACCGGTCTCGGGGTGCCACAGTTCCGGCTCGCGCGCCACCCCCACCTCTTCGTTGTTGGCAGACGAACCGCCGGACACCAGCACGTCACCGGTGGGCAGCACGGTGGAGGTGCCCCAGTGCCGCCCGTACGTCAGCGGCGCCACCGAGGTCACGACCGGCGTGGCACCGTTGACGTCCACCGTGGTGGCCGCCGTCGACCCGGCCCCGCCGCCTCCGTTGCTGTACGCGCCGCCGCCGACCTGGAGGATCTTCCCGGGCCGGTACATGACGGCCGTCGAGGTGGCCCCGATGTTGCCGCCGGGGAAGGTCCCCGCCGCCGTCACCGTGCCGCTTCCCCGCGGGTCCAGGTAGTACATGTTCGACCCGGTGATGCCGAAGATCTTGCCGTTGGGCGCGACCCACGACCGCGGGTACCACCACCGGTTCTGGTCGTCGCCGTACGCGTAGGCACTGGTCGCGCCGTCGAGCGCGTACCACCCCGACCCGGGCACGTACTTCTCCGGCGTCGGCACCCCCGGCCCGTCCGGCCCCAGCAGCGAACCCCCCTCGGCGACGATCTCCCCGCTGGGCATCACCGTCGCGGTCGGGTACCACCGGGCCATGTTCATCGGCGCCTCGTCGAGGATGCCCGCCGCCGCGGAGTAACTGGTCACACCGGACGGCCCGGAGACCTCCACGTCACGCCTGTCGTCCCCGCCGACGGTGAACACCACGTCGCGGATCGGGTCGTACACCTGCGCCGAGCAGAACAGATCCGTGAACGTCGTGTTCGGGGGTGTGACGTGGGTGTTCGTCGCCGGATCCCACACATCGAAGTTCCATTGCCCGCCCTGGACACCGCCACTGTCCGTGCCGAACGTCATCAACTTGCCGTCCGCCGTCAACGCGCTGTTGATCGGCACCACCGGCCAGGGAAGCAACGCCCCCCACTGCCCGGTGGCGTCCAGCGCCGCCGTGGCCGGCGAGGCACTCACCAGCACCGACCCGGCGACGACCGTCGCCACGGCCATCACATTCCCTAATCGGAATCTCATTCGGGCTGACCCCCGCTCCCGTTTTTCACGACCTTGACTCCGGGGACTCTAATGAGCGATTGGAACGCCGAATGAGACCGCCGTTGACGAACAGATCAACGGACCGGCACGACATATGATCGTCAGCGGTTAACGCGATGTGATGTTCGGATTCCCCGGCGCTTGATCAGCAGGCCGCCCGCCTCCGGGCGGCGGGCTCATTTCCTGGTCACGCCGCCGGTGCCGATGACGGCCTGGCTGCTGCGGAGGAACGAGGCGGCGACGGTCGCCGGCTGGTCGAGGTATCCGGCGACCATGGCGCCGTCGCGGATCAGCATCAGGTCGTCGGCGACCTCTGCGGCGTTCGTGATGCCGAGCGGGGCGATGAGCTGTTCGAACGTCGTCTTGGTCCAGCGGCGGTGCGCGTCGACGGTCTTGCGGATGGGGCTGTCCGGGTCGGGGTGTTCGGCGGCGGCGTTGATGAAGGGGCAGCCGCGGAAGCCGGGGGCGCAGGCGATGACGCCGATCGCCTGGGAGATCACCCGCAGGGTGGCGTCGACATCGCCGTCGCCCTGCTTGATCGCCTCACCGATGCCGTCCCGTTCGAGGGCGGCACGGCGTTCGAGGTAGGCGACGAGGAGGTCGTCCTTGCTCTTGAAGTGCCGGTAGAACGTCACCTTCGTCGTGCCGGCGAGGTCGATGACCTTGTCGACGCTCACCGCGCGGAGCCCGTGCGCGTAGAACAGCTCGGTCGCCGCCTCAAGGAGGCGCTCACGCATGGGGCTGTTCATGCTCGAGATCATACGCGTCCCTCCTCCTCCGCCTCTTGCGCCGGACCTCACCGGCGGGCTAGTGTCCAGCGCGGTAGAGTTACTAGTCATTCTACCTAATCCGCTACCGAAAGAGACAGAGAGAATGACCACCGTCACCGACACGAACACCGGTCGCACCGCCGTGGCGTTGCGGAACCTGTACGTGGTGCGCTTCGGGTTCGCCCTCCTCTGGGCGGTCCTGCTGTTCCTGATCGGACCGGATTCCGGCCCGGTGAGCGTGGCACTGCTCGTGATCTACCCGCTGTTCGACGTCGCCGCGGCCGTCGCCGACCTGCGGTCCTCGACGACTGCGCGCCCCGCCGCGGCTCTGTACGTCAACCTGGTCCTCAGCCTGCTCGCCGCCGCCGGTCTGGCCGCCACGGCCGGCTCGGGCGCGCCCGCGGCGCTGCGCGTCTGGGGCGCCTGGGCGATCACCGCCGGAATCGTGCAGCTCGTCGTGGCCGTCGGCCGCCGCAGGCTCGGCGGCCAATGGGCCATGATCCTCAGCGGGGCGATCTCCACGATCGCCGGGACGGCCTTCGTCCTCCAGGCCGGCACACCGGCCGCGTCACTGACGAACCTCGCCGGGTACGCGACCGTCGGCGGCGTCTTCTTCCTCGTCTCCGCCCTGCGCCTGCACCGCACCGCGAAGAGCGCCTGAACCCCGTCCGCTGCGGCACGCGCCACCAGCCAGAACGAGCAGAACGCCGCCGTCGCCGCCTCATCCGCCGGCGCGGCGAGAACGCCGGACCGAAGGGTCCCCGTCCTCCGGCGGGCACGTCCGGCGAGCGCGGACAGGCAAGAGCCGTGCGCGAACGGTCAAATCCGCCCCCCTCGACGTTCCTATCGTCTAGTCCGCAAGAGGGTGATTGTTTGGAAAACCCGACGGAATCCACCGGCACCGCGGCGACCGATTCTCACCCGTCTTGCGAATCCACACGCACCTGCTGTGGGGATGGCGGAGCGGCCTCAACAGGAGGTGCCCTCCACGATAAGAAACGAGGATGAACAATGCGGCGTTCCCTGCTACTCATGGTCGGCGCTCTCGTACTCGGATTGACGGCGATATTCGCGCCGATCGCATCGGCCAACGCCGGTACCGCTTCTGACCCGGATTTCCGGGCTGATGCCAGGGCCGCGGGACTGTCGGCCACCGAGGCCGAAAATCTGCAAAAGCGCGTTGACAAGTACCTGACCGAGCACGGCGGGAAGCAGGTCGCGGCCAACAAGATCGAGTACGAGACAGGCGGCCACCTCCTGCTCAGCCTGCCAGGAGAGCGGTTCGCCCGCGAACTCGGCGAGCCGGTCGCCGTCGCGGGCACATGCGGTTACGGCGATTTCTGCGCATGGAGCGGCCCCAACTTCACCGGGGACAAGCGTTCCGAGTATTACTGCAGCGAACTGATCACCATCCCCTGGTCCACGACGGGATCCTGGTGGAATCACCAGACCAGTGGCACCGTCGCGACCTTCCTCAACGGGGCCAAGAGCCCGATCGGCTACTCCACGGCCCCGCAGGAGAGGTTCTCCTACAACTGGTCCCCGGTGTTCTACATCGATATCTGCTGATCAACAGATCAGGGCATCGGCCGCGATGACCGATCCCACCTTCGAGGCGCTCGGCCGGATGTCCCGGCCGAGCGTTTCGCGAAAAGAAGGACCAGGAGACACCCCCGGTGTGCCGTCAGACCGTGACGGCGGGTTCGAGGGTGTGGGTGGCGCGGTGGTGGCGGAGGTGTTCGGCGGTGAGGGAGTCGGCGGTGGTGAGGAGGTCGGCCGGGGTGCCGGTGAAGATGATCTGGCCGCCTTGTTTGCCGCCGTCGGGGCCCAGGTCGATGATCCAGTCGGACTGCTGGATCACGTCCAGGTTGTGTTCTATGACGATCACGGTGTTGCCCTTGTCCACGAGGGTGTTCAACAAGGTCAGGAGCGTGTCGACGTCGGACATGTGGAGGCCGGTGGTGGGTTCGTCGAGGACGTAGACGGTGCCGGTGGCGGTGAGCTGGGTGGCCAGTTTGATTCTCTGGCGTTCGCCGCCGGAGAGGGTGCTCAGGGGCTGGCCGAGGGTCAGGTAGTCGAGGCCTACCTCTATGAGGGAGCGGAGTTTGCGGCGCAGGGGGGCTTCGGTGAAGAAGGTCGTGGCCTCTTCCGCGGTCAGTTCCAGGACGTCGGCTATGGATTTGCCGCGGACCTTGTGGGACAGGACCTCGTCCTTGAATCTGCGGCCTTCGCAGGCGTCGCAGTGCGTGGTGACGGGGTCCATGTAGGCCAGTTCCGTGATGATGACGCCGCGGCCCTGGCATTCGGGGCAGGCGCCTTCGGAGTTGAAGCTGAACAGGGCCGCGGCGGCGCCGGTGGACTTGGCGAACAGGGTGCGGATGGGGTCCATCAGGCCGAGGTACGTCGCGGGGGTGGATCGGGAGGAGGCGGCTATGGCGGACTGGTCGACGTAGACGGTGCCGGGGTGGGTTCTCACGAAGACTTCGGCGATCAGGGTGCTCTTGCCGGAGCCCGCGACACCGGTCACGGAGGTGAGGACACCGGTGGGGACGTCCACGGAGACGTTCTTGAGGTTGTGGAGGGTGGCGTCGCGGACGGGGAGGGTGCCGGTGGGGGCGCGGAACGTCTGTTTGGTGCGGACGGCGCGGCGGAGGCCTTCGCCGGTTCGCGTGTCGGCGGCGCGGAGGCCTGCGACGGTGCCCTGGTAGACGATCTCACCGCCGTTGGCGCCGGCTCTCGGGCCCACGTCGACGATGTGGTCGGCGATGGCGATGACGTCAGGGTCGTGCTCCACGACCAGGACGGTGTTGCCTTGGTCGCGTAACGCGCGCAGCAGGTCGTTGAGGCGGCCGACGTCGCGGGGGTGGAGGCCGACGCTGGGCTCGTCGAAGACGTACGTCATGCCGGTCAGCGTGCTGCCGAGGTGGCGGACGAGTTTGAGGCGCTGGCTCTCGCCGCCGGACAGGGTGGAGGTGGCACGGTCGAGACTGAGGTAGCCGAGGCCGATGGCGGCGACGCGTTCGAGCGCGGTGCGCGCGGCGGTGGCCATGGGGGCGGCGACCGGGTCGGTGATGGCGGCGAGCACCGCGATGAGGTCGGTGATCTGCATGCGGGACCAGTCGGCGATGTTGCGGCCGTCGATCTCGGTGGCCAGTGCCGTGGGGTTGAGGCGTGCGCCGCCGCAGGACGTGCAGGGGCCCTCGGTGATGAACTTGGAGATGGCCTCGCGGGTGCGTTCGCTGACCGTGCTGAGGTCGCGTTTGACGCCGAGGCGGGTGAAGCGGTCGACCACGCCCTCGTAGTTGGTCTTGTAGGCGCCGCTCTTGGTCTTCAGCTCGACCTTGAAGCCGCTGCCGTGCAGGAACAACTGCCACTCGTCGGGGGTGTAGTCGGCGAGGCGCTTGTCGGGGTCCAGCTTCCCTGAGTTGCCGTACAACTGCCAGTCGGGGGTGCCGACGCTGTAGTTGGGGAGCCTGATGGCGCCTTCGTTGAGCGACTTGGTCTTGTCCAGCATCAGATCGACGTCGGCGCGTACGCTCTGGCCGAGGCCGTCGCACTCGGGACACATGCCCTTGGGGTCGTTGAACGAGTACGTGGACACCATGCCGTCGGTGGGCGAGCCGTAGCGCGCGAACAGGGCGCGGATCATCGAGTAGATGTCGGTCATCGTGCCGACCGTGGAGCGGGCGTTGCCGCCGACGGGCTTCTGGTCCACGATGACGGGCGCGGTGAGGTTCTCGATGGCGTCGGCGCGGGGGCGTTCGTACTTCGGGAGCTGGTTGCGGATGAACGCGGGGAAGGTGCCGTTGAGCTGACGCTGCGCCTCCACGGCGATGGTGTCGAACACGATGGACGACTTGCCGGACCCGGAGACGCCGGTGAACACCGTGATCTTGTTCTTGGGCAGGGTCAGGGAGACGTCCTTGAGATTGTTCTCACGCGCCCCGGAGATCCGGATGCCGTCGGGCTCGGGCGTGTCGGCGGTGGCGCTCATAGGACATCTCCTCCTCGTTCACTGCAAGGACGACGGGGACCGCGCCCGGCCCGAGCGCGGTCCCCGTCAGCCTCACAGGCCCCGCGAGGGGGCCGCATCTTCCTGCGTGCGGTCCTAGGGACCGGTCGTCGCGGACGCCGGCTCCTCGGCGGGGGACACCACCACGTTGCGCGGCGCCTTGCCCGCGTTGCGCAGGACCCGGAAGATCATGCCGGGGCTCATCAGGGCCTGCGGCGGGTCGACCAGGCCGGCGACCCGCATGAAGGTGCGGGTGATGCGGCCGTCCTGCGTGGCGGCGGCCTGGAGCTTCGCCATGTACGAGTTCATCATGCGGACCATGAACGGCCGGGGGCCCTGGACCTCGGGGTAGGACAGGTCGCCGCCGGCGGAGATCCCCCAGGGCACCTCGATGACGGCGGCGATGTCCTTGAGGAACGCGCGCGGGTCAGGCGGGGTGCCTTTGGCGAGGTGGGTGCGCAGGGTCAGGGACTCAAGGGCCGCGACGGTCATGCCCTGGCCGTACACGGGGTTGAAGCTGCACGCCGCGTCACCCATGACCAGAAGGCGGTCGGGGAAACGGTCGAGCTTCTCGTAGTGGCGGCGGACGCTCGCGGGGTACCGGAACGCCACCGGGTCGTCCAGCGGCTCGGCGTCCTTGATGACGTCGTAGACGTCCGGGACCGGCAGGGACCTGGCGAAGTCCATGAATCCCTCGGGGGTCGCGGGTGCGCTGTCGCCGAGGACGCCGGTCATGGACACGGCGGACTTGCCGCCTTCGATGCGCGAGAAGAAGGCTCCGCGCGGGTGCGACGGCGAGGACACCGGGTTGATCGACAGGTCGCCGTTGAGGATGCTCTCGTCCGGCAGCCGGAAGACCTGCGTGGTGTACGTGAGGTTGATCTTGATCTGCTGCTCGGCGGGACGCTCGTAGCCGAGCTGCTCCAGCCAGACCGGCGTACGCGAGCCGCGCCCGGTGCAGTCCACCACCAGGTCGGCCTCCAGCACCTCCTCGGTGCTGCCCTCCGCGTGCCGCTGCACCCGGACGCCGGTCACCCGGTCGCCATCGGGGGTGGCGACCAGCCCCACGATGTCGGTCTCCTCCACGAACGACACGTTGGGCAGGGCCTCGACGCCCTTGCGCACGTGGGCCTCCAGCACTGGGCGGGCGGCGGACACGCACGTCAGGCCGGTGGTGCCCGGCTTGAGCCGGACGCCGTTGAAGTACCACCGCAGCTCGCCGAGGTCGCCGGTCGGCACGCCCGCCGCGACGGCGCCCGCGGTGAACCCGGGGAACAGTTCTTCGAGGATCTGCTGGCCGCGGGCCAGCAGGCCGTGCACGTGCCGGCCCTGGGGGACGCCGCGCCGTGCGGTGGTCACCCCGATCAGCTTGTCGCGGTCCACGACGGTCACTTCGGCGTAGGCCTCGGACAGCACCCGCGCCGCCAGCAGACCCGCCATGCTCCCGCCCAGCACGACCGCGCGGTCTCCCACGAGGTTGCCCATGGCGGTCACCTCCCTAAAAGTCCCGCGGACCCGGTTTCGGGCACGTGGCCCGGCCTGCCGGTGGATCCGCTGATTCCCACCACATCGTCACGACGCGTAGCCGTGCTGCGCATCTCTTGGAGTGCTGATCAGAGCGAACGGGCGAAGGCGCGGATGTCGCCGACCAGCAGCCCGGGCTGCTCCATGGCGGCGAAGTGGCCGCCGACCTCGAACTCGGTCCACCGGGTGAGGCTCGGCAGCGTCTGCTCGGCCCAGCGCTTGATGGGCCGGGTCGCGTCGGACGGGAACACGGCCACCGCGGCCGGCATCTCCAGCGGCCACGGCCCGCCCCAGGTGCGGGCGAACGCCTCGTCGCCGTAGGACGCCTCGTAGTAGAGCTGCGCGGAGGAGCCGGCGGTGGCGGTGAACCAGTAGATGGAGACGTCGGTCAGGATCTCGTCGCGGTCGACGACTTCCTCGGGCGCCTTGTCCGCGGCGGTCCACTCGTAGAACTTCTCCACGATCCAGGCGAGCTGCCCGGCCGGCGAGTCGGTGAGCGCGTACGCGAGGGTCTGCGGGCGGGTGGACTGGATCTTCTGCCAGCCGATGCCGTCCTGCGCGAAGTGGCCGCCGTGCATGAGGCGCTGCATGTCCGCGCCGTCCAGCTCGGCGATGGCGGCCTCGCCGGGCGGGAAGGTGACCAGCATGTTGATGTGCACGCCGGCGACGTGCTCGGGGTCGGCGAGGCCGAGCTGCAGCGAGATGGGCTTGCCCCAGTCGCCGCCCTGCGCGATGTACCGGTCGTAGCCGAGGCGGCTCATCAGCTCGGCCCAGGCGCGGGCGACGCGGCCGACGTCCCAGCCCGGCTCGTTGGTGGGGCCGGAGAAGCCGTAGCCGGGGATGGACGGGATGACCACGTGGAACGCGTCCGCCGGGTCGCCGCCGTGCGCGCGGGGGTCGGTGAGCGGGCCGATGACGCCGGTGAACTCGGCGACCGAACCCGGCCAGCCGTGGGTGATGATCAACGGGGTGGCGTCCGGCTCGGGCGAGCGGACGTGCAGGAAGTGCACGTTCGCGCCGTCGATCTCGGTGACGAACTGCGGGAAGGCGTTGAGTTTCTCCTCGGCGGCGCGCCAGTCGTACTCGGTGCGCCAATACTCGGCCAGTTCCTTGAGGTATTCCACCGGAACGCCGCGCTGCCAGCCGAGGCCGGGGATCTCCCCAGGCCAGCGGGTGTTGGCGAGTCTCGCCTTGAGGTCGTCGATGTCGGCCTGCGGAATTTCAATACGGAAGGGACGCATTGAGCACCTGATTCTTTAGTGATGGGTCCGCCGAATATCGTCACTCGGCGCACCCGCGCCAGGCATCTCTGTAAATGCGATATTTCCGTCATGCCGCGTTTACCGTCTCGCGCAGTCCGCGCCGGCGCCATTCCCGGCTCGTCCGGTTCCGTACCCCTGCCTGGGGTGCGGCGGCACCGCGGCCTTCGGGGCCGTCCAGCCAGGCGGTTCGAGCCGTCCGCCCGTAATGCGCTAAATGGGGGGTTTAGGGGTCACCCCAGTGCGCCCCGGAAATCTCGCCGCCCGCCCAGAAGCCGAGCATCATTCGGAATCGGCACGCGACCAGGGCATCCGGGTGTGGCGCGTCTCCTTCGGCCCCGCCCGGCCGTCTTTATCGCAGAATGCTTTGTGCCTCCATCGCGTTGTCGCTCGTCACCTCCCCGGACAAAATCGTGAGTGTCCCGCACGGGAGGACTTCGCGATCGGTATCCGACGATCCCGCCGCCGGCCTTCACGGGCCCGGCGGCCTGCCATGACATCCAGCGCAGAGGAAAGACAATGAGCGATCTTCAGCAGCAGGTGCAGAACGCCATCGACGAGCTGGTCGCCTCCGGTACCGAGCGTGGGCTACAGGTGGCGGTGTACAAGGACGGCGAGCTCGTGGTGGACGCGGTGGCCGGTCTGGCCGACGCCGAGACCGGGCGGGCGCTGACCAGCGGAACACCCATCTACAGCTCCTCGACCGGCAAGAGCCTCACCTCGGCCGTGGTGCACGTGCTCGCCGAGCAGGGCGTGCTCGACTACGACACGCCCATCGCGGACGTGTGGCCGGAGTTCGCGGCGCACGGCAAGCAGGGCGCCACCCTGCGCCAGGTGCTCGACTTCACCGTCGGCCTGCCCGGCGTCCCGGCGGACACCACGCCGGAGGACCTGATCGACTGGGACAAGATGACCGCGGTGCTGGCCGACAGCGAGCCGTGGTGGGAGCCGGGCACCAAGGTCGGCTACCACCCGCAGACGTTCGGCTGGCTGGCCGGCGAGGTCGTGCGCCGCGTCACGGGCAAGCCGCTCTCCACGGTGCTCGCCGAGTACGTCACCGGCCCGCTCGGCGTCGCCGACGAGGTGTTCCTCGGCGTCCCCGCCGAGCACCTGGCCAAGGTGGCGAAGCTGGAGGCGTCCGGCCCGCCGATCGACTTCGACCAGCTCGAGGCCATGATGCCGGCGTTCTTCAAGATCGCCCCCCGGGCGGTGCAGCTCACGCCGGAGATGTGCAACCGCACGGACTACCTGAGCGCCGACATCCCGGCCGGCGGCACCGTCACCGCCCGCGGCGTCGCCAAGATCTACGCCGCGCTGCTCGGGCCGGTGGACGGCGTCCGGCTGATCTCCCCCGAGCGGCTGGACATGATCGCCAAGCCGTCGTCCGAGGGCATCGACGAGGTCTTCAGCTACCCCACCGCCTACGCCCTCGGCTACAACATGGCCCGCCCCGTCGCCAGCCCGCCCGCGGGCCCGGTCATCGGCTGGCCCGGCGCGGGCGGCAGCCTGGCCGACGCCGACCTCGGCACCGGCACCGCCCTGGCGGTGACCAAGGTCAGCTTCACCCCCGGTGACTACACCACCATCGGAGTGATCTCCGATATCGTCACCAAGTCACTGACGCCGGCCTGATCGCGGGCCTCCACGCCACCCGACGGCGGCCGCCGTGCCGGAGCCGGATCTCCCGGGTCCGGCGCGGCGGCCGGCGCGCTCCGAGGAGTCAAGTTGCGCAAGATCATCGCAGTCGTGTACGCCTCGCTGGACGGGGTCATCGAGAACCCCGAGTGGTCGATGCCGTACTTCAACGAGGAGGCGGGGGAGCGGGCCACCGCCACGCTGTTCTCCAGCGACGCCCTGCTGCTCGGCAAGGGGACCTACGAGGGCTTCGCCGAGGCGTGGCCCACCATGACGTCCGACGACAGCCCCGCCACGGACAACTTCGCCGCGCGGATGAACAGCATCCAGAAGTACGTCGTGTCGACCACCATCGAGAAGGCCGAGTGGGGCCCGGTGACGGTCATCAAGGACGACGTGATCGACCAGATCGCCAAGTTGAAGGACCAGCCGGGCGGGAACATCCTGATCTACGGCGTCGGGCGGCTCGCGCACTCCCTGCTGGAGGCCGGCCTGCTGGACGAGCTGGAGATCTGGGTGCACCCGGTGCTGGTCGGCGTCACCACGCCGGGCAGCCTCATCGTCCAGGAGGGCAGCAAGGCCCGCCTGGAGCTCGCCGAGTCCACCACCTTCCGGTCCGGCATCGTGGTGCTGTCGTACCGCCCCGCCGCCGGCGAGTGAACTCCCCGCCCCGGCCGGCCCCGTGCCGGTCCGGGGCGGTTCCATGTTCCAAGGGAACAGCGGGGGCATCGGGGCCGCCCGGATCCTCCGGGCCGTCAGGGGCCCCGCCGGTCCCGCGGCACCGGGGGTCCGGCACCGCGCAGCGCGGAGGGGCGGGCCTGCGGGGTGGGCGGCCGTGCCTGGGGCGGCGGCCCGGCATCAGGCGGCGATCTCGATGCGGGTGTGGTCGCCGACGACCAGGCAGTGCTGGGCGTCGCCGTGCACGGCGGGCACCACGGTGGCCGAGCGGCCGATGAGCGAGCCGAGCAGGCCCGACACCCCGGAGATGGCCGCGCCGTCCAGCACGATCGAGTCGGCCATGCGGGTGCCCCGCACCACGCAGCGTGGGCCGATGGAGGTGCCCGGCCCGATGTGGCTGTCCTCGATGAGGCTGCCCGCGCCGATGATCGCCGGGCCGGTGACCCGCGAGCGCACGACCCGGGCACCGGGCTCGACCACGACCCGGCCCTCCACGACGCTCTGCGCGTCCACCAGGCCGGACACCGAGGGGCGCAACCCCGCGAGCAGCCACCGGTTGCAGGCGAGCACGTCCTCGGCGCGGCCGGTGTCCTTCCAGTAGCCGGTGTACTCGCTGGCCCGCACGTCGGCGCCCTCGGTGAGCAGCCACTGCACCGCGTCGGTGATCTCCAGCTCGCCGCGGGCGCTCGGCCCGATGGCGGCCACCGCCTCGTGGATCGCCGCGGTGAAGAAGTACACGCCGAGCATGGCGAGGTCGCTGCGCGGGTGCCGCGGCTTCTCCACGAGCCGCCGCACCGCCCCGCTGTCGTCCAGCTCGACCACCCCGAAGTCGCGCGGGTCCGGCACCCGGCGCACCACGACCTGCGCGGCGGGGCGCGCGGCGCGGAACTCCGCGGCGACCCCGGCGACGCCGTCCGGCAGCATGTTGTCGCCGAGGTACATCACGAAGTCGTCGTCGCCGAGGAACCCGCGGCCGAGCGCCACGCAGTGCGCCAGCCCGAGCGGGCGGTCCTGCGTGATGTAGGTGACCCGGGCGCCGAAACGCGAGCCGTCGCCGATGACCTCGATGATCTCGTGGGCCCGCTCCCCCACCACGACGCCGATCTCGGTCACCCCGAGGTCCCGGATGTTCTCCAGGACGTACTCCAGCACGGGCTTGCCCGCGATCGGGATGAGCTGTTTCGGCATCGAGTAGCTGAACGGGCGCAGGCGGGTGCCCGACCCGCCCGACAGGACCAGAGCCTTCATCAACCGTCTCTCTTTCCCGCGCCCGGGATCGCCCGGGGCTCAGCCACGCCCGTGCAGGGCGGTCAGCTTCTCCAGGTCCGGGATGATCTCGGCAGGGGCCGGGCGGGCCAGCCAGTCGTCGCGCAGTGCCGCGGCGCCGTCCTTGTAGGAGGGGTCGTCGACCAGCTTGACGATCTGGCTGCGGATCTCGTCCACCGACTGCGTCTGGTGGTTGAGCCGCATGCCGGCGCCGTGGCCGGTGACGTACCGGGCGGCGATCGGGGACAGGATGTGCCGCTCGGGGAGCTTGAACTGCGTGTTCTCCCCCTCGCCCTCCGTGCTCTGGCTCTGCCGCTCGTCGGTGTCGGTGATGAGCTGCGGCAGGCCGTTGGCCAGCGACGCCCAGAACGTGCCGCTGGACCCGTGGTTGATGCTCACCGCGCAGGTCGGCAGGAGCTGGGACAGCGGCACGTAGTCCACGGTGCGCACGTTGTCCGG
The DNA here is from genome assembly GCF_039871875.1 of Sphaerisporangium sp. B11E5. Classification (NCBI taxonomy): domain Bacteria; kingdom Bacillati; phylum Actinomycetota; class Actinomycetes; order Streptosporangiales; family Streptosporangiaceae; genus Sphaerisporangium; species Sphaerisporangium sp. B11E5. The sequence goes on along the minus strand of NZ_JBDPMD010000019.1, from coordinate 101,851 downwards.
GATGGTGCCGATGTCCTGGAGCTGGTCCTTGTTCAGCGTCGCCACCATCTCGACGTCCAGGCCGTCGACCGCCTCGAAGATCTTCGGGGTGCGCCACTCGCCCTTCATGTACATGCGGGTGGACACGCCGAGGGACAGCGCGACGCGCGGGCGCTCGGGGCTCCCGTACAGCCACTCGGGCTTGACCCCGCCGCCGTTGTACGGGATCCAGCGCACCGGCACCGACGCGATGCCGGTGGACAGGCGCATCTCGTCGGGCATCGGGTCGAGGGAGAACTGGCCGAACACCAGCTCGTCGTCCACCTCGACGCCGTACCGGTCGGCCAGGGGACGCAGCACCTCGACCAGCGGGTTGAGCTCCGGCGCCCCGCCGGTCTCACGGTACGCGGCGAACCGCTCCCCCACCCAGCCGCTGTAGTCGGGGGCCATCAGCATGCGGCCGTGCGCGGCGCCGCACGCCTTGGCCGCGACCGCGCCGGCGGGGAACCACGGGTCCCACAGCACCAGGTCCGGCTTCCACGCCTTGGCGAACTCGATCAGCTCCACGTTGTTCGTGCTGGGCTCGGGAGGCAGGTGGAAACGCACCCCGAACAGCAGGAAATGGGAGTACACATCCCAGTTGTCACGCTCGCCGTCGGTGACGCCGAGGGCCGCCGCCTGGCGGTCCATCTCGACGTGGTCGATCACCAGGTCGGGCCGCGCCCAGTCCTGTGCCGTCTGCGGTGCCTGGTCGCCCTTGGTGACCACCGCGGTGAGCCCGGCGGCCACGATCTGCTCGGTCGCGCCTTCGGGGCCCGCGACGCAGACCTCGTGTCCGGCGTTCTGCAACGCCTGGGCGTACGGAATGATCGGATACAGATGGCACATGTGTGGCCAGACGGTGATCATGACACGCATTGCTGTCTCCTAGCGATATGGCTTGCCGTGAGCGTGCGGCTGCGCACGAGACGCACGCGGTGCCGGCCGGGGCGGAAGGGGGCGGCGGCCCCGGCCGGCACGCGTCATCCGCGCGCCTCCACGAACTCCTTGATCGAGGAGACGACGTAGTCGATCATCTCGTCGGTGAGCCCGGGGTAGACGCCGACGTGGAAGGTCTGGGTCATGATGATGTCGGTGTTGGTCAGATCGCCGACGACGCGGTGCGGCACGTCGGTGTAGGCCGGGTGGCGCAACAGGTTGCCGCCGAACAGCCGCCGGGTGCCGATCTTGCGGTTCTCCAGGAAGTCGATCAGCTCGGCGGCGGCGAACGGCGCGGACGGCTCGACGGTGATGACGAAGCCGTACCAGCTCGGGTCGCTGCGCGGCGTGGCCACCGGCATGATCAGGTGCGGCACGCCGTCCAGGCCCTCGCGCAGCCGGCGCCAGTTGCGCCGCCGGGTCGCGCAGAAGTCGTCCACCTTGTTGAGCTGGCTGAGACCGAGCGCGGCCTGGAGCTCGGTGGCCTTCAGGTTGTAGCCGACGTGCGAGTAGATGTACTTGTGGTCGTAGCCCTCGGGCAGCGTGCCCATCTGGTAGCTGAAGCGCTTGAGGCAGGTGTTGCTCTCGCCGGGCTCGCACCAGCAGTCGCGGCCCCAGTCGCGCAGCGACTCCACGATGCGGGCCAGCACCACGTTGGAGGTCAGCACGCAGCCGCCCTCGCCCATCGTCATGTGGTGCGCGGGGTAGAAGCTCACCGTGGCGAGGTCGCCGAACGTGCCGGTGGGCTCGCCGTCGTAGAACGAGCCGACGGCGTCGCAGTTGTCCTCGATGAGGAACAGCTCGTGCTGGGCGGCGAGGTCGGCCATGTCCACGACGTCGAACGGGTTGCCCACCGTGTGCGCGATCATGATCGCCTTGGTCTTCGGGCCGATGGCCGCGGCCACCATGTCCACCGTCGGGTTGTAGGTGCCGAGCTCGACGTCCACGAACACCGGGACCAGGCCGTTCTGCAGGATCGGGTTGACCGTGGTCGGGAAGGCCGCCGCGACGGTGATCACCTCGTCGCCGGGGCGCAGCCGCATGTCCTGCAGGCGGTGCGAGGTCAGCGCGGAGACGGCCAGCAGGTTGGCCGACGAGCCTGACGTGGTCAGCAGGGCCTTGCGCCGCTTCATCTTGCGGGCGAACACCGACTCGAACTTGCGTGCCCGCGTGCCCGCCGCCACCCGGAGCTCAAGGGCCGCCTCGACCAGCGCGACACGGTCCTCGACGTCGTGCACCGCGCCGGTCGGCCAGACCTCGCTGACCCCCGGCACGAACCCCTCGTCGCTCAAGGTGTCCTGGTGGTACTTGCGGACCTCGTCCAGGATCAGCGCCTTGTGGTCATTCATCTCCGGTCCTTTACTCATCGGTCGGCGGTGCTCGGCGGTCGTGACGGAGAAAAAAAGGTCGCACGAGACGGCGGCATCGTCGGCATGGCCCGAGGCGCGGCGTCGCGAGAAACATTCCGGACAGCGCCCCGGAAAAGGTCCGCGACGCACTGACAACAGGATCATTCTCGGGTGGATCGGCGCGCATCTCCTGGAGTGCGGTACGCATTGTTTCGCGCGCGGTCCTGCTGCCTCGCATTTCAGGAGATGCGCTGCGTAACGGCAGCGAATGACTATGTGCTCGTGCAGGGGACGACCCCGGGGCGGTCCATGCCCGCATGAGATAAACGGCGCCGCGCCCCGATCACAAGTGATCGTGTCTCATTAGCCTCGACGGGAGCGTACATGCGTTTTCTAGCTGAGCACCAGAATCCAAAAGTGGCCATTGTCGGACTGGGTTATGTCGGCTCGTGCTTCGCCGCGATGCTGGCGGACCGCGGGTGCGACGTCATCGGCGTGGACAACGACCACCGGCTCATCGACGAGCTCGGCGCGGGCCACTGCCGGTACCAGGAGGAGGGGCTCGCCGACCTGCTCTTCGCCGGGGTGGCGGCCGGGCGGCTGCGGGTCACCACCGACTACGCCGCCGTGCGGGAGGCCGACGTCGTGCTCATCGCGGTGGGCACACCGGTGCGCGCCGACGGCTCCCTCGTGGACGACCAGCTCAGCGGCGCGTGCGCCGAGGTGGGCCGCCACCTGCGAGCCGGTCATCTTGTGATGGTGAAGAGCACGGTGCCGCCCGGGGCGACCCGCACCCTGGTGCGGCCGCTGCTGGAGCGGGGCGGGCTGACGGCGGGCGAGCACTTCGGGCTCGCGTTCACCCCCGAGCGGTTCGCCGAGGGCACCGCGCTGCGCGAGCTGCGCCGGCTGCCGATCGTGGTGGGCGGCCTCGACGCGGCGAGCACGGACGCCGCCGCGGAGTTCTGGCGCAGGACGTTCCAGGTCGAGGTGTACCCGCTGGCGTCGCCGGAGTCCGCCGAGATCGTCAAGCTGGCCGACAACTGGTGGATCGACCTGAACATCGCGCTCGCCAACGAGCTGGCCAAGTTCTGCGCGCTGTTCGGCGTGGACGTGCTGGACGTCATCAAGGCGGCCAACACGGTGCCGAAGGGCCAGGGCAACATCAACATCCTGCTGCCGAGCGTCGGCGTCGGCGGCTCGTGCCTGGTGAAGGACCCCTGGATGGTGTGGCGGGCCGCCCGCGAGCGCGGCCTGGAGATCCTCACCGCGCCGATCGGCCGCGAGGTCAACGCCAGCATGCCCGAGTACACCGCGCAACTGATCATCGACGAGCTGGTGCGGCTCGGCAAGCGGCCGGACGCCTCCACCGTGGCGGTGCTCGGCCTCGCGTTCAAGAACGACACCGGCGACCTGCGCGCCACGCCCGTGGAGGGGGCGGTCACCGCCCTGAAGAAGGCCGGCCTGCAGGTGCGCGTGTACGACCCGCTGGTCGACCCGGTGCAGGCCGAGGAGCTGGTGGACATCAAGCCCGCCGCGACGCTGCGTGAGGCCGTGCAGGACGCCGACTGCGTGGCGCTGATGACGTTGCACCGGGAGTTCGCCGGCATCGAGTTCGCCGAGCTGCCGGTCGCGACGTCGTGCCTGATCCTGGACGGCCGGGCGTACTTCTCCAAGGAGAAGATCGCGTCGCTGCGGCGACTCGGCTACGTCTACCGCGGGGTCGGCCGGTGAGCGGCGCGCGTGCCGTCGTGACCGGCGGCTCCGGGTTCATCGGCGGCCACCTGGTGGCCCGGCTGCTCGCCCGGGGCGACGAGGTGACGGTGTTCGACAGCGGGCCGCCGCCGGCGCGCCACCCGTCCGCGGACACCCGGTACGTCCAGGGCGACATCCGCGACCCCGCGGCGCTGGGTGCGGCGATCACCTCACGGGTGGACGTCGTGTACCACCTGGCGGCGGTCGTCGGGGTGGACCAGTACCTGGCCCGGCCGCTGGACGTCATCGACATCAACTTCTCCGGCACCCGCAACGTGCTCGACCTCGCCGCGCGGGCCGGGGCCCGGGTCGTGGTGGCCAGCACCAGCGAGGTGTTCGGCAAGAACCCCGTCGTGCCGTGGCCCGAGGACGGCGACCGGGTGCTCGGGCCGACGTCGGTGGACCGGTGGACGTACTCCTCGGCCAAGGCGCTCGCCGAGCACCTGACCTTCGCGTTCGGCCGCCAGCACGGGCTCTCCGCCACGATCGTGCGTTACTTCAACGCCTACGGCCCCGGCCAGCGGCCCGCGTACATCGTGAGCCGCAACGTGCACCGCGCGCTGAACGGCCTGCCCGTGGTGAACTACGACGAGGGCCGGCAGACCCGGTGCTTCACCTACGTCGGCGACGCCGTCGAGGGCACCCTGCTGGCCGCCGCCCACCCGGGCGCGGTCGGCGAGTCGTTCAACCTCGGCACCATGGTGGAGACGACGATCGCCGACGCCCTCGACCTGATCGCCAAGCTCACCGGGGCCGACGCGCCGGCCATCGCCGTGGACACCGGTGAGCGGCTCGGCGCCGCGTACGAGGACCTGGCGCGCCGCGTGCCCGACAACGCCAAGGCCCGCCGGATCCTCGGCTGGGAGCCCCGTACCACCCTGCAGGACGGCCTCACCGCCACCATCGCCTGGGCCCGGGCGAACCCCTGGTGGCTGGCGCTGCCGGACAGCGGCGCCGTCTGACGCCTTCCACGGCGACCGGCGCCGGCCCGGGCTCACGCCCCGGCCGGCGCCGGTTTCTCGTGTGTCAGGCGGGCACGCCCACCGAGGGGTCCTCGACCCGGTGGCGGGGGGCCGGCGGCGGGGTCTTCTTGGAACGGCTCCAGTGCTTCATCGCGGGCTGCTCGACCAGCTTGTACAGCAGCCAGCCGGCCACCACGTTCACCGCGGTGAGGCCGATGACGAGCAGCGTGCCGCCGACGACGCCGTAGGAGGCGCCGGGGAGCACCGTCGGCACGAGCCAGAACAGCACGAGCGCCTGGGTCATGTAGAACCCGAACGACACGTTGCCGAGCCAGACCATCGGCCGGGTGCCGAGCACGGTGCGCCGGCCGCGCAGGTTCGCCGTGGCGAACGCGCCAATGGCCAGGGCGAACGGCACCGCGGTGACCAGGGTGAGGCTCCACGGCGACGGCACGATCAGCGTCCCGGCGTACGCGATGACCACCAGCAGCGCCACGGGGGTGAGGCCGAGGCGCGGGAAGCGGCCCTGGATGACGATGCGGGCGAGGATCATGCCGAGCACGAACTCCAGCAGCCGCACCGGCGGGAACATGTACATGAACCAGAACTGCGGCAGGGCCAGCGGCTCGCCCGGGAAGCGCGGCTCAGCGGGCAGCAGGGTGAGGGTGGCGACGCAGGTGAGCGCCATGGCCGCCACGGTGACGGCCGCCCACAACCACAGCCGGTTGTCGGCGATCTTGCGGATCGGGATGATCAGCAGCGGGAACAGCAGGTAGAACAGGATCTCCGAGCACAGCGACCAGGCCGGCATGTTCGCCCCGCCCCAGTAGTTGGGGTCCGAGCTCCAGGCGTTCACCAGGAACAGGTTCGGCAGGCCCCACGCCGGGGTGAACGCGGCGGCGAACAGCAGCATCGCGAGGCCCCACGTCACGGCGTGGTTCGGCATGATCTTCACCAGGCGGCGGCGCACGTACGCCCCGGTCCGCTGCCCCGGCCGCCAGGACCAGGTGATCACGAAGCCGCTGAGGATGAAGAAGAAGGACACGCCGATGGACGCGCCGGGCGAGAAGAACCAGTAGAGGTCCTCGGTGATCCCGGGGTCGGCGAACGGCGTCGTGGGGTTCTGGTTGCCCGGGCTCAGCGGGAACACAGCGTGGCAGAGGAACACCAGAAGGGCCGCGATGATGCGCATTCCGGTCAGCGCGGGAAGGTCTCGCTGGCGTTCGTTCAATGGGGGGATCTGCGGTGAACTCGTTATCGCGGACAAGGTGGTGTCCTCTTTCCTAGACGGTCCTGGCCGGATATTCGCGAAAAGAACTATCTAGGCGTATGATTCGCGCCGCGCCACGTCCGCCGCATCTCCCCACGTGCTGAACCACGCGGGCGGTCCCATGGAAATGCGGCCGGTGAAGGCCGGCCGCATGCTGGGGGTCGGGTCAGACGATGTGGACGTCGGGCACGTAAAGGATCCAGCGCCCGCCGCGGGCATGGAACACGGTCTCATTCGCCATGATCTCCTCGGCGTGGTTCCACGCGAAGAGCACCGCGTAGTCGGGGTCGGCGTCGCGGAACCGCTCGGGCGCCACCACCGGGATGTGCGAGCCCGCCACCAGGCGGCCCTGCTTGGACGGCGTGTTGTCCACGATGAACGGGATCAGGTCGGGGCCGATGCCGCAGTAGTTGGTCACCGTCGCCGCCTTGGCCGGCGCGCCGTAGCCGACGACCGTGGCGCCGTCCTCACGCAGCTTGACCAGCAGGGACTTCAGGTCGTGGCGGATCTGCTCCATGGAGGCGCTGAGACGCTGCAGCGCGGCGTGCTCGCCGAGGCCCCGCTCCTGCTCCTCCGCGAGGAACTCCGCGACCGCGGGCGCCGGGGTGCGCATGCCGGGACGGCCGAGGGTGTAGCGCATCGTGCCGCCGTGCAGCGCGAGCGGCTCGGCGTTCACCAGCTCCAGGCCGTACAGCTCGGCCATGGCCTTCACCGAGCGCACCGCCAGATAGAACGTGTGCTCGTCGTAGATCATGTCGAAGGCCGTCTTGCCGACGACGGTACCGAAGTAGGGCTCCTCGAAGACGAACACGCCGTTGGGCCCGAGCAGCAGCTCCACGCCGCGCGTCACCGAGGCCAGGTGGGCGATGTGCGCGATGCAGTTGGCGCCGAACACCACGTCCGCCGGCCCGTGCTCGTCGAGGATCTTGGCGGCGGTCGTCTCGTCGAAGAACTCGGGCAGCACCCGCACGCCCTTGGCCCGCGACATCTCCGCGACCTCCGCGGACGGCTCGATGCCGAGGTGCCGCACGCCCGCCGCCGCGATGGTGGCCAGCATGACGCCGTCGTTGCTGCCGATCTCGGCGATGAACGGGTCGGGACCGGTGAGCTCGTGCTCCAGGAAATAGCGGGCGTTCTGCTCGAAGTGCTTGCGGTGAACGGCGGATCCGGACGCGTGATAAGGGTACGCGTCGTGATACCGGATTTCCTGCGGCACGTCCTCCATCAGCTGGGTCATCGTGCAGGAATCGCACATGCCGACGGCGAGCCGGAAGAAGAACTCGTTCTCGATGTCCCGCGGCAGGAGGAAACCGTTGCCCCGGGGCTGCCGCCCGAGGTCGATCGATTCCTTGACGACGCCGCCGCAAATCCTACAGGGGCTCTCCATGCGCTCAGATTAACCACGGGAGTTCTCCGGTTCTTCTCCAGGAGTGCCGTGCGGCGGGCGGCCCGCACGTCGTCCGCACTTTTGAAGATGCGACGCGCGCGGCACGCACGGGAAGCTCGCCGCATGGCGGAATTCCGCGCGCCCGTCCGCCGTCAACGTGCACCCGCCCCAGTGAGGAGTCACCGATGACCACGGAAACACCCGCACGGGAGACCAACGTCTACGGGTCGGAGGTGAGCGAGGTCTACGACCTCGTCTACAAGCTGCGGGGCAAGGACTACGAGCAGGAGGCCGGGGAGGTCGTCACGCTGGTGCGCTCGCGCAAGCCGGACGCCGACTCGCTCCAGGCCCTCGACGTGGCCTGCGGCACCGGGGAGCACCTGCGGTCGCTGCGCGGCCGGTTCTCGCACGTCGAGGGCCTGGAGCTGTCCGACACCATGCGTGCGGCCGCCCGTGCCAAGCTGCCCGGCGTCGCCGTGCACCCCGGCGACATCCGTGACTTCGACCTCGGGCGAACCTTCGACGCCGTGACCAGCCTGTACAGCACGGTCGGGTACATGGCCTCCACCGCCGAGCTGGACTCCGCGGTGGCCAGCATGGCCCGGCACGTCTCCCCCGGCGGGGTGCTCGTCGTCGAGCCCTGGTACTTCCCTGAGCGGTTCACCGACGGGCACGTCGGCAGCGACCTGGTGCGCGACGGCTCCCGCACGGTGACCCGGGTGGCGCGGTCGGTGCGCTCGGGCGACGTGGTCCGGCAGGAGGCGCACTACATCGTGGCGGACGGGGACGGGATCCGGCACTTCGAGCACGTGCAGGTCTTCACGCTGTTCACGCCGGAGCAGTACGTCGCGGCGTTCGAGCGGGCCGGGTGCACGGCCGAGTACGTGCAGCGGGACGACATCCTGGCCGGGCGCGGGCTGTTCGTCGGCGTCAGGTCGCGATGATCCCGCTGTTCAAGGTCGCGGTCGACCCGGGGGCCGGCCCCCTGGTGGCGGAGGCGCTGCGCACCGGGGTGCTCGGGCACGGGCCCCGTGGCGAGGAGTTCGAGGAGGCGCTGCGCGCCCGGCTCGGCGTGCCGTACCTGGCGACGCTCAACAACGGCACCTCGGCGCTGCACCTGGCGCTGCGCCTCGCCGCGGAGCCTGGAGGCGGCGGCGAGGTGCTGACCACGCCGTACACCTTCGAGGCGACCAACTGGGCGATCCTCGCGAACGGGCTGCGGATCCGGTGGGTGGACGTCGACCCGGGCACGCTCACCATGGACCTGGACGACCTGGCCAAGAAGATCTCCCCCGAGACGCGGGCCGTCATGGTGGTGCACTGGGCGGGGCACCCCGTGGACCTGGACCGGCTGTCGTCCGTGCTGGACGAGGCCGAGGCGGCGCACGGGTCCCGGCCCGCGGTGATCGAGGACTGCGCGCAGGCGTGGGGCACCGTCTGCCGCGGCCGGCCCGTCGGCGCCCACGGCAACCTCTGCGCGTTCAGCTTCCACGCCACCAAGCACCTGGCGTGCGGCACCGGCGGCATGCTGGTGACGCCGGACGAGGAGACGCTGCGGCGGGCACTGCGGCTGCGGTTCTTCGGCATCGACCGGAAGGCCGACCGGGTCAACGGGGACTACGACGTGCCGGAGTGGGGGTACAACTTCTACCTCGGGGAGCTCGGGGCGGCGGTCGGGCTGGCCAACCTCGCGTCGGTGGACGGGCGGGTGGAGCTGCACCGGCGCAACGCGGCGTACTACGACGCGGCGCTGGCCGGGGTCCCCGGGGTCGAGCTCACCACCCGGGAGGAAGGGCTGGAGTCGTCGTTCTGGCTGTACCCGGTGAAGGTGGCGGACCGTGCGGGGTTCATCCGCAAGATGACCGCGGCGGGGGTCACGGTGAGCGCGGTGGTGCGGCGCAACGACACGCACACCTGCGTCCGCGACGTGTACGACCCGGCGCTGCCGGGGCTGGAGTCCGTGCACGACCGGGTGGTGCACATCCCGGTCGGGTGGTGGGTGTCGGAGCGGGACCGGGAGTACGTCGTGGAGACGATCCGCTCGGGGTGGTGAGCCGTTCCCGGCTGTCGCGCCCCGAGGTGGCTTCGATGCCCGCGGTGGCTGCGTGCCGGGTCAGGCGGGCACCGGGGCCGGGGCCGGCAGGCCGAGGGTGCGCCACACCGGCGGGTCGAGCAGGGTTCCGGCACGCAGGTCGGCGTGCAGGACGACCTCGGGGTGGGACGGCACGCCGATGACGTACATCCCCGCCGCGCGGGCCGCGACCACGCCGTTGGCCGAGTCCTCGACGGCGACGGCGCGGCCCGGTGTCACGCCGAGCGCGCCGCAGGCCCGCAGGTACGGCACCGGGGACGGCTTGGGGGCGCCGGCGGTGACGCAGTCCACCACCACGTCGAACGCGGCGCGGATGCCGATGCCGTCGAGGTAGTCGGCCACGATCTCGGCCGGGGTGTTGGTCGCCACCGCGAGCGGCCGGGTGCCGTGCAGCGCCGTGACCAGCTCCACCGCGCCTGGCAGGGCCGTGACACCGGAGCCCACGTCGCCCCGTACCAGCTCGTACACCCGGCGGCCGAGCGTCTCCGGCGCGGCCGGGTGGCCGAGCAGGTCGGCCAGGGCGTGCCCGAGCTCGCGGAGCTGCAGGCCGACCAGCCGGGTGCGGGCCCGGGGGTCCAGCGGCACCTCGTAGTGGTCGAACAGCGTCCGGTACGCGCTGTTCCAGGAGGTCTCGGTGTCCACGAGCGTGCCGTCGCAGTCGAACACGACCGCGTCGTGCGGGACGGGCCCGGCTAATCCGGTCATGCCGCCCAGCGTCACACCGGGCCGCTGCGGCCGCATCTTTGGAAATGCGGCGTCACCACCCCTATGCCCCACCCCTATACGGCACCCCTAGTCGCTACCCGGCATATCACAGAGGTCATTCCCAAGGGGGACGCACCACCCTATCGTCGAAGGTGGACGGGGCGTGCCGTTCGCGCACCCTCGGAGATGCCGTGCCAGGTTTCCCGCTGATAGGACTAAATTCCAGCGATTCCTGTCGATAAATCGTGACATGGCGAAATTGACGTAAGGAACGGCCCGCAGACCACAGACGGAAGGACGTTAGATGGATGCCAACGCCGTAGCCGGGTCCGGTACGCGGGCCGGGCGGCGGGAGTGGACCGGCCTGGCCGTGCTGGCCCTGCCGACGCTGCTGCTCGCCCTGGACTCCAGCGTGCTGTACCTCGCGCTGCCCCGGCTGAGCACCGATCTCGGCGCCAGCCACGTCCAGCAGCTCTGGATCACCGACATCTACGGCTTCCTCATCGCGGGATTCCTCGTCACGGCGGGGACGCTCGGCGACCGCATCGGGCGGCGCAGGCTGCTGATGATCGGCGGGGCCGCGTTCGCCGCCGCGTCGGTACTGGCCGCGTACTCGACGAGCCCCGAGATGCTGATCGCCACCCGGGCGCTCATGGGCATCACCGGCGCCTCGCTGATGCCGTCCACACTGGCGCTGATCAGCAACATGTTCACCGACCCCAAGCAGATGGGCACCGCCATCGCGGTGTGGATGAGCTGCTTCATGGGCGGCATGGCCATCGGCCCTGTGGTCGGCGGCGTCCTGCTGGAGAACTTCTGGTGGGGCTCGGTGTTCCTGCTGAGCGTGCCGGTCATGGCGCTGCTGCTCATCGCGGGACCGAAGCTGCTGCCCGAGTACCGCGACCCCGGCGCAGGGAAACTGGACCTGACCAGCGTGGCGCTGTCCCTCGGCACCATCCTCCCGCTCATCTACGGCCTCAAGGAGCTGGCCAAGAACGGCTTCGAGGCCGTGCCGATCGCGAGCATCGTGGTCGGCGTGATCGTCGGCGTCGCGTTCGTGCGGCGGCAGCGTTCGCTGCCCAACCCGCTGCTCGACCTGCGGCTGTTCAACAACCGGGCCTTCACCGCGGCCCTGGCCATCATGGTCGGCGGCGGGCTGATGAGCGGCACCTACCTGCTGGTCAACCTCTACCTGCAGACGGTCGAGGGGCTGTCCCCCCTCAACGCCGGGCTCCTGCTGGTGCCGCAGACCATCGTCACCGTGATCAGCCTGATGATGGCGCCGGCCATCGCGCGCAAGGTGCGGCCGGCGTACGCCATCGCGGGCGGGCTGGTGCTGGCCGGCATCGGGTACCTGCTGGTCAGCCAGGTGGCGACCGCGTCCGGCCTGCCGCTGCTGCTCACCGGCCTGTACCTCGCGGCGTTCGGCGCCGGGCCCATGGCGGGTCTCGGCACCGGGCTGATCATGGGCTCCGCGCCGCCGGAGAAGGCCGGGTCGGCGGCGGCCATGTCGGAGACCGGCGGCGAGCTCGGCATCGCGCTCGGCATCGCGACCCTGGGCAGCGTCGGCACCGCCGTGTACCAGAGCCAGCTCACCGTGCCCGCCGGGACGCCGGCCGGGGCCGCGGAGGGCGCCATGGAGAGCATCGCGGGCGCGCTCGGCGCGGCGGCGGAGCTCACCGGGCAGGCCGGGGCCGCGCTGCTCGCCGCGGCGCGCGAGGCGTTCACCACGGCCATGAACACCTCGGCCGGGGTCAGCGCCGCGATCGCCCTGACGCTCGCCACCATCGCGGTGATCGCGCTGCGGCACGTCGCCCCGACGGGTGACATGCACGGCGGCGGCGGCGAGGCTCCCGCCGAGGAGACCCTGGAGACGCCCGCCGAGGAGACCGCGAAGGTCTCCTGACCCTGCTCACGACAAAGGCGCCGGGCGATTTCCGCCCGGCGCCTTTCTCATGGCGTCTTCCATCGTGCGGAATATCGGCAGGGTGCCCCCTACCCACATATACGGGCCGGTGGCGCGGACGTAAAATCGAAACACGAAAGCACGGATGCCTGGAAATCAATAAGTACCTCGCGCGGGTATCTCCCTTCCTTTTCCCCGGGCATCCCTTTCATTCCCAGCGACGAGATCTCGGGAGACTTCCGATGGAACAAGGCCGCCCCGTCCCCCTCGACACCACTGGCCGCGACATCCACGCCGAGGCCGACAAGCTGCGCGCGATGGGCCAGGCGACCCCGGTCGAACTGCCCGGCGGCGTCCTCGCCTGGTCGATCAACAGCCACGACGTGATCAGGGACCTGCTCACCGACCCCCGGGTCACCAAGAGCGCCCGCAACCACTGGCCGAAGTTCATCAACGGCGAGATCCCGCCGGACTGGGAGATGATCAGCTGGATCGCCATGGACAACATGGTGACCGCGTACGGCAAGGAGCACGTCCGCCTGCGCAAGCTGGTCGGCAAGGCGTTCACCCGCCGTCGCACCGAGGCCATCCGTCCCCGCGTGGTGGAGCTCACCAACCAGTTGCTCGACGCGCTCGAGTCCGTGCCGCCCGGTGAGGCCGTGGACCTGCGCGAGCGGTTCGCCTACCCGCTGCCGGCCCGCATCGTCGCCGAGCTGATCGGCATGTCGGAGGAGGCCCTCGCCAAGACGGCCACCGTCATCGAGATGATGGTCGACACCACCGTGAGCCCCGAGCAGGCCGCCGCCATCCTCGGCGGCTGGCGCGACGCCATGGCCGACCTCATCGCCGGCAAGCGCGCCAACCCCGGCGAGGACATCACCAGCGACCTCATCGCCGCCCGCGAGGAGGACGGCTCCCGCCTCAGCGAGGCCGAGCTGACCGACACCATCTTCGCCATCCTCGGCGCCGGCTCCGAGACCACCATCAACTTCTTCGACAACGCCATCACCGCGCTGCTCACCCACCCCGAGCAGCTCGAACTGGTCAAGTCGGGCCAGGTCTCCTGGGACGACGTCATCGACGAGACCCTCCGCGTGGAGTCCCCCCTGGCCCAGCTCCCCCTGCGCTACGCGGTCGAGGACATCCACCTGGACGGCGTCACCATCCCCAAGGGCGACCCCATCCTCATCAACTACAGCGCCGTGGGCCGCGACCCGGCCCTCCACGGCGAGACCGCGGGCACGTTCGACATCACCCGCCCCAACAAGGAACACCTCTCCTTCGGCCACGGCCCGCACTACTGCCTGGGCGCCGGCATCGCCCGCATGGTCGCCGCCACCGGCCTCAGCACCCTCTTCGACCGCTTCCCCGACCTCACCCTGGCCGTCGACAAGTCCGACCTCCAGCCCCTCCCCACCTTCATCATGAACGGCCACCGCTCCCTCCCCGTCCACCTGAAGGCCCCCGTCCCCGCCACCGCGTCCGTCTGACCCTCCCCCGTCCGGACCACCGCGACGGTGGCCCCCCACTCCCCCGCCCGGGACGCCTCAGGCCCCGGCGGGGGAGTGAATCATCTCGGCGCCGGTTCGAAAGTTTCCGCGCCCGTCACGGAGCCCGCCGGACAACACCTGCTAGACGGGGGTGACCCGCACCAGCCCGTGACCGTCCGCTTCTCGAACGCCGCCCGGCTCCTGGCCCGGCGGCGTTCGCAAGCGATGGCGCCGCAGGCTTCGACGTCGACGCGATCGTCGCTCGCCGCATCGGCCGACCACCCCTGCCCGAGCACCCGCGCCCGGTCGTGGATCACCTGCGGGCACGCCGGGGAAGCCTCACCTCTGTGATCGTCGCGGTGGCCGCCACGGGGCGGGACTCGTGCATGGTGATGGTGTCGCCCGGTCTGAGATGCCACCAGTTCTCCGGGCTCAGCGGTCCGAGCCTGACGCGCCCCTCCCCTCCGGGCGGGACGGCGGGGGCGCCCTCCACCCGGATGACACCGACGTGCAGGTCGGCGAGGCCCTCGGGGAGGGACGGGCAGCCGACGGCCCACATGGGACGCAGGCCGCCGCGAAGCGGAATACGTCTGCCGCCCGCGTCCGGGGGGACGAGCCTGAGGTCCGCGGCGAAGAGGCCGGCACGGGTCTCGCTTGCGCGCCAGTGACACCACGCGGCGTCGCGCGGGAGCGCCATCTGATCGGCGACGTCGGCGAGGACGGTCCAGAACTCGACGGGCTGCCACTCGACGCCCTCGAACTCCTGGAGGGCCCCGAGCGCGACGTCCCAGTCACCCTCACCGAGAAGGTCGCGCACATCGGCCGCGGCGAGGCCGAGGGTGTTCCTCGCGTCCGCGGGGACGAGGTCCGTCGCGCGTCCGAGCAGCTCGGGAACGTCCATGCACCCGATTCTCGGGCATGGGCCCCGCTCTGGCGACCGCTTTCCCTCCTTGGCCGGGCCGTGTCCGGGTCGCGATCGATGTAAAAGTTTCTAGACACCAGGTCAAGGATTGGCTACATTGGCGGTGTAAAGAATTCTGTACATCGAAGGGGTCGGGGTCATGCCTCTCGAAGAGAAGCGGGCGTGGATCAGGCTGGTGGTCAGCGTGGTCGGATACGTCGTTTATCTGGTGGTCGTGTTGGGGCGGGCGGGGGGGCGGCCGCTGGCTGAGGTGGCCTATGCGGGGGTGCTTCTCTGGACGGTGGGTGGGGGGATCGTCGCGGCGATGCTGATCGAGATCGTGCTGGGGATCGTGCGGCCGGGGTCGCTGGTCAAGGACGAGCGGGATCGGGAGATCGAGCGGTTCGGGGAGCACACGGGGCAGGCGTTCCTGGTGGTCGGCGGGGTCGCCGCGATGCTCATGGCGATGGCGGAGTGGGAGGGGTTCTGGATCGCCAACGTCATTTATCTGTGCTTCGTGTTGTCGGCGGTGCTCGCGGCGGTGGCGAAGATCTTTCTCTATCGCAAGGGCTTCCCGCAGTGGTGAGGGCGACGCGGGTCACCAATCGCATCCGGGTGTTGCGGTTCGCGTGTGACGAGATGACGCAGGCCGAGCTGGCCGAGCGGATCGGGGTGACCAGGCAGACGGTCATCGCGATCGAGCAGGGGCGGTATTCGCCGTCGCTGGAGATGGCGTTCCGGATCGCCCGGGTTTTCGGGGTGCCGCTCGATGACGTGTTCCAGTATCCGGAGGAAGAGGAGAAGACGTGATGAAGGCGATCGTGCAGGACGTGTACGGCGGGGCCGATGTGCTGAGGCTGCGGGACGTCGCCAAGCCGGTGCCCGGGGACGACGAGGTGCTCGTGCGGGTGCGGGCGGCGGCGGTCGACGCGGGGGTGTGGATCTTGATGACGGGGCGGCCGTACGTGGTGCGGCCCTTCTTCGGGCTGCGCAAGCCGAAGGTGCCGGTGCGCGGGCGGGACCTGGCCGGGGTGGTGGAGGCCGTCGGGTCCAAGGTGACCCGGTTCGCGCCGGGCGACGAGGTGTACGGCACCTCCAAGGGCGGCTCGTTCGCCGAGTACGCCACCACGCCGGAACGTTTCCTGGCCCGCAAGCCCGCCGGCCTCTCCTTCGAGCAGGCCGCCGCGGTACCGGTCTCCGGCGTCACGGCCCTCCAGGGCGTCCGCGATCTCGCCGGCGTCGAGAAGGGGCAGCGGGTGATGATCATCGGCGCCTCCGGCGGCGTCGGTTCCTACGCCGTCCAGATCGCCAAGGCTCTCGGCGCCCACGTGACCGGAGTGTGCGGCCCCGCCAAGGCCGACGCCGTCCGCTCCCTCGGCGCCGACGACGTCATCGACTACACCAGAGAGGAGATCGACCGCGACGGCCCGGTGTACGACGTCATCATCGACATCGCCGGCGACCGTCCCCTGTCCCTCATCCGCCGCGCCCTGACCAAGCGCGGCACCCTGGTCCTCGCCGGCGGCGGCTACAACAAGGCCCCGGTACTCGGCGGCTTCGGCCGTAGCCTCCGCGCCCCCGTGGTCTCCTGGTTCGTCCCCCAGACCCTCCGCATGCTGGGCGCCAAGGAAGGCTTCGCCCCGCTGGACGACCTGACCGGCCTCATCGACTCCGGCGCCGTCACCCCGCTCATCGACCGCGTCTACCCCTTGTCCGACGCCCCGGCCGCCCTCCACCGCTTCACCGCGGGCCACGCCACCGGCAAGATCGTCATCTCTGTTTAGCGCACGTCCGCGAGTCACCCGGTGGATGTCGGATGGAGGACGTTGAGGATGTGTTCCCTTCCCCGGTTGCCTCGGGTCAGGAGGTCCGTGAGGGCCTCCTGGTCGGTCGCGCGGAGGGCCTGGGCCGCCTCGGAGAGGTCGTGGACGATGGCTTCCAGGACGGTGGCGATGGGGTGGGCGTTGTGCTGGAGGATGTCGCGCCACAGGGCGGGGGCGCCTCTGGCGATGCGGGTGGTGTCCTGGAGGCCCTTGCCGGCCAGGGACAACGTGTGTTCGTCGGCGGCGGCGAAGCGGGCGGCCAGGGCGGCGGAGACCAGGTGGGGGACGTGGGAGACCGCCGCCACCATCTGGTCGTGGACTTCGGGGGAAAGGATGGTGGGGCGGGCGCCGCACAGGGTGATCAGGGAGGCGGTGGTGCGCAGCGCCTGGGGGGCGGTGGCGGGGTGGGGGCACAGGACCCAGGGGCGGGAGTCGAACATGTCGGGGTGGGCGGCGGTGGGGCCCGACAGCTCGTGGCCGGCGATGGGGTGGCCGGGGACGTAGGACGTGAGGTCGCAGGCGGCCTGTTCGACCTGGGTGATGATGCGGGACTTGGTGCTGGCCACGTCGGTGTACACCGTGCCCAGGTCGCGCTGCTGGGCGTCGGACAGGACCGTCGCCACGGTCGAGGGCGGGGTGGCCACCACCACCACGTCGGCGCGGGGAGCGGGGTCGGGCAGGGGGGTGCCCGCGCCCATTCTCACGGCCTCGGACAGGGCCTCCTCGTCGTGGTCGGTCAGCCAGACCCGCACCCCGGAGCGCTGCAGGGCCAGAGCCACCGATGTGCCGATGACGCCCGTGCCGACGACGGTGACGCGGCGCACCTTGCGGGGGGTGGGGAGCTTCATGGGTCGGCCTGGTCAGGCGGCGATCGGGGTGGAGGCGGGGGTGCGGCGGCCCATGTAGCCGGTGAGGTCGCGCACGGTGGCGGCCAGGACGGTCAGGTCCTCCTCCACCAGGGCCTGGGGGCCGTCGCAGAGCGCGATGTCGGGGTAGGGGTGGACGTCCACGATGATGCCGTCGGCGCCGGCGACGATCGCGGCGCGGCTCAGGGGGAGCACGAGGTCGCGGCGGCCGCCGGAGTGGGAGGGGTCGACGATGACGGGGAGGTGGGAGAGGCGTTGGACGACGGGGACGGCGGAGATGTCGAGGGTGTTGCGGGTGGCGGTCTCGAAGGTGCGGATGCCGCGTTCGCACAGGACGATGTCGAGGTTGCCGCGCTGGGCGATGTATTCGGCGGCCATGAGCCATTCTTCGATGGTGGCGCTCATGCCGCGTTTGAGCATGACGGGGCGGCCGGCGGCGCCGACGGCTTGGAGCAGGGGGAAGTTCTGCATGTTGCGGGTGCCGATCTGGAGCATGTCGGCGTGTTCGGCGACGGTGTCGACGTCGTCGGCGGCGACGACCTCGGTGACGATGGGCAGGCCGGTCTCGGTGCGGACGTCGGCCAGGATGCGCAGGCCTGCCTCGCCCAGGCCTTGGAAGGCGTAGGGAGAGGTGCGGGGCTTGTAGGCGCCGCCGCGCAGCAGGGTCGCGCCGGCGGCCTTGGCCATCAGCGCCGCCTCCAGCGTCTGGTCCGGCGTCTCCACCGCGCACGGCCCCGCGATCAGGGTCACCGTGTCCGGCCCGATCGGCACCCCGCCGACCTGGACGGTCGTGCGGTCCGGGTGGTGCTCACGGCTGACCAGCTTGTACTTGGCGGAGATGCGGGTGACGCTGCTCACCCCGCGCATCGCGCCGAGGTTCAGCGTGGCGAACAGGTCGACGTCACCGACGAGGCCGATGACGATCCGGCTGACCCCCCGGCTGACGAACGCCTCACCGCCCGCCAGCTCCACCATCGACACGACCGCCTGGATGTCCGCAGGCGTGGCGTCCGGAGCCATCACGATTACCATATTCTCTTCACCCTTTTCTCGGCCGATCAGGGGCCGATCGCTTTTTTCCTCACCACAACTGTGCACGCCCCGCGGCCGCCGGACGAGGAATAATCAAGGCAGCAAAATGCCGACCCGTTGCCGCTTCCTGCCAGCGGCCGGGTGGAAAATCGCGGAGAAAAAGCCGGTGGACGGCGTACGGCCGGACCACCGTCGATCGGCGGTCCGGCCGTGAGCGATGCGCACCGGCGGCTACGCGGCCGCCGGGGTGAACTGGCCGGGCACCCGGCCGGCGCCGGCGGGGCCGCGGTAGCACTGGGCGATGTCCAGCCAGTGGTCGGCCTCGGCGCCCACGGCGGTGACCGCGACGTCGTCACGGTGGCGGCGGCGGGTGGCGAGCAGGCAGAAGTCCTCGGCGGGGCCGCTGATCCGCTCGGTGGCGTTCTCCGAGCCGTACGCCCACAGCTCACCGGACGGCCCGGTGATCTCGAAGCGGAACTCGGCGGCCGGCGGGGTCTCGCCGCGGGAGAGGTACCCGAAGTCCTTGGTGAGCACGGCGAACACCGTGAGGTGCGCGAGGCTCGCGCCGCGCTCCAGCGTCACACCGAGGGCGTCGGCGATGTCCTGGCCGTGGGCGAACTGCTCCATGATGCCCGCGCAGGCGAGGATGATGGGCGGCAGCGGGTTGACCAGCCACGGCACGACCTGGCCCTCCGGCACCGCGGCGAGGGCCGTGACGACGTCACGCCGCTCCGCGCGCCACTTGGCGAGCAGCGTCTCCGGCGAGTCGGAGGCGTAGTCGGCCAGGGCGGCGTTGACGGCGCCGTTGAAGTTCTTCTCCGCGCTCTTGGCCAGCGCGGTGAACGTCTCGGGCTCGGCCGCCGCCAGGCGGGCCAGCCGGTAGATGAAAGCCAGGTGGGCGATCTGGTCGTGGATCGTCCAGCCGGGCGCGGGGGTGGGCAGGCGCCACTGCTCGGGGGAGAGCCCGGACACGAGGCGGTCCAACTGCTCGCCGTCCGCGGTGAGGTCCCTGAGCACAACGTCCAGGTCGGTCACGCGTCTGTCCTCTCACTGGAATCTGATGGTTCGAGGTGTCGAGCGCCCACGTCTCATGTGGCGCGACCCGCGACAACCGGAATGCCCGCCACGGACCTGATTCGATATGGACACCAGGAATGCGGTCCCCTCCAGAATGCATCCGGGTAAAAGGCCGCGGCTACTTCGTGTGTGCTGTTGCGGAACGACATCGGGGGCCACCCGGAAAAGGTGCACGAAATCGCCTGGGCGGCCCTTCGGATCACGGGGTCACGCGGAACGGGGTCCGGCGGGGACAGGCAGTCACGCGGAACGAGGTCAGGCGGAACGCGCGCTCGCGCGGAACCGGGTCCGGCGGAACGCGCGCTCGCGCGGAACCGGGTCCAGCGGAACGCGCCGTCACGCGGAGCGGGGCTCCGCGCGGACGGCCCGGGTCCAGGCGCCGGCCGTACGGGCCGCCGCCATGGCCGACCAGGCCGTCAGTTCCACCAGTTCCCGGTCCCCGGGGGTTCCTTCGCGGTAGGCCGCCACGACGGCGTCGTCCACCTGGTAGGACGCCATCGCGGTGAGCAGCGCCAGCCGTCCGGCGGGCCGGTGCGCGGGGGCCAGGCCGGACAGCGGGCCGTCGGCCCAGCCCCGGCCGAGGCCGGGGGGCGTGCCGTCCCAGGCGGCCAGTTCGGCGGACACCACGGCGCGGACCGGCTCGGGCACCGAGCGGCGCCCGGCCTCCTCGACGGCGTACGCGGCCCGCGCGAAGGCTCCCGCGACGTGCGGCGCTCCCCCGGCGAAGGCCAGGTCGGCGGCGGGGGGCGCCGCGGGCAGCAGGCCGAGCGAGTCGCCCGGCGTGGCCCCCCTGCGGGCCATGGGCCGCATGACCAGGCCGAACATCCGCAACATCCCGCCGCGTGCCCGGGTGGGCACCTGGGGCGGCAGCAGGGAGTCGCCGAGGAAGACGTTCACCATGCGGTTCAGGTAGTGGAACGTGACCGCCACCCCGGTCAGCTCGGCCAGCTCCCTTTCCGGGAAGTCGGCGCCGCGCGCCGCGCCGTCCCTGGTGCCGAGGCCGCGCGCCCACTCGGCGACCCGCGACACCTCGGGGTCGTCGTCGTGCCCGAGCCCGCTGAGCGTCGCCTGGTGGACGTCCACGCAGTACGGGCAGGTGTTGCCCTCCGAGACGACGGTCGCCACGACCTCCTTGGCCGCGCGGGACGCCCGCCCGTTGGCAAGGAGCGACTCCCGCAGGACGGACCAGGACGCGGCCAGCGTCCCCGGCGCCGGCGAGTGCAGCAGCAACGGTGGCGCCAGCATCCCGAAGTCCCGCGAGATCTGCGCGTACACCTTCCGCACGGCCTCGGACGCGCCACGCGGACGCACCGGCGTGACGTGCCGTACCTGGGACATCGTGCCCGGCAGGGTGAGCCGGGTCAGCATGCCGCCCATCAGCCGCCCCCTAGCGCCGGGTCAGGACGGGGAGGAGGTCGGCCACGCCGCGGCGGCCGTCGGTGGAGCCGTTGGGGGCGGGGGCGCCGTAGGTGACGTTCACGCCGCGGGCTTGGGCGGCGCTCACTATGGCGGGGATGGCGCGTTCGGCCAGGGCGGAGATGGTCATGGCCGGGTTGACGGTGAGGGCGCCGGGGACGGCGGAGCCGTCGGTGACGAAGATGCCGGGGTGGCCGCGGAGTTCGTGGCGGTCGTCCAGGGCGGAGGTGGCGGGGTCGTCGCCTATGCGGCAGGAGGCCAGGGGGTGGACGGTGTAGGCGCCCACCACGTCGTTGGTCCAGGGGGCGACCTCGGCCAGGCCGTCGCGTTCGAGGATGTCCTTGCACTCGGCGTCGGCGAGGGCCCAGCCGCGCAGGGTGTTGGGGGTGGGGTCGTAGCGGAGGCGGCCGACGCCGAGCATCTGCTGGGACAGGCGGTCGGCGTTGCCCCGCTCGGGCGGGGGGCCGAAGACGCCCTCGTTGTCGTCCTCGGTCATCTGGAAGATGATCAGCCAGGAGCGCCAGCGCTTGAGCATCTCCTTCTTGTCCACGCCGAACCAGCTCGGCTCGGTGGCGCCGGGGACCTGGGCGAGGATGGTGCCGAGGCCGGGCGGGAAGTAGAGCTGTTCGAGCGAGAAGCGCTCGTACTCCGGCAGGGACCCGTCGAGGCGGTCCCAGTTGGCCACCACGGGGCCCTTACCGATCTGGTTGGCCTCGTACGCCAGGCCGTTCCCCCGGTCCAGGCCGAGCACCTCGCGCACCTTGTCCTCGTTGAGTATCGCGGTGTTGAGCCGCTCGCCGTTGCCGGAGAAGTACCGCCCCACCGCGTGCGGCATGGCGCCGAGCGTGGGCTCGCTGCGCTGCAGGATGACGGGGGTCGCCCCGGCGCCGGCCGCCAGCACGATGATCTTGGCGTCGATGGCGCCGCCCTCGGACCTGATGCGGTAGTCCTCGTCGTCCATGAGGTCGTAGTGCACCCGGTAGGACCCGTCGTGGTTGCGCTCGATCTTCTGCACCTCGTGCAGCGGCCGGATCTCGGCCCCGTGCGCCAGCGCCGCCGGCAGGTAGGTGAACAGCAGCGACTTCTTGGCGTCGAAGCGGCACCCGGCCATCATCCAGTTGCAGTTGACGCACTTGGTGACGTCGATGGCCGCCGGCACGGGGTTGGCGGTCCGCCCGGCGTGCCGGCAGGCCGCCCCCCACAACCCGCCCGCGTACGGGACGTCGCTCCAGGTCTGCTGGGTGATCGGGATGGACTCGGCCACCCGGTCGTACCACGGGTCGAGGGTGTCGCGGCTGATCGCGGACGGCCACATGCGCCGCCCGATGCTGCCGTGCCGCTCGAACACGAAACGCGGCGCGCGGGGCATCGCGGCGAAGTACACGACGCTGCCGCCGCCCACGCAGTTGCCGCCGAGGATGCTCATGCCGTCGCCGACCACGAAGTCGAACGCCCGGGTGTAGGACGACCCGAGCTTGTAGTTCTGGTCGAAGTCCTCGCCGGTCAGCCAGGGCCCGCGTTCCAGCACGACGACCTTGGCGCCGCCGGCCGCGAGGTGGTAGGCCGCGATGGCGCCGCCGAAGCCGCTGCCGACCACGAGGACGTCGGTGCGTTCGATGCCGGTCATGCGGGGCTCCCTGAGGGGGTCGTGTCCGGGTGCAGGTCGGCCAGCTCGCGGCCGTAGGAGAACTCGGGGAAACGCCACAACCCGTCGGGGCCGGGTTTCTCGATGCCGAGGGCCAGCAGGCCGGGGTGCCCGGCGGCGAGGGCGTCGACGGTGTGCATGTGCGCCGCCGAGTCGAAGGCCATGTTGCTGAACAGCGCGAGGCTGACCCACAGCGCCTTCTCGGGGTGCCCGGGTGTGGTGAGCAGGCGCACGAGTTCGGTGCGCTGCGCGAAGTCGAGCGCGACGAACGGCGGCACCGTCTCGTCCAGGGTGACGCCGCGCTCGGCGGCGTAGGCCAGGGCGTGGGCGTCCAGCGCGGACGAGAAGCCGTCGAGGCCCTCGGTGAGGCCGGTCGCGTCCCATTCCAGCAGTTCGATGGCGCCGGCCTGCACGGCGCCGCCGCCGGTGGACGCGCCGGCGACGGCACGGTCGCCGGGAGAACGCTTCTCGCCGGGGACGATCGTGTCCGCGAACGCCTCGAGCGTCATCGTCCGCAGCTCTTCCTCTGGGGTGCGCATAGGCGTTTTCCTCACGCGTGAAGTCCCGCTGGGTACTCGTACATCGTCGGCTCGGCGTCATGCCGGTGCATCTTCCGCGTTGCCCTGCGCGCATTGACTGGGGTAACCCTGACACCACTATCCGGGTCCTCTTCCCGCGTAATGACCATGCCCTCTTTCAGGCCCGATGTGCCGCATATCAGCAGGAAGGGGGCTGGTAGGGGTTGTCCCTGCCCCCCCTGGCGGCCAATTGTTGATGGCATCGGCCCCGTGCTGTTGATGTGGCGTGTTCGGGCTTTTCCCGGGTCTCACACCAAAGACGGGCGGAATTCATTCATTTCCCCCGTTCGATCCAGGCGGGCGTGTTTCACCTCCGATGCGCGGGAGGGGCGATGGAGAAGGAACTCGAACAGGCCGTCATGCGCGTCGTCAAAAGCATGCATGAGAATCTCAGTGAACAACTCACCATCAACGACATGGCACGCACGGCGATGTTCAGCAAGTTCCACTTCTCCCGTGTATTCCAGCGTGTCACCGGCCTGTCCCCCGGCCGGTTCCTGTCGGCGGTGCGGCTGCAGGAGGCCAAGCGGCTGCTGGCCTCCACGTCGCTGACCGTCACCGACATCAGCCACCGGGTGGGGTACTCCAGCGTCGGGACGTTCAGCTCGCGGTTCACCAGCAGCGTGGGCGTCTCGCCGACCAAGTACCGCCAGTTGGAGGGCGCCGTGCCGGGGCCGACGCTGATCGGCGCGCGGAACGGCACCAGGAACGGCTTCACCTCGACGGTGCGCGGCGCCATCACCTCGCCGCTGCCCGACCGGCCGGTGTTCGCCGGCCTGTTCCCCGACCGCATCCTGGAGGGCCGCCCGGTGCGGTACACCATCCTGGGCCGGCCGGGCCCCTACGTGCTCGAGGACGTGCCGCAGGGGGAATGGCACCTGATCGCCCAGTCGGTGGCGGCGGGCCGCGAGGACGCGATGAACCACCCGCCGGGCGGCGACGAGGCGTTGTGCGTCGGCCGGCACGGACCCATCACGATCCGCCCCGGCACGGTGCCCCGGCCGGCGGACGTCCAGCTCCGCCCGATGCGTCCGTTCGA
The DNA here is from genome assembly GCF_039871875.1 of Sphaerisporangium sp. B11E5. Classification (NCBI taxonomy): domain Bacteria; kingdom Bacillati; phylum Actinomycetota; class Actinomycetes; order Streptosporangiales; family Streptosporangiaceae; genus Sphaerisporangium; species Sphaerisporangium sp. B11E5. The sequence goes on along the minus strand of NZ_JBDPMD010000019.1, from coordinate 77,604 downwards.
CCCCCCGGTGCTGCTCGCCCTGCGCGACCTGCTGGACGAGGCGGTCCGCCAGGCGGGGTGACCCGGACGGCACCACGCGGGCACGCGAGGGCCCGCACGAGAACCCGCTGCGCGCGTACGCCGCCCGGACCCGAAGGTCCGGGCGGCGTTCACGCGCCGGTCAGCCCGCCAGCCCCGCGACCCGCCGCCCGCTCGCGGACGACGACCCCTCGGCGGGGTGGACGGTCATCGGGAGCCCGCCGCGGATGCGCAGCGACAGCATGGGCTCGGGGACCACCTTGTAGCCGGGCACCGTGGCCAGCCGCAGGTCGCGGGCGACCATGGCGATCACGAACGTGGCCTCCATCATCCCGAGGTGGTTGCCGACGCAGAAGCGCGGCCCCGCGCCGAACGGGATGTGCGCGTACCTGGGACGGCTGGAGGGCCGGTCCGGGTCGAACCTGCCGGGGTCGAACCGGTCGGGCTCCTCCCAGAACGCCGGGTGCCGGTGCAGCGTGTACGGGCTGATCAGCACGTCCGACCCGGCCGGCACGTGGTACCCGCCGATCTCGTCGTCGCCCTGGGCCTCGCGCGGCAACATCCACACCGGCGGGTACAGCCGCATGACCTCCTCGACGACCATCGCGGTGTACCGCAGCCGGTGCAGGTCCTCGTAGACCGGCAGCCGGTCGCCGAGCACCTCCACGGCCTCGTCGCGCAGCCGCTCCCGCACCTCGGGGTGCTTGTCCAGCAGCGAGAACGTCCACGACAGCGTGCTCGCGGTCGTCTCGTGCCCGGCGAGCAGCAGCGTGACCAGCTCGTCGCGCATCCGCAGCCGCCCGACACGCGGGTCGGCCTCCTCGCGGGTGGAGACGATGAGCCGGGAGATGACGTCGTCCCCGCCGGTGCCGGTGCGCGCGAGGCGCTCGGCGGTCAGGTGGTCGACGACGCGCTGCAGCTCGGCGCGGGCCTTGCGGAAACGCCGCTGCTTGGGCAGCGGCGCCCACAGCGGCACCATGCCGAGCGTCACCAGCTCGAACATCGCCTGGTCCTGCACGGCCTCGAACGACTGCCCGATGGAGCCGAACGCGCCGAGGTCGGCGTCCAGCAGGGTGCGGCCGAGCACGCCGAGGCTGAGCCCGGTCATCTCCCTGACGACGTCCACCGGCCCTTTGCCCTGGTGGGCCCGCAGCCGGTCCACCAGCGTGGCCGCCTCGGCGGCGATGACGCCGGCCTGCTGGGAGATGCGCTTGTTCTGGAACACCGGCTGGATGGTGCGGCGCTGCTTGCGCCACAGCTCGCCCTCGCTGGTGAGCAGCCCGTCGCCGATGGCCCGCCGGGCCTGCACCAGGCCCACGCCCTTGTGGTAGTTGGCGGCGTTGTCGGCGAGCACGTGCTTGGCGTGGTCGGGGTGGTTGAAGAAGTACATCTTCTTCGGCCCGATGCTGAGCAGCGTCGCGTCGCCGTACGACGCGGCGACCGACATCAGCCCGAGCCGGTCCCCCGCCAGTTTGCGGAACAGGGCGGGCCCCGACCAGCGGGACGGCCCCGGCGGCACTCTGCGCGGGCCCGCGGGGGGCGCCGCCGCGGGCGGCGCCCCGGTGATCGTCATGTGATCACCTCGCTCCAGTCCGGCCCGACCTGCCGGAACCGGCCCTTGAACACCAGCAGCGCCTCCTGGTCGGTCTGCTGGTGCAGCGACAGCACCTTGCCGATGAAGATGGTGTGGTCGCCGCCGTCGTAGGTGCGCCACAGCTCGCACTCGAAGCTGGCGAGCGTGCCGCTGAGCAGCGGCACGCCGGTCGCCGCGCCGGGCAGCCAGTCGACCGCGTCGAACTGCGCCGCGCCGAGGGTGCGCCAGCGGTTGGCGAAGTGCATGGCCACCGGCTCCTGGTGCGCGGCGAGCACCGACACCCCGAACGCGCCGGCGTCGCTCAGGCACTGGTGCATGACCGCGCCCCGGTCCACGCAGATCAGCACCAGCGGCGGCTCCAGCGAGACCGAGGTGAAGGAGTTGGCGGTCATGGCGTGCGGGCTCGGCCCGCCGGTGGTCACCACCGTGACGCCGGTGGCGAACGTCCCGAACGCGCGCCGCAGGGTCTTGACGTCCGTCACCTCGCGATAGGGCACGGTGTCGCTGAGTTTCACGCTTACCTCCTGGCTTGCTTTCTCGGATCCGCGCCTACGCGGCGTACGGTTCGAGGGCCGCGACCAGGGACTCGGGAACCCTGGCGGGGACCGTACGGGTGTTGGGGCCGCGCATGCAGGCCACGCGCTGGCGCCCCCGGGCGACGAGGGTCTCGCCGTCGCCCGGGTCCAGCCGCACGTAGTCGAAGGTGAACTCGACCTGGGTCTGCGCCAGGTCGAGCAGGCGCATCCTGATGGACAGCTCGTCGAACGCCGTGATCTCGGCGAAGAACTCGCAGTCGACCTTCAGGGTGAACAGCTTCAGGTCGTCCTGGAGCTCGTCCAGCACCTGCGGGGCACGCTCCTTGAGGAACATCTCGCGGCAGCGGCCCTGCCACCGCAGGTAGTTGACGTAGTAGACGTTGCCCACGATGTTGGTCTCTTCGAATCCCACGGTGTGCTGGTACTCGAAGTAGTTGCTCGACCCGCCGGCCATGGCCTAGGACCGCCCTTCGGTGAGGAGTGCGAACACCACCGGCTGGGGGGCGTCCCGCAGCGTCGTGACGAGCGTCGCGACCCGCGTGCCGCCCGCGGCGAGGACGACCCACGCGTCCCGCCCGGCCGGGGTGAGGGTGAGGGGAACGGCCTCGCCGAGGCCCGCGGCGGTGAGGCAGCGGACGGCGGCCAGCACGCGGGCACCCGCGACGTCCGGCGACTCGCCGGTGACCGCGGCCACCTCGCCGGCGAGCGCGGCGCGCTCCCCGAGCAGGTCCGTCCACTCCTGCGCCGTGCGCCCGGTGACCGGGGTGACGTCGCAGCCCACCGGCCCGGCGTCCGCCGCCACGGCGGCCAGGGTGACGCCCGCGCCGTGCGCCGCGGACACCGCCCGCCCGTCGTACGGCAGGGGCCGGCCGTCCGCCGCGAAGCCGATCTCCGCGGGCCCGGCGAGCGCGCGGCCCGCGGCGACGGCCGTACGGGCCCGCGCCAGGGTGTCCGCTTCCGTGGGACCCGCGGTGTCGCCGGCGCCGTGCGGTTCCACGGCGATCGCGACCCGGGTGCCGGTGAGGTCCTCCAGGGTGCGCTCCAGGTACGACCCGAGGAGCGGGGCGAGCCAGGGGCCGCGCCCGTCCTTCTTGCGCACCGCCTGGAGCCGCAGGCCCTCCCACCGCTCCACGACCTCGCCCGCGGGGGTGCGCACCGCGATGTCGTAGAAGTAGGTGTCGCCCTCGCGGCTGCGCTCGGTGGCGCAGTACCGCAGCTCGCCTGACTCCGCCAGGGCGGCGCCGCCGGGGTGGACGCGCTCGATCCCGACCGGGAGGAGCGTGGCGTCCGGCACGCAGACCTGGTTGCCGTGCATGAGGGCGTCGCGCATGCCGGGGTCGCCGAGCAGCAGCTCGCCGGGGAGGTACCCGGCGAACCAGTCCCGCGCGTCCAGCGCGGCCACGTCGGCGTCGACGTGGCGTGCGGCGCCCCGGTGGTAGCGGCGCAGCCGGTGGAACCGGCCGCCCTGGAACAGCACGTCGCCGTACAGCTCGGTGGCGGGGTCCATCGGCACCGGCGGCAGGCCGTCGCCCGCCTGGTCCGGCGGGCCGTCGGGCGCGCCCTCCCCGGTGAGCCGCAGCGTGGCGCGGAAGTGCTCGACGTCGAAGCCGGTCTCCGAGCTACGGATGGCCGCCTCCACCGTGTCGTCGTCGACGACGGTGGCGGCGATCCTGATGGTGCCGCTGCCGGCCGGGGGCACGATGATCGGCCGCATGAACTCGGCCGACTCGATGACCGGCACGACGTCGCGCCCGGTGACCGCCGCGGCGGTCTGGGCCATGGCCTCCATGCCGAACACCGCGGGGAACAGCAGGTTGCCGTCCAGCAGGTGGTCCGCCAGGTAGAGGTCGGTCCCGGCGTTCATCTCGACCTCGGTGACCAGCTCCACGCCGTGGTAGCGGATCAGCGGCTTCTCGACGAACCGCAGCAGCGGCAGCGGCGGCAGGTCGTACCGCACGGTGTCGATGCCCTCGGTGCGCCCGCTGATCACCACGACCGGCGGCGTCGCCGGGTCGGAGACCAGCCGCCGCATGATGGCCACGCCCTGCTCGGGCGAGATCGCGGTGACGCCCTTGCGTGCCAGGCCGTCCACCACCGACAGGCGCTCGCCCATGCCGACGTCGGACCAGACCGACCACTCCATGCAGATGGCGCGGCAACCGGGGTTGCGCTCCCCCGCCTGGCGGGTCAGCTCGGCGAGCCACTCGTTGGCGGTGGCGTAGTGCGCCTCGCCGTGCAGCCCGGCCCGGCCGATGATGCTGCCGAACGTCACCAGCAGCCGCAGCCGGCCCTCGTCCACGGCGCCGAGCACGTTGCGCAGGCCGTCGATCTTGGGGGCGAAGGTGCGGCGGAACGCGGCCGTGTCCAGGCTCGCGATCCCAGCGGGCTCGTTGCGCCCGGCGCCGTGCAGCACCGCGGTGACGGGCCCGAGGGCCGCCTCCACCTCGGCGACCGCGCGGCGCACGGCCTCGGCGTCGGTGACGTCGGCCCGCGCGTAGTGCACGGCGACCCCGGTGCCGGCCATCCGCCGCAGGTTCCCGGCCAGTTCCGGGTCCCCCGCGGGGTCGGAGCGGCCGAGCACGGCCAGGGCCGCGCCGGTGTCGGCGGCCACGGCGAGGGCGCACTCGGCGGTGATGCCCTTGCCGCCTCCGGTGACCAGCAGCACGTCCCCGTCGCCGAGCGGCTGCTCGGTGACGGCGGCGCGCACCGGCATGGCGCGCATGGTCGGCACGCGCCGCACGCCCGCGGCGTCGTAGTACACCTCGGCGTACCCGCTGGTCGCGGCGACCTCGGCCACCACCCGCGCCGTCGCGTCGGCGGCGGCGGGCAGGTGCACGATGGTGACGCGCAGGTGCGGCGCCTCCAGCGACAGCGTCTTGGCGAGGCCCGCGGCGCCGTGCCCGTGCTGGACCAGCACGAACCGTGTGCCGGGGGCGCCGCCGATGGCCTTCTGCGCGCCGAGCAGCGCCTGCGCCAGGTGTTCCTCGGCGCAGTCCTGCGGCAGGCACACCAGCACGCCAGAGCCGAGGTTCTCCCGCTCCAGCGCCTGCCGCAGCGGCTCGGCGATCGGGGAGTCCTGCGCGTAGACCTGCCAGCGGCCCTCCTCGCGCGGCGCGGTCCTCGCCGGGAGGCGCACCTCGTCGAGGTCCACGGTGAACGGACGCGACCAGGCCGCCGCGCCGGCCACCGCGGTGCTCACCGCGGTGCCCTGCTTGGCGCCCTTGGCCAGCTCGTCCAGCGCCTCGCCGAGCTCGCGCAGGCTGGCGGTGGCGAGGTTGGTCGGCGCCTGCCCGGCGGGCACGCCGAGCCGCTGGGTGGCCTGGGCGATGATGTGCATGACGGTGACCGAGCTGAGGTGCAGCTCGTCCAGCGGCCTGCTGTCCTCGCGCACCATCTCCAGCGGCAGCTCGGCCCGCTCGGCCGCGAGGCGGCGCAGCAGGTCGACGCTGGACTCCCCGGCCGTCTCCTCGCCCGCGGGCGTGGAGGTCCCGGCGGGGACGGCGGCGGGCCGCGGGATCGGCGCGGCGGTGCGGGCACCGACACGGATCTCCGGCGCCTGCTCGACCGGGCTGGCGAAGAACGAGAACTCGGTCCCCACCTCCAGCGGCCGGGTGAGCCTGCCGTGGAACAGCTCCTCCAGCACCACGGGCACGCCGGTGACATACGCCGCCGCGGCGACCCGCAGCAGCCCGGCCAGCGACTCGTCGTCGGTGTCGAGCGCCACGGCGGGCACGTCGGACACCGAGGCGGCGAGGCCGCTCAGCACCCGGCCGGGGCCGACCTCGACGAACAGGTCGATGTCCTTGGCCGCGAGCTGCACCGCCTGGCTGAACAGCACCGGGTCGGTGATCTGCCGCCGCAGCAGCGCCGGGATGTCGGTGGCGGGCGCGAGCACCTGCCCGGTGACCGTGGAGACGACCCGGCGGGTGACCGGCCCGAACTCCTCGTCCACCAGGGCCGTGCCGAACTCCTCGGCCGCGGGGGCGACCAGCGGCGAGTGGAAGGCGTGCGACACCGCGAGGGCCGTGCAGGTGAGCCCCGCCTCGGCGGCGCGGCGCCCCACGGCCTCGACGGCGTCCACCGGCCCGGCGATCACGGTCTGGTCCGGCCCGTTGTACCCGGCGATGACGACCGGCAGGCCGATGAGCAGGTCGGCGACCACTTCGGGCGCCGCCCGCACCCCGGCCATGGTGCCCGAGGCGCTGTGCTCGGTCATGGCCCGGCCGCGCAGCGCGGCGATCCGCAGCAGCGTGGTCTCGTCCATCGCGCCGGCCCACTGCAGGGCCGACAACTCGCCGAGGCTGTGGCCGAGCGCCACGTCGGCCTCCACCCCGAGCAGGGACAACGCACGCAAACCGGCCATCGACCCGGTGACGATGCGGGGCTGCGCCACCGCGGTCGCCACCATGTCGCCGCCGGCGGGCAGCGCCGCCTCCTCGTAGATCTCCTCGACCTCGGCGAAACGCCGGCGCAGCGCGCCGCCGCTGGTGCCGCGGCCGGAGCCCTGGCCGGGGAACAGGTAGCCGACGCGGCCGGTGCCCTCGGCGTGGCCGAGGAACGCCCGGCCGCCGGGGGCGAGCAGCCGGGTCTCCCCCGCGTCCAGCGCCGCGATCACCTTCTGGAACTGCTGCTCGGCGTCCTGTGGCGAGGTGACCACCACGGCGGCCCGGTACGGCAGGTCGCGCAGCTCGGACTGCAGGGTGGCCGCGAGGTCGGAGAGCTGGGCGTACGACACGGTGGCGGCGAACGCGGCCAGCTCGGTGAGCCGCTCGCGCAGCGCCTCCGGGGAGGTGGCGTCGGCGACGAGCAGCTCGGAGTCCTGCACGGCACGCAGCAGTTGCCGGGTGCGGGTGGACAGCGGCACGCGGCGGCGCGGGCCGCTGCGCTCCAGCACCACGTGGGTGTTGATGCCGCCGAAGCCCATCGCGGTGACACCCGCCCGCACCGGCGCCCCCGACGGCCAGGGCTCGGCGTTGCGCAGCACGCGCAGCGCGGCCCCGTCCTCGGTGAGCACCCGGTGCGGCTCCACGCACCCGATGGCGGGCGGCAGCACCTGGTCGTGCACCGCCATGGCCGCCTTGATCAGGCCGGCCACGCCGGCCGCGGCCTTGGCGTGGCCGATCATGCCCTTGATGGACGTGACCACGGCCGGACGCTCGGCCGGCCCCGCCGCGGCGCGGCTGCGCGACAGCGCGGTCAGCTCGGTGAGGTCGCCCACCGCGGTGCCGGTGCCGTGCCCCTCGAACAGCTCGACGGTGTCCATGCCGAACCCGGCGCGCTCGTAGGCGCGCCGGAGTGCGAGCTGGTAACCGCTGACCTCGGGGCGGGTCATGCCGCCCTTGCCGTCGGAGGAGATGCCGTACCCGGCCACGCTCGCGTACACGCGGCGCCGCTGCTCCACGGCGTCCGCCTCACGCATCAGCACGACCATGCCGCAGCCCTCGCCCGGCCAGAAGCCGTTGGAGTTGCGGTCGTACAGCCGCATCTCGCTCCTGGCCAGGGCGCCGGTCTTGGCGAAGCCGACGATCTCGAACGGGTCGATGGACAGGTCCACCCCGCCCGCGACGGCCACGTCGATGTCACCGTCGATGAGCGCCTTGCAGGCGGTGGTGACCGACAGCAGCGACGAGGAGCACGCGCCGTCGACGGTGTAGCCGCCGCCGTTGAGGTCGAAGTGGTTGCAGATGCGCCCGGCGATGGTGTTGGACAGGCCGCCGGCCAGGGTGTCCTCGTCGATGGCCGGGAAGGGGGCCTTGTAGCCCGCCTCCAGGTCGGCGAGGAACGCCGCCAGCCGGTCGTCGTCCCAGCCCTGGTCCTTCAGGGCCGCGCCGACCGTGCGCCGCACGTACGGCCAGCGCAGCCGCATCACGTTCGCCCGGGTGAACTCCCCGGTCAGGGTGTTGCCGACGACGACGCCCGTGCGTTCCCGCGGCAGGCCCTCCGCGCCGGGGAAGCCGGCGTCGGCGAGCGCGCGGCCCGCCATGTCGAGGGCGAGCCAGTGGGTGAGGTCGGTCGAGCGGTACGTGCTGCCCGCGATCTTGTAACCGATCCGGTCGAACTCGTAGCCCTCGATGACGGCCGCGGTGCGCGCGTAGAAACGGTCCGGGGCCCCCGGATCGGGATCCCAGTAGTCCTCCGACCGCATGCGCACGTCGGGAAGCCGTCGGAAGGCGCGCCGGCCTGCGAGAGCGTTCTCCCACAGCTCTTTCGGCGAGGCCGCGTCCGGGTAGCGGCACGCCATGCCGACGATCGCGATCCTTGTCATACCGCAGCGACCTCTTTCTGGGCGGTCGCCGGCGCCTTGTCCACGGTCGCCTGCGCGGCGCGCAGCGCCTGGGCCTCACGCTGCTCGCGGGCCTTGTTGGCCAGGTGCAGCCCCCAGAACCAGCAACCGCGGATGGCACAGACGCCCGCGGTGGCGAAGAACAGGCCGTAGGGGATGTGCACCGCCATCAGCAGGCCGTACAGCGCGGCGATGCCGCCGCCGAACAGCACCTGGTTCGCCGGCCGTGACGGGCTGGTGCCCGGGTCGGTGACCATGTAGTTGCTGAACAGCACGAACGCGACACCGGTCATGGTGGCGAGGGCACCGGAGATGGAGGTGTCGAACAGGATGCCGCGGACGATCGACTGGAGGGCGAACACGCCGACCCAGCCCAGGATCAGCGGCATGCGGCCGGTGAGCTTGCCGTTCAGCATGGTGCCGCCGACGATGATCAGGCCGGGGATCAGCCAGTCCACCCAGCCGTCGGGGTGCTCGGTGAAGTGGTACGGCGGCGCGATGCTCGCCCAGGGCAGCACCAGCAGGATCACGGCGATGCCGAAGTTGGACGGGTTCATGAAGTGCCGCATGCGGCCCTTCACCGGGGCGCGCAGCACCCACTTGGCGCCGACCGCCACGACCACGCCGAACATCATCACGAGCACTTGGTCGTTGACGTAGATCAGCATGTTCATGGCGAGGCTGGTGATGTGCGCCGGGTAGAGGAACTCGACCAGCCCGCGCAGGCCGTTGCCGGCGTAGCGGGGAGCGCGGCCCTCGACCCTGGCGCCGATCCACTCCAGGCCGATCTCGGTGGAGTAACCGGTGGCCAGGGCGATGAACGGCCACAACCACGGCTGCTCGAAACCGAGGAGGATGTAGCCGAGAATGTTGAAGACGCTGATGGAGATCGCGAAGTTGCGCAGCGCGATGACGACCTTCGGGTCGTGCCGCGGCGGAGCGCTCGGCTTCTTGTCGGTCATCTCGATCACTTCTCCTTGGCCTGCTGGCCGAGCTCGAGCGAGTGCCAGCCCGGGGTGAGCTGGAGAACCTGCTGGTGGACCTTGCCTGCGGCGTCGCGCCAACTGATCTCGGTCTTCACCGCACCGGTGACACCGCCGCCGAGACCGATGTGCACGTCGCTGCTGCGCCGGCCGGAGTGGCCGCTGCTGCCGTCGACGCGGCCGATGTGCACGCGCCCGTCCGGGGTCGTCACCTTGACCTGCGCGCCGGTGGCCGGGATGCCCGCGCCCTCGGACGAACCGGCGGTGGTGCCGCCGGGCTTGGTCAGCTTCAGGCCGAGGAAGGAACCCGCGCCGGGGCTGGTGTTCTGGTAGAAGACCGGGGCGTCCCACTGGCGGGCCACCGCCATGTCGATCCGGCCGTCGCCGTCGGCGTCACCGGTGGCGATACCGCGGGTCGGCACCGGCACGGCCAGGCCGAGGCTCGGCGCCACGTTGGCGTACCGGCCGTCCGGGCCCTTGGCGAACAGGTGCAGCGTCTGGCTGCCGCCGATGTCGTCGCCCTCGCGGACGTTCGGCCACCAGAACGGGTTCTGCAGCATCTGGTCGTTGGCCGTGGCCAGCTCCTGGAGCTGCGGCCACCGGTCGATCTGGCCCTTCACGAAGCCGGTCGCCTGCGCGATGGCGGGGACGCCGCTGTTGTTGAAGTCCTCGATCTTGACGTCCCAGCCCCAGCCCGACCACGCGGTGCCCGCCGGAGCGCTCTTGTCCTCCCAGGGCGCCTTGCCGTCGCGCAGCCTGGCGCGCAGCTCGGCCTTGTCCTTCACCGTGGACTCGAACTGGAAGTTGCTCTCCTGGATGCCGAACGAGGTCGTGATGTTGCTGACGAACATGTCGTAGACGCCGTCGCCGTTGAGGTCGCCGAAGTCCAGGCCCATGCCCTTGAACGAGTCGTGGCCCACCGACTTGGACTTGGGGATCAGCGGGGTCCGCACGCCCGCCACCAAGGAGAACTTGATGTTCCCCGGGGTGGAGCGGTTGTAGAGCATGCGGTCGGGGCCGAAGTCGTTGGCCAGGTACAGCTCGGGCAGCAGGTCGCCGTCGAGGTCGTTGGCCGCCGCGCCGAGTTCCCAGCCCTTGGAGACCCACACCGGCAGGACGCCGTCGAGCTTCTGGTACGTCACCGAGTCCGCGCTCGCGCCGGTCCAGCGGAAGAAGTAGTCCTCGCCGCCGTTGCTGGCGTCCGACATCGAGTGGTTCATGTGCACGCCGCCGGCGACCTTCGGGTCCAGCACGGGGCCGTCCTCGAAGTAGTTGCCGATGAAGATGTCGTCGTGGCCGTCGCCGTCGAAGTCGGCCACCGTGGCGGCGTTGGTGTTCCACTGCGGGCCGGTGTACTTGCCGCCGGAGGAGTTGGCGCCGGGCACCAGCTCGCGCGGGGTGTACGCCGAGGCGTCCAGCTTGGTGGCCGAGGCGTTCGCGAGGTACACGATCGGGGTGCGGCCCCACAGGTAGACGAGCAGGTCGCGGCGGCCGTCCTCGTTGAAGTCACCGGGGACGCAGCCCATGGGGGCCATGACGCCGTTCGTCGGCAGGGTGCCGGGGCTCAGCGCGAAGGGCGCGTAGCGGTTGGAGCCGGCGCCGGGGGTCGGGGTGATCACGACCTGGTCGATCCGGGTGTCGACGAGGCACAGGTCGTTGGAGAGGCCGTCGCCGTCCAGGTCGTTCATCGCGATGGCCGCGCCGACCGAGGAGATCCACGCGTCGATGTGCGTGTAGTCCTTGTTGACCTCGCGGACCGTCTTCTGCGTGTATCCGCTGGGCAGCGCGATGGACATCGGCGAGAAGGAGTACTTGCTCGCGATGCCCGCCGTTTCCGCGGCCGAGTACGTGGGCAGGCGGGCGATCAGGAAGACGCTCGTGATCAGTACCAGAGCGACGATTCCCGGCAATTGCCTGCGCAGCCAGCCAACTGTCGCGGTCACTGGCTCACACCTCCAAGAGAGACGAATTGGTCGGCGATGCGCCGGCGCCACACCTCGTAGGCGGGCACATCACCCTGGATCGGCTGGTCGGGACGGTTCTCGGCGCTGATCCGCGCCGCGTGCTCCGGGGTCGTGCCGCAGAACACGCCGGTGGCGAGCAGCGTGTGGGGCACGACGAGCCCGGCGCGCAGCCTCGCTTCGGCCGCGAACACGGACCCCTGGAACAGATGGGGGCGGTACGGCCCGGCGTGCTCGGCCAGGCGGTGGAGCTCCTCCTCCTCGGCGCCGCAGGCGTAACTGGCGGCGAGGCCCGCGCCGGCGTACAGGTCGGCGCGGCGGGGCTCGGGGAACTTGTCGATCAACGAGGCGACCACGTCGGGGTCGGTGCCGCCGACGAACCACATGGCCCGCCCGATGCCCTGGTCCAGGACCCGGTTGGCGTACACGGGCGAACCGCCGCCAGGCCAGGTGAAGCCGGGGTCCTGGTACTGCCCGTGCACGTACTGGGCGGTCCTGAAGTACGCCTGGTGGAAGCCGTAGCCGTCCAGCGCCAGCCACTTCAGCAGCGGGTCGGGGGCGTGCAGCTTCGGCCACAGGAAACGGGGCAGGCGGGCCATCGCCCAGCCCACCCCGACGTACACCATGTAGACGTGGTCGTCGCCGCGGCCGGCGAGGAAGTCCGCGACCTTGCGCCCGCCGGAGAACGGCATCGCGTCGAGGATGCCGAAGCCCATGCCGGCGCCCTCGTAGGCGAACCCGCGGAACTGCCGGGGGATCTGCTCCAGCCGCTCCTCCGCCTCGGCGGTGGTGCGGGCCTCGACGGCGTGCGCGAAACCGGCGAGAAAAGTCTCACCGACCGTCTCAAGCAATTCCCGGGCCGCGTCGCTCTTCACGTGGAAACCACGGGTCGCGAGCTTCGTCTCCGAGACGTCAGGTGTCATTATACGGCGTCTCAATGAACGCAGAACGCTGGCCAAGTACCTCTCCTCCCCCGGGGGTTCACCCCTTGTCCATGGGGTTATTTCTTTATATAGATGTACTCGTGAGGGCCGTTCTCCAGCCACTTTGAACGTGCGCACCAGAGAAGATGAACGGCCGGCACGCGGGCATGGCGAAATGAGCTCCTGTGCATTTGTTTGATTTCAGGCGCGCGAAATCAGATGAGCGCCGCCCGTGTACGGCGGCGGGGAATCAGGAGACGTTCGCGGCGGCCAGACGCCCGCGGACGTTGCCGCGCCACATCTCGTACGCCGGGACCTGGCCCGCGTCCCGCGGCGCCACCGCGGTGGTGTCGGCGAGGGCGACGGCGCCCTCGATCGTGAGCCCGGCCAGCACGGCCGCCGCGGCCTCGGTGTGCTCGGGCACGAAGCCCGCGTAGTGGCGTGCCTTGGCGGCGAACACCGAGCCCTGGGCGAGCTCGGGCAGGTACTCGCCGGCCTCGTCGCGCAGGACCCGCAGCCCGTCCGGGGTGGCGCCGCCGGCGAACGTCGCGGCCAGCCCCGCGCCGCTCCACAGGTCCGCGTGCCGGTGCCCGGCGAACCGCCGCACCGCGGCGGCGACGGCGAGGGGGTCCCCGCCGTGGATGAACCACAAGGAGCGCCCGATGCCCTGGTCGGCGGCCCGGGGGAAGTAGTCGGGCGTCCCCTCCCACGGGTACGGCGCCAGGGGCCGCTGCTCGTCCACGTACCGCCGGGTGTCGAAATAGGCGCGGTCGAACGCGTACCCGTCCACCGCCAGCCAGGTCATCACCGGGTAGTAGTCCGACCCGGTCAGATCAGGCATGACCTTCTTCCACAACGGCCGCGGCAGCCGTGCCATCGCGAACCCCACGCCGATATAGGTGAGAAAGATGTGCGGCCGCCCCGGCCCCATCAGCAGGTCACGCGTCCGATGCCCACGCCCACCGCCCATGGCGTCCAGAACGGTGAAGGCCATGGTGGCCCCTTCGTAGGCGAATCCCCGGAACTCCGGCTCCACGAGCCCGAGCCGCCGCTCGACCTCCCACTGGTCCCGCGCGTCGATTCCCCATTCGAAACCGCACACCACGGACTGCGGAATGGCCTCCAGCCGCCGCGTGACCTCAGAAGGCGTCACGGGAAATCCCCGTACCTCAAATGTCACATCCGCCATGGAGGGCGTCAGCAACAGCCTTCGAATCGACCCCAGCAAGGTCGGCACAATGGGCCTCCTCAACATCACGGCGGCCCGATGGCCGTCCTGGCGCCACCAGCAAGACCATTTCATCGTCATATACCGAATAGTTATCCCACATCTCCCGTATTGCGGTGCTATGCCGCATTCCGCCCCCACCCCCGAACAACCCCACCCCCACCCCACTCCCACCCGGGACACGCAGACGAACCAGGGCCCGTGAACGAGCCGTGGTACGTCGGGGGGTCGGGGTGCTGGGGACCGCGCAGTCGCCTCGGTCGGCCCGGTCGCCCCCGGCAGCCCCGGCGGCCCCGGCAGCCCCGACGGCCCCGGCAGCCCCGGCAGCCCCGGTCGCCCCCGGCAGTCCCGGCGGCCCCGGCGGCCCCGGTGGCCCCGGCAGCCCGGTGGCCCCGGCAGCCCGGTGGCCCCGGCAGCCCGGTGGCCCCGGCAGCCCGGTGGCCCCCGGCCGCCCCGGTGGCCCCCGGCCGCCCCGGTGGCCCCCGGCCGCCCCGATAGCCCCGGCCGCCCCGAATGGCCCCGGCCGCCCCGGGCAGGCCGGTTACGGTCGTCCCCGGCTCGGCGCCGCGACGGTGAGAAGTGGGGCGGCTGATCCGGCGCCTGTGCGGAGCATGGCGTGGGGCCGGGGGCCGGTCAGCTCGTCCAGCCGCTGGAGCGCCAGGCGTCGCGGCCCGTGGGGAGGGAGCGGCGGGTGGTGCGGGCGGCGTCCGACCAGAGGGAGCGGGGAGGTTCGGGGGTGGCCTCGCCGGGGTCCTCCACCAGGGTGAGGACGGCGATCAGGGCGGCGAGCTCCTCGGGGGTGGGGTCGCCGCGGGTCACCTTCAGGTACGGGGAATGTGCCACGCCAACCTCCCGGAGTCCGGCTCTTCGAGCGTCGCCTCCGGTGGTGGCGTGGCACAACTTCCGTCGTGCGGCGCGTCAGCACTGCCCGTCGGCGAGCACCCAGTGGTCGGTCCCGGTCCGCTTGAGCGTGTGGATGACGGACACGTTCCACAGCCCCATCGCGTCGCCGGAGCCGCGGGCGTACGTGTAGCCGCCGGACTGGTACGCCCGGCCGGCGGTCGTGTGGGCGTAGTTGCTCGACGTGGCGCACACAGGCGAAACGGTCGGCGTGGGGGTGGGAGTAGGGGTCGGGGTGGGTGGGGGCGCGCCGCCGTCCAGGCGGAAGAAGCGGGCGTCGTGGTAGGCCGAGCAGATCGTGTCCAGGAAGTACGCCGCCGTGGCGCCGCACTGGTCGGCGCCGCTTCCCGGGTCCACCGGCAGGCCGTGCCCCATCCCGGAGATCTCGTACAGGCGCACGTCGTCGTTCCCGTAGGTCCGCAGCGTGGTACCGCCGGTCAGGCTCTGTGTGGACGTGGCCGTCTGCGAGACGCCGCGCACGTCGGTCCACTGGTCACGCAGCTGCGCGGCGTTGGCGGGCACGACCGTGTGGTCGGCCGACCCCTGCCAGATCGCCACCCGCGGATACGGGCCCGAGTGTCCCGGGTAGGCCCCCCGCACCAGGTCCCCCCACTGCCGGGGGGTCCTGCTCGTCGCGCCGTACTGGCACGAGGACGCCTGCGTGAGGCTGCTCGCGCACCGGTACGCCAGTCCCGCGCCGATCGACCCCGCCGCGAAGACGTCGGGGTAGGTGGCGAGCATCACCGCCGCCATCGCCCCGCCCGCCGACAGGCCGCTCACGTACACCCGGCCGGGATCGGTGCCGAAGTTGGCCACGGCGTACGCCACCATCGCCCGTACCGAGGCCGCCTCGCCCTGGCCGCGCGTGGTGTCCCCGGTCTGGAACCAGTTGTAGCAACCGGAGGAGTTGTTGGCGCTGCCGGTCTGCGGCAACACCAGCGCGAAGTTCCACTGGTCGGCGTACTTGCGCCACCCGGAATTGGTGAAGTACCCGGTGGCGTTCTGCGTGCAGCCGTGCAGCAACACCACCAGCGGGCGCCCGGCGCCGAGCCCGTCCGGCCGGTACGCGTACATCGCGAGGTTCCCCGGGTTGCTCCCGAACGATCCCACCTGCGTCAGCGACGCCGCCCGCGCCACCCCGCCCGGCAGGAGGGCGGCGAGGAGTACCACCGCGGCGGCCACGGCGAGGAGGAGAGGGTGCGAGAAGCGCAGAGGACGAGGACGAAGGACAGCCATGGCGTGCTCCTTGTGTGACCTGGCTCACCATCCCGTTCCGCCCACCGTAGGTCGCCGTTAACACCCCGGACATATCCCGGCACCACACTCTTCCGCCCACGCACATGGCCCCTTGCTCCACACCGCGGCCCCCACCTCACCCGCCGCCGGACGACGGTGTCGCGCCGGTGGTGACATTTCCGGTTTTATCGAATCGATTCGTGGTCCTCGCGATGAATCCGTCGCGACCGGGACATCTTCGCCCATGCGCCTCTCATCCTCGAACCATCGAGACATCCCATGTCAAGGTCGCCGGCATGCCCTGCAACTTGCATGCTGCCCTGCTTGTCGCCACATCGATCGATCCTGATGAAGTCAGACAGTCTCGGTGATCCCATCTCTGGGCGACCGTGAGCCTTGACAGGGGGAACCGGGACGCTTTCGTCTGGTCCCTGCGCATTCGTCGAATCGATCCGCAGCACATCGCACTGGGATGCACCCGGAAGGATTACGCATGGCTCGCAGCGATCTTCCTCATCGCCCTCGACGGTCGGTGAGCAGATGGCCGGCTGTGGTGGCGGCCTTACTGGTCGCGACGATCGGGGCTCAGCCGGCTGTGGCGGCACAGCGGTCCGCGCCTCCGGAGGCCACCGCAACGGTTGCCGCCGCCACTCGGGACATCGACGGTTTCACGGCGGGCAACGCCGCGGTCGCCTCGGTCGATCTTGCCGGGACGTGGAGCTTCACCCCGGCGGGCCGGTCGGCTGGACCGTCACCTCCGGCCAGGGCGGCGCGTACACCCTGCGCTACGTCCCCAGCGGCAAGGTCCTCGACGTCAACGCCAGTAGCACGGTCGAAGGCCTGCAACTGCAGCAGTGGACCGCCAACAACGGCAACAACCAGCTGTGGTACCTGCGGCCCACCGGCGACGGCTACTACACGATCACCAGCTACAGCAGCGGGCTGCTGGCCGACGTGTACGGCGCGTCGACCGCCGACGGGGCCCAAGTCGTGCAATGGTCAGCCAACGGCGGCACCAACCAGCAATGGCAGTTCGTCCGGGCCTGACCCAGGGCGGCCCGGCCACGGCGGCCGGGCCGTACCCGGCCGTGCTGTGCCGTGCCCCGAACAAGGACGCTAGGCGTGCCGGGGCAGCGGGTAGTCCTTCAGGACGATGTCTGTCGCGAAACGGTCGGTGAGCGTCAGCATCAGGCGGAGCATCAGGCGGCGGTTGAACATGGCGTTGCGCATGCGGATGCGCCACCGGGTCGGCGGGGCGAGGAACGGGCCCGCGTTGCCGCTCCTCGCGATCTTGGCGTAGCCGTGCATCGTGCGGTCGTAGGCGGGGAACGCCACCCGGTGGTCGCCGCCCGCCGCGGCCAGCTCGCCGGCCAGGACGTACGCGCCCACCACGGCCAGGCCGTTGCCGAAGCCGCCCAGGGTGTTGCCGTGGGCGGCGTCGCCGAGAAGTGCCACGCGGCCCTTGGTGTAGCGCGGGATCTCCACGCGGCTGATCGAGTCCAGGTAGAAGCCTGGCGCGTCGGGGAGGCGGGCGATCAGCTCGCGGGTGCGCCAGCCCATGCCCGCGTAGACGTCCAGGAGCGCGCGTTTCTGCGTGGCGGCGTCGCGGCGGGCGAGCTCAGGGTCCTCGGAGGCGAACACGAAGAGGGCGGGGCCCGCGCCACCGGCCGCGATCATGCGTCCGGGCTCGTTGTACATCGCGCCCCCGCCCTCACCCCCGAGGTCGGCGAGGGCGTAGTGGTACCCGAGGAAACGCACGCACTCCTCCTCGGGGCCGAACGCCAGCCGCCGCACCGTGGAGTGGATGCCGTCCGCGCCCACCACCAGGTCGTACGTCCGCGGCTCCCCTCGCTCGAAGGTCACCAGCACCCCGTCAGGCACCTCGGTCAGGGAGGTGACCGAGTCGCCGAAGACGTACTCGCACCGGTCCCTGGTCCGCTCGTGCAGCAGGCCGGCCAGATCGCCCCGCAGGATCTCGACCTCACCTCCGGTGAACTCCCCCGGGATGACCGCCAGCCGCCGGCCGTCCCCGTCCACCACGACCTGGTCGGTGCCGCCGGTCTGGCGCCGCCGCACCTCGTCAAGCACACCCATCCGTTCCAGCACCGTCATCTGGTGCCGGCCCTTGAAGTCGAGGGCCTGCCCGCCCTCGCGAGGGGCGGGCGCCCGTTCCACGACGGTCACCGCGCACCCGTACCTGGCCAGCCACAACGCCGCCGACGGGCCGGCGACACCGGCCCCTGAGACGAGTACAGAGATTTCTTCCATGCCTCGACGGTCCCGCCCGGCGCTGACAGGCCGCTGACACGGGGCCGCTCCGGCGTCAGGGCGCGCCGAGGAGGGCGGGCACCGCGTCGCGGCCGAGCGCGGCGCCCCGGGCCGCGAGGACGGTGAACGCGGCGGGACCGAGCAGATCGCGGGTACGGGCCGTGACGCGGGTGACGTCGGGGTCGCCGGCCAGGGGGCCGTCCCGCAGGGACAGGGCGGCGCCGAGCAGCAGCGCGGCCCGGCCGGGACGGCCGGACGCCAGGGCCGCCCCGGCGTGGCCCTCGGCGACGGCGGCGAGGTCGGTGACGATCGGTGAACGGCGGACGGCGCGCAGTGCCGCCGCGAGGTGGCGGCGGGAGGCGGCGAGGTCGCCCTCGGCCTCGGCGAGGCGGGCCAGGGCGACGTACGCCAGGGCGCGGGTGCCGTCCGCGCCGAACAGGCCGGGCTCGGTGGAACGCGACGCGGACGACAGGTGCTCGCGCGCCGCCGCGAGGTCGCCGGACAACCGGGCCACCTCCCCGAGGCCGAGGTGCGCCAGGGCGGGCGGGTCGGGGCGCCCGGCGCGGCGGGCCAGGCCCGCGGCCCGCTGGAAGTCGTCGGCGGCGAGGGCGAGGTCGCCGGCGCGGACCGCCGCCTCCCCCCGGTGCGTCAGCACGTCGGCGCTCTCCTCCAGGGCGCCGAGCTCCTCCAGCAGGCGCAGCGCCTCCTCCCACGTCTCACGGGCGCGGTCCCACACGCCGCGGCGTGCCGCGAGCACCGCCAGCGCGTCGAGCGCCTGCGCCGTGCCCCAGCGCTCCCCGAGGGACCGGAACACGGCGAGCACGTCCAGCAGCCCGTCCTCGGCCTCGGCCGCACGGCCGTCGAACATCGCCAGCAGCGCCAGGCTGAGCCGGATCAGCGCGGCGTTCCACGGGTCGTCGCCGAGCCACCGCTCGGTGACCCCGGCCTCCACCGTCTCCGGCGGCCCGGCCGCCATGCCCCACAGCGCCAGGGTGAAGGAGTGCCGCAGCGGCGGGCCGAGCTCCATGAGGGCCGTCCCGGCACGTGCCCAGTGCTCGTCGGCGGCCCGGGGCACGGCGTGCACGACGCACATCACGTACTCCTCCACCAGGCCGGGCGGCGGCTCCCCGACGGCGCGCAGCAACTCGGCGGCGGACTCGCCGGCCTGGGTGCGCCGCCCGCTCAGCCACCAGTACGCCCCGAGCGCCGCCACCAGCCGCAGGCCCGTCTCTGTGTCGTGGCGCGCGGCCCAGCGCAGCGCCGCCATCAGGTTGCCGTGGTCGGCGGCCAGCCGGGCCAGCCACTCCACCTGCTCGGCCCGCCTCAGGTGCGGGTCGGCGCGCCGCGCCAGGGCGAGGAAGTGGCGGGCGTGCCTGGCCCGCAGCGCCTCCTCCTCGCCGGCCTCGGCGAGACGCTCCGCGCAGTACAGCCGGATGGTGTCCAGCATCCGGTACCGGCCGCCGGACGCCTCGGCCAGCGACTTGTCCACCAGGCCTTCGAGCGCCCCGGCCGCGTCCTCGACGTCGCACACCGCCTCGACGGCCGCGAGCGACGCGCCGGCGGTGAAGACCGCGAACCGCCGGGCCAGCGCCCGCTCCTCGGCGGTGAGCAGGTCCCAGCTCCACGCCACGACCGCCCGCAGCGTGCGGTGCCGGGCCGCCGCGGTGCGGTCCCCCCGGGACAGCAGCCGGAACCGGCCGTGCTCGGCCAGCCGGCCGGCGATCTCGGCCACGGTGAACGACCGCACCCGCGCCGCCGCCAGCTCGATGGCCAGCGGCAGCCCGTCCAGGGCCGCGCACACGTTCGCGACCGTCTCCACGTCGGCGGCGATGTCGAAGCCGGGGCGCACCGCCGCCGCGCGGTCCGCGAACAGGCGTATCGCCGGGTACGCGACCGCCTCCTCCGGCGGGCGGCCCGGGGGCGGCACCGCCAGGGGGCCGAGCGGCACCAGCGTCTCACCGGTGATGCCGAGGGGCTCCCGGCTGGTCGCCAGCACACGCAGCCGGGGGCACTCGCCGAGCAGCCGCCGGACCAGCGCCGCCGACGGGCCGATCACGTGCTCGCAGTTGTCCAGCACCAGCGTGAGGTCCCGCTCCCGCAGGGCCGCCACCAGCCGCTCCACCGGGGCGGCCGCCTCCCCCGGGGCGAACCCGGCCTCCCTGGCGCCGAGGGCCCCGAGCACCGCCCACACCACCTCGTCCCCGGGCTCCACCCCGGCGAGGTCGGCGAAACAGACGTCTCCCGGGACACCGCCGGCGGCCTCGACGGCCAGCCGGGTCTTGCCGGTGCCCCCCGGCCCGGTGATCGTGACCAGCCGCGCGTGCCGCAGGCCGCGCAGCCGGGCCAGCTCCTCCTCCCGCCCCACGAAGCTGCTCACCTGCGCCGCGATCCCTTGCCGGCGCACCGCGTCCCCTTGGACGGACGATGCCGCGTCTCCCTGGGTGGAAGACGCCGCGTCCCTCTGGGCGGACGGCGCCACGTCCCCCTGGGCGGACGGCGCCACGTCCCCCTGGGCGGACGGCGCCACGTCCCCCTGGGCGGACGGCGCCCCAGGCCGCCGGGGGGACGGGGCGCCGCCGCGCAGGATCGTCAGGTGGATGTCCGCCAGCTCGGGCGAGGGGTCGGCGCCGAGTTCGTCGGCGAGCAGGTGGCGGACGTGTTCGTACACCGCGAGCGCCTCGGCGGGGCGGCCCCGGGCATGCAGGGCCCGCATGAGCTGGCCGTGGAGGCGCTCGCGCAGAGGGTGGGCGGCCACCAGGCGGCGCAGCTCCGGTACCGGGTCGGCGCCGGGGAGGATCAGCTCGGCCTCGGCGAGGTGCTCGGCGGCGGACAGGCGCAGTTCGTCCAGGCGTGCCGCCTGCGCCTGGGCGGTGGGCAGGTCGGGCAGGGCGGGGCCGTGCCACAGGGCGAGGGCCGCGCGCAGCGACACCGCCGCGTCGGCGGGGCGGCCCTCGGACAGCAGGCGGCGGCCCTCGGCGGCGAGGCGTTCGAACCGGTGGGCGTCCACGTCGCCGGGGTCGGCCGCCAGGCGGTACCCGGCGGGGTGCGTCTCGATCAGTCCCGCGGGCAGGCGGCGGCGCAGCCGGGAGACGTGGGCCTGCAGCGCGTTGGCGGCGCCGGCGGGAGGATCGTCACCGTACTGCCCGTCGATCAGCCGCGGCACGGGGACGACCCGCCCCGCTTCCAGCGCCAGCATCACCAGCAGGGCCCGCGGCCGATGCCCCTCCACCGGGACCACCGCCCCCGTACCGGACCGCACCTCCAGCGGCCCGAGTACGCGGAACCACATGCCGACGATTCTCACCCATCACGGCCGGCCCCGGTGCCGAGGGCCGGTGAGCCGGCCTGCGGCACCGGCATCCGGTGCCGCACGGCGCAAGGCACGGGCCGCGAAGTCGCCTTCGACGAGGTGGCGGTGCCCGTTCGTGGGACATCGTGGCGGAGAAGATGTTGTCGTCCGAGGTGAACGTGACGCCGCGGACGTCGACGTCCGGCGCCCGGTTCGGCCGTCCGCCGAGTGTGATCGCGAACGTCTCCAGGGACGTGGCGATCGCGCCGGTGCACGTGTCCCGGTCACGCCGCTGCGGCGAGCCGGTCCGCGGCCCGCCGGGGTCCCGCGACGCCGGTCTTCCCCGCCGCCCTTCCCACCTCGCACCCGGTCGGGGACACTCCAGGTCGCGGGGGTCACGCCAGGGAGGGTCTCGATTGAGCTTCGCGTCGCACGCGCGCCGGGTCCGCGACCGCACGCTGCCGCACGACGTGCGGTACGCGGCGCTGCGGCGGGCCGCCGGGGCGTACATGCCGCTCGGGTACACGGCGACCTGGGAGTACCTGGTCGAGTCCGCCGGCCCGCCCGGCGAGGACGAGGGGGCGCTGCTGCGCGGCCTCGGGCTGCTGGAACGGGGCCGGGCGGCGTGGCTCGGCGAGATGGAGTCCTTCGGCCGCCGTCGCCGGGCGCAGAAACGGCGGGGACACGGGCCGCGCGGCGACGAGGGCCGCTACCGGACGGGCCCGCGCTGGCACGGCCCGGACGCGCGCGAGGCCGTGTACCGGACGGTGCGGACCCGGTGGGCCCCCATGGTGGGGGCCGCCACGATGCCGCCGGAGACCGGGGACGCGGGCCTGGCGGCGGAACTCGTGCGCGCGTACCTGCGTTCCGGCGGCCGCGTGGACGCCACCCGGTGGCCGGACCTGCGCCGCTGCGCCGCACGACTGCGGCGGGACACGGCCGTCCCGGAGGTCCGCGAGCCGGGAGCACGACCGGACGGCACACGAGACGGCACACGACCGGACGGCACACGACCGGACGGCATGGACGGCGCGGGCCCGGACGTGCGGCGGCTGGCGTACCTGGCGGAGCTGGTGGCGCACGACGCGGTTCCGCTGGTGCGGCGGGGGTGGACGGGGGACGCGGTGGAGGTGCGGCGGGTCTTCCTCGCCGCCACGGCCGGGATGCCGTACCTGCGGGCCGCCGAGCCGGACGTGGGGACGCCGGAGTGGATCGACGGGTTCCTCGGGTGCGGGTACGCCCACGAGCTGTGGGTGGCGGAGCGGCACGGCCGGGTGGCCGGGTTCGTGACCTACGCCATCGACCAGGTGGGACACCTGTTCGTCGCCCCCGAGCAGCAGGGCCAGGGCGTCGGCGCCGACCTGCTGCGCCACGCACAGCGGTCCCGCCCGCAGGGCCTGACCCTGCGCACGTTCCTGGTGAACACCCGGGCCAGGCGGCTGTACGAACGGCTCGGCTTCGTCGTCTCCGGGCACGAGGACGAGCCGGGCGAGCCCGACGTGGTCTACGACTGGGTGCCACGACGGTAGGACCACCGGCCCGAGGGTGTGACGCGGCCCGGCGTAGCCGGGTGCCGGCTCGCGTCGCCCCGGCGCTCACGGATGCTCACGGATGCTCAAGGTCCATTGAGGTCCCGATGCACCACACCGGCCTCGTGGATGGCCACCATCGCCGTGGCCATCTGCGTGGGGAGACGCCGAAGCGGCGTACCGTTCACCGGCCCCCGTTTCGGCCTCGAGCTCGAACAACATATTCCGGACGCAGGGGCGAGATAGTCCAAAGGGGGCCGGTTTTCCGTCCGGTCGCCGTGCCCACATGGACTGCGACACATCGCAGACGATGTAGAAGGGAAACCCCCTCGGGCGCAGCCCGTTAATCGGTTCCACGTGCGCGGAGTACGGGATCGTAGCCTGGTGACGAGACTCGAAGCGTGGCGGAATGGCACTACCTTCGGGTGATCGGGCGGCATGGAGGAAAGGCCCATGAAATGTCCTTCCGGGGCATCACATCGGTCCCACAATGGGATGCGCGACCCGGAGATGAGCTTTACCCGTCACTCAATATTTCGGCGCAGATTTCGAGAGATGCCGTCACCTGTCGGCGACAGTGATTAACCAGTAGGGCAGCCGCACTTATCGGCGTGATTTTGCTGTGGCCTGTCGGGCGAGTCGGGTGCGGTGGTGGAACCATCGTGCTCGGGCTTGGTGGCGTCGTCTCCACCAGGTCCAGTGCAAGTGGTGCGCGTCGGTGTGTGGCCGGCTCGCCGAACTCAGCGTGGTGATGCTGGATCGAGCGTGAGGGGAAGGCCGAAGGCGGTTACGTGGTGGCCGCCGACAAAGGCGTTGTTCTCCACGATCTTGCTGTCCTCGATCCGGAGCACGTCGACGACCAGGCCTTCGTAGTGTGGGCTGCCCGGCCGGCGCAGGTAGCAGACCAGCGCGGGCCGGCCGTTGGCCGAACTGGGAACGGTACGCCAGTCGAAGGGCCGGCCGAGGAACTCGGCGACCGCGTCGACGCCGACGACGGGCGGGTCGGGCGGCATGGTGATGCGTACGTCGTCGGCGAGCAGGGCACGGATCGACGCCGGGTCGGTCGCGTGCGCGTACCGGCGAAGTATGTCCTTGTCCTGGCTGGTCAGGTGGGGGCGCCGCCACTCCCGTGGGTCGGTGGGGGTGTGCCGGCGCAGCGTGTCGCGGGCCCGCTGGAGCAGGCTGTTGACGGCCGCGATCGGGGCGTCGAGCGCGTCAGCGATCTCGGGTGGCGTCCAACCGTAGATGTCGCGCAGCACGAAGGCGGCCCGCTGCCGGGCGGGCAGGTACATCAGCGCGGCGATCAGCGCCAGCTCGACGGTCTCCCGGGCGGGCGCGTCGGCCTGCGGGTCGTCGGCGAGCAGCGCGTCGGGGTACGGGCCGATCTCGGTGGACCACTCCAGCGGATCACCGAACGGGACGACCCGGTTGCCGGCCGTCTTGCGGCTGTCGAGGAAGACGTTCGTAGCGATCCGGTACAGCCAGGTGCGGGCGGAGGCCCGCCCCTCGAAGCGGTCGCGGGCACGCCACGCGCGCAGGAACGTCTCCTGCACCAGGTCGTCCGCGTCGGTCACGTTGCCCGCCAGGCGGTAACAATGCAGATGCAGGTCGCGCCGATGCTCGTCGAACGCGCGCTGCACCCAGTCCGACATGCGCTTGTCTCCCAGCCGAGTCGTCGTCATGACTGTACTGACGCGTCCGGGCCGCATCCCTCATCGGTGACCGATGACGATCGGCGGCCCCACTCGTCGGTACCCGGTGACGGGCCTCAACTCAGGAAGGACGAACCATGACGGAGAACATCGCGACCCCCCGGGTCGTCGACCGGCCGGCGTGGCTGCGTGCGCGCGACGAGCTGCTGGCACGGGAGAAGGCGCACACACACGAGGGCGACGCCATCGCCGCCGCACGCCGGCGTCTGCCGATGACCCTCATGCCGCAGATCAAGGTGATCGGCCCCGGCGGCCCGACCCCGCTGGTGGACGTGTTCGAAGGCCGGCGCATGCTCGTCGCGTACTTCCACATGTGGCACGACGGTGCGCCGGCCGAGCATCAGTGCGAGGGCTGCACGTTCTTCACCTGCCACATGCAGATGCAGGACTACCTGCACGCCCGCGATGTCACCTACGCCGTGTTCTGCCAGGGTCCCTACCCGGAGAGCGCGGCGTTCGCGCAGTTCATGGGGTACACGTTCCCGTGGTACTCGGCGTACGACGCTGACCCGGCGTTGGCGGACGGGCGCGACTTCGGGTTCATCTCCTGCTACCTGCGCGACGGCGACCAGGTCTACGAGACGTACTGGACCACCGGCCGCGGCGTGGAGGCGCTGGCGACCAGCTACCACGCCCTGGACCTCACCGTGTACGGCCGACAGGAGGGCTGGGAGAACTCACCCGACGGCTGGCCGCGCATCGAGGGGCACCAGTGGCGGGTGGACGGCCGTCCGACGGCCCAATGGGGCCGTATCGCCCGAGACCCGGCCGGCGAGGCATCCTGCTGCAGAAATCCCGGTACGTCTGTAGGTGCCGAGACGGTCGCACTCCCGCTGAACCTTTGACCGCTGGCGGCCGATAAGTGCGGCTGCCCTACTAGGGGCAATAAATGATAAATGGAAGGAATTAGCGGTATTTATCTCCTTCGGGGATAAATACCCTGGTTACGGGTCCACGCGATCCGCGATTCGCCGCACGAGGCGGCGATGGGGTCGACGACGTGCCCCCGCGGGCGACCACGCGCACGGCCGGGGGGGCCAGGGTCCTGGCGCGCACCGGGCGGCGGGGCTACTGGCCGAACGAGTACCGCAGCCTGGCGTTGATCAGGTAGTTGAGGCGGTACCGGTAGTGGCCGACCAGTGCGTCGACGGGGGCCTCGTCCGGGGTCAGCAGGGTCCAGCGCAGGGCGCAGCCCTCACCGGCCTCGCGCAGGTCGAAGCGGATCACGTCTCTCGGGCGGGACGGCCACAGTGACGACCACACCACCAGGGTGGGCCGCACCGCCTCGATGATCCGGGGCTCGACCTCCCCTTCCCGCAGGTCCAGCCACGGCCGGGCACCCGGCCGTCTCGGCTCGGTCAGGCACTCCCACACCACGTTCGGCGGGGGAGCCTGCTTGCGCTCCCGCGCCCCCAGCTCGATCACTACGCACCACGACCCCGTGTCCGGCAGGCAGCATTGAACACACGCCGGCGCGGGTCAGGCGCGCCTCAAACGTCTAGACATCAGTGCACATCCCGGACGGCACCACCGTCCACACCGGCACACCGCCGGCGCGGTCAACGGTCGGGTCCGCAAGCCCACCGGTCCGGTCAGGGAGGCCCTGCCGCCCACGCTCCCGGCGGGGATCGTCTCAGGACGGCCGCGGGCCGAGGTCCCACACGCGCAGGCGCTCGTCGCGCCCACCCTCCACCACGAAGGTGCGCCCGTCCACCTGGGCGAGAGCGGGATGCGGGAGGCGGTCCCCGACGAGCAGGGGGTCGCCGATCTGCGTGCCGGTGAGCAGGTTCCACACCCGCATGTCGCCGCCGACGGCGGCGGTCAGCGCGATGGGCAGGTCCCCGAGCCTGCCGAAGCGGATCGCGATGACGGTGCCGGTGTGACCGCGCAGCGGCGGGGCGAGCCGTCTGCCGGTGCGCAGGTCCCACACGTGCACCGTCCCGCCGCGGGCGGTGAGCGCCGCGGTGGTGCAGCGCATGCGGCCCACCGCGGTGGTGGCCTCGCTCGCGCTGACACCACGGACCCTGCCGAGCAGGTGCCCCGTGCGTACGTCCCAGATCTGGGCGCGCCGCCTGAGGTTGACGACCAGCAGGGGCACGCCGTCCACCTCGGCCAGGGTCGTCAGCGAGGGCGGCACCCGGTCGCCGACCGGCACGTCCGTACCGATCCGTGCCCCGGTGACCAGGTCCCGCAGGCTCGCCCGCCCTCCGGCCGCGTCGATCCTCACCAGGCGGTCGCCGAGCCGCGTGACCTCGGTGTCGCCGACGCGGCCGGAGATCCGCAGGGGGACGGCCCCCGTCTCCAGGCCCCAGACCCACAGGAAACGGCCGGTGGTGGCCGCAGCCGGGCGGCCGGTCACCAGGCCGGTGGTGAGCTTCCACATCGAGCCGTCCGGCGCGGTCATCGGCTCGCCGACGCTGCGCCGGGTGAACGGGTCCCACAGGATCACCCGGCCGTCCCAGCCGCTGGAGACGACCACGGCACGGCCCGCCCGCTCCCCGATGCCGACACCGGAGATCTCGTCGGTGTGCCCCGGCGGGACGGTCGCCGCGAGCTGGGCACCGGTGGCCACGTCCCACAGCCGGACCGCGTTGTCGCCCCCGCCGCTCAGCGCGACCGGCCGGCCGGCCAGCTCCCCCACGGCCAGGGAGACGTCCGTGACCGCGCCACGGGTGAAGCCGAGGTCCGTCCCGCCGAGCGCGCCGGGTGTCAGGGGGTGGCCCGCCATCAGGGCGATCCGCCGCCGGGACGCGGCGTCCCAGACGGAGATGGAACCGCCGCCCTCGCCGTTCCTGCCGCCGTGCACGGTCAGCAGCACCGTGCGGCCGCCCACCCGTGCCTGCCGCACGGTGGCGAAGTCTCCGTCGATGCCGTCCACCGGCCTGCCGCTCACCAGATCGTAGAAGCGCAACGGGTCGGGGCCGGGCTCGTTCTCGTCACCGCCGTTGTCGTTGACCACCGCCGTCGGCCGCCCGCCCAGCGTGACCACCTCCAGCGCGTTGACGCCGTTGTCCTCCCCGAGCGGGATCGGCGGCCTGACGTCCCGTCCCGACACCGGGTCCACCACCCGCAGCTCGTCCCCCGCGGTCACCCGCACCGTGCGCCCGTACAGCCGCGCGGCGCGCACGTTCTCCGGCTCGGCCCACGCCTCCAGCCCGCCGGCCACCTCGAACACCCCGGCGTTCCGCCCGCGGGCCACCTCCTCGTGGGGCCCGCCCGTCACCGCCATCCGCACCCCCGGCGCCGCCTGCCTCGACGCGATCCGCCGCACCGGCCCCCCGGCTTGCACCGCCGTCCCCACCGGCGTCAGCCCCGGCAGGCCCCACACCCGCACCGTCCCCTCCTCCCCCGCGCTGACCGCGACCGGCCGCCCGTGCGAACGCCCGAACGCCACCGCCGTGACGTTCGTGTGCCCGTCCTCCCCCAGCACCACCGGCCCGCCGAACCCCGCGGGCACCGCCGTCCGCGGCGTCTCGTCGCACACGGGGGACGCCATCGGCCACACCGGCGCCGGCGCCGCGCCCCGCGCCACTCCGGCGAGCGCCACCAGGCACACCGCCAACGCCACACCGCCGCGCGTCCGCATCCACGTCCCCCTGATGAACGACCGGTGAACAGCCGCCATCCTCGCGCACCCCACCCCCACGCGCCGCCCTTTTGTCGGCCTCATCGGCCAGACTCCCCCCATGACCCACCATGTAGCACTACGTCCCGTTCAGGAATCCGACCTTGAGGCCTTCTACGAGCAGGAACAGGACCCCGAGGCCAGCCGGCGCGCCAACTTCCCCTCGCGTGAGCGCTCCCGCTTCATGACCCACTGGACCACGAACATCCTGGGCAACCCCACCGGCCTCGTCCGCGCCGTCACGGTGGACGACCGGGTCGCCGGCCACATCGTCGCGTGGTGGGAGGGCGACCACCGCTACGTCGGCTACTGGCTGGGCCGCGAGCACTGGGGCAGGGGCGTGGGCACCCGGGCCCTCGGCCTCTTCCTCGCCGAGGAGACGACCCGCCCGCTGTACGCCGACCCCGCGGCCACCAACACCGCCTCGGTCCGCCTTCTGCGCCGCCACGGCTTCCAGCCCGGCGGCACGGTGGTGCACGACGGCGTGGAGCACCTCCTGCTCGTGCTCGGCGGGGAGTGAATCCGGTCAGAGGGCGGTGCGGCGGAACTGCTGGTGCTGGCCGTTGGTGCAGGGGTACTGCTTGAACTGGATGTTGTCGGCCGTGCCGGCGCTCGGGAGGTCCAGGCACTTGCCGGAGTGGCGGGCGGCCAGGGTGACGTAGCCGTCGGAGGTGGCCTGCACGCGCCACTGCTGGTTGGTGCCGGTGCCGCAGGCGTACTGGATGACGTTGGCGCCGTCCGCCGTGCTGGCGCTCGCGACGTCGAGGCATCTGCCGGAGTGGCGGGCCACGATCTGGGCGTATCCGCCGCCGATGTCGCGTACGGCCCACTGCTGGTTGGTGCCGCCGTTGCAGGTGTACTGGATGACGACGCCGTTGTCGGCGGTGGAGCCGTCGCGGACGTCCACGCACTTGCCGGAGTGGCGCACGTTCAGGCGCTCGAAGCCGGAGCCGGACGCGGTGAGCGTGCCTGCGGCGGTGTCGACGGTGAGCGAGGCGGCGTTGGACATGCTCATCGTGGTGGCGCTCGGGAACTGCAGCGGCAGCCAGACGTACCGCGAGTCGTTCACCGGGCCGCCCCAGGCCCCCGCCCACCGGTCGCCGAGGTACAGGTACGAGGTGCCGGAGCTGCCCTGCACGGGGAGCACGTACGCGGTCTGCGAGCCGTACGCCGTGCCGTCGCCGATGTTCTGCAACGCGCTCCAGGAGCCCTCGACGCTGGAGGCGGTCGAGTACTTCTGCTGGTTGGGGGCCCAGCCGGTCGCGCCGGAGGTGAGCAGGAAGTAGACCGAGCCACGCTTGAACATCGCGGGCGCCTCGCGCCAGGAGCCGGGCCACAGCCGCTGCACCTGGGCGGCGATGCCGGTGTAGTCGGAGGTGAGGCGGTAGACGTGCAGGTCGGCGTTCTCGTTCGCCGCGGAGATCATGTACGCGGTGCCGTTCGTGTCCTGGAACAGTGTGATGTCGCGGGACATGTGGTTCAGCGGCCGGAAGCTGCGCAGGTACGTGTAGTCGCCGTCCACCGTGGAGGAGACCGCCACCGCCGCACGGGCTTCGCCGTAGTCGCGGCCGTTCTCCTTGTGCATCCACATCACGTACTGGCCGGTGCTCGCGTTGTAGACGACCTTCGGCCGCTCGATGTTGGCGACACGCAGCTCGGAGTGGCTGTTCTGGGTGAGCACGTTGCGGCGGAACTCCCAGGTGCGCAGGTCGGTGGAGCGGTAGACCGACACGTAGCGGAACGTGGAGTCGGCGTTGCGGTTCTCACCGAACCAGTAGTAGTACGAGCCGACCTTGAGCACGCCGCCGCCGTGGGCGTGCACGGCCGCGCCGCTCGTGTCGGTGAACACCGCGCCCACCGGGACGGTGACCGGGGCGGCGCCGGCGGCGGGCGTCAGGGCCAGCGCCAGGATGATCGCGCCGAGTACGAGGAGAATGCGCCGGGCCATCGTCGCTCCTTCACCTTCGCCGTGACCGCCGCGTCCCGGGGCGTCGCGGCCCCGTGCTCCGCTGCTCGCGGCGGACGCTAGATCGGCCCCTGCGGGTCGTCAAGGAAAGATCACGCCGGGCTCGGGCCGGCCGCACCGCACCGGCCTGCGGGAAGTGAGCCCTGCCTGCGGGGACGGCCCGCCCGCCGCGGCGGGCCGTGCGGGCCCGCCGCCTGAACCTTTCGCGGCGGTCAGTGCCGCCGCAGCACCAGGCTCGACCGGTCGCCGTCCACGGTGAGCGCGGCCTCGCCGCCGATGGGGAAGGTGGCGAGGGGGTAGGTGTGGCCCACGTCGACGTTGGCGAGCACCGGCAGGCCGTCCAGCGCCGGCTGGGTGGCGACGATCCGCGTCAGCAGGTCGCGGGTCATGCCGCTGGCCTTCTGGAAACGGCCGATCGCGAGACCCCGGACCCCCGCCGCGTCCGGCAGTTGCAGCAGCGAGGTCAGGTCCCTGGCGAAGGTCGCCGCGTGCGACTCGAAGTCGTCCTCCAGGATCAGCAGCGCCCCGTCGAGGGAGGGCATGTACGGCGTGCCCTGCAGCAGGTTGAGGGTGCACAGGTTGCCGCCGACGATCCGCCCCTCGGCGGTGCCCGGCCGCAGGGGCCACCAGCCCTTGTTGGGCACCGGGTGGCGGTCGTCCTGGTCGAGGAACCACAGGTCCTCGTTCCACGTGTCCGCGGGGGTGAGGGCCACCGGCTCGTCGCCGGTGAGGACCGCGGTGAACCAGCGCAGGATCGGCGCGAAGTGGTCGCGCATGCCGAACGTCGACCAGTGCGGGCCCGAGTACGTCACCAGGCCGGTGCGGGCGAACATGGCGTTCTGCAGGGCCGTGATGTCGGAGTAACCGCAGAAGATCTTGGGGTTGGCGCGGATCAGGTCCCAGTCCAGGTGCGGCAGCAGTTCGTTGGAGTTGTAGCCGCCGATGACCGTGAGGATCGCCGCCACGGACCGGTCGGCGAACGCGTCGTGCAGATCGGCGACCCGCGAGGCCACGCTGGAGGAGTCGAAGGCGTCCCGCTCGTCGACATGGCGGCCGTACGTCAGCGTGAGCCCCAGCTCGGCGAACCGCCGTTCGATGATCGCGCTGTGGTCGTGCTCGTTCACCATCGCCCGGGAGCAGGCCGGGGCCAGCACCCGGACGATGTCGCCTTCCTTCAGTTTCGCGGGGAAGATCGCGTCCATCGTCCGAGCGTAACGGGCACGGACGGGACGGCGACGTCCATTTTCTCGCCGCCTACTCCGTGGTGTCCTCCTCGGCGAGGCTGCCGCAGGAGAAGTCCTCCGGCAGCTCGGGGTCGGACTCGATCCCGGCGAGCTGGGTGGCCTCGATGGGGCGGCGGAAGGTCTGCAGCTTGTCGCAGTCGTACAGGACGTAGGTGCCCTCGCTCTCGCCGAGCAGCATCATGCGGCGCCCGTCGTAGAGCGACTTGCCGTCCTCGGGGTTCTGCAGCACGGCCCACTGGTTCTGGAAGCCCACGGCGTCCAGCAGCAGGCCGGACTGCCCGGTGCCGTGCACGTCCACGGCCGCGGTGAGCAACTGGATGATGAGCAGGAATCCGAGGCCGAGGCCGGTGAGCCCGCCCACCAGCAGCTTCATGCCGGCCCGGCCGACCGGCTTGCGGCGCAGCAGGCGGAACGGCACGAGGAACGTCAGCACGCCGAGGCTGACCGCGATGATCAGCATGATCGTGAGGTCGAGCTCGGCGAAGACGCTGAAGAAGCCCCAGTACGTGGCACCGCACCACAGCGCCGCCACCAGGGCCGCGATCCACGGGTGGCGGCGCACGGCGGCCACGACCCGGCCGACGGAACCTAGGGTGATCTTGTCGAGCAGCCACAGCAGCCCGACGATCAGGCCCAGCGTGGGCAGGCCCACCAGCAGGAGCAGCACCAGCGACCCCGAGAGGCGGCCGAACAGCACGGCCTGGTCGATGCCCGCCTGCTGCGGGCTGACGCCGAAGACGCCGTAGATCTCCTCGACGCCGATGTACAGCACGGCGTACAGCGCCACACCGATGGGCAGGACGACCGACCCGATTCGTTCCAGCAGCTCGACGACGCTCCCCGTTTCCCTCTCGGGGGGAGCCTCGTTTTCGGGCTGCACATTATTAGAGGTATGTTCTACCGAAACTTGCGGAATCACGGCGCACGAGCCTAGCGCCCGAGACGCACTCACTGTCGGGGTAAGTCGGATTTGATATGACTTGTCAGCCGGTGACGCGATCGTGATGCTCGCGGGCGGCCCGTATGTCGTCACGGTGGGTGCGGGCCCAGGTGTCGAGCGCGGCCAGGGGCACGAGCAGGGTGCGGCCGAGTTCGGTCAGCTCGTAGTCCACGCGGGGCGGCACGGTGGCGTGCGCGGTGCGGCGCACCAGGCCGTCGCGGACGAGGGCGCGCAGGGTCAGGGTGAGCATGCGCTGGCTGATGCCGTCGATGGCGCGGTGCAGCTCGCTGAAGCGGTGGGTGCGGTGGCCGAGGAGCACGACGATCAGGACGCTCCACTTGTCGCCGACCCGGTCGAGCACCTCGCGCACCGGGCAGTCGTCGTCGATCCGGATGGCGCCGGGCACACCGGTGTTCGTGACGGACATCCAAGTGCCTCCTTCCCCCTCCCCCAATGGTGACGCATCATGGGGTTACTCACAAGAAGTAACTAAAGGGGTAGTGATGGATGGATCCACACCGGAGGCGCCGGCGCCTCCGGAACCGGAGGCCGCGGCCGAGGTGGTCCTCGTGACCCTCGGTTCGGAGGACGGGGTCGCGTGCTCGGGCGAGAGCTGCCGGCTGTGAGCGGGGAGAGGCCCATGCGGGTGGAGGTCTGGTCCGACATCATGTGCCCGTGGTGCTACATCGGCAAGCGGCGGCTGGAGCGGGCGCTGGCCGGGTTCGAGCACGCCGCCGAGGTGGAGGTCGAGTGGCGCAGCTTCCAGCTCGACCCGGGGCACCCGAAGGGCGAGCGGCAGCCGGTGCACGAGGCGCTCGCCAAGAAGACCGGACGCTCACTGGCGCAGGTGCGCGGCATGACCGACCACGTGAAGGCGCTGGCGGCGGAGGAGGGGCTGGCGTACGACTTCGACCGGGCCGTCGTGGTCAACAGCTTCGACGCGCACCGGCTGACCCACCTGGCCAAGAAGTACGGCCTCGGCGCCGAGACGCACGAGCGGTTCATGCGCGGCAACCTCGTCGAGGGTGAGGTGCTGGACGACCAGGACACGCTGGTGCGGCTGGCCGCCGAGACCGGGGTGCCGGAGGAGGAGGCCCGGCGTGTCCTGGCGGGCGACGACCACGCGGGGGACGTCCGGGCCGACATCGCGCAGGCCCACGCCTACGGCGCCACCGGCGTGCCGTTCTTCGTGCTGGACCGCGCCTACGGCGTCTCCGGCGCGCAGCCCGTCACGACGTTCGCCGCGGCCCTGCGCACGGCGTACGAGCACGCGGCCACCGCGGCCCGCTGAGCCGCCCCTGGCCCGCCACCGCCGCGGCGGTGGCGGGCCGTCGCCGTTCCGTCGTCCCCGGGGCTACCGGTACTTGAGACGAGCGAAGCGCGGCACATCCCCGAACTTCCCGCTGTGGAAGTCTTCGAACGCCTTGGTGATCTCGATTCTGCTGTTCATCACGAACGGGCCGCCCATGGCGATCGGCTCCCTGATGGGCCGGCCGCTGTAGATCATCACCTGGGTCGTGCGCTCGCGTTCCCGCGCCTCCACCCGCAGCACGCTGTCCCCGTCCCCCACCGGGTCGGACCACGCGATCTCCCCGGCGAGCACGCGCCGCCCCGCGACGCCCGCCTCGCCTTCGACCACGTACGCGAACGCCCGGTGCGTGCCCGGGATCATGTGCCCCAGCGACGTGCCCGGTTCCAGCGTGACCATGACCGCGGTGACCGGCCAGTGGTTGAGCGCCGGCCCGGCCACCCCCGCGACCGCCCCCGAGATCACGTCCACCGTGACGCCCGGCAGGGTCACCACCGGCCGCACCCCGGCCAGCAGGTCCTGGTACCGGGTGTCCACCATCTTCGACCGCGCCGGCAGGTTCAGCCACAGTTGCAACGTGTGCGCGTGCTCGTTGCGGAACGCCAGCTCCCGGTGGATGACGCCGCGCCCCGCCGTCATCCACTGCACGTCCCCACGCTCGAGCGCGCCGACGTTCCCGCCGTTGTCCCCGTGCTCCAGCACCCCGTCCAGCACGGTGGTCACCGTCTCCATGCCCCGGTGCGGGTGCCACTCGAACCCCGGCGAGGAGAACCAGTCCTCCGCGAGCACCAGGAACGGATCCGTGCGCGCCGGATCGTTCGGCGCGATGATGATCGCCTTGTCGTCCACCTGCGCATCGGGCCCGAGCACGACCTTGGCCTCGACACGATCGACGGTACGGCTGACACCCGGCACCTGAGTGGCCACGCGCTTTTCCTTCACCTGAGACGCCCCGGCCCGCCCACCGGCCCAGCGTCACGCACAAACCTCCCCGGGCCACCGGCTATTCCGCACGCCTTCACCCGGTGCCGGCGGAAAGCGCCGGTCACCTCCGGTGTCCCGTCAGACGTACCGCCCGACGCAGTCAGCGAACCGCCCTCCCTCGACCGAACAGTCATAGGTGAAGTGTTCCCGCCCACCGCGCCCCGTGTCGTAGTCGTACTCGGCGACCACCCTGCCGTCCGCCCCCGGCGTGACCGCCAGCAAGGTGTACCGCCCTCCCGCCTCGATCACCTCGGGGATCAGGAACCGCTCCATGATCTGCTCCCTCCCTTCATAGATCCGCCCCACCCAGCGAGCATCCCCATACGCGCCGGGGCCCGTCCAAGACCTGTGGTCATAACCATCGGTTATGGCCCCGTCGAGACCGGTGGAGTGTTCCTGGAGTGCCAGGTTCGGAACGTGACAACCAGCCGACTCCCCCCTCCGTCCCTTATGACGTTCCATTTCCCGCATAAGGAGATTTCTGTGCGCATTCGCACTTTGGGGGCCGCCGTCGTCCTGGCCGGTGGCGTGCTCGTCGTCCCTTCGCCGGCGCAGGCGGCGGCTGTGCCGTCCGTGCAGATCACGCGGGTCTGGTATGACTCGCCGGGCGTCGATCGGCGCGGCAACGCGAGCCTCAACGCGGAGTACGTGCGGATCAAGAACACGACGCGCAAGGTGATCGACCTGGAGGGGTGGACGCTGCGCGACAAGACCGGGTACAAGTACCTGTTCGGCGCGCTGGTCATCAAACCAGGGAAGACAATCACCATTCGCACAGGGCAGGGGGACAGCGGCACTTCCACCGTCTACTGGGGACGGCGGGCGTACGTGTGGAACAACGACACGGACACGGCCTTCCTGCGGCGGGCGGACGGGAGGCTTGTCGACTCCTGTGCTTACGACAGCACGCGGTACGACTACGTCAACTGCTGACGGGGCGCGTCAGCCGGTCATCTTCAGCAGGGCGCGCATGGTTTCCGCCGGGGTCACGCAGCGGAAGCCGGTGTCGTCGTCGAGCATGGTGGCGGAGGCGTCGTTGAAGGTGGAGGGGGTGGCGCGGGTGAAGGGGCTGGTGAACGCGCTGCCCTTGAGCTCGTGGCGGGTGGGCTGGGAGGGGGTGGCGAGCCATTCCCAGGTGTTGCCGCACATGTCGTAGACGCCGAAGGGGCTGACGCCGCTGTGGTAGCGCTCCACCGGGGTCGTGGTGCCGGGGCCGCTCTCCCGGACGTTGCACTTGGCGGGGGTGAGCTGGTTGCCCCAGGGGTAGACGTCGCCGCGGGGGCCGCGGGCGGCCTTCTCCCACTGGCGGTCGGTCGGGAGGGCCTTGGCGGCCCACTCGGCGTAGGCGGCGGCGTCGTGCCAGGTGACGTAGACGACCGGGTGGTCGGAGAGGTCGCGCGGGGGACCGGAGCCCGGGTGCCAGTGGGCGGGGCGGCGGTGGCCGGTGGCGGCGACGAACCTGGCGTAGTCGGCGTTGGTGGTCGGGAAGATGTCGATGTAGAAGGCCGGGAGGTACACGGGCTCGTCGCGGGGGCCGCACAGGAAGACGCCGTCGTCGACGAGCGTCATCAGCTTGCCGTCGATGGGGTGGCGCACCTGGAGGTGGCCGCCGGCCACCGGGAGAGGGCCCTCGGCGGGCTCGGCGCGCACGGGGGCGTCCGGCGCGACGAGCCCGGCGAAGCGGGCGTGCTCGTCGGAGGTGGACGTGGCGAGGGAGGAGTCGAGCGCCGCCTGGTTCACCGGCCGGGGATGGATTCCCGTGCCGGCGGCCTCCCACTTCGAGACCATGCGTTCGCTCACCCCGAGGTGGGCCGCGAACGCCCTGATGCTCATCCGCTTGGCTTCGCGCAACGCGCGTACCTCACGGCCGGACCAGATCTGGATGGTGGGAGGCATCGGTCGGTTTTTCCTCGGGGTACTAGAGTCGTTCGGCGGGAATCTCCTCGTATTCCTTCTGCAGAGTCTGGAAGATCGGGTGATCATCGGGAAGCGCCAGGTCGTTGATGGCCGTGATGGGCCGCACCCCGATGGAGGTATTGGTGGCGAAAGCGGCCTGCATTTGCGGCACGTCCTTCATATTCACCGGTATCGTGACGGTCCGCTCGTGGACCTGCTTCAGCAGCCTCATGGTGACCCCGGCCAATACCGGCGCGCTCGGCCACACCACCCGCTCTCCGTCGAAGAACCCGACATTCCAGGTGGTCCCCTCGGAGACGAACGACGCGTCGTCCACGAACAGCGCGTCGTCGAAACCGTTGAGCTGCGCGTTCCTGCGATCGAGCACCGCACCGAACAACCCGATGTGCTTGACCTCGGGCAGGTCACGGCTGTAACTCGCCGTCCGCACCCGCATGGGGGTGGCGGGCAGCCGCCCGGCCGGCCGGGTGGTGACCAGCACACTGGGGGTGCAGGACGCGCCCGGCTGGCCGAGCTCCATGGCGGGGTCGAACAACGTCACCCGGACGACGAACGACCCTTCTTTCCCCGCGATAGCGTTTCGTATGAAATGCCGGACCTGTTCTCTGTCCAACTCGGCCCCGAACAATATCCGACAGTCATGGACAAGCCTGTCTAAATGATGAGACAGTCCTCGCACTGATTGGTCGTCGACTCTAATAGAGGTGAAGTGACCGTAGTTGAGCAGCCCGAGCGCCTGCAGAGCCTCAGGCGCAACGGGCGTGCCGTTGAGTTCCGCCATACCGATAAGTCTCGCACACGCCCCCACCAGGGCATGCACCGTGGTTCAGCGATAATTCAGCACTGAGGCAGGGCCAGGACATGTAAAAGTCCCACAGGGTGAGAAATCCTTGGTCCATGCTCGGACGGCACGACATTTCTCGCGAAAATGGTTACATCCGGCCTCATGCCGCGGCGTTCACCCCGCGGGGACGGGAGGCCACGCCATGATCTCGACGGAAGACATCGGCGACCGCCGTGCCAGAGCCCAGCTCGAAGCTCTGACCGGCCTCCAGGAGGCGCTGGCCGGCCCCGCGCTCCGCTGCGTCATCGTCGAACGCGTCCGCCTGGTCCTCCCCCGCAAGTTCGGCCCGCGCGTGCACCTGCCGCCGTACATGGAGATCCGCAGCAGGGTCGGTCTGCTCGCCACCGTGTCGGTCATCGCCCGCAAGACCGGCAGACTCGCCTTCGCCATCACCCGCCCCAGCGCCGAACGCCCCACCGAGGTCAAGGACGCCGGAGCGCTCGCCGCCCACATCCTGGCCGACGTCTCACCCGGGGACGACGAACACCGTCCCGAGCCGCCCGGCTGACCCCCGGCGGCGACCGATGGCGTAGCGCACCCCCGCCGCCGCACGACGTTCACCGCGCGGATGCACCGGGCTCGACGACACCCGCACCACCCGAGGACCGCGCTACGGCGTCCAGTCCCCGATGGTGGCCCCGCCCGCCGACGCCGGCGCGTCCGCCGCCAGGATCACCCCCTTGGTGAGGATGAAACATCCCCACCCCCGGGTCTCCGCCGTGGCGACCACACAGAACGCCCGCACCACCCGCGGACTCCCCCCGCCCTCGGCCCGCAACAACTTCCCGTACCCCGACCTCCGCGCGGCCCGCTCCGCCGGGAAGTTCGCGTCCACCACCACGACCTCGTCCCCGTGCCCCATCGACCCGAGCGCGTACAGCACCTCGGGCGTCAGCACCGGATCCACACCCTTGAGCATGAGCCGCCCTTCGTCTCCTCACGACGCCACACCGGCGCAGCTCGTTTATACGATCGGCCCCCCGGTGAGGCGAGGGGTCGCGCCCGAACGATCTTCTCAACCGGTGGCGGTCAGTGCCGACAAGGCGAGATGCCAGGGGTAGCCGTCGGCGGGGTCGCCACCGGAGCCGGGGGTGTGCGGTTCGAACGTGTCCGCGCCGATGAGGACGTGGACCCCCTCGGCACGCAGCCGGGCGACGCTGTGGCGGAAGACGGCGCGGCCGGCCAGCGCGGTGTTGACGAACGGAAGAACGACGACGGGGATGCGCAGGCCGGGGGCTTCGGCGAGGAGGCCGAGTGCGTAGGTGTCGGCGATGCCCTGGGCGAACTTGTTG
Organism: Sphaerisporangium sp. B11E5; assembly: GCF_039871875.1. NCBI lineage: Bacteria > Bacillati > Actinomycetota > Actinomycetes > Streptosporangiales > Streptosporangiaceae > Sphaerisporangium > Sphaerisporangium sp. B11E5. Next base: position 39,023 of record NZ_JBDPMD010000019.1, on the reverse strand, counting down.
ATCGTGTTGTAGGTGGCGGGGGCCACGATGACGGCGTCCGGCCTGGGGGGCTTGGGGTCGGCCGGCTTGCGGTACCGGCTGCGGACCGGGCGGGCGGTCTGTTCCTCCAGGGCCGGGACATCGATGAAGTCGAGTGCCGACGGTGTGGCGACGATCTGTACGACCCAGCCGGCGTCCTGCGCGAGGCCGACGAGGCGGCCGACGCCCCCGGCGGGGCCGGCGGCGCAGACGATGACGTAGAGGACCTTGCTCATCTCAGCGCCTCCGGCGTGGTGCTCCCGGCGGGGACGATCACGTCGAGTTCGTGGGTCATGACCACCAGTCTCCGACGACCTCCACGCCCTCGCTCTCAAGGGTCTTGTGCCACACCGGGTCGCGCAGCAGCCGCGCCTCCCAGGCCCGCACGGTTCCGTCCGGTCCCGCGACCGCGTCCTCGCGGGACGGGTGCAGGAACAACTCGCTCGTGCCCTCGGGAAGCGCCGCGAGCCGGCGGAGGTAGTCCTCCCGTAGTCGCTCGTACGCGCCGAGCTCGTGCGCCGTGCGCCGGTTGGTCGCGATCGTGTGCGGGATGGACACGCCGAGTGCGTCGGCGAGGGCGACGGCACGCTCGTGCGCGGCGGCGAGCGGTGCGGGGAGCGGTCCGCCGAAGTACGGCTCCGGGTCACGCGGCAGCCGGAAGGCGAGGCCGTGGCGCGCGCACCACTGGAGCGTCTGGGCGAGCCACGACCGGCCGTGCAGGCCGTAGAGGGTGCCGGCGTGGGAGTCGGCCGCCACAGGGGTGAGGCCCCGGTCGCGCATCCATCGCCGCTGGGTGTCCGCCTCCCGCAGGACGTCGCCGGCCTCGCCGCGGGCCCCGAGAGCGAACGGATCGTCACTGAGTGTCCCGTCCGGGTCGACGAGGCTCGGCGCGCCGCCGAGCGGCCGCCAGCGCGGCAGGCCACGCTCGCTCGTGAGCGTCACGTGCAGCCGCGGCACGACGCCGAGCTCGCGGACCTGGCGCGCGGCCCGCTCGGCGGCGGGTGAGACGGAGATGAGTGTCGTCGCGGAGACATGTCCTTCGGCGAGCAGCGCGACGACGACCTCCGTCGTCCCGGGCTCCCTGCCGAGGTCGTCGGCCGTGATCACGACGCGCCGGGTCATCGGGTGCCCTCCGCGGCGGGCTCGTCCGAGGGACCGGGCCCGGCCGCCGTGGACGGCGGCTCGATCGGGACCGAGATGAACCGCGCCGCGACCGCGCCGATCGCCGTCAGCGCGAACGGGTACACGCACATGTACATCCGGAACGCGAGCCCGGTGTCGGTGCCCGGGTCGTCGCCGGAGTTGTAGCCGAAGAACACGCCGAGCGAGGTGAGCGCGAGTCCGGTCACGATCCCGTTGAGCCGGCCGAAGAAGCCGAACGCGGACAGGAAGAGCCCTTCGCGGTGCTCCCCGTTGCGCGCGGCGTCGGCGTCCAGCACGCGCGCGACGATGAGGTCGTTGGTCGCGAGCATGCCCGACCACCCGGCGCCGACGAGCACCCCCGCGGCGATCGCCGTGAGGAGGCCGGTGGCGAAGAACAGGGCCGCGAAGCTGACCGCGAGGACGACGAAGGCGAGCCGCCAGGTCCACAGGGCGCCGCGGCGTGCGACGACGCGCGTCCACACCGCCAGGCCGCCCGCCGCGACGAGGATGACCACGCCCTGCAGGAAGAGCGCGTTCTCGACCGGCAGCCCGAGCGAGTAGCGCACGTACAACTGGACGCCCGACAGCACGAGGGCCATGGCGATCCCGTAACAGGCCCCGGTGAGGCCGACCGTCCAGAACGTCGGGTTGCGCACGATCGACCACACGCTGCGCAGCAGCAGCGGCTGCTCCCGTGTGGAGTAGCGGGGGTTCTCCCGCGCGCCGAGCGCCATGAACACGATCACGACGAGCGCGACCACGCCGTAGATGATCGCTGTGGTCTGGAAGCCCTCTGTGGACTCCTCGGTGCCGAACACCCTGGTCGTGAGCAGCGGGGTGACCGCGAGCGATATCACCAGCGCCACGAGCTGGAAGCCCTGGCGCAGGCTGTTGGCGACGGCGCGATCACGCTCCCGCGGGTACAGCTCGGGGAGCAGCGCGCCGTAGTTGGCGTTGAGCAGCGAGTCGAACGCCTCGCACAGGATCGCGAACACCGCGAACCACAGCACGAGCCCGATCCCCCGCAGGGAGGCCGGCGCGGAGAAGAACGCGATCATGCAGGCCGCGAGCAGCGGCGCGCCGACGACCAGCCACGGCCTCCGTCGCCCGAACCGGGTTCGAGTGCGGTCCGAGAGGTGACCGAGCAGCGGGTTGTCGAACGCGTCGATGACCGCGTAGATCACCATGACCGCGCCGTAAGCCCGGACGTCGAGCCCCAGGATGTCGACGTAATACAGGATCATCGATCCCTTGATCATGGTGATCGGGATCGACGTCCCGAACATCCCGATGGCGTAGCGCCACGCGGGGTTCCGTGCCGGGGTGGAGCCCGAACCGGGAACGGTCACGCGATCATCCTCCTTGCTGATGCCGACGCTACGCGCACGGCGTCACCCTCGCACCCGAAGGAGAACGGCGAGTGAAGCGAACGCCCCGTCCCCACGACGGAGACGGGGCGTTGCGGCCGGTCGGCGCTACCGGGCTCGAACCGGTGGACCGGCCACGCTCACAGCAGTCCTCTCCTCACGAGGTTTCCCATGAGGTCGCGGACCCCGAAGTCCCAGGGTGCGCAGTCCTCGGCGTGCCTGACGCGGTTGACCAGGGTGCCGAGCATGGGGGAACCGATCCTCACGACGTCGCCGGGCTTGTGTGTGAACCCCTCGCCGGGGTGGTCGCGGTCCTGGATGGGCGCGAACATGGTGCCGAGCATGAGGACGGCGCCGTCGGGATACTGATGGTGGGGGCCGATCAGTTGCCGTACCAACTCCTCCGGGTCGCGCGACATCCGCGCCATCTCCGAGACGCCCTCCAGGCGGAAACCGTCCACGCCTTCGATGTCCAGGCGCACCGTGAGACCGCGTACCCGTTCCAGGTCGAACCGCTCGTCGAAGAGCCGGATGAGGGGGCCGAGCGCGCACGACGCGTTGTTGTCCTTCGCCATCGGCAAAAGGAGCGCGGACCGGCCCTCGACATCGCGGAGGTTCACGTCGTTGCCGAGGGTCGCCCCCACGATCCGGCCGCTCGACTGGACGATGAGCGCCACCTCGGGCTCGGGGTTGTTCCAGGTCGAGGCGGCGAGCACCCCGACGGGCGCCGCGGTCCCCACGGCGGAGAGGATCTGGCCCTTGGTGAAGATCTCGGCGTCCGGGCCGATACCGACCTCCAGGTACTGGCTCCAGACGCCCTCGGCGACGAGCAGGCTCTTCAGCCGCGCCGCCTCCGCGGAGCCCGGCGACAGCTTGTGCAGGTCGGCACCGATGCCGGCGACCATCCTGCGGCGGATGTCCGCGGCGAGTGCCATGTCGCCGCGGGCCCGCTCCTCGATGACGCGCTCGATCATCGAGACGGCGAAGGTCACCCCGGCGGCCTTGAGCGCCTGGAGGTCGACCGGCGCGAGCAGCCACGGCCGGGTACGGTCCCGGTCCGCGGCGCCGGTGTTGGCCAGCACGTCCTCGAAGCGGCCCACGTGCCGGCCGTCGAGCCCGGAGACCACGGCGGCGGGTTCCGGCAGCTCGCAGATGTCGCGGACCGTCGGGAACTCGGCGCTGATGTCGAGGACCTGCCCGTCGCGGACGACCACGGGTGACGGCCCTTCGGCGGCGGGGTCCCAGATGCGGCCGATCAGGACACTGTCCGCGGCGTCGTGCGGCAGCGCGTCGGCGGCCGTCCCGAACCAGCCGGCCTCGTCGGCGAGCTCGTCGGTGGATGGCTGGGTCATTTGCCGTCTCCCAGGTTGAAGAAGGACCGCTCGTCGGGGGGCCGGATGTCGAAGACGGCGTCCTGGAACATCCGCAGGGGGTGGGGGGTGAAGGGGTGCCGCGCGATCGCCTCGAGATCGAGCTCGATGCCGAGACCGGCCCCCGCCGGGATGAGGACGTCGCCCTCCTTCGTCAGCACGAGCCTCTCGTTGGTGATCTCCGGGCGCCACGGGACGTCGGTGGCCATGATCTCCAGGTACCGGAAGTTGGGCAGGGCGGCCCCGAGCTGCAGCGTCGCCGCGGTGCTCAGCGGCCCGCTGGGGTTGTGCGGCGCGAAACCGACGTAGCCGGTCGCGGCGAGCGTCGAGATGAAGGCCAGCTCGGCGATGCCGCCGGCGTGCGTCACGTCGGGCTGGACGAAGTCGACCGCCTGACGGGCGAGCGCCGGCGCGAAACCCTGCCGTCCGAACCATCGTTCCCCGGCGGCGATGGGCACCGGCGACGCCCGGCGGATGTCGACGAGCGCGTCGAGGTTGTCCGGAGGACACGGTTCCTCGAACCACACCGGTTCGAACTGCGCGATCTCCCGCGCCACCTTGATGGCGTGGTTGACGTCGAACCGGCCGTGGCCCTCGATGAACAGCTCGACGTCGGGCCCGACGGCGGAGCGTACGGCGTCGATCTGTACGAGCACGCGGTCCATCTGCCGGGAGGTGAGCGTGAGGTCGTAGTTCTCGAAGGGATCCCACTTGAGACCGCGGAAGCCGCTGTCGACGGTCCTCCTGGCGGCGGCCGCGTAGTCCTCGGGCGTGACGGCGCCCGAGAACCAGCCGTTGGCGTAGGCGCGCACCCGGTCGCGGGTGGCGCCGCCGAGCAGCCGGGAGACCGGGACGCCGAGCTCGCGTGCCGAGATGTCCCACAGCGCCATCTCCAGCGAGCTCAGCGCGGTCATGATGACCGGGCCGCCCCGCCAGTACCAGTCCCTCGCCAGCTCGTACAGGATGCCGGATATGCGGGTGGGGTCCATCCCGGCCACGGCTTCGGCCACGTCGGCGACGGCGCCCTGGACGGCGCGTTCCTTGCCCTCCAGCGTCGCTTCGCCGAGTCCCACGATGCCTTCGTCCGTCGAGACGCGGACGATCACCAGGTTGGTGCGGTAGAAGTCGACGACGAGGGTGTCGACCGAGGTGATCTTCATGCTCAGCCCTTCACCGCGCCGGCGGTCATGCCGGCCACCACATGCTTCTGCGCGAACAGGTAGAAGACGACGGCGGGCAGCGTGAACATGAAGGCGACCGCCATGACCGTCTGGATCGGCGTGCCGAGCTCGCCGATGAAGTTCGCGATGCCGACCGACGCCGGCTGGATCCCGGGGGTGAAGATGAACGTCACGGCGAACACGTACTCGTTCCAGGCGTGGAAGAACGCGATGACCGCGGTGGCGGCGAGCGACGGGGCGATCAGCGGCACGTTGATGCGTGTCAGCACGGTGAGCGGCCGCGCTCCGTCCACCCGCGCGGACTCCTCCAGCTCACGGGGTATGCCGTCGATCGCGCCCTTGAGGATCAGGGCGACGATCGGCAGGACGAAGGCGGAGTTGACCAGGATGAGGCCACTGAGGGAGTCGAGGAGGTCGAATCGCCGGAAGAGCGCGAAGAGCGGCACGACCATGAGAGCCTCGGGAAGCATCTGCGTGAACAGCAGCACGACGGTCATGACGACCTTGCCCCGGAACGAGAACCGCGAGAGCGCGTAGCCGAGCGGGATGCCGAGGCCGATCGAGAGCACTGTCGTGCCGGCGGCGATCACCAGGCTGTTGCGCAGCCAGGTCGTCGCCTTGCCTTCGGCCAGCGCGTCGACGAAGACCCCGAACTGCGAGAGGTCGGGGACGAGCCGGGCCTCCCGCGCGAAGAGATCGGAGTTGCTCGACAGCGCGGTGACGAACATCCAGTACAGCGGGAAGACCGCGATCCCGAGCACGACGAGGACGGCGAGGATCCGCGCGGTCAGGCCGAGGCGTGGCGGTCTCATCAGCGGGCCTCCCTCTCGGCGGCACGGGCGACGAACCTGCTGCCGGCGATGACGATGAGCGAGATGACGACACCGACCATGCCGATCGCCGCCGCCGAGCCCAGTTCCTTCGAGTCGAAAGCCTGCGAGTAGAGGTCGATGACCAGCGTCTCGGTCGCGCCGACCGGTCCCCCCTTCGTCATGAGCCAGATGAGCTCGAACCGCCGCAGCGACCAGATGGTCATGAGGAGCGCGAGCAGGCCGACGGTCGGCTTGATGGACTGCCAGGTGACGGCGCGGAAGGTCCACCACCTGCCCGCACCGTCCACCGTCGCGGCCTCGGTGAGGTGCGGGGGGACGGACTGCAGCGCGGACAGCAGCACCACCGAGGTGAACGGGAACAGTTGCCAGATGGTCGTCGCGAGGACCGCCGGGAGGGCGTGACGCGGGCTGTCGAGGATGGCGCCGCCCGGGACGCCGAGGCCGATCGTGTCCAGGAACCGGTTCACGATCCCGTAGTCCGGGTTGAGCATCCATATCGCGATGAGCGCGACCGCGATGCCGGGCGCCGCCCACGGAATGGTCACGAGCGCGCGCGCCAGCCCCCGGCCGCGGAAGCTCTTGTTGAGGAGCAGGGCGATCGCGAGGCCGGTGCCCACGGCGCCGACGACGCACACGACGACGTAGACGAGCGTGATGAGGAGGGTCCGGCGGAAGTCCTCGTCACCGAAGACGCGGGCGAAGTTGTCGAAACCCACCCAGGTGCTGCGCGTGGGGTTCAGCAGCGAGGTCCGCGTGAAGCTGAGGTAGATCTCCTGCGCGAGCGGGACGACCTGGAACACAAGGATGAAGAGGGCCGCGGGGGCGAGGAAGAAGTAGGGGGTCCACGTGCTTCCCAGCGGGCTGCCTCGACGCCGGGTCCCCGACCGGGGCCCCGTGATCTGCCGCTGTTCCAGCATGGTCATCGAGTTCGGTCCTTCGAGTAGGACGCCGCCGGCGGGAGGGGTGCCGCCGGCGGCGTCGTCCGGTCAACCGGCCAGTTCGGTCGCCTGTTGCTGGGCGCGGTCCAGTGCGGTCTTGAGGTCGACCGTGCCCTGGAGGGCCGCGATGACGTTCTGCACGACGACCTTGCGGATGTCGGGCGTCTTCGCCTCGAACCCCTGGACGATCTGCGGCAGGCTCGACTCGGTGAGGTCGTCGAAGACCGTGAGGAAGGGCGTCTTCTCGAGCTGCTCAGGGTTCCGCTTGGTGACCGTCGCCACACTGCTGGCGCCGAGGATCTCCTGCAGCCTGACCTGGTTGCCCGGCTCGAGCACCCACTTGATGAAGGTGGCGGCCGCCTCCTTGGACGGACTCGCCTCGTTGATGACGATGGGGGCGAGGATCGCGCCCTGCTTGCGTACGGGGAACGGGATGGGCGCGACGCTGAAGTTCAGGTCGGGGTTCTGACCGCGGGTCGCCGTCACGTAGCCGCCGTTGTTGAGCTCCATGCCGACCTTGCCCTCGGCGAACATGCGACGGAACGTCGCCGCGTCCGCGCCACGCGGGATCACCTTGGCGTCGTACAGGTCCTTGTACGCCTGCAGGCCCTTGAGGTTCTCGGGCGAGTTGATCGTCAGCTTGGTGCCGTCCGACCACGCGCCGCCGAAGCCGTAGACGTAGTTGAAGATGTCCTGCCACACACCGGCTTCCTCGGCCTCCGTCTGACGGAACGCCAGGCCGTAGGTGCCGTCCTTGGTCAGGGACTTCGCCGTGGCGAAGAACTCCTCATAGCTTTTCGGGGGGTTCTTGATCAGGTCGGCGTTGTAGAACATCGCGTAGTTCGACGCCTCGAAGATGATCCCGTGCCGCCGGCCGTCGTGGACCATGAACTGGTCCGGCTGCTTGAGCAGGTCGTACTTGCTGACGTCGATCAGGTCGTCGAGCGGTGCGATGAGACCGGCGTCCGACGCGGACTCGAACTCCGGCATGTCGAAGCGGATGAGATCGGGCCCTTGCCCGCTGCCCATCTGGGTCAGGATGGTCTGGCCGAAGGTCGGGTACGGCACCGCGGCGGCGGAGACCTGTACGGCTTTCTGGCTCTTGTTGAACTCCTCCAGCCACTTCGTGAGCGACGGGCCGCGGCCCGGGTCGCCGAGGGTCGAGGCGGCGAACGTCAGCTTGGTCACGCCGCCTGCGGATTCGCCGCCTCCGGATCCACCGTCGGAGCCGCAGCCGGTCAAGATGCCGGCGGCCATACATGCGACGCCGGCCGCCGCCGCCATGGTGCGGCGAACGCGATGCAGCCTCATTTGTTACTCCTGAGTAATCACCGGTTACTTCCCCGAAACTTAAGATCAGATTGCAACGATCGTAGCGACATGTGCAACGCTGTCAAGTAGCGATTGCGCATCCCATCGGCTACATTGCACATGACGCAACGCACACGGAGGGACGGCAAGGTGGCGCAATCGATCCAGCGGGCGATCAACCTGATCCGGTTGACGGCGGAACATCCGCTGACGCTCTCGGAGGCCTCGGACGTGCTCGGCGTCCACAAATCGACAGCCCTCCGGATCCTCCAGACGCTGGAGGCCGCGCGGTTCGTGCGCAAGACGGGGGCCGGGACATACGTGTTCGGCAGCGGGCTCATCGAGCTGTCGGAACTCGCGCTCGGCTCGATGGACCTGCGCCAGTTCGCGTCCGCGCACCTGCGCCTGCTCCAGCGGCAGACCGGCCACACCGTGCACCTGGCGCAACTGACCGGCGACGAGATCATCTACGTCGACAAGGTGGACAGCCCCGCGTTCGACGCGGTGAAGCTGCCGTCCCGGGTCGGCAGGGCCGTCTCCATCTACGCGAGCGCCGTGGGCAAGGTGATCCTCGCCCATCTCTCACGTGAGGAACGCGATCGCCTGCTCTCGCACGTCACCTTCGAGCGGTACACCGGCACGACCGTCGCCGACCGCGACGCCCTCGAGACCGAACTCGCCCACGTCGCCGAGCGCGGCTGGGCCGTCGACGACGGCGAGCACGACGCCTACGTCATGTGCGTCGCCGCGCCGATCAGGGATTCGCGCGGAAAGGTCATCGCGGCCGTCTCCATCACCGCGATCGAGGTGATCGCCACCTTGCAGCAACTCAAGGAGAAGCTCCCGCTCCTGCTGGAGACCTCGGCGCTGATCTCGCAGGAACTCGGGTACACCCCCGAGCGCTCGCCCGCGCCGTCGGCGAGCTGACACGCGGCCTCCGGCGGCACCGGCGCCCCGCCGTGGCGCCTCCGGATGGGAGGTGCCACGGCGAGGTCTGCCGGATCAGGAGGGGACGGGGTCAGCCGGCGTCCACCTGCGCGCTCTGCGACGCGTTGAACAGCTTGTCACCCTGGTAACGGGCGACCACGGGACCGTCGAGAAGCGCGCCGTCGACGGCCTTCCTGAGAGTGGCGGCACCGTCGTGCTTCACCGGCGCGGATCCGAGGTAGGTGTCACCGGCGTAGAACTTCACCTTGCCCTTCGGTGAGGCGAGGTTGGCGCTCACGCTGGCCACCGTCGCGGTCGCGGTGAGCTGGACGTCGCGGGAATGCCCGGCGGGCTCGGCGTCGACGTCCAGGCCCGTCGTGGTCGTGCGGAACGCCAGGTTCCGCAGGTAGAAGTTCAGCAGGGGACGCCAGACGTGCCACGTGTGGACCCCCGGGACGTTGTACTCGGTGACGTTCACCCCGGCGTCCCTGAGGGCGGCGGCCCGGAGCTGCGAGTTCTGGGCGATGTTGCCCAGGCGGTCCTGGAGGCCGGTGCCGATGGAGATGCCGCCGGGCACCGTCTTCAGCCGGTCGATCTGCGCCTGCGTGGCCGCCGGTCCGCCCGAGCTCCAGGCGGCGTGGTAGCCGAACAGGTCGGTGTTGTCGTACATGATGGTGAAGGCGCGGCTGCCGCCCGCCGAGAACCCGGCGAACGCGCGGTCCTGCGAACGGGTGGAGACGTTGTAGTTCTGCTCCACGAACGGGATGACGTTGTTCCGGAGTTCGTCGGCGTACCCCTGGTTGCCACCGGGCAGGCCGTTGAAGTCGGTCGACACCACGACCATCGGCTGCGCCGCACCGTCCCGGAGCGCGTTCTCCAGGATGAGGTGCGCCACACCCTGCATCGTCCAGGCCGTCGAGTGGTCACCGGAACCATGGCTCAGATACAGGGTCGGGTACGGCGTGGCCCGGTCAGGGTCGTAGCCGTGCGGCGTGTAGACGACGATGTCGTGCACGCCGGCCGGGTTGGTCGACAGCGGCGACGTGTACCGCCGCGGCTCCAGCTCGCCGAGCTTGCCGGGCCGGGCCGGCGCCTGGTAGGCGGTGTCGTAGGTGGGGAACTTCTTGTCGACCGGTACGTACACCCGGCTGCGCACCGCACCCGGAGCGCCCGGATACGGCGGCGGCACCTCCCACCGGTTGGCCGGGTCGTCGTACAGAGTGCAGCCCGTGGCCAGTGGGCTCGCGCAGTCGTGCGTGAAGGCGTAACGGAACGTTCCGGCGGGCAGGGGGACCGTGGTCTCCCACACCCCGTCGGCACCCTTCACCATGGGAAGAACGCGCCACGGAGTCGCCGCGATGTCGCCCGGCTGCCACTCCGAGGGGGGACGGCCGTCGCCGCAGTCGTTGCACAGGACGTTCTCCGGCCGGGAGAAGAACCAGTCGCCGTAGACGTGAACGACGTTGACGCCGGCGGGTGCCTGGTACCGGAACTTCACCGCGTACCCGCCCGGCAGGGCATCGGTCCTGACCAGGGCCGGCCCGAGGGGCGCGGCCGGAGCCGCCGACGCCGGAGCCGCCGGCGCGAGGGTCGCGACGCCGGCCGCGACCGCCACGCAGGCCAGGAACGATCTCAGCCGTCCACTCCGCCGGGGTCTCGACGAGCGATGGGGATATGCCAAAGGCATGCTGCTTCCTCCAGGGGGACGAGAAGCGGCCGGGCATACGGTCCCGACCGATTTCGGGAGTTGCAATGATCGTAGGAACATATGCAACGATGTCAATAGTTGATTGCATATGACGTTTACGGCATTGCATATTGCGCAACAGGGCCGGGGTATGGACGGCGACCCAGTGCTTCGGCACCACCACCGGCATCGCGCCGGACATCAGGCCGCCGACCGGCGGCAAGTGGGCGCGGCACAAAAGTGGGGGATCATGCGGCCGCGGCCCGGGACCGACGTCCCGGCGGCACACACGATCCCCCCACGAGGTGATCGGACCCGGCCGGCTACCGGCCGGTCGGCAAGGTCATCGGCTCGCCCGCGCGATGACCTCCTCGGTCGTCAGCGGCGCCCTGGGGTGATGGGTCAGGCACAGAGGTGTACGCACCTTCGTGAACCTCGCGCCCTCAGGGGCGACGTAGAACTGGCCGCTGCGGAGCGAACCGATGTCGTCGGCGCTACCGCCCTTGACGCGGGCCATCGCCTTCGCGGCCTCGATCTGTACATCCGCGTTGAGCAGCCCGTAGAACTGTGTCGCCGCGTTGCCCGGGATCCGGTTGTGCAGGCCCTTGGGTGCCTGGGTCGCGAACACCAGCCCGAGCCCGTACTTGCGGGCCTGGGACGCCAGCGCGAGCGTGCTCTGCGTGCACGCGGTCATCGCTCCCGAAGGGGCGAAGGTCTGCGCTTCGTCCATGACGAAGAGCCCACCGAGGGGCCGGTCCCCGGCCGGGTTCTTCTTGATCCAGGCGAACAGCGCCATCTGCAACTGGTTCACGAAGGACTGCCGCTCGGAGTCACTCTGCAGCCCCACGAAGCTGATGATCGAGACCCGGGCCCGCTTTCCCTCAGCCGGGGTGAGGAGCCGCCCTGGATCGACCGGCTCACCCTCCCCGCCGAACAGCGGATCGGTCACGACAGCAGCCCGGAGCACCTGGGCGAGCCCATCCGCGATCTTCGCCGCTCCGCTGATCTGACTGAGGTCCTCGGGGAAGTCCGCGAGCAGATCGATCAGCCCGTCGAGGCCGCCACCGCTGTACTTCCCGAAGTGGACGACCGCCTCCATGAGCACCGCCCGGGCGACCTGGGCCTTGCTGCTGCTTCCTTCCGCCTTCGCCCGTGGGGTGAGCGCCGCCATGGCGGCGTGGACGGCTTCGTTGAACTCGTCGACGTCGTCCCGGACGCCGGAGAAGTCGGGCAACGGCTGGAAGGCCAGCGGACGGCCCTTCTCCCTGCGTGGTGTCCAGACCACGACGTCGGTATCCCTCATGTACCGAGCCGCCCGCCCCCCGTCGCCGGGGCCCCACGCGGAAGGCTCCTCCGGCCAGGCGTCACCGAGACGGGCGAGGTCGTTGTTCGGGTCGAGCACGATCGAGGACACGCCCTGAAGGGCGCACTCCTCGATGATTCGCCTGATCAGCACGGTCTTCCCCGAGCCGGATCCCGCGAAGATCGCGATGTGTTTACGGAGCGCCTCCAGCTCGACGGAGACCGGGAGCCCGCGATCGCAAGAGCGCCCCACGGTCAGCGACGGCACCCCGGCGGGCCGGCTATCCGTAGCGTGGTCCGAGGAACCGGCCTCGTGAGCCGGCAGGGGCCTGGCCTGCGCGGGCGGCCCCTCAGGGGCTTTTGGGGCTTGAGGCTCCCGCGGAACGGCCGGGTCCGGCCAGTCCTCCAGGGCGTCCTTGAGGAGCTTGAGGTCGGTGGTGGGTTTCCTGCCGGCGATCCACTGGTCGAGGTGCGGGACGCTCTCCGCGAAGAGGTCCCGCAGGGCGCACAGCACCTTGAGATCCTCTTCGTCGGCCGCGACGACCCGGCCGCCTCTGGCCCGGAATTCGGCTACCGCTTGCCGGGTGACCGGCCCGGAGTTCCACGGGATGTTCCTGATGACGATCAACCGGCGCTTGGGGCTCTCCTCCGCGAGACCGGCTTTGAGCACCGCTTTCCGAAGCCGGGTCAGCGCCGCGAGATGGTGTGGGGCGGCGATGCCGCGGAACGCCCAGTGGATCTCGTCCTCGGTCGCCTCGTTCAGGACCTGCTTGAGGCCCGCGTGCAGAGAGGTCTTCTGGCCCATCGGCGGATCGACCCGGTAGCGCGCGGACGTCTCGCGCCGCTCCACGACCCAGGCCCGGAGGCCCGCCGAGATCAGACCGGGAAGAACCGTGTCCTCCATCTGGGCATCCAGCGCTCCGCTGACGTCGGCCGAGTCCGCCAGCATCGCGAACTTGACGTCGATCGCCCGGAGCGCTTCCTCCTGGGGATCGGGCTTCTTGGGAACATCGATCGAATTCGAGGGCGCTTCGAAGCTGTCCAGCTCGGTGATCTCGCCCTGGAGCAGGCACTTCTGAATGTGCCTGTGAAGAAATTCCAGGACCTCACGCGGAGTGTAGAACTGGACCTGCGCGAAGGCTTCCGGCTTGATCGGCCATGTTGGATACGGCCGGTCGAAACCAATGTCCTTGAAGTGCTCCGCGAGGCGCATGGTGACGAGCTCCGCCCCGACCTCAGGACTCGGGATGCGCCGGAGGAACTTGGCCTTCCGGAAACGGTCCTTGAAACTGTTGACAGCCAGTTCCTCAAGAATCGTCCACGTCTCCGGCAGGCAGGAGAGAACCGTCAGGGTTCGGCTGGACACCTCACGGAGGTTGGTCAGCCCGTGAGCGAACTGAAGAACCGCGGAGCTCGCCGGACTTTTGGCGCTGTCCTCGACAAAGACGCTGCTCTGCGCGATGAAGGCGTCGAGCTGGTCGAAGGCCATGACGCTCGGGCCGGTCAATGCCAGCAGCCGCGAGATGTCACGGACGATCTCCTGCGGAGATTTGTGAACCTGACGGAATCCCCATTCCAGGCGGTAGCTCTCACCGTCCTCGATCGAGCAGATGTAGGACTCGCCGATGTCCACCAGTACATGGTCATCGGCCGCCAGGAGCACGAGGGCCCGAGCGACGTCCTGTGCGTCTCTGCCGACCCGGCGGTCGATCTTGCACAAGGCCTCGATGAACTGATCGAGATCTTCGCGGGTGACCTTCTGGTTACCGATGATCGTCAGCTGGGTCTTCCGCGGGAGTTGCATCAGGCCGGTCAGATTGCGGAGAAACCGCTTGAGCTGGGTCTCTTCGTCTGTGCCCACCCGGGCCAGTCCGTCCTGGATGGACACGACGGCGCTTTCCCAGAAGTTGCGGGCGTCGAGAATCCCCATGAGAAAGAAGTAACCATTGCGCTGGACGACCTGCTCGCGCAGCCAGCTCATCAGGTGCGTCTTCCCGCTTCCGGCGCCTCCCTCAAGGACCACCCCGATCGGGCTGGTCACGGGAGAGTCAGCGGCGGCGTTCAGTCCCGAGCCAAGAGCGCGAGTAGCATCCGAATGCAGCTCGGGCACGTGGAACGGCACCGGCTGCCAGACATCCTCGCTGGCGTTTACGGTCGAGAAGATCTTCAGACTGTTCAGCGCATACCATTCCGTGACCATCGTCACGCTCCGACGCGGAACTGATGGTTGGGCTTGCTGCCGATGATGATCGCGGCGGCATGATCTTCGGGCTTCAGGTCACTCGAGATCGCAACGGGCTCGATGTCCACACTGCCTGCCAGCAGCATGGCGCGCAGAACGTCGTCCTGGAGATCGCGGTCGATGTCCGTCAGGAGCGCTCGCAGGTTGGTCATCGCGGCCCATCGGCCGGCACCAGGCGTGATCTTCGCGTAGGCCTCGCGGATCCGGCTCTCCACTTCCTCCGGCGACATCGCGGTGACCGGCACCTGCACGGGTTCCTCGACGACGGGGATCGCCACTCTGGGCGTCACGAGGGACCGCAGGTACAGAAGAGCCAGTGCCTTGCCCGAGCGGGAGGACACGGGGATTCCCATGCGCACCTCCTCGATCGCGCGATCCTCACCGGCCGGTGTGATCGTGTACCACAGGGCTCGATTGGCTCTGCTCTCCGACTCGATCAACTTGGCGTCGATGAGTCCCGCGCGGTTCTTGGCGTCGAGCTCCAGGCCCCACTCCTCTTTCAGTTCCTTGTGGGCCACCGCGGTCCCGAGTTCCCGCAGGACGAGCAGAGCCGCGACCTGCCGGTACGTGAGTCGTTCTTCGGGCATCAGCCTGCTCCTTCGCTCGTTCCGAGGCGTCTCCCCCGGAGGAATTCCTCTATGTGCCGCAGAACCACCCGCAGGTCGGCCATCACCTGCTGGTTGGTGAATCGCAGTACCGTGAACCCGGAACGTTCCAAGTGCCGGTCACGGATCCGGTCGCGCTCCATCTGGGCGGACGTCTCGTGTTCGGGGCCGTCGAGTTCCACGACACACTTCTCCGCGACCCACATCAGATCTGTGCGGATCACCGCGGACAACGGATCCGTGGACTGATATGTCTGATTCCACGTCCGGCCATGGGCCCAGTCGCATTCCGCGAGGGCCGCCTCCATCGCCTGCTCGACCGCACTCCCCGCGTGCGGCTTCCCGGCGATCGGCGGCACCCCCACCGTCGCGGTGTGCGGCGGTGCCGTCATCTCTTCTGCCAGTCTCCTGACCGCCGTGGGCACCTTCAGGTGGAGGGTTTCGACGCGGCGCAGTTCGGGGCCGACGAGCCAGACCCCCATGCCGCTGCGGTGCGCCAGCCACTCGCATCCGGCGACCAGAATTGTCTCGCCACGGGAGGTGGGCTTCTCCGGCACATAGATGACCAGCGCCGCCGATTCGCGGCCGAACGCGGACGCGATGACCCGGGCCAGACCGGCGGCCCGCGACTCCGCGGGGAACGATCGTCCCTCCGGACCGCGCTGCCCGTAGACCAGCGGGCCGCGGTGCCGGACGGCCCGGGCGGCGAGGTCGGCCAGGAACGGTCCGAAATGACGGCTGCCCGACGCCAGGCGCAGCGCGAGGATCCTCGCCGCCGCCACTCCGCCACCACCGGGGCCGGAAAGCCTGTCCCCTCCGGGGAGCCAAGCCGGGAAAAGCCCGATGGCCAGTGTTTCCAGATCGCGGAGGATGGATTCCACCCACTCTGAGACCGATTCACCTTCAGCCGCGGTGTGGGTGATGACGGCGGGGCCGGTCTCAGGTAAGGGATCCAACAACAATTCCATCACATTGGCGTCGATGTCGGAATCGACCCCGGCAAGGCGAAGCACCCTCCCGACCGGGAGATCCCCCCACGACCATGCCACACCGGCTCCATATGGCTGCTTTTGTGAAACGTGACCTCGCGCAGGGTATAGGGCAGAACACTAGACGCGTAGCAATTCCCGAGATTGCGCCTATTTCGACGTTACAAAACCATCCAAACGGTCATCCCGACAGCCCTTCACATCACCATTGAGGTCCAGGGTCACCGCTTGACCGCACTTACGGCGTAGTACGCGGAAAGCGCAGGCCGGCGTCACGGCGGGCGGCCGCCTGGCCGTGCTCGTCCCCGGCACCGCCTGACGGCAGGGCGTCCACCCAACTGCGGATCAGTTCGGCCCGGGCGGTCGCTCTGACCAGAGCGGACGGCCCGCGGGACGCTTCCTGGACGATCGTCAGGGTGCCGCCGCCGGGCTCGTCGAGCAGCAGCCACGTCTGGTAGAAGCTCAGGCCGTCGCTGATCGCGGCCCAGCCGAAGCGGCTCGGCCAGACCAGCTCACCCACTATTCCGTCGAGGACGTGCGGCCTTGTGACGACCACGAAACCGCTGCCGACGACGAGGTCGCCGGCGACGTCCGTGCGCTCCACGCCGCGCTGCCACTTCGGCCATGCCTCGACCGCGACCAGATGAGCGAAGACCGCGCCGGACGGCGCCGCCATCCGGCGCTCATGGCTGACGAAGCTGTCGCAACGATCCGGTCCCCAGCCGGGCGGCCAGTGGACCCCGGGGTGCGGTTCTGCGCTCATACCGTCAAGACTGGCGTTCGCGGTACGGCACAGCATCAGTCACATGACTGTCGTGCCCGGTCACGCCCTTCGGTCGTACGCGGTGAGCGCGTCCCGGAGAGCCGCCCGTGAGCTGATCCCGAGCTTGGGGAAGACCTTGTGAAGGTGGTCGGCGACCGTGCGGTGCGAGATGAACATCTTCTGCCCGATCTGCTTGTTGGTGAGGCCGCCCCCGGCCAGCTCGGCGATCTCGCGCTCCTGCGGGGTCAGCGCCGAGGCGGCGTCGAACGGCGACTGCCGCGTGATCCCGGTCGCCCGCAGCTCGTTGGCCGCCCGGTCGCGCCACGGGGCGGCACCCAGCAGGAAGAACGCGTCGTGGGCGATGGCGAGTTGCTCACGGGCCGCGCTCGTGTCGCGCAGCCGGCGCAACCGTTCCCCGTACGCCAGGCGCACCCGAGCCGACTCGAACGGCCACCGATCCGGGTCGGGCACGGACAGCGCCGCCTCGAACCGTGCACGCGCGCACGCGTCGTCCGCCGCCAGTGCCGCCGCGGCCGCGGTCAGCATCTCCAGCCGAGGTGACAGCGCGGCGATGCCGGCCGAGTGCAGCGCTTTCACGTGTGCCGCCATCTCGGCGCGACGCCCGGTGTGCAGAGCGGCCTCGACCAGGTCCAGGCCGGCCCACATCGCGGTCGGCCGGTACGGCGCGAGGTGTCCCGCCGGGCTGATCCGGGTGGCGGTCCGGTACGCGGCCTCATGGTCCCCCGCGGCGAGGTCGTTGAGCGTCCGTGCCTGCCACGCGAAGTACGACACCCCGGTGGCCTGGTGCGCGACCGCCCACCGGACCATGTCGTCGGTCAGTTGCCGGGCGGCCTCGACCTGTCCACGCCCGGCGGCGACGAGGGCGTGCACCCAGTCGAAGTACCAGCGGAAGAACCGGAACCCGTGCTCGGTGCTGACCGCGACACCCTCGTCAGCCAGCTCCCATGCCTGGTCCCAGCGGCCCGTGAGGAACGCGTCGATCGCCAGGTGGATGAGCGCGCCGAGATGGCGGCGGGCCGGGCCCTTGCCTTCCCGGCTCATCTGCGCGAGGTGCCGTTCCGGGCCACGGAGCCGGGACAGACGGTCGGCGAACAGCGCGGCGGTGCCGATCCTGACCAGCCGGGTGGGGTCCTCGTCGACACCGACCGAGTCGATCAGCGTGTCGAGCTCGGCGACGTCCTGGGCCGTGGCCCGGGCCGGGTCGGGGAACACTCCCGCGTACACCCGCAGCAACGGCGGCGGCTCCGGGGCCAGCCGATCGACCAGCGTACGCGCGGTCTGCCCGGACTCCTCGGTGCCCACCCACCAGCTGATCAGTTGCAGCGAGTACATCGCCTCGATCAATCCGGGGTTGCCGGCGTCATACCCGTGATCGCCGGCCTCGATGGCCGCCACCAGCAGGCGATACGCGGTGGCCACGTCGCCGCCGGAGTTGATCAGCAGATGGGCGGCGGCGGCCGCGGCGAGCAGCGAGTGGGTCTCCAGCGACCCGCTGCGGCGCGCGTCGCCGAGCAGCCGGGTCGCGGTGGCCATCTCGCCGCCGGCCTCCGCCCCGATGTACGCGGCCGCGGCGAGCCGGCGGCTCCGGCCGGCCGCCTCCGGGCTGAGCTCGGCGGCGCGGGTCAGTGCGGAGACCGCGCCGATCGCGTCGCCCTGCCGCAGGAGCGTCTGCGCGGTGTCCTCGAGCTGGGCGGCGATCTCCTCGTCCGGCCCGACCGCGGATTCGGCGAGATGCCGGACGCGCCGCTCCGGGGCGTCGATGGCCGCGGCCAGCGCGCCATGTGCCCAGCGCCGTTCCCGATCCAGGGACGCCGTGACCACCGCCGCCCCGATCAGCGGGTGCCGGAAGGCCAGGCGGTTGGCGCTGAGCTGCACCAGGCGAGCGTCCTCGGCCGGCCTCAGGTCTCCCAAGTCGCAGGTGCCGCCGCCGGCGGCCCGCAGGCGTGCCACCTCGATCGTGCCGCCGAGCGCGCCCAGCAGCATCATCAGCCGGCAACGCTCCGGCAGGCCGCGGATCCGGGAGGCGAACATGGATTGCAGCCGCTCGGTCAACGGCAGCACCGCGGGCAGCGCGGTGAAGTCCGTACGCTGGTCGCCGTCCAGGGCGGAGGGCAGTTCCAGCAACGCGAGCGGGTTGCCGGCCGCCTCGGCGAGCAGCCGCCGGCGTACGGCCGGTGCCAGCCCTGGGAAGCGGCGCTCGACCAACACCCGGGCGGCGACGGCGGACAGCGGCGACAACGTCCACTCCGTGAGCCCGCCGTCGGAGAAGAAGCCACGCTCGGAGGAACGGCACGCCCCCAGAAACACGATCGGGCTGCCGACCAGGCGGCGGGCGACGAAGCCGAGCACCTCCGCACTGGCCCGATCGACCCAGTGCAGGTCGTCGACGACGACCAGAAGCGGGGCTTCGGCGGCGACGGCCCGCAGCCACAGCACCGCCGCGTTCGACACGACGAGCCGATCGGGTACCGGGCCGATCTCGAAGCCGAGCGCGCAGCGCAGCGCGCTACGGTGGGCGTCACCGAGCGGAGCCATGGCGTCGCCGAGCGGGAACAGCAACTGGTTGAGTGTGGAGTGGTCGACCTCCGCCTCGAACTGCACTCCCGCGGCCCGGAGCACCCGGGTGCCGCGTCCGGCCTCGGCGGCCGCGTACTCGTCGAGCACCGCGGTCTTGCCGACCCCGGCCTCGCCGGCGATCAGCAGGGCGCCGCCGCGGACGCCGGCCTTCTCGAAGTAGTCCCGGATCGAAGTGACGTCATCGTCGCGGCCGATCAGTTCCACCGCCCGGACCTCCCGAAGTGCGGCGGTCGCGGAACAGCGGCGGGGATGCCGCCCGGCCTACCGCCAGAAGACCGGGTGGGCGGTCGCCCTCGTGAGTTGCGAGTTCAACTTACTACAGGTTCTCCCCGGTCCGGCAAGCCTCGGTAAGGGATAATGCCAGGGTGTCCGAACCGATGCCGTTCCTGTTCACCCAGGAGGAACGGGAAGACTGGCAGTCGCTGGTGATCCTCGCCCACCTGGTCGAAGCCGAACTGGAGCGTCAGACACAACAGGACGCCGGCATCCCGCACAGCCACTTCAAGATCCTCGCCCTGCTCGGCGGCGCGCCCGGTCACACGATGGGCCTGACGAAACTGAGCCGGGCGCTGCGCTTCCACAAGAGCCGGCTCTCGCACGCGCTCAACCGCTTGGAGTCCGCCGGCCTGCTGCGCCGTGAGGACACCCCCGCCAAGGGGCGTGCCTACCAGGCCGTGCTCACTCAGCAGGGCCTGGACCTGGTGCACCGGGTGCTGCCGCTGCAGGAGGTGTACGCCCGCGAGACGGTCCTGGCCGGCCTGACCACCGACGAGATCAAGCAGATGCGCGCCATCGCCGAGATCATCACAAGGAACCTCGACCGGGAGCCATGAGACAGGCCCGCCCGGAGGATCCGGCGCGCCACGCGGACATCAGGCGTCGGCCGCGCGGAGGACGAGGTCGGCGACCCGGTCCGGGTGGGAGGCGAACACGGCGTGGGAGGCGCCGTCGACGCTGACGGCTTCGCCGTCGGCGCGCTCGGCCATGAAGTGGTGGGCGGCGGCCGGGATGTTCTTGTCGGCCTCGGCGATCAGGAAGAAACTCGGGAGCGTCTGCCAGGCCTGCTCGCCCTCGGCCGGCTCGTTCAGCGCGGCCAGGGTGATCGGCCGCTGGGTGGCGGCCATGATCCGGGTGGTCTCCTCGGGGACGTCGGCGGCGAACTGCTGACGGTAGAGCTCCTGGGCGACGTACATGTCCTGGTTGCCGTCGGGCAGGACGACCGGCCGTAGTGTCTCGGCGAGGGTGCTGCCGGGGTACTTGCCGGACAGGGTGACGGCGCTGTCCCCCTCTTCCGGGGCGAAACCGGCGACGTACACCAGGGATGTGACGTTGGTGGCGCCGGCGGCGGCCTTGCTGATCACCATGCCGCCGTAGGAGTGACCGACCAGGACCACCCGGCCTTCGATCGAGTCCACCAGCGCGCGGACCTGCGCCGCGTCGTACGCGACCGACCGCAGCGGGTTGGCCGCCGCGATCACCCGGTGCCCGCGGACCAGCAGACGCTGCGCGACCGGGCCCCACCCGCCGGACTCCGCGAACGCGCCGTGAACCAGGACGACCGCGGGCTTGCTGTTCTCAGACATGACTTCCTCCGTGAGGTCGAGTTCGTTCGTGCCGACGCGGACCATCCTTCGCGGACACCCCCCGGTCAGTGCCCGTCAGATGACCGGGCGGATGACGGGCACCGCCGGACGGCCACCGGTGACGGCCCTCATCGGCGACGCTCCGCGACGTCACCCCCGCCGTCCTGCCAGTCATCTGACGGGCGCTGGCCGAGGGTTTTCCGCGAAGGATGGTCCGCGCCCGCCCGAACGGGAACTCATCCTCACGGGGGAAGAAGCCATGTCTGAGCACACCAAGCGTGCGGCCGTGCTGGTTGACGGCGCCTTCGCGGAGTCCGGCGGGGGCCCGGTCGCGCGCCGTCCGCGGGCCGAAGGACGCCGGGTTACGGCCGGCACCTGACCCTCCCCCGCACGCACACCGAGAAACGGAGCACGACCATGCCCTACATCACCACCGACGACGGCACGGAGATCTTCTACAAGGACTGGGGTTCCGGTCAGCCCGTCGTGTTCAGCCACGGGTGGCCGCTGTCCTCCGACGACTGGGACAACCAGATGCTGTTCTTCCTGCGTCACGGTTACCGTGTCATCGCTCACGACCGCCGCGGTCACGGCCGGTCGGCGCAGGTGGCGGACGGTCACGACCTGGACCACTACGCCGACGACCTGGCCGCGGTCACCACTCACCTCGACCTGGGCGACGCCATCCATGTCGGCCACTCCACCGGCGGCGGCGAGGTGGTGCGCTACCTCGCCCGGCACGGGGGTGCGCGCGTCGCCAAGGCGGCGATCATCGCCGCCATCCCGCCGATCATGGTGCGAACCGAGGCCAACCCCGGCGGCCTGCCCAAGAGCGTCTTCGATGACCTGCAGGCGCAACTGGCCGCGAACCGGTCGGAGTTCTACCGGGCGCTGCCGTCCGGCCCGTTCTACGGCTTCAACCGGCCGGGCGCGGAGCCGTCCGAGGCGATCATCCAGAACTGGTGGCGCCAGGGCATGATGGGCAGCGCCAAGGCCCATTACGACGGCATCGTGGCGTTCTCGCAGACCGACTTCACCCAGGACCTGAAGAAGATCAACGTGCCGGTGCTGGTCATGCACGGCGACGACGACCAGATCGTGCCGTACCAGGACTCCGCTCCGTTGTCCGCCAAGCTCCTGCCGAACGGCACGCTGAAGACGTACACGGGCTTCCCGCACGGCATGCCCACCACCCACGCCGACACCGTCAACGCCGACCTGCTGGAGTTCTTCCGATCCTGACACGGCGAACCGTCATCCGCGCCTGCCGGGTCCGGCAGCGCCGGGGAAGCCGGGTGCCTGGACACCGCCCGGCTCCCCGCCGTCGCCGTCTCTTCGTGATGCCGGCCGGTAGGGCCGTCAGCGCGACCGTCGTTTGACGGACACTGACCGGGTCCGGTTTCGCCGAGCATGTCTGTCGTCAGTACGCGACCCTCCGTGAGGAGAGCAGGGATGCCGGCACAGCTCGTGGGCAAGACATGGGCGGTCGCTTCCGCTGGAACCCGGTACGGATCTTCCAGGACGGTGACCACGTCATCGCGCACAGCCGGGCCGGCGGCTGGATCCCTGACGGCGACGCGGCGATCGTCGGCATCTTCCGTTTCGAGAACGGCCGCATCGCCGAGCACTGGGACGTCGTCCAGCCGTACGTCCCGGATGACCGGACAGCCGGCGGCAACCCGATGGTCTGACCCGGTTCGCGGGCAGGATCGGCGCCTCACGATCTTGTGGAGACACGCGACCGCTTCTCGACGGTCGTGTCCGGGGCGGCGGCCAAGCGGCGCTTGCGTCTGGGCATGCCGTAGGTGGGGTGCGAGGTGGCCCACAGCGCCATCCTCAGGATGCCCGCCTTGATCTGCGCGGGCTGCCGGCCCCCCTTGTATGTCGGCTTTGCCCGCCCTTCGCCGTCGACCGTCTGCAGGATCCCGTCCCGCCGCCCGAGGCTGATGTGGTTGTACGTGTAGACCAGCTTGGTGTGGGCGATCGTGCGGCCGGTCAGGCGTCCCACGATCGCCTCGATGGCCTGCCGGCCGGTGTAGCCGGCCGAAGCGCAGGACATCGGCAGCGGCCTGCCGTTGTCGCCGACGGCGTAGACGCTGTCACCGACGGCGTAGACGTTCGGGTGCGAGACCGACCGCATGGTGCGATCGACGACGATCTGCCCGTCCCGGGTGACCTCCAGTCCGCCGGCGGCGGCGACGGGGCCGACCGCGAACCCGGCCGTCCACACGGTCGCGTCCGACGCCAGGGCGGTGCCGCCGGCGCACAGCACCCGCGTCGCTTCGACGGCTTCGACGCTGGTGTGCTCCAGGACGGTGACCCCCAGCCGGCCGCAGGCCCGGCGCAGGTGGACGCGGGCACCGGCGGAGAGCCGGGCGCCCAGCTCGCCGCGGGCGATCAGCGTCACCGCCAGGCCGGGCCGCGACTCGGCGATCTCGGTGGCGGTCTCGATGCCGGTCAACCCATCGCCGACGACCAGCACACTCCCGCCCTCGCTCAGTCTGCCCAGGCTGTCCAGGCTGTCCAGGCGCTCGCGCAGGCGCAGCGCCGAGGGCCGGGCGGCGACGTCGAAGGCGTGCTCGGCCACGCCGGGGACACCTTCGACGTCACCGTGGCTGCCGAGCGCGTAGACAAGCGTGTCGTAGCCGAGCTCGCCGCCGTCGGCCACGGCGACGACCCGGCGCTCGGGGTCCACGGCGACGACCCGGGCCACGCGCAGCCGTATCCCCGTGCCCGCGAAGACATCGGCGAGGTCCGGAGCCTCGACGTCCCGGCTGGCCGCGAGCTGGTGCAGCCGCATTCGCTGGACGAAGTCCGGCACGGCGTTGACCACGGTGATCTCGGTGTCCTTCGGGGACAGCCGGCGGGCCAGGTTCCCGGCCACGTAGGCCCCGGCGTAGCCGGCGCCGAGGATGAGGATGCGGTGCTTCATGTGTGACTCCTGTCCGGTTGGCTTGCTGGCGGTTCGCTTGCTCTCGGTGAGTTGACTCGGCCCTGGGTCACCGATTTTCTTGATCGCCGTGGGCCTCCGCGGCAAGGTCCTGCCAGTCGGCCCAGGTCTTGAGCCGGTCGGCGTAGACCTGCTGGAGCATCGGGTAGAAACCCTGCCCGAAGAGCACCCGCAGGGGCGGGTCGTCGAAGTCGACGATCTTGAGGAGTGCCTGGGCCGCGGCGGCCGGGTCGCCGGCGGGCTGCTGTCCCGCGAACGCGGCGATGCGCCGGCGAAGGCCGTCGTAGACCGGGTCGGGCTCGGCCATGTGGCCGTTGTCGAGGGGGTCGGGGTTCTGGCCGGACCGGGTGGCGAAGCCGCCGGGTTCGATCACGGTCACCTTGATGCCGAAGCCGGCGACCTCGTGGGCCAGGGATTCGTTCAGGGCTTCCAGGGCCCACTTGGAGGCGCTGTAAGCGCCGCTGAGCGGGAACGCCATGAGCCCGGCCGCCGAGGACAGCTGGATGATGTGGCCGCCGCGCTGCTCGCGCAGGTGGGGCAGCGCGGCCTGGATCACCCAGACCGCGCCGAACAGGTTGGTCTCCAGTTGGTCGCGCAGCTCCTGCTCGGTCGTCTCCTCGATCGCGCCGACCTGGGCGTAACCGGCGTTGTTCACGATGACGTCGAGACGGCCGAAGTGCTCCCTGGCCCGCTTCACGGTCCCGAAGACGGCGGCCCTGTCGGTCACGTCCAGCTCCAGCGGAAACACCGCCTCGCCGTAGGCGGCGACCAGCTCGTCAAGGCTCGCGGCGGTCCGTGCGGTGGCGGCCACCTTGTCGCCACGTGACAGGGCCGCCTCGACGAAGTTGCGGCCCAGGCCGCGAGACGAACCGGTGACGAACCAGACCTTGCTCATGATGTCTTTTCCGTTCCTTGTGCGGTGGCGGTCGCCGCGCGAAGTTCTGCGCGGATCGGTCGCGCGGCATCCTGACGACCATGCGGCGTTCGGGCCCCGAGCTTTGTGACAGAGCGGTCATGTGACGTGTGTCACCGCTTACGGGTGTCACACGGCGGCAGGTGCCGGCGCCTTGTGCATGGAGCAGGAATCACGGGTGGACAGGCAGGAGCCAGGCATGAACGAGCGCAGGGACGCGACGGCGGGCGCGGACGAGCCGACGGCTGGTGGCGGGCCGATGGACCCGGCCACCGAGGCGTTCCTCGTCCACCGCACCCTGCTGTTCACAGTCGCCTACGAGATGCTCGGCTCGGCGGCCGACGCCGAGGACGCACTGCAGGAGACCTGGCTGCGGTGGATCAAGGTCGACCTTGAGCAGGTGTCCGACCGGCGCGCCTACCTGGTGCGGATCGTCACCCGGCGCTCGCTGGACCGGCTGCGCGCCGTGAAGCGCCGCAAGGAGGCGTACGTCGGCCCGTGGCTGCCCGAGCCGCTGCTCACCGCGCCGGACGTGGCCGAGGACATCGAGCTGGCCGAAAGTGTGTCGATGGCGCTGATGCTCGTCCTGGAGACGCTGTCGCCGACCGAGCGGGCCGTGTTCGTGCTGCGCGAGGTCTTCGACATCGGCTACGAGGAGATCGCGGCCGCCGTCGGCAAGACCCAGGTGACCGTACGCCAGATCGCGCACCGGGCCCGCCGGCACGTCGATGCCCGGCGGCCTCGCGAGGTGGTCTCCCCGAGCCAGGCACGGGCGGCTGTGGAGTCCTTCCGGCGCGCGCTCGAAACCAGGGATCTGCAGGGTCTGCTTGACGTGCTCGCCCCTGAGGTCGTCCTGGTGAGCGACGGCGGCGGCGTCAAGCAGACCGCGCCGCGGCCGATCACCGGCGCCGGCAAGGTGGCCCGCATGATCGTCAGCGGCCTCGGCAAGGCCCGAGTCGCGCTCACCGGCGAGCCCACCGTGGTCAACGGCAACCCGGCGCTGGTTCTCCGCGTGGACGGCGAGATCGACGGCGTCATGGCGGTCCGGGTCGAGGACGCCCGCATCACCGGCCTGTACTACGTCCGCGACCCGCGGAAGCTGACCCGCATCGCATCCGAGACCCCACTCACGCTGAAGTGACCCTTCAGCCGCCGCGCCTTGACCACGACATCTCGACAGCGCGGAGCATCCGCTCATCGGCACACAGGCGTACCGGCCCGCCCGTCACCACGTCCCTCACCCGCACGTTGTCTTCGAGGAGTGAACATGGCCATACAGGCCCCACAGGCCGCCGGCACGGCACCGTCCCCCTGGCCGGCGGTGGCCGGGGCGGTCGTCCTGCTCACGGTGATCATCGCCGTGCTGCTCACCGCCTTCGCCTGGCCGTCGGTGCGCTCGTCGGTCCACGATGTGCCGATCGCCGTCGCCGGGCCGGCCGCCGCGGTCGCACCGGTCAGCACCGCTCTCGGCCGGCGCCTGGCGGGCGGCTTCGAGATCACCGAGGTCGCCGGCACCGCGGCCGCCGAACGGCTGATCCGCGACCGAAAGGTGTACGGGGCGATCGACGTCAGCTCCGGCACCCCGCAGGTCATCACGGCCTCCGCCGCTAGCCCAGCGGTCGCGCAGACCCTGCACAGCGTCGCGGCCGCGCTCAGCCAGGCGAAGGCGCAGGGCACCAGCCCGGCGGTCGCCGTCCGCGACCTCGTCGCCCTGCCGGCCGGCGACCCGCGCGGCGCCGGGCTGGCCGCCGGAGCCCTGCCCCTGGTCATGGGTGGCCTGCTCGCCGCGCTGCTGCTGACCAGACTCGTCCGCGGCACGGCCCGCCGGGTCACCGGAGCGCTCGCCTTCGCGATCACCGGCGGCCTGACGGTGGCAGCGATCCTGCAGTTCTGGCTCGGCTCGCTCAACGGCGCCTACTGGGCCAACAGCGGCGCCGTCGCCCTGACCATCGCGGCCACCTCCCTGAGCATCCTCGGGCTGGAGGCACTGCTCGGGTACACAGGCTTCGGTCTCGGCGCCGTCACCATGCTGCTCATCGGCAATCCCCTGTCAGGTACCGCGACCGCACCCGAAATGCTGCCCGGCTGGTCCGGCGACCTCGGCCAACTGCTGCCCCCCGGAGCAGGCGGCCAGTTGCTGCGCTCCACCGCGTTCTTCGACGGCCGCGGCACCACCCACTCGGTCATCGTCCTGGTCACGTGGCTCCTGCTCGGTGTCGTGCTGTGCCTGACCGGCGGCCTGCGCGCGCGCCGCGCCACCACCGTCGCCGCGCGATCCGCGGGGGCGCCCGCATCACCCACCTCCACGACGTCCGCCACCCCGACACGCTGACCAGAAGCGATGGGCCGGCAGATGTCGGTGCAACGGACCGGCCCCATTCGCGGCGCCCCCTAGTTCGATCACGGGTGCTGCGCTTCGTGTTCGTCCGCGACCTGAATGATCGTTTTTCCAGGCGTGCGCCGGCGGCGGGCGAACGCGGAAGCCGTTTCGGCAAGCGGTCGCACGGCACCGACGACGGGCCTGAGCCGCCCGGCCCGCAGACGCCGCGCGAGGTCGGCCAGCCGGGCCCGGTCGGGTTCGACGACGAAGAAGACGGCCCGCCCGCCCTCGGGCTGCACCGTAGGCGGCATGGCGATGCTGACGAGAGTGCCGCCCGGGCGTACCAGCCCGGCCGATCGCTGGAGGATGTCGCCGCCGATGACGTCGAACACCACGTCCACCTCACCGGCGTGCCGCAGATCACCGGCGTCCAGGTCGAGGAAGGTCCGCGCGCCGAGGCCGAGCACGACATCACGGTCGCCGGCCCGGCCGGTGCCGATCACGCGGGCACCCGCCTCCCGCGCGAGCTGCACGGCGATCGAGCCGACGCCACCCGCGGCGCCGTGAACAAGGACGGTCTGACCGGTCGCCAGGTGACCGTGGTCGAACAGCCCCTGCCATGCGGTCAGCCCGGAAACGGGCAGCGCGGCGGCCACCGTGTGGTCGACGTCGGCCGCGAGCGGGGCCAGGTTGCGAGCCTCCACCGCCGTGTACTCGGCCAGGGATCCGTTGCGGGCCCAGTCGGTCAGCCCGAACACCCGCTGCCCCACGGTGAGCCCGGTGGTTCCGTAGCCGAGCTCAGCCACGACGCCGGACAGCTCGTGCCCGGGAATGCTCGGTGTCCGGTCACGCCCGGCCCGATCGCACCACGTTCCCGGCCAGTCGAGCTCCCCGGGAGTGAAGCCCGCGGCGTGCACACGCACGATGACGTCGTTCTCCGCCGCATGGGGATAAGGCATGTCGGTCAGGACAAGGCCGCCGACACCCGCGTCACGGTCCCGCACAGTGATCGCTCGCATCCGATCAGCTCGGCCAGGGCGAGCCGACGATGCGCTCCACCATCGTGGTACGCCGGAAACCAGGGACGAAATGCTCCAGCACGTCGGAGTTCACCGTGCCGATCGTGGTCTCGGGACGGTTCTTGAGCCCGTCGACGTAAGCACGCAAAAACTCGTTCTTGAAGTCCCCCCGCGGATGAACAGCAAGAATCTCCTCAAGCCGGTCCTGTTCCAGCTCCTCCAGCCCGTAACCCAGCACATCGGTCAACACACCGAGGTAGGTGGCCGCGATCTCCGGAGCCATCCGCCCGGGAATGCCCGGCGTGGTGTGCAACGCGATCGCCGTCCAGACGGTCTCGGCAGCCGCCGCCGAGAACCCCCGCTCCAGAACGAACTTACGCGCATGGTCGGCACCATCGAGCTCAAAGCGCTGCTCAACATCGGAAAACGGAGCCACGAGACCGACGTCGTGGAACATAGCCGCCAAGTAGAGCAACTCCGCATCCGGCTTTACCCCCAGCTCACGAGCGTGAATCAGACCGAAGAGAAAGACCCGCCGCGAGTGGTGATAGATGAGAGGACTGACCGTCTCCCGGACAAGCCTGGTCGCTTCGACGACCGCCGCCGTCTCAGGAATCCCCAGCCCCGCGATGACCTCTGACATGACCTCTGCCCTCCTGGGAAACCGCACCTGCCGCGAACCCCATGCCCGACTTCATGCTGCCCACGAGCCGCGTACGCCGCCGCCTTCATCCGGCCAAGAATCCCTCATATACAAACAGAGGACCACGGACCCCACCTGGCACGCGCCATCCCCCGCGCCTTGGTGGTGTACATGCAGCGTCCCGGCGGCCGGTCCCACTCCTCCGCGACAGGGTAAAAGATCGTCGAGCGCTGTACCTCCAGCAGGCGGCAGTCGATCGCGAGCCGGCACGCCCCGCGAGTCCCACCGTTGAGGCGCCGGGCAGATACAGCTCCGTTGCTCGCCTTGCTGCCATCTCGGTTCGCCAGGCCGCTGGCAGGACGGAGGTGACACCGACGGGCGGCACGATCAAGCGAGGAATGGGGTGTGTCCGGATTCGGACAGGACGGCCACGACATGGCAACCGCGGCAACAAAGCCGGCGTCTTATTCGTCACCCCAGAAACGTGGAGAACTCATGTCCCACCCGTACGGCTACGACCCCTCCCGGCAGGGCAACATGCCGGTCCCGTACCAGCCGCCTCATGCTCCGGTGCCACAGGGCTACGGGTATGCCCCCGTCCAGATGACGCAGATCACCGAACGCGGCTTCAACATTGTGACGTGCCTGGTCCACGTGTTCCTGTGGCTTTTCCTGCACTCGTGGATCGTCGTGTTCACGTTCGGCCTATGGCTCCTGGTGGCCATTCCCGTGACGTTCATCGGATGGCGCGTCACTCGCACAATCCCCGTACATGGACCGGCGTACCCGCCTCGGCACGGCTGGCAGTAGTCGAGGACCCTCAGGTCGGCTTTCGCTGTCGCCGCCCTGTTTGGTTAGTGGGCACTACTGGATTCGAACCAGTGACCCCTCACTTGTGAGGCGAACGGCGGTGAACGACGTAGCCGCCTGCCTTTTACCAGCTTGGATCGGAGCGAAAACGCTAAAGCGAGTGCTCACCAAACGATCTCCATCCGGGACGCTCGATCGCTAACGATCCGGTCGTACCCGCTGGCTCACGGTAACCCCACGGCGTGCCGCGGGCGTAATGCGAGTCGTCCGTATCCCCGCCTACCCGGAGTCCCCGCCAAGTGACGTACCAGAACGGCCCGCAGCAGCCTTCAGCATACGGGCCACCTGGCTACGGCCCGCCGCCCGCCGGCCACGCCCGGGCCGCTGTTCTGGATCCTCATCCTCGGTCTTCCCTCCCACGTCGTCTCGGACCTGGAAGACACCGAGTCACAGGGGGTGCGGCAGGCGTGGACGTTCATCCATCCCCACCTCCAGTGGCCGCTTCTGGTCATACACAGGCCCTGTACAGCTCCGAAACGTACGGACATTGTGAAGCACATCTGCCCTATTGCGAAGGAAGCGATCACGTGAGGACCGTCAAGCTGTTTCTCGCTCTGGCCGCCGCTCTGCTCACGGCAGCAGCCCTCAGCCTGGTGACGACCACACCTGCCCAGGCTGATGTTTGGTCCTGTCGCGAGGCCCTCATTGCCCGGGGTTACGCCATCACCGGCCCTCGCACCCTGGCGTGCCAAGTGGGCGCTGCGCCACACGGCTATGGCTTCTGGGCTTGCGTAAACGACCTGGTCGGCACCGGGGTGATTTCAGACCACGCGGCGGTCGCATGCCGCCGCGCCGGCTCCGGGGCCGGCTAGCCACCCCGCCCGGAGCCGCCGAGGCGGTGCTCACGCTTCCTCCCGTCCCTTCTTCGCGCGGTCGAACAACTCCTCGGCGACTTCCCGCATGATGTCCGCCAAGTTGAGTACCACACGGGCGAGGATTTCCTCGTCAACGTCAGGCATCCGCCGGCCGAGCACCTCCGCCAAACTGGACGGGTCCGAAGCCTCGTGCTGGCGCTCGGCACGAGTAGCCAGCCCGGCGAGTTCGAACGCCTCGTCGTGGTCGATGTCCAGCGCGTCCGCCAGACCAATCACCGTTGAAGGGCGTGGCTCTCTTGTCTGGGTGCCGAGCCGGTCCAGGGTCATACGGCCGATCCCGGCCCGCTCGACAAGCACCGTCTTGGACAGGCCCTTGTTGACTCGTTCGCGTTCCACCCGCTGGGCGAACGCCGCAGCAGGCCCGGACATCTCGTCTCTCAATGCTCCTCCTCAGGTACGGCTACCGGCGGGTTGATCTCCTCGGACGTGTGCCGGTACACGCGATGCCCTCAGGCAGGGCAGTGCGGGTGGTCCTCTCGGCCACAATCGTTCGCCAGGGCTTCAGGTGCAACGCTCGCACGATAAGCGTCGAGTCATCGGCGCTCCTCCCTGGTTCCTGCGACGGCGAGCGTACTCGGACACCGCATGGTGGGCGTCAGGGTGATCCTTGGCACGCTGCGGTAGCCTCCCCACGTCAAGCAAACCTCGCCGACGAAGATAACGCGGCTCAGTAGGTCCCTGGCGGCTTCGCTGGCGCTAGGGCGATGGTTCGAGGGCGTACAGGTTGCCGTCCTGTACCCGCCCAGTGGGGTCACGTCCAGCGGAATGGTGTATGAGTTGATCTCCGCGTGATCCTGTTTCTGCAGGTTAAGCGGTGAGTGTTTGTGGGATCGGGTTTGGTTGTGGTGTGTCGCCGGGAATGACGCGGAGCCGGGTCTTGGCCAGGATGTCGGGGCCCATGTAGCGGCGGGCTTCGGTCCATTCGTCGGTCTGCTCGGCCAGGACCGCGCCGACCAGGCGGATGATTGCGGCTCGGTCGGGGAAGATGCCGACCACGTCGGTGCGGCGGCGGATCTCCTTGTTCAGCCGTTCCTGGGGGTTGTTCGACCAGATCTGACACTGTTGGCGAATTCTGGCGGTCAGGCTGCTGCTGCGGTTTGGAGCTTTTCGAGGTGGTGGCGGCGGGCCGGCTGTTGAAAAGACAAGGCTTCAGTCTGCAGGCCAATGCCAAGACGCTGGAAGGCAAGCAGCACCCGGACCGGGACGCGCAATTCCGTTACATCAATGAGCAGGTCAAGGCCCATCAGGCGGACGGTGAGCCGGTGATCAGCGTGGACACGAAGAAGAAGGAGCATCTGGGCGATCTGCCGAACGCCGGCCGGCAGTGGCGGCCCAAGGGCGATCCGGTTCGGGTCGAGGACCACAGTTTCTTCTTCACCGGCCCGGACGTGCCGCACGCGATCCCGTACGGGGTCTACGACTTGGTCAATGACACGGGCTGGGTGAACGTCGGGATCGATCACGACGCCTCGGCGTTCGCGGTGGAGTCGATACGGCGCTGGTGGCGCGGCCGCGGCAGCCTGGACTACCCGAACGCGAACCGGCTGCTGATCACGGCGGACTGCGGGGGCTCCAACAGCTATCGCTACCGGTTATGGAAGGCTGAGCTGGCCGACTTCGCCGCCCAGACCGGGCTGGCGGTGACCGTCTGCCACTTTCCGCCCGGCACCAGCAAGTGGAACAAGATAGAGCACCGGCTGTTCTCGCACATCACCATGAACTGGCGCGGCAGGCCCCTGACCAGCCACGAGGTCGTGGTCAACAGCATCGCTGCGACCCGCACCCGCACCGGGCTGACCGTCGCGGCCGAGCTGGACACCAACGCCTACCCGCTGGGCGTGTCAGTGTCCGCCGAGCGGATGAGCATGCTGCCGATCGTCCCGCATCCCGAGCGCGGCGCCTGGAACTACACGATCGGCCCGGCAGACGGCAACCCGCACCTGCCCCTATGCGACGACCGGGCGCGCATCCGGTCCCAAAGCCTGCACGCCCTGGCCGATCCCCGGCTGACCAGGATGAGCCCACAAGAGCTGAACGAGCTGGCCGCGTCTTTGGCCTGGGATCAGGCGGCCCTGGCCGAGCAGCGCAACTTCGAAATCCGTGGTGGCCCACGCCGACAGGCCAAGGCCAACCACGGACGCCCCTTGCTCACCGCCGCCGACAAGGTCCTGATCGCCATCGTTTATCTCCGCCAGATCTGCTCCCAGCGCGTCCTTTCGGAGATGCTCGAGATCAGCCAGCCCTCGATCGGTCAGGCGGTCACCGAGACCGGCAAGCTCCTGGCCGCGCGCAAACTCAAGATCGAACCCACCGTGCTGCGCTTCACCAGCGCCGGTGCGCTCCGCGACTTCCTGGACAGCAACACCGTCCCGACACGACCCAACCGGCTGGCGCTGCTCGCAGATCCGGCACTGACCGGGATGAGCCGCCCAGAACTGGCCGCACTGATCGAGCGGCTGTCGCTGCGGCAGGCAGCCGAGGCCGAGCAGCGCAAGCATCGCCAGCGCGGCGGTGACCGGCAGGCCGGCGCCCGCGCAGGCATCTTCCAGGAGAAAATCACCGACGCCGAGCGCGTCCTGGCGGTCATCCTCGGCATGCGCAAAGTCTGCACCTGGCAGGTCGTCGCCGAACTGTTTCAAGTGAGCCGACGCACTATCGGCAACGCCAAGATCTGGGTCCGCCCGCTGCTGGAGGAGACCGGCTACGCCGTCATCCGATCCGCAACCAGATACTCCAGCGCCGACGCGCTCCTGAACGCCATCACACCGCACGACGACATCCCACGTGTCACACAATCGACACCTTGATTCTTGACGACTCCAGTGAGTGCGGCACCGCTGCCAGGCGGCTCCTGGAAGGGCGGCGGCGACCGCGGTGACCAGGCCGGTGTGCGCATCGGAGATGACCAGCTGGACGCCGGACAAGCCGCGGGCGACCAGGCCGCGCAGGAAGGTCAGCCACCCGGCGCCGTCCTCGGCCGAGGACACCTCCAGGCCGAGGATCTCGCGGCGGCCGTCGGCGTTGACCGCGGTGGCGACCAGCACGTGCACGTTTATCGTCCGTCCACCTCCCGCACCTTCTGGGTGAGCGCGTCCAGCCACAGGAAGGTGTACGGGCCGGCGTCCAGGGCGCGCGTGCGAAAGGCGTCCACCTGCTCGTCCAGCACCCCTGCCATCTGGGAGACCTGGCTTTGGAGATGTGCTTGATGCCCAGCTGTTCCACCAGCTTGTCCACCCGCCTGGTCGACACGCCCAGCAGGTAGCTGGTGGCCACCACACTGATCAGCGCCTGCTCGGCCCGGCGACGACGCTCCAGCAGCCAGTCGGGGAAATACGACCCCTGGCGCAGCTTGGGGATCGCCAGCTCCACGGTGCCGGCCCGGGTGTCCCACTCCCGCATCCGGTAGCCGTTACGCCGGTTGTTCCGCTCATTGCTGCGCTGTCCGTATCCCGCGCCGCACAGGCCGTCGGCCTCGGCCGACATCAACGTCTCGGCCATGGTCTTCACCATGGATCGCAACAGATCCGGATCCCCGGACTCGATCTGCTCCGCCAACCAGCCCGCGGGGTCCACACTGTCATCCACGGCATCGCTTCTCTCCTTCGATCTTGGTCTTCGCACTCGAAGGATCACGCGATGGCCGTTCTCATTTCACGACGCCACGCTGACTACCAGCGGAAACTCGTACACCACCTCCGTGGACGCAACCCCCACGAGTCGCCGGGAGGAGAACTCGCTACGGCCCTCGGACGCTGATTAGCGGACCAGATAGGTCAACCGCACACCTGCACCAGGCGTCACACCAGGGACTCGGGGGACTCACGATCCCGAGGAGACTCACGATGAGCACCAAGACGACACCTGCTGGTCTGGATGCGGAAGCGATCAAAGCCGCCATCAACCGCGCCGCCATACTTGGCGGGATCGTCGGAGCGACAATAGCGCTGCTCGTGGATTCATCATGGCGAGCCGCATTGGGGCATTCGACAGAACGGGGCCGATGGGCCCGCAAGGCGAGCAGGGTGAACGTGGTCCTCAAGGGAGCCAGGACCACCGAGCGAAGACTGCCCTGAGGGGATGTGGCGGGAAACAATCTATGCGCCCGGGAGCAGGCCCTTCGGATCGCCCGGGGAGACGATCTGGTGGGAATCCTTCGACGTGTGCGCCGGGTAGGTGTCTCGCGAGACCACTGGCCGCAAATATCGCCGCGAGGTACTCGACGGCAACGGTCACTCGGTCTGACAAGCCCGGAGCCTAGGCAGCCTTGGGCCGCGTAGAGTGCTGGAGCATGACGAGCACCGGCACACCCGGCATGGCCGCTTGCCTGACCAGGGGAGGCCGGCCGGCCTTCGTGGTGAACGTCGAAGTCTTCCTCCAGCGCGACGGCCGCTGGCTGCTCATCAGACGCGGCGCGCACGAGGCGCACGCTCCCGGGGCCCTCGCCGGCGTCGGCGGCAAGGTCGAGGCCGAGGGCGCGGGGGAAGCTGTGTTGGAGCAAACCGCGCGCCGGGAGGTCGGCGAGGAGATCGGCGTGGACATGTCGGGAGTGCGGCTCGGCTACGTGGCGAGCGGCTTCTTCGTCACCGACGACGGCGATCCCGTGGTCAACGTGGTCTTCTCGGCCACGCTACCGCCCGACGCCAGGCCAGTGGTCGCGTCGGCCGAGGAGGTGGCGGGCTTGGTATGGCTCAGCCTCGCCGAAGCCGAGGCCGACCCGGACTGCCCGCCATGGGTGCTGCGCAGTCTCCGCCTCGCGGCCTCGTGACTACCCGCAGTGAGGGAGCGGTCGGCCCACGCCCGTCCAGATGGATGCCGCGCCGTCGCGACCGACCCACCGTCCGCCGTCGTATGCCTCGGCGGAGGGCCCGATGGGCGCGGACTCGGCGATGTCGCCAGTACGTGTCGAACACCGACAAGCGTAACTTCAACGTCCGTCCAGCGACGCGAACCGACCGGACATTGTCCACCGGCAGTGGGCGAGCAGATCGAGTTGGCTCACACATGGTCCGTAGCGCAGCCGAAGGGACAGGGACGATGTTTGGGAGCAGATTGAGCACGCGGGCGACCCGTGCGAGAACATCTATGAACAGCAGGCTGACAAAAAGGGCAAGACCTACGACTGTTGATGGGCTCTCATGACTGGAAAGAAGGATTTCCGACCGCGCCGATGGTCATCCAGGTTACTCCTGCTTCCGGCGTGCGTGCTGCTGCTCGTGGCGTGCACGCCGCCGCTGGGGGACCGGTTGCCGCGTCCGATCGGAATCGGGCGCGCGGACGACGGGCAACTCAGGTTCGTGATTCCGCTCTGCACGGGCGAGGCTATCTCCTCGTTCGCGGCGGTGGACCACGAGACCGAACAGCCTGTATGGAAGGTGTCGCGGCCGGCTCGGCCGGACATGAAGAAGATCGTTCTCGGGAACACTCAAGGGTTCGCGGAGCAGGAGATCCCGCTGGCGTCGCCGTTGCCGTCCAACCTCGACGTCAGCGCGACGCTGGCGAGCGATCTCGTGGTGGGTTCCGCGTTCACGCTGGACCAGATACCAGAGGATCTCGCAGGCACCGCCACGGTGGTGAACGTGATTGGAAAGGGGACTCCAGAACCGGAGGAGGAATTCCTGCGGCAGACCGGTGCCGAATATTGCTGAACCGGCGGCCGGCAGGAACTGTCGGGCCCGGGGGTTGCAGTGCCAGCAGCGGGGCTTCCCGCAGTCGGAGCACGCACCGAAAGGCTGTCCGCAGGCGCAGCGCGCGGCAAGTACCAGCCCCATGGCGTCGAGGGAAGCGACCAGGGCGTCAGCCATCTGTTCGGCCTCGCCGAAGTTAAGCATCAGCGGCCTGTCGTCCTCCGCCTGGGCAAGAGGGGTGCAGGTTCGGGATACCGACGGCCCTGCCGCGGCGCTCCAGCATCTCCCTCACACCCCAGTGGGTCAGAACGCCCTTGTTCTTGTCAGCCAGCCACAACTCCGGCCGGTCGCCCCACTTCTGCCGGACCCGGTCGCGCAGGTATCGATCCACGGCCACAACCGCCCGCCGGCCGATCGTCACGACGCGGTGCCGTCTGCCTTTGCCCAGGACCTGGATCTCCCGCAGATCCAGGTCGACGTCGTTCACCGTGAGAGCCACCAGCTCGGCCCGCCGGATACCCGAGTCCATGAAGATGTAGATGATCGCGAGGTCACGCCGGTTGAGGAAGTCCCGGCCCTGACAGTTCTTCAGTAGCGCCCCCAGCTTGCTCCTTACGCAGCACGTCGACCGGCTGCTCCGGGACCGTTGGAGGCTTCAAGCCGAGCACCGGGTTTGGCAGGTCCTCATCCGCGGCCCACCACTTCCAGAACTGCTGGATGGCGCGGAACTGGTTGTTGGCGTAACCGGCACTTCGGCTCTCCAGGAGACCGATGATCCATGCCTGGATATGGTGGCGCGTCACGTCCTGCCAGGCTTCGACTGGCCCGGAGTCGTCGTCGCCCTGCCAGTCGGTGAGCCAGTTCGCGAACCGCTCGGCGGCGTCGGTGTAGATCCGGACAGTGTTGTCGCTCTTGTTCTCCGACCGCAGTGCCCGCCGGAGGACGAGATCTCTGGGCCGAACGACTTCACAGCGTAGTCAGTGAGGGGAGCCATGGACGGCACCCTAGACGAGCCGACAGGTAAGGCGAGTGGTCACTGAGCGACGTAGCGCCGTAGGAACGAGAAAGCCCCCGACCGTTTACGCAGGTCAGTGGCCATTTGTGGGCGCTACTGGGTTCGAACCAGTGACCCCTCGCTTGTAAGGCGAGTGCTCTACCGCTGAGCTAAGCGCCCCTTCTTGGGTGGACCACAACCTTACGGTACAGGCGGGGGGGTGGGCACATCGAGTGGCCAGGTGGGGAGGGGAGTTTGTGTTGATCGCCAGGCGAGGAGGGCGGCGCCCAGCATGCCGGCGTTGGTGCCTAGGTGGGTGTGGTGGATCGGGGGGGACTCGCGCCAGGTGAGTTTTCGCTGGAGGCGTTCTGAGAGGGGGGTGCTGAGGGTGGGGCCGGCTTCGGAGAGGCCGCCGCCTAGAACTATGGACGTGGGGTCCAGGAGGAGGGTGTAGGTCGCGAGGGACAGGGAGAGGGCTTCCAGGGCGTCGTCCCAGACTTCGGCGGCTTGGGGGTCGCCGCGTAGGGCGCGGGCGATCACGTCCTCGTCGGTGGGGGGGGCGGGGGGGGGGGGGGGGGGGGTGATGGAGCTGGCTCTGGTGAGGGATTCGGTGTAGCGGCGGGCTATCGAGGCGGCGGAGGCGTAGGTTTCCAGGCAGCCGGTCTGGCCGCAGGCGCAGCGTTCGCCGGTGGGGAAGACGGGGATGTGGCCGATCTCGCCGCTCCAGCCGGTGGCGCCGGGGTAGGGGTCGCCGTGGAGGATCATGGCGCCGGCTATGCCGGTGCCGATGGAGAGGAAGAGGAAGTCCTGCTGGGAGCGGGCGGCGCCGAGCACGCTCTCCGCCAGGCCGGCGGTGCGGACGTCGTGGCCGAGGGTCACCGGGACGCCGAGGGGGCTGAAGTCGGCGGCGGGGACGTCGCGCCAGCCGATGTTCGAGGAGTAGACGGCGGTGTTGTCGGCGACCGGGCCGGGGACGACGACGCCGACGGCGGCCGGGGTGCCCTGGCCCGCTTCGGCGAGTTCCGCGACGAACGCGCGGATCGTGTCGACGACCTTGTGGGGGCCTTCGTCGCGCGGGGTGGGGCGGCGGCCGGTGAGGAGGATCTCGCCGGCGGCGGTCACCAGGCCGCCCTTCATGGAGGTGCCGCCGACGTCCAGGGCCACGACATAGGTGGTCATGCGTCCGCCTCGCCGGGGATGCCGCAGTGGGTGGAGCGGTGCACCGAAGTCCTTCTCCTCTTCGCCGCGCGTCGCGTGTGCTGTCCCGCGCAGTGTCGCGGACAGGACTCGCGCACGTCAAAACCGCTCCAGAGCCCGGTCCCTCACCGGCTGACCGCCGTACGAAGGCGCCG
This sequence comes from Sphaerisporangium sp. B11E5, assembly GCF_039871875.1. NCBI lineage: Bacteria > Bacillati > Actinomycetota > Actinomycetes > Streptosporangiales > Streptosporangiaceae > Sphaerisporangium > Sphaerisporangium sp. B11E5. The sequence goes on along the minus strand of NZ_JBDPMD010000019.1, from coordinate 606 downwards.
CATTCGCCGTAGGTGGATCCGCCGTACCGGCGCCGGGAAACACGGCCGGGATCGACGGGGACCACGAGCGGGCTCACGGGCACTCGTCGAGGCGGCACGCCGTGGGGGCGTGTCCGGCACGGGCACCCCCGTGGGGCGTGTCCAAGGGGCAGTTGTCCAGGCGGGCACCCTCACAGAGGGCGCGTCGAGGCGGTCATCCCCGTGAGGGCGTGTCCATGGACCCCGTAGGCGTATCCAGCGCGGATTACCGTGAGGGGCGCGTCCAACACGGACTCCTCGTGAAGGCGTATCCAACGCGCACTCCCCGTGAGGGCCCGTCCAGCGCGGATTCACCGTGAGCGGCGCGTCCAACACGGACTCCCCGTGAAAGGCGTATCCAACGCGCACTCCCCGTGAGGGCCCGTCCAGCGCGGATTCACCGTGAGCGGCGCGTCCCACGCGGGCTCCCCGTGAGAGGCACGTCCAGCGCGCACTCCCCCTGAGGGGCACGTCCAGCGCGGACTCCGCGTGCGGGGCGTCCAGGCGGGCACCCTCATGGGGGACGTGTTCAGGTGGGTGCGCTCGTAGGACGGTGGTGGGGAGGTGCGGGAGGGCGGTGGTGGTGGG